>CAZDDI010000033.1:0-45430 GCA_964504195.1 uncultured Anaerolineales bacterium
TGACACAAAACCTTATTTACGGATTAATTTCTTAAAATTCATAAGCCTGTGGTACGGGGAGAGCATGCGCCGTTCGCAGCTATATGAAGCAGACGCTTCGCGCTACGCTAATTTTGATTCGCCATTCACCATTTTTAAGGGAGACGCAACTATGACTGCGCACCCACAACGCCGCCGACACATTCCCACACGCACTTGCGTGGCCTGCCGGACGTCGCGAGCCAAGCGCGATCTTGTGCGTGTTGTACGCACGCCGGAAGGCGAACTGGTGATTGATGAGACAGGCAAGCGCAACGGGCGCGGCGCGTATCTGTGCCGCCAACAGCGCTGCTGGGAACTGGCATTCAAACGCGCCAGTATCGAACGTGCTTTGCAGAGTGCGCTGATTGCTGAAGAGCGCGTGATGTTGTCGAACTATATGGCAACGTTGCCCGTCTCGCTGGATCCGACGGGTGAAACTGTTCCGAAAGAGAACGTTGTGGGAAAGGAGAACTAATAAATGAATCAAGCAGTAGATACCAATGAATTGAAGGAGCTCACGGTGCCCGAAGTGCTCACCGTGCGCGAGTTGGCCGAATTGATGAAAGTCACCCCCATCCAAATCATCAAGAGTTTGATGAGCAGTGGTATGTTGGCAAGTATTAACCAGCAGATTGATTTCGATACGGCAGCCATTATCGCCAGCGAGTTCGGCTTCGAGGCTAAACTACCCTACCCGGAATTTTCAGAAGAAGAAGCTGCCGAGACGGAGCTTTCTCCCTGGCAATTACTATTGGCTGGAGAAGCCTCTGCTGATTTGTGCGACCGCCCACCGGTGGTGACGATTTTGGGGCATGTAGATCATGGCAAGACTTCGCTACTGGATGCCATTCGCCATACGGATGTGGCGGGGCGTGAGAGCGGTGGTATCACCCAACATATCGGCGCGTACCAGATCAAACATAACAACCGGCGTATCACATTCCTGGACACGCCTGGGCATGAGGCGTTTACGGCGATGCGCGCACGCGGTGCGCACACTACCGACGTGGCTGTGCTGGTGGTCGCTGCCGATGATGGTGTGATGCCGCAGACCATCGAGGCGCTCAATCATGCGCGTGCCGCGCATGTCGCCATCATCGTGGCTCTGAACAAGGTAGATAAACCCAATGCCCGCCCGGATTTTGTCAAACAACAGCTCTCTGATCTCGGCCTGGTGCCGGATGAATGGGGCGGGAAAACTATGATCATTCCTGTCTCCGCTAAGCAGAAAAAGGGCCTGGAAGATATTCTTGAGGCGATTCTGTTGGTGGCTGATGAGATGTGTGTGCAGGCTAATCCTGATCGTGCGGCCATTGGCTCGGTGTTGGAAGGGAATCTCGATAAACGCCAAGGCCCTTTGGCGACCGTGCTGATTCAGAACGGTACATTGCACACGGGTGACGTGGTCGTGGTAGGCCGTACTTGGGGCAAGATGCGGGCCTTGATTGACGAGAAAGGGCGTCGGCATCGCACGGCTCCGCCCGGCACCCCCACCGTCATCATCGGTTTGCACGATGTTCCGGTGGCTGGTGACCGCCTGGAAGTGATGAAGGATGAGCGCACCGCGCGCGCTATTGCTACGAAGCGCCAGGAAGACTATCGCGCGCAACAGCAATCTATGCTGCAACGCCCACTTTCGTTGGATGATATCTCGGCTCGCATCCGCGAGGGGCAGGCCAAAGAACTCAATATCGTGTTGAAGACTGACGTGCAAGGTTCTATTGAGCCGATTGTCACTTCGCTACAACGCCTGACGGTAGGGGATGTTAAACTCCACGTTATTCATGCGGCGGCAGGCGATATCAGTGAATCCGATTTGAACTTGGCGATGGCCTCTAACGCGATTGTGTTGGGCTTTCGTGTAGGTGTGGATGCGCCGGCCCGGCATATGGCCGATGCCGATGAGACTGAGATCAAAATCTACGAGATCATCTATAAACTGATTGAAGATGTTGAAAAAGCGATGAAGGGCTTGTTGGAGCCGGTGTATGCCGAAGCGGTCATTGGACAAGCCGAGGTGCGTGCGGTCTTCGATATACCCAAAGTGGGGCGCATCGCCGGGTGTTATGTGACCCATGGCCTGGTGCGGCGCAATGCCAAAGTACGGGTGCATCGCGGAAATCAGGTGCTGCATACCGGGACGTTGGGTTCCCTCAAGCGCTTCGAGAAGGACACGCGCGAGGTACGCACTAACTTCGAGTGTGGCATCAAAGTCGAAGGTTTCGACCATATCGAAGAAGGCGATCGCCTGGAATTCTTCGTGATGGAGCGGCAAGAGCAAGTGTAACGCCAGCGACAAGCCACCAGCCACAAGTTGCAAGCAATATCATGGAGTTTCCATGAGCCAGCGGCTTACCACTGATAACGAAAATAGTAGTAGTCAGGCGGACGCCCGAATGTGTATTTGAGATTTTCAGAGGAAAACACTATGAGCAAAAAATATATACAACGGGTGGGTCTGTTGTTACGCCGGAAGATCACCCAACTATTGTTGGCAGGCAGCAACGACCCACGTCTGGGAATAGTGACGATTACCGACGTGATTCCCAACCGCGACACGACCCGTGCCGAGGTTTTCTACAGCCTCTACGGCACAGACCTGGATCGCCGCGAAATCCACGCCGTTCTGACCGGTATGACGGGTTGGCTGCGCTCGGAAATGGCCGCGACGTTGCGCTTGCGCAAGATACCCGAGCTGGTGTTCGTGTACGATCCGTCGTTAGAGCACGGTGCGCGCATTGAAGCCATCCTGGGGCAGCTCGATCTGGGCGCGGATGAACCGGACGCCAGTGTCGAGGATTTGGGTGAAGATGATGAACACTTTGACGCAGATGCCTGAGGTCGTTGCTCTGTTGCAGGGCAGCGACCGCCCCCTGCTGCTTGCACATCCCCGACCCGATGGCGACGCCATCGGGTCGGTCTTGGCGTTGCGGTTGGCGCTCCTACAGCTGGGGAAATCGCCGCTGGTAGCATGCATCCACCCCGCGCCGGACACTTTCGCTTACCTGCCGGGCCACGCCGAGTTTGTACAAACGCTGCCGCCTGATGCCGGGATTGATTTGGTGGTAGCCGTGGATCAGAGCGACCTGCGGCGTACCGGCGGCTTATACCCGGAGAGCTGGCGCGGCGTGATCCCGCTGGCGGTCATTGATCATCACGAGACCAATGATGCTTTTGGCGATGCTAATTTAGTGGTGGGCGACGCTGCCGCGACTGCGGTGGTGATGACGGATGTGATCGCGGCGTTGGGCGTGCCGCTCACGCCGGATATCGCCACTTGCCTGCTCACGGGCATCCTGGGCGATACGCGCGGCCTCCGCACCGATAATACCACGCCGGACGTGCTGGCCCTGGTCACGCACCTGATGGCCGCCGGCGGCGATTATCATACCGCTATGCGCGAGGGGTTGGACGTAGTGCCGTATATCCACATGCGCGCGTGGGGCATTGCGCTCAATAACTTGCGCCTGGAAGACGGCTTGGCGTGGACGACGCTCAATCTGGAAGATAAGGCCGCGCTCGACATTGCCGACCATGAAGATATAGATTTAGGGAATTTGATCAACCACACCCGCGAAGCGCGTGTCATCGCTGTCTTCATTGAGATGCGCGATGGCACGGTGAAGGTGAGCCTGCGTTCGCGGGGTAGCGTGAACGTAGCAGGCGTCGCCAAGATGTTCGCCGGTGGAGGACATCAGCAGGCGGCGGGCTTTTCGGTCGCTGGGCCGCTTGATGTGGCGACGGCAACTGCCTTGCCGCCGGTGCGTGCCTTGCTGTCCGGTTTTTGAGGCGTGCGAGCGGTATGCCCACCGGCTTATTGATCCTCGACAAACCCGCCGGGATGACCTCGCACGATGTCGTCAATGCGGTGCGACGGCTGGCGGGCGTGCGGCAGGTGGGGCACACCGGCACGCTTGACCCGCTGGCGACGGGCGTGCTGCTCGTGCTCATCGGCCCGGCGACGCGGCTGGCACGCTATCTCTCCGGCGTGGATAAAACCTACCGCGCCGGGATCCGCCTGGGCGTGACCACCACCACCTACGACGCCGAGGGCGACGTGGTGGAGCAGCGCCCCGTCAGCGTGGATCAAGCGACGCTCGAAGCAGCGTTGGCGCAGTTTCGCGGCCCGCTGCTACAAGTTCCGCCGATGGTCTCTGCGCTCAAGGTAGGCGGCAAGAAGCTCTACGAACTCGCGCGCAAGGGCCAGGAGGTCGAGCGCGCCCCCCGCCCTGTCACCATCCACAGCCTCACACTCACGGCCTGGAATCCGCCCGACGTGAGCATCGAAGTCGCCTGTTCCTCTGGTACTTACATCCGCAGCCTGGCCTACGATTTGGGGCAGATTTTGGGCTGTGGCGCGCATCTTGCCGCGTTGCAGCGGACAGTGGTAGGTGCGTTCCAGCTGGAGCAGGCATACACACTCGACCAGCTCGCCGCGCCGGATGCGCTGGCCGAAGTCGTTGTGCCGCCCAGCGCGATTCTGCCGCACATCCCCGCCGTGACCCTCAGCGAGGCGCAAGTCGTCGCCGTGCGCTATGGGCAGACCATCACGCTCGATATGCCGCCGGATGCTGCGCCCGCGCAAGCCTGGGATGCGGACGGGAATCTGGTCGCCATGCTTATCCCCACCGAGATGGGCGGCTGGCGTCCGGAGCTCGTGCTGGCGTAAGGGAAAAGCCGATGTGGATCAAACGGGATTGGCCGCGTACTAAAGTGGCAGGCCCTACGGCGCTGACCATTGGCGCTTTCGATGGGGTGCATCGCGGGCATCAGGCTTTGCTGGGCGAACTGCGCGAGGATGCGCACGCCGTCGGGATGCAGGCCGTCGTGTTCACCTTCAACCCGTTGCCCCGGCAGGTGTTCGGCCCAGGCCGCCACACGCTGCTCTCCACGCTGGAGGAGCGGCTGGCGCGCTTCGCCGCGTTGGGGCTGGATGGCGTCGTCATTGCAAATTTTGATCCGCGCTTTGCGGAAACCCCGGCGGGCGACTTTGTCCAAGCACTGCGCGCGCGGCTGGGTATGGCGCGGCTATGGGCCGGGCCGGATTTCGCGCTGGGCCGCGCCCGCGAGGGCGATATGGACTATTTGCGCGAAATGGGTGCGTGGCTGGGCTATGAAGTGCGTACCTTCGCGCCCTATCTGTGGCGCGGCGCAGCGGTGCGCAGCACGCGCATCCGCCAGGCGGTGCAGGCCGGCGCACTTGAGGAGGCGAACGATTTATTGGGCCGCCCTTACGCGCTCAGTGGTTGGGTCACGCGCGGCGATGGACGCGGACGGCAGTTGGGCTTCCCCACGGCCAATCTTGCCCCCCTGCCCGATTACTTACTCCCGGCGCACGGCATCTACGTCTGCCGGGCCTGCGCCCCGCAGGGAATTTTCAACGCGCTCGTGAACATCGGCACGCGCCCGACCTTCGATTTGGGCACGGTTACGGTAGAAGCGTACTTGTTGGATTTCGATGATGACCTCTACGGCCACCCGTTGCGCCTGGAGTTTCTGGCGCGCTTGCGGGATGAATTGAAATTTACTTCTGCCGAGGCGTTGATAGCGCAGATGGGCCGTGATGTAGTAGCCGCACGCGCTTGGTTGAATGCAGCCGTGTAAGCAAAGAAAAATTCTCCAGCGCAAAGTTTCTTTGTGCCAGTCTCCGGTAGCGGGGCCGCGCAATTTCCGCACTATTTGCGCGCGACGACAAACACGCGGGCTTCTTCGTCCGGCTCGATTAGCGGGGACTGCAAATCCTTGATTTTGGCGAAGTGGATGTTTTGCCAGCCTGCATCGAGCAGAGCAGCGCGCACCCAGGCCAGATCGAAGGCAGTATTGAACGCGGTCAACTCGAAGCGCTCGTACAGCGGCCCTTCCGCGCGCGTGAATCCACTGATGCGCGTCCAGGCTTTGCCGGTTACATCATCATAAAAGCCGCGTGTAATGATGAGGGCTTCATCGTTGTCATCGTCTACATGGACGTTGTTCCACTGCCGCAGCCCCTTGCGCGTGTTGAGGTCGAAGATGAACATGCCCTCGCAAACCGCGTGGACGCAGCGGAAACAATCCCGCAGCGCCGCTTCGTCCGGCAGATGGTTGAGCGCATCGAATGTAGATACGACCAGTCCAAAGCGCTCCTCCAGCGTGAAATCGCTCGCGTCCCCTTGTACGAACCGGGCCTGCCCTGATGCAAGGTAGGGAGCGCAGTTCTCCCGTGCATAGTGCAGCATATCTTCGGAGAGATCAAGCCCCACGACGCGATAACCATGCACAAGAAAGTGCGCCGCCAGATGACCCGCCCCACAGCAGAGATCAAGCACGGATGGGTTCGCCTCACCGCCAGGCGAGGCAGCGTAGAACTCGCGGATGAGCGGCGCGACGTGGTTGGCAAATCCGCCCCACTGCGCGTTATAGACACGGGCAAAACCAGAATTGTAGGTGTGCATGGGATACTCCTGTGCGAATCAATTTAGCCACGAATTGCACGAATTGACACGAAATCATCTCGCAGATTCGTAAAATTAGTGGCTAGACATCCCCCCGCGCCGCGCCGTAGATTTGGGCGATGATGGCTTCCATCGGCGGGTTGTCTATGTTGATATCCACAATACTGTACCGCGCGAGCAGATCGGCAGTGACGCGCTCGATGGGAGCGATGGTGGTGTCTACCTCCAGCTTCACGCCATAGTCCCGCTGCTTGAGGATGGTCACGCCAGGCGCATCGAAGCCCGCCCACGGCGTCCCCAACTTCAGCGAGACGGTCTTGGTGCGGAAGTAACTGTGCTTGAGCTCGGTCACGCCGCCGTCGTAGATCACCTCGCCGTGATTGATGACCATCGCCCGACGGCAGAGCACTTCCACGTCGCCCGCGTCGTGCGAGGTGAGGAAGACCGTCACGCCCTCGCGCTGGTTGAGCTCCAGAATCAGATCGCGGATGCGCTGTTTCACCACCACATCCAGGCCGATGGTCGGCTCATCGAGGAACAGGATGCGCGGGCGGTGCAGCAGCGAGGCGGCGATCTCGCACCGCATCCGCTCGCCCAGCGAGAGTTTGCGCACGGGCGTGTGCAGATGCTCGCCGATCTCGAACAGCGTCACCAGCTCGCCCAGCCGCTCGCGGTAGGCATCCTGGCGCAACTCATAGATGTGCGCCAGCAGGTCGAAGGAATCCGCCGGAGGAAGGTGATACCACAACTGCGACTTCTGCCCGAAGACCGCACCGATCTGATACGCGAGCTGTTGGCGCTGCTTCCAGGGAATGAGGCCCAGCACGGTCGCCGCGCCGGAGGTGGGGTGCAAGATGCCGGTGAGCATCTTGATGGTGGTGGATTTGCCCGCGCCGTTCGGGCCGATAAAAGCCAGCCGCTCGCCCTCGGCCACATCGAAGGTGACGCCCTTGACGGCGGTCACTTCTTTGTGCGTCGGCGCGAAGAACGAGCGCACGCTGCCCGCCAGCCCCGGCTGCTTCTCCACGCTCACAAAGCGCTTGCACAACTCGCGGATTTGAATGATAGGAGGGGTCATAGTTCTGCCACCGATTTTTTATTACAGATACACAGAGGGTAAAGAGATTTTTAACTTTTTCTATAGGCGAAACTTAATGGCATTGACAAATCTCTTTGCTTAGTGGCTTAAACGAAAGCCCCTCTAATACTAGGGGGCTGTGGGCGAGCAGGGACTCGAACCCTGGACCTCATGGGGTAAATCCTGACATTTCTTCCAGTTGATCATACCACACATAACATTCTTACACCGTGCCGTGTGGGCATTATAGATTCGGTGGAACCATTCCAGCAAACAGCACGAGGGCTGTCACACAACACATCAGCAACACTCCCATCACTAATACTACAATAACACCTATCACAATTGCCAAGCCTGCCGATATCCCCAGCACCGCCCCCAGAGAACCGAGGCACGATGCCGCCCCCACTTCGCCTGGATCGCGTCCTAACCGTACATCATAAATGCCCATAAACAATCCCCCTTGCTTAGTGGCTTAAACAACAGCCCCCCTAATGTTAGGGGGGCTGTGGGCGAGCAGGGACTCGAACCCTGGACCTCACGGATGTGAACCGTGCGCTCTAGCCGACTGAGCTACTCACCCGCAGGCGAGATTATAGCATATCCGCCCAAAAAGACAAATCACGGGGTAAATTGCAGTCGCCCCGCACTTAACTCTTGTACAGTCGTATTCAGTGGCACCATCTGGAACCAGGTGTTGCCCGGCTTGAGCGGGAAGGGCTGCCCCGCCCCATCCCAGAACGTGAGCAGGTGATCCCGTCCCTCGCGCTTCCAGAAAACCGAGTACATCTGCCCGTCGCGGAAGACCAGCGCCGAACCTTGCCCCCACAGTTGAATCTCCAGCGAGCGTATCCACCCGCTGGAATCACCAATCATTTGCTCCCAGAACTCGCTCTCGACGTGGTTGGCGTAGATCAGCACCACATTAGCCGCCGTAATCTGCTCGCCCGTGAGCGCATCCGTGTGGATTTGCCCGGCGATGGCGCGTTGCCACAAACCCGACGTGGCGTTGTAGGTCCACTCCGCCGTGCAGTAGTTCATCAGGTAGTTGACCTCTAAGTATGTCACCGGGTCGGCACTGATAAGGGGCGGCGTCTCGTTAAAAGCCGTATAGACGGGGAACTGCGGGCGCTGATTGACGCCGCGCTCGGTTGCCAGCTGACGCAACACAGCCGGATTGGTGAAGAGCGTGTGCTCAAAAGCCAGATCGGATTGGAGCTGCACGCGATAGAAATAAAGTTGCCCCGCGCCAAAATCGGGACTCATAATACGATTGGGGAAAAGATCCGAGCCGCGCATCCGTTCCTTGACGCCGCCGCTGCCGCCGGAAAAAGCGAACGCGCCACCGATCATCGCTGGAATTTCCAGATCGAGCAGTCGCCCGCTACGTACCGAGCCGACCCGCTCAGGCGATAGCCCATAGAAAACCGCCGTGAAGCGCGTGATGCGGCCCTCGGTGAGATGCTCAAAGACCCAATCGGCGGAACCGAGGCCCGATTGGGGCCGCGCCTCGCGGGAGTTGGAAACTTTGATAGCGATAGGTAGCTGATCCAATAATGTCGGATCGGCTACTCGCAGTCCTGTGAATGGGTTGACATCTGGCGGGGGCGGCGTGAACTGCACCTGCGGTTCAACGACCGGCTCGATGGTAGGTGTGGCGGTAGCTATAGCCGTCGCTGTTGGTGTCACCTCTTCCACCATCGGCGTGCGGGTCGGCGTTGCCGTTGCTTCCGGTACACCACTGCTCCCTCCGCAGCCACTCAACATCAAGATGAGCAATAAGCCCATCATCCATCTATAGTTACGCATACATCAGCCTCCTCTGGAAATGGCGAATTGCGAATGGCGAATCAAAACCTGCGTTGCGCGGAGCGGCTGCTCCGCGCGCAAACCAAACATCAGCCCCCATTATAAAGATACCCGCGTCTTAGTCAATCGCGCTTTTTATCGTCCCAAGAAATACGCGATCACCAGCGCATCGGTGAGCAGTTCGACCGGAGCGTAGTCATCGGTGAAGATCGGTTCGCCCGGTGCGATCTCGATCAGCTGCGCAGCGGCGCGCTGGCCCACCGTTTGCAGATAGGTATCATCGAGCAGCGCGAGGTTAGCGCGGAAGTCTGCGGGCGTGCTGGGCTGTACCGAGGCCACCACAATCGCATTGAACGTCATGGGGATGTTGATAACGTGAACGCTGGGGTAGACCTGGCCCATCGTCGCCACCAGCGCGGCCACCAGCCGCCAATCGTCGGGTGTGTGTCCCACGTTGATGGCGACCACGCCCCGCTCCGTGAGACAATCCCGGATTTCCTGAAAGAACTCAACGGTGGTGAGATGCCAGGGGATGTAGGGCAGGCGATACGCATCCACAGCGACCACATCGTAGCGCGCCTCAGTTTCCCGCAAGTAAGCCCGCCCATCAGCAGCAATGGTGGTGAGGTTGGGCTGCGTCATGCCGAAATACTCGCGCCCCACGCGCAGAATCTCCGGGTCAATCTCTACGCCGGTTATCGGTAGCGGCCCGTAGATGGCGGTGTATTGCGCGGGGATCGTGCCGGCGGCCAGTCCCACCACCAGCAGCGAGCCAACCTGCTCGGCGGTGTGCGGTGGCGGGTTGAAGTACGGCGCAACGAGGAAATAGTCCCACGTCCCCTCGGTGAGCAGCGCTTGCGGATGGTACAGGGAGTGGATACCCTGCCCTTCGTTGAGGAACAGATACCGCCAGCCGCTCTCATCCTCCACGACCTGGATGTAGTTGTAGGTGGATTCGGTCTCGTAGAGCAGACCCGCGTGCGGCTTGATGATCCCCGGATCGAGCAGGAGCAGGCCGCCCAGCACCAGCAAGAGCCAGGCTAGCTGCCAGAAGCGGCGGCGGTGGGTAGACCACAGCCCCCACAGTCCCGCCGCTGTGATGGTACACGCCAGCATCAGGAAGGTGCGCCGCGTCCCCAGGAGCGGGATCAGCAGGAGATTGGGCAGAAACGTCCCCAGGAAGCTGCCCAGTGTGGAGACGGCGTAGATTTTGCCCGCTGTGACCCCCGAAGCGCGGACATCGGTGAGGGAGAGGCGGATGACGAAGGGCGAAACGCAGGCCAGCAGGGTGATGGGCGCGATGAAGAGCACCAGCACGGCGATGAACGGCCCGGCGACGAGGGCTAAGTCCCAGCTGGCGACGCCGCGCACGGCCAATGCCAGCACGGGCCGCGCGATGAAGGGGATGATGGCGATAGCAACGCCGGCACCAATCAGGATAGTATGGAGTGTGGCGGGATACGGGGAGCGATCCGCCCAGCGCCCGCCCAGCGCGTAGCCCACGGAAAGGTAGAGCAGGATCAGGCCGATGATGGCCGACCAGACCAGTTCCGAGGTGCCGAAGGCCGGCGCGAGCAACCGCGCCGCTGCCAGCTCCAACGCCAGTGTGACCAGTCCGCCGGTGAAGGCGATGATATAGAGACGTGTGCGCATGAAATATCCTTGTACAATAGATTTTTTGAAAAATGTGATGCGTGATACGTGAAACGTGACCAGAGCCTTCTTCACGTATCACGTTTTACGTTTCACGACATCTTTCTTCTAACGCCCGTACTTTCTCACGTTGTTCCTCCAACTCGATTTGGAGATGCACGGGAATGGAAAGTGTGGTGTACCCAGCAGCCTGCTCTTCGAGAATCGCCAGGGCGCGGTGGGCCATGCGCAACGCACGTGAGAGGCCGCTGGTCTCGCTGCTGCTTTGCGCTTCGCTCGGTAGCCCGCCTTGATGGACAGTATTGCCGTTGCCCACCACATTCCCGTTGCCGGTAATAAACGTGTTGCCTTGTGCGTTCCCCCCGATGGCAATGCTGCGTTCGCCGGAGGCTGTAGTTGTCGTACCTGCAGGCGTTCCTGCCGAGGGGGTGGAAGATGTCGGCCCGCACAGCGCATTGAACGACACATCCAGGTGTTTCAGCGCCAGCCGGTTGAGCACATCCAGGATTTGCGCGCGTTCCGAGCGGCGGCTTTCCGTATCACCGAACAGCTCTGCCGAGCGCAGCGCATCTAACATCCGCCCCTGCAAGGTCAACACATCCGCGTAGGGTGCATCCGCTCCACGTCCCCCACGCGCCGCCAATTGCTCCAACAGCGTTTCCAACCCCCGGCGATAATCATCGAAGATACTCATGGGTGCCTCCAAAGAGATAGCGAATCAGCGAGTCAGCGAAAGGCGAATAAGCAACCAGCAACCAGCAACCAGCAACCAGCGTTTAGTTGCCATCAAACCCCATGCCGCGCTCGCGTAGGCTCACATGCCGATTGTGGCCCACAATAACGTGATCGAGCAGGTCTACCTCTACAAGCTTCCCCGCCTCCACCAGCCGCCGGGTGAGTGCGATGTCTTCCGGTGAAGGGGACGGATCGCCCGAAGGATGGTTGTGCGCCACGATGATGCCCGCGCAGTTGCGGCGAATCGCACCGCGGAACACCTCCGCTACCCGCACCAGCGAGGTGTTGAGGCTACCCTTGTAGAGCACTTCTCGATCCAGCACCCGGTTGCGAGTATCCAGGTAGAGCACTACGAAATGCTCCTGTTCCTGATGGCCGATAAGCGGGATGAGCAGGTTGGCCGCGTCTTGCGGCGCGCGGATTTGATAGCGCTCCTCCGGTGATTCGGCCATCAGGCGGCGCCCCAGCTCCAGCGCGGCGAGCAGCTGCGAGGCTTTGGCCGGGCCAAGGCCGTGCTCCTGCGCCAGCTGTGCCAGCTCTACGCGCGACAGTCCGCCCAGCCCGCCGTGCTGCGCTAGCAACCGGCTTGCCATCGCCACCACATTTTCGCCTTTCACGCCGGTGCGCAAAATGATGGCGAGCAGCTCCGCCGACGAGAGCGCCTGCGGGCCAACGCGCGCCAATCGCTCACGCGGGCGCTCCTCTTCAGGCATTTCTTTGACGGTGATATAAGTCATCCTTGCCTCCCGTGCAGGGAATGGTATAATCTCCAAGTGCCACACAGCAAAAGCGCGCTTTGAAATTTGCCCTTTGCTGATTTTTAGATTTTCATAAGGAGCTGCCGGATTATGATTGATCAACTCCTGGAGCAATTGCCCGGTATTATCACCGGTCTGCTGGTGATTGTGGGCGTTTTCTTTACCAGCTTGTGGTTGGGCATGGTCTTGTGGACGTTCCGCGACATTCGCTCGCGCACCCGCGATCTCATCGTCCAGATTGTCGCCACTCTCATGGTGGGCGTACTCACCTTGCCCGGTTTCATCCTCTACTTCCTCATCCGCCCGCACGAGACCCTATCCGAAGCCTACGAGCGCGCGTTGGAACAGGAAGCCCTGCTGCAAGCGATTGACGAGCCGGAACTTTGCTCCTCTTGCAATGCTAAAGCCCGGCCCGATTTTCTTTACTGTCCCTATTGCCACACCCAGCTCAAGAAGGCGTGCCTGGCCTGTCAACATCCGCTGGAACTGGCGTGGAACATTTGCCCTTACTGTGGCACCGCGCAGGCCAAACAGGTTGTCGAGCCAGTGATGGCCGGTAGCGAAGCGGCCTGAACCGTACCCCATCCCTCGAAAAGCGGCGGCGACACCCGGTTGCCGCCGTTGCTTTTGGAGGCCTGACAGGTTTTTGAAAACCTGTCAGGCCTCTTTGATATCCTCTTCCCGCATGGTATGCACTTTGAGCATATTCGTGACCCCATGCACTTCCAGCGGAATACCCGCCGTGAGCACCAGCTGTATCCCCACGGTAGCGTAGCCGCACCGGAGCGCTGCCTGCACCATCACCTGGATCATCGAGTCCGTATCGAAGAACGCCGGCACGACCACCGGGGTCACGCCCCACACCAGCTGCATCCGCCGCGCGGTCTCCTCGAACGGCGTAGCAGCGACCAGCGGGCAGCGTGGACGATGCCGCGCCACGGTGCGCGCCGTGCGCCCGGATTCGGTGGAGGTGAGGATGGCCGCGGCGTGCGCCTCTTGTGAGATTTCCACCGTCGCTCGGCTGATGGCCCGCGAAATCAGGCGCGCGCTGGGCAACTCCGCCCCATCATCGGGCAGCGTCATCAACTGGTGATACGGGAACGCCTCCGATGCCTCCATCTCGGCGGCGATTTTCGCCATCATACGCACCGCCTCCACCGGGTACTTACCCACCGCGGTCTCGCCGGAGAGCATCACGGCGTCGCTACCGTCGAGGATGGCGTTCGCCACGTCCGAAGCCTCTGCGCGCGTAGGGCGCGGATTGTCAATCATGGATTGGAGCATCTGCGTGGCGGTGATGACCGGCTTGCCCAAGCGATTCGCCAGATGGATGATGCGCTTTTGCGCCAGCGGCACGAGTTCGGGCGCGGTCTCCACGCCCAGATCGCCGCGCGCCACCATCACCGCATCCACCTCGCGCAGGATGTCTTCCAACTCCGTGAGCGCCTCCGGCTTCTCGATCTTGGCGACGATGCCGGGGATTTGGTGCGGATTTTGGCCCACCTGCCGCTCCTCGTCCGCGTGCGCGAGCGTGAGCAGTAGCTCCCGCAGTTCGCGCACGTCGGCGGCCTGCCGCACGAATGAGAGCGCGAGGTAATCCAGCCCCAGCTCGAGCGCGACCACCGCATCCTCGCGGTCTTTGTCCGTGAGCGCGGAGATCTGCAAGGCGACGCCCGGCAGGTTCACGCCCTTGTTCGAGGTCAACACGCCCCCCGCGCGCACCCGGCAGCGAATCTGCGGTGGGTGAACGGCAAGCACTTCCAATTCCAGGGTTCCGTCATCCAGCAAAATCCGGTTGCCAATCTGGATGTCAGGGATGAGCTCCGGGTGCGGGAAGGGAATCTGGATGTCAGGAATAAGTTCTGGGTGCGGAAAGGGAATCTGGGTGGCGGTATCTTCCACCAGGCCGGCGGTCAGGGTGACCTCCGCGCCTTCGATGAGGCGCACGCCCTCGGCAGGCAGGCGGCCCACGCGGATTTTCGGGCCTTGCAGGTCGCCCATCAGCGCTACTGTGCGGCCTTCAGCGGCGGCAGCCTCGCGCACGAGTGCCGCCGTGCGGCGTTTGCCATCGGCGTCGCCGTGCGAGAAATTCAAGCGCGCCACCGTCATCCCCGCGCGGATCATCGCGCGCAACACATCCAGGCTCTCACAAGCCGGACCAAGCGTACATACGATTTTTGTCAGCGCCATAAGACCTCCTGTGGGAAAAGGCGAGTGAGCGAAAAAGCGTGAATGGCGAATGGCAAATGGCGAATTTCGACCTTTGTCCCTTCACGCATTAAAGCCCCTAAGTTTTAGGGAAACCTGCAACAATATCTTCTTTACGTATTACACAGTACGAGCAATATGCGTGCAAATACTTCATGTTGCATAGCTATTCACGCGCGGATGAGTACACCTTACCCCTCGATTGTACTCAGAAGCACGGGATTGTCTACCAACCGGCCTCGCGGTGACGCTGGTAGCATGGCCCGGCCTCCAGCCAGGCGCGACCAATGCCCGGCTCGCTGCCCCGCGTCCATTGCAGCAGGAGCAGCTCGTTCTCGCCCTGGCGGTGGAGCAGGCCATCGGGCAGCCACAGCCGCGCGGTGACGCCCCGCGTCTCCCACGTCCAGCCGATGAGCCAGCCGTTGAGGTAGACGTAGGTTTTGGCCGGGGCGCGTTCCAGCGCGAGGTACACGGGGAAGACGGTATCGCGCGGCAGGTTCAAGCGTGCCACCGTGCGCTGCCAGAGCAAGTGCGCGGACACGCCATCGGGCACGAGCCGCCAATCGGCAAAGCCCGCCACGCCCTGCTGCGACGTTTCTCCGCTCAGCCCACCCCGGATGCGCCAGGAAATCTGCGTCCCATCGCTGAGCGCGCAAGCGAGCAAGCCGTGTAGTTCGCCCACAAGCTCCGGGTCGGCTGCGCGCCCCAGATTCTCCGCCAGCACCACCAGCACATTCTCCTCGCACAGCAGGCGTGCGGGCAGCGGGATGGTCTTGGGTGTGGGCGCTGCGGTGGATGGAGCATCCAGCACGGCGAGCAGTTCCCCGTTGAGGAACAGGTCACAAGCATGGCGACAGGTGAGCGTAACCGCTTCCGGCATCCCCGCAAACCGTCCGCGATACCAGGCGAAGCCGCGCGGGATGTTGTGATGCTCCATAGCCAGTGGAGAATCGGCGAATGGCGAATGACGAATTTGCGAATGGCGAATGGCGAATGGCGAATCGTCCGGATTGTCTTCTCGCTCCCCCGCTTTTTCGCCTTCTCGTTGATTCGCTGACTCGCTGATTCGTGTCCATCCCCCATCCGGATAATCCGGCGCAAGTTCGGCGGCGGCGGCGCGCTGCTCCCAAGGGCCGAGCGCGGGTAACGCCGGGGCTGCCGGGCCGTTCCAATAGACCGGGGAGAGCCAGGTGTGCGGATCGCTACCGCGCCACGGCCCCCAGCGATAGCCGTACCCCTTCGCGCTCACCCAGTAGGTACACCCTTCGCGCTCCGGCGTGACCAGCTCCGGGCCGATGAGCAATCCCCGCGCCGGGTCTGCGGGCGCGGGCGTCCACGCCGCCAGATAGGCGGGCGTGACGCGCCAGGTGTCATCGAGCGGCCACACGCGCTCGGCCAGCGCCGGTTCGAGCGCCAACAGCTGCACCGCCCCCTCCGGGCCATCCAGCAGCAGCGAGATCAGCCGCTCCGCCTCGAACTGCACGCGCAGACCGCGCGCCGTGCGTTGGGTATGCACCGCGCCGCGCGTGTGGCGCGGACGGAAATCGTCGGAGAGCAGCAGCTCACCCCCCGCCGGGTTCACCAGCAGCAGCAGCAGCCGCCCGGCGATGGCGACGCGCAACAGCGGCTCCAGGTTCGCATAAAGCAGCCGCCCGCCCGCCAGGGGCCAGTTGAGCGGCAACAGGCGCATGTCGCCGGGTGGGATGTCCAGCGGCGCAGTCGTCAGCACCGCGTCGCCTTGCGGGAGCGAGACCTGCGCGGCCCGCGCCCCCTGCGCGCCGCCGTCGAGGCACACAAGCGTGGTAACGCCATCGCTGAAGGCCGCCGCGAGCATCTCCGGCGCGGAAGCGATGACGTTGGCGACCGGCGCGGCGTTGACGAGCACCGCGCCCAGCGTCTCCGCCGTCAACGCGAAGCGGCGGGCGGCGTAATAAGCCGGAGTGGGCGTGAGTCCTGCGCCCAGCGGCGCGCTCAGGCCGTGCTGCGGCAGCCCCTCCGGGACGCCCCAGCGCCCCCAGGTAATGCTATGTGTGAACGGCGTCAGCACACTGACCGGCGCACCCAACGCGCTCGCCAGCCAGCGGCGCGGATGCGTGGAATCGAGCGCACGTTGTAAGCGCGCGGGCGATGGGCCGCCCAAGACGGGCAGCGGGCCGCTGCGCAGCTCCACACCCAGGGCGGCGGGCGCAGCAGCGAGGGGCGCAGGGCCGTCGCGCCAGTCTGCGCCGAGCCGCGCCCAATCCTCGCCGCGCGCATCCAGGATGACGCCGGGCAAGCCCAGCTCGCGGGCCAGCGCCATGAGCGGCGCGGCAGTCCCCGCGCCAGCATCCACCACCGTGAGCGCCAGATTGGGGCGCGCGGCCAGCAGCGGCAGCAGCTGCTCCCACCAGGCGCGTAGCGCGTGCAGGTCGCCGGTGGGGTTTTGGGCGACAGGGACAGACGCGGGCGGCAACCACGCGGGCAGGCCGCCGCCGTCCCACTCCGCCGCCAGCCAAGGGCCGGGTTGCGCGATGAGCCACAGCCCGGCCTGTTCGATATCAACCAACAAGCGGGGCAAATCACGCGGGCCGGTGAAATCGTAGAAGCCGGGGGCCGGGCAGTGATAGCTCCAGGGGATGGGCACAGCCACCGCGTTGCAGCCAGCAGCGCGCAGCGCATCCAGCGCGGGCCGCCAGAGCGCTGGATGCGGCAGGCGGAAGTAGTGCAACGCCCCGGCCTGGAGCCGGGCGGGGCGTTGATGCAGCAGCAAGCGCCGGTCTTCCAGCGCGCTTACCGGCGCAATCACGCTCATGCGCTCAGGGCGACGGCAATCTGCGCCGCGACGCGGGCGTTGTTGAGCAGGAGCGCCTCGTTGGCGCGGCGGGTGCGCCCGGCGCTTAGTTCCACCATCCGCGCCAGCAGGTACGGCGTGACTGCTTTCCCGGCGATGCCCTGCACGGCGGCTTCCTCGAGCGCCTGCGCGATCCAGGGTTCGACCTCGGCGGCGGGCAGGCCCTCGGCTTCCGGCACGGGCGCGGTGACGAGCACGCCTTGCGGCAGCCCCAGGGTGCGCTGCGCATGGAAGATAGCGGCGACGGCGCGGGCCTCATCCACACGCTGATCTATCGGCAGCGCGGAGGTGGGGCTGTAAAAAGCGGGGAAGCAATCGGTCTGCCAGCCCAGTACCGGCACGCCCCAGGTCTCCAAAAATTCCAGCGTGCGCGGCAGGTCGAGAATCGCCTTGGCTCCGGCGCACACAACGATGAGGGGGGTACTGGCTAGCGCGGGTAGGTCGGCGGAGATGTCTTCGGGGTGGCCGCGATGGACGCCGCCAATGCCGCCGGTGGCGAAAACCTGGATGCCGGCGCGCTGCGCCAGCAGCATCGTGGCGGCGACGGTCGTACCACCGTGCAGGGCGCGGTGGGCCATCAGGGGCAGGTCGCGCACGCTCACTTTGACCGCAGTGCGATCGGCGGCCAGCTGCTCGATGTGGGCGTCGCTCAGACCGATGGCGGGGCGGCCTTCCCACAGCGCGATAACAGCCGGCAGCGCGCCCCCCTCGCGGATGGCGGCGGCCATGCGTTGCGTAATCTCGACGCTGGCGGGATAGGCAAACCCGTGCGTAATCAGCGCCGATTCGAGCGCGACAATGGGCCGCCCAGCGCGCAGCGCGGCTTGCACATCGGGATGGATAAGCATGGTCTCATGGGTTGTGTTGGACATAGGGCCTCCGGTTGGGTGAATTTGCGAATCGCGAATTCGCCTTTTCGCTTTCTCGTGAATTATACCGCAGTTGGGGGGAGGCTCAAGAAGAGAGAAGACCTGTCAGGTTTCAGAAAACCTGACAGGTCTGGTCTGTGTTTATGGGACAAACAGGCCGGTAGCGGGCATTCCGGGACGGAGACGTCGATCGGGGTTGGGGATGCGGACGCGGACGGCGAAGACGAGCCGGGCGCGGTCATCGGCGGTTTGGACGTTGCGCGGGGTGAACTCGGCCTCGCCCGCGATCTGCTCCACCGCGCCAGTGAAGACCGTGTCCAGGTAAGCGTCTACCGTCACCTCCACGCGCTGACCCGGTCGCACCTGCCCAATCTGGCCCTGCGGCACATAGAGCGTAAGGTAAATCGTATCGAGGTTGACCAGCGTGAGGATGGGCAGCCCCGGCGAGGCGATCTCGCCCGTGTGGAAGCTGCGCACGGCCACCACGCCGGTCAGCGGCGCGGTGAGGGTGAGCATGGATTGCTGTGTCAGCGCGAGCGAAAGCCCAGCGCGCGCTTGATCGAGCTGCGCTTGGGCAATAGCGAGTGTTTCAGGGGATGTACCGCTTTGCAGCTGCGCAAGTTTCGCCTGCGCCACCTCCACGCTCGCTTGCGTGACGGTATACACGGCCTGCGCGCCCTGCAATTCCGCCTCCGCCACCAGCGGGGTGGCGCGGATGGCATAGAGCGCGTTGAGGTCGCTCCGGGCCGCGTCATGTTGTGCCTGCGCCGCTACGACCGCCTGTTGATACGCCTGCACGCGCAAATCCCATATCCGGCGCGTGTCGCTGCTAATGGTTTCGGGCAGCTCAACGTAGATGTGGTAACGCAGCTGCTCGGCAGCCAAGTCAGCCTCGGCGCTCTGCACACCCTGCTCGGCTAGCTGCAAAGCTGTCCGCGCCTGGGCGATTTGCAGATCGAGCTCCAACGGGCGCGTGATAGCCGTGCTCGCGTGAACGACAGCCCGTTCAGCGCCAGCGGCCTCGGCTTCGGCCTGTTGCAACAGGGCTTGGGCGGCTGCGATTTCCTGCGGGCGTGGGCCAGCCTGCAAGCGAGCCAGGTTCGCTTCGGCGGCGGCGATGGCAGCGCGCGCCTGCGAGACTTGCGTGCGCGCCTGCGCGTCATCGAGCCGCACCAGCACGTCCCCCGCGTTCACGGATGCGCCCTCATCGGCGGGCAGCGCCACGATGCGCCCGCCCAGCTCCGAAGCCAACGCCACACTGCGCCCTTCGAGCGTGCCCGTACCGGTAATCGCCTCCGCGCCGGTCGCACCGCGGCAGGCGGAGAAGGTCAGCTGGAGTATGCAGAGCAAAAGAAATCTAGGGTAAATGCGTTTTATCATCAAAGAAATGATCTTTTTAGTCAAAAATGAAATTTTACCGCAGAGAGCGTAGTGGTTTTCTTGGCGTCCTTGGCGCGCTTTGTGGTTAAAAATCTTCTACCAGAAACACCGCCTCGGCGGGCATACCGGAGCGCAGGGCGTGGTCGGGATTGGGGATGCGCACCCGCACGGCGAAGACGAGCGCGGCACGGGAGTCGGCCTGGGGGACATTGGCGGGCGGGAACTCGGCCTCCGGGCTGAGGTAGACCAGCTCGCCGGTGAAGACGCGGTCGGGGAAGCTATCCACACGCACCTGCACGGGCTGCCCCAGCTGCACCTCGCCGAGCCGGGCGTTGGGCACATAGAGCGTGAGCCGCACCGTGTCAAGATCGGCCAGCGTGAGCGCGGCCCCGCCGGGAATCGCCAGCTCGCCCACCTCTACCAGCTGATCCAGCACGATGCCGGATGCGGGCGCGACGAGCGTCTGCCGGGCCAGCGCGACTTGCGCCTGTTCGAGTTCCGCTTGCGCCAGGAGCAGCAAGGCTTCGAGCGCGGCGAGCTCATCGGAGGTGGCACCGGCGCGCGCGGCCTCCACCCCGGCAGCAGCGGCGGCAGTCAGCGCCTCAGCCTGGCGGCATTGCGATGCGGCCACATCCACCTGCGCCTGGATCTGCTGCGGATTGTCGCGGATGGCGTAGAGCAGCGCAAGCGCGTTTTGCGCGCCCTGTTGTTGCGCCTGCGCTGAGTTCAGCGCAATCCAGGCTTTCCAATACTCGTTGGGAACAAAGTGTGCTTCCATAGGCAGCGCCACATTGGGGTAGTAGTAAATCGTAACGTGACCGCCATCCAACACGATCTCAGTGTCGCCAAAACGATACGTGCCATTGGTGGGATTTTGCGCCAGGAAATCCAGGATTTCTTGGGGAATGTCATAAGGCAAATCGCTGATAGAACCATCGTAGAGCACCACTTTCTCCGGGGCATTGGCGATTTGCTCGCGGGCGTCCTCGAAGAGCGCAAGGCCGAGCTCGGCAGCATCTTTGCCCGCTTCAGCCGCGCGCGTCCCGGCTTCAGCCGCGCGCACTTGAGCGCGGAGCACGGCAATCTGGCGATCCAGCTCTTGCGGGTTTTCCAGGATGGCGCGGGCGCTCTCCCATGCCTGGCACGCTCCAGCACGACCGGCTTGCGCCTGGCGCTGTTGGGCTTCCAGAACACGCAAATCGGCTGGGGCAACGCCATTGCGGGCCAGCGCGAGCTGCGCTTCGGCCTCGCGGACTTTGGCCTCGGCCAGCGCGACCTGCGCTTGCGCGATGCGGTCATCCAAACGCACGAGCGGCGTCCCAGCGGCGACCTCCGCGCCCGCCTCAGCCAGAATCGCCATGACGCGCCCACCCACCTGCGGCGCAATGGCGATCTCCTCGGCCTCGATGTAGCCTGACGCGGTCAGCGGGCCAGCGTCGGTAGTAGCCGACGCGGCGCAGCCGGAAAACAAGCCGGTTAAAAGAAAAATAAGAAGAAATAATTTTTTTAACATGAATTGCAAATGGTAAATCTAAAAACATATTTTTGAACTACTACTCAAATTTAGTCTATGCCCGACCAAAAAATCTATAATCAGGCGGATGATCTGGAAGGTAATATTTTATTTTTACATCTACACACTTACTACCTGTAATAAGTTGGAGAAACAGAGCGTGAGCATACTTGAACTGATACTTGAACTCTTGCAGTTTAAAGTAATCAAATGCACTGTCAATCTTACTTGTAGTTTTCTTAATTTCTATTACAAGTAGATTGTCGTGAGTACCACGCCTGTGTACAATTATATCGGGGAATACAGTAATTGGATCAGTTTCCACAATACTCTCATTATGTTGATGTATGTCAAAGCGCGTGGTGTAAGTTTTAATCCTTTTTGGATTATCAAGATTTCTATTATACTCACAGTCAACATGCCAATCTTCAAAAAGATGTTGTAAATACAACCCAAGCCTATGAGATATCGCTCGTTCATTAGCATCTATTTCTAACAAATATTCATCTTCTTTAAGCAATCGTTCAATAGCCTGATCTACTCTATCATATACTTCTACCTGCGGAGGAAACATAAAACGCCTCCTATAAATTTGTGTTTGGTTGTGCTTCGGCGATGGACTGGCGCAGATACGCGGCATTGGCGGGATTGGACAAGAGATATGCGGTTTCTTGCCAGGCGTTGAACTCTGCCAATGAGAGCAGCACAACCTGCTGTCCGCTATCTGTGGTGATGATAGTGGGTTCTGCCTTTGCGATTACATTGGCAATCAACGCATCGAGATCGCGTTTGGCTTCACTTACAGTCAATATACTCATTTTTCACCTCGTTTTAGCATGATGATACTTGTTCGGCGAATCAGCGAGTCAGCGAGTCAGCGAAAAGGCGAGAAAACGATTTGAGATTTGCGATTCATTCCTTCTCACCCGGCACGCGCGCGCACCTGTGAGATGAAGACATCTTCCAGTGAGGGGCGAATGGGGGCGACGCTGTGGACTTGTACGCCAGCGGCGGTGAGGTGCTGTTGGATGGCGGCGACATCGCCGTTGAGCTGGGGGGTGACGACGTGAATCCGCGAGCCGTAGAGCGCGACTTCGGCGAAGCGCCCCATCTCGCGCAACAGCGGCACGGCCTGGCGCGTATCGGAGCAATCCACCTCCAACACTTCGCCCTGCATCTTGGTCTCCTTGATGCGCTGTGGCGATCCCTGCGCCATCAGCTGCCCATCCAGGATGAAGGCCAAATCCTGACAGCGCTCGGCCTCGTCCATGTAGTGCGTGGTGACGAGAATGGTACAGCCCTCATCCGCCAGGCGATAGAGCAGATCCCAGAACGAACGGCGGGAGATGGGGTCTACTCCTGCGGTGGGTTCATCCAGAAACAGCAGCTCCGGCTCGTGGAGGATGGCCGCGCCCAACGCCAGCCGTTGCTTCCAACCGCCGGAGAGGTTGCGGGTGAGCTCGTGCTCGTGCCCCACCAGCCCCGCCATTTCGATGGCAAACTGTTTGCGCTCGCGCAATCGCGCGCCGCGCACATGGTAGGCGCGTCCGTAAAATTCCAGGTTCTCGGCCACTGTGAGGTCTTGATACAGGCTAAACTTCTGGGACATATAGCCGATGCGCTGCCGCGCGGCATTGGCTTGTTGCACCATATCGTAGCCCAAGATGGTGATACTACCGCTGGTAGGCGCGAGCAAGCCCAGCAACATGCGGATCGTGGTGGTCTTGCCGGCCCCGTTCGGGCCGAGAAAGCCGAAAATCGCGCCGCGCTCGATGGCGAAGCTCACGTTGTTGACCGCCGTGAACTCCCCGAAACGCTTGGTCAGGTCGCGCGCTTCGATGGCGTAGGGCGACTTAGGCATTGCGCGCCTCCTGCTTGCGGATGAGCGAGATGAACGCCTCTTCCATGCGCGGCTGCGCCAGGCGGCTGTGATCCACGGTGATGCCCGCCGCTGCCAGCGTCGCCATCACAATGGGCTGGTCGCGCTTGGCATCTTCGACAAAGACGTGCAACAGATCGCCATACGTCTGCACTTCCAGCACACCAGGGACGCCCGCCAACGCGGCGGCGGCCTCGCGCAACCGATCGGGGCGCAGCTCGAGCTGCTGCCCCGGCACGAGCGCGCGCAATGCGGCAGGCGTATCGCACACTACCAGCTGCCCCTCGAACATGAGCGCCACGCGCGAACAGCGCTCGGCTTCATCCATATAGGGCGTACTCACGAAAAGCGTCACACCCTCCAGGTGCAGCTCGGTGAGGATGTCCCAGAACTCGCGCCGGGAGACGGGATCCACGCCGGTGGTTGGCTCATCGAGGAAAATAACCTGGGGCTTGTGGATGAGGGTGCAGGCCAGCGCGAGCTTCTTCTGCATCCCGCCAGAAAGCCGCCCCGCGCGGCGCTCCTGAAAGCGCCCCAAGCGCGAAAATTCCAGCAACGCAGCGATGCGCTCCCGCCGCTCCGCCGCCCCCACGCCAAAAATATCGGCGAAGAAGATCAGGTTCTCCAGCACGGTCAGGTCGCCATACAACGAAAACTGCTGCGCCATGTAACCGATGTGCTGCTTGATGCGCTCCGGCTCACGCACGCAATCGTACCCGGCGACGCGCGCGCTGCCAGAGGTGGGCCGCAGGATGGCGCACAACATCCGGATGGCGGTGGTTTTGCCCGCGCCATCCGGCCCTAGCAAGCCAAATACCTCGCCGGGGGCCACGTTCAGGTTCAGGCGATCCACTACCAGCCGCCGCCCAAAGGTGCGCGTGAGCGCCTCAGCGTGAATGGCAGCAGGGGCCGGGGGGGCGGTCATACGCAACCCTCTGGCGATTGCCCGCGCAGCCCGTACATGAAGAAGCAGGTGAGCTCGCGGCTCAAGTGCTGGCGGCGCGCGGGATCATCGAGGTCTTCCACGCCTATCTCGGCGGCGATGAGAGCGGCAGCGACCGCGCCCACCATCGCCCGCGCCGCGACGCCCGTATCCAGCGCGCGGATCTCGTTCCGGGTGATGTGGACTTGCAAGCGCGTCTCGAAGGCTTCGAGCATCGGCCCTAGCCCTTGCAGCAGGTAGTCGCGGCGGAGCTCTTCATCGGTCCACATCTCCGCCGCCAGCGCGCGGATGAAAGCCCAACGGCTATGCACGGCCAACAGAGCTTGCTCAAGCGCCTGTTGCACCAGCAGCTCTTCGGGGACATCCTGCATGCTGAGCTCCAGCTCGCCCGGCACCAGCTGCGCCAGCTGCTCAGCGATGCTCAGCAGCAGCTCACGCTTGTTTTCAAAGTAGAGGTAAATCGTGCCGGGAGCGATACCCGCGCGATCAGCAATCTCTTTGATGGTGGCGCGCGCGAAGCCCTTGACCGCGAACACACTCGCCGCCGCCTCCAAAATCACCGCCCGCCGGTGCTGTAACATCTCCTCGCGCCACTCGGTCATAGGGACTCCTGAATGTTGGTTCAGATTACTGAATGCTTGTTCATTATTGTACCGTTATCTTACCGTTTGTCAACTTTGGGGAAGGGGCTATACTTTGGGCTAAGTGAGGCGTATTGAGAGAGGTGAACTATGGCTGGTAAACAAGGTATCCCGGATGCAGTGTGTGTAAAGATCAAGGCAAGTGTTGTGCAGTTTAATGAAGACGTTGTAAAGAAACCGCAACGTTCTTTTTCGGTGCGCATTCGCGGAAAGTATGTCTACATTGACCGGGATGATTATGGCATTGTTGGGCCACGCGCCCGGTTGACCTATACTGGCGACTTGGAGCAATGGGAGTTTGCTATTTACAAGTACAGTGATGAGCGCTACGATCCTAACGAGTGGATGTTCCCTGGTGCGGAACATCTTGATGGAACTATCGAAGGCGCGTTGCGTGCTGCAATGGGGGTTTATCCGTAATCGAAGTATGGGGGCGTCATTATGCCTATTTCAATGTTAACTGAGGGTGCAATTCGGCAACAAACTACCGCGCAATCCTTCGCGCGGGGCAGCGAGTATTACGATAGCGACGCAGTGCTGGAAATCGCGCGCCGGGGCGATTTGGTCACGGCGGAGGTGCAGGGCAGCGATTACGAGCCGTATACAGTCACGTTGGAGATTCACGATAATGGCACGGCGGCGGGCGAATGCTCCTGCCCTTACGAGGGGAGCGGCTGGTGCAAGCATCTGGTCGCCGTAGCGCTGACGCTGTTGTATGGCGCGGATGCCATCGAAGAGCGGGCGAGCCTCGCTGACCTGCTGACACCGCTCGATGTCGAGCAGCTCCGCGAGCTGGTGCGGGTGTTGAGCAACCGGCATCCGGGCCTGGCGGATGAAATCGAGCTGTGGGTGCTGCGCTCTCAGGTTCAGCCGACCTTGCTGCCTCCACCGCCGAGCACCCCGCTCACGGGCGAGGCCCTCATCGCCGCGCGGCGGCAGGTGCAGGCGCTGTTACACTCCTCCGTCTACGTTTATTCCTACGATATGCCGTCTTGGCGCGAATCGGAGCGCGATGGGCCACTAGATGATCGCCTGTATCGCGCCTGGACGTACATCATCGCCGGGGAGGGCCACAAGGCCCTAGTCGCGCTCGAAGCCGTCACCAAGACGATGGTGAGCACCATAGATGAGAGCTATTACGACGATTATTATGGCGACGGTGAAGGTGAAGACTTCAGCGAACTGGGCGCACTGTGGATCGAAGCCGTGCTTACGGCAGAGCTCAGCGCCGCTGAAAAGCGCGTCTTGCAGAAAAATCTGGAGGCGTGGGGTGATACCATCAGCGAATACGGTTACGATAATGCTTTCAATGGCGCGCTAGAAGCATTGGAGCAAGGCTGGGATTATCCACAGCTGCTACGCGTGTTCGCTGGGGAGATCACCGAGCAGGGCGCGTGGGAGAGCGAAGCGCCCTATTGCGCCGACGCGCTCGCCATTGCCCGGCTCAACATCCTGGAGCGCCAGGGCCGCTACACAGAGTACCTCCATCTGGCGGAGGCTGAGGGCCAAACCGTGCGTTTCCTGATTATGCTGGCCCGGCTCGACCGGGTGCCGGAACTGCTCGCTTATACAGAAAAGTATCCGTGCGGGTTGGATGAGACTTTCCTGGTGGCACGGGCGGTACATGCGTATGGTTATCCCGATGCGGCATTGGAGCTGGCGCAGTGCGCGCTCGCGGCGGCGCACCCACCGGCCCACCGCCGGGCGCAACTCGCCGCCTGGTTGCGCGATCAGGCCGTAGCGCTCGGCAAACCGGACATTGCCGCCGAAGCGGCGGTGTTGGCCTTCCGTGCCTTGCCCGCGTTGGCCGCCTACCAGCAGGCATTGGAACTGGCCGGCGATGACTGGATCGCCCTGCGCCAAACCCTGCTCGATGAGTTGCGCGCGCTCCCGGCCTCCGGTTCGCAGGGCGTCATCGAGATTTTCCTGCACGAAGGGCTGATTGATGACGCCATCCACGCGCTGGGCGATCATGCCTACTACGACACGGTGCGGCGAGTGGTGGATGCGGCCATCCCCACACGCCCGGATTGGGCCATCCAGGCATGCCGCAAGCAGGCCGAGCCGATTATGGATGGCGGGCAGGCTAAGTATTACCATCACGCCGCCGATTGGCTAGCGAAAGCGCGGGACGCCTATCACGCGGCGGGGCGGCAGCACGAGTGGCAGCAATACCTGGCTTTGCTGATGCAAACGCACGCGCGCAAGTACAAGCTCACGCCGATGTTGAAGACTTTGTTGTAATAACACTATTAAGTTGCTGCTAGGAGTGCTTGCGGGCGCGGATTTTACAGATCAGACAGTTTTTTCTTGTTCTTATCCGGTGCTTTTGGATCTGCCCGAACGTCTAAAGGCGTTGCCTTTAGTGTGTCGTACTTTGTGCTCGTTAAAATTGTTGTATTTGCTCGCCCCTTACAGTATGCTATAATTCAAGTAACCTTCACGCGGAAAATAATTATGAATAAAGATCACGTCAAATTCCTTCCCAGCGGTCAGGCGAAACAAATGTTCGCTATGGCTGAGCGGGCGCGTCTTAGCCTTACCCGTTTTGCCGGGGTTGAAGCAGAGTATAATGCTGTGGGCTTGCAGCAGCTCGACGAATGGATTGACCGGCATCTGCGGCAGTTTCCTAACCCTTCCGCTGAAATTACCATGGTTTGGGCTGCGTTTTTGGGCGAAGTTTTTCGCCGACGTTTTAGCGGCGAGTGGGCCGTGGATACATCCAGTGGTAAGCCCATGTTGGGTATCGTATGCCCCAAAGAAAATCGAGGGCTGCTCTTTGTGGATGTGATGCAGCAGATGCAGCGGCGTGTCAAAAGCGGTATGGCTGAGTCGTTCAGCTTTTACTACACCCTCAAAGGGGTGGAAATCAAACAGGGTTGATTGGGCAGTGACTGTGTGATAGGGTTTGCCGTTTAGAGGCAATTCCTATGAATGAAAGTGTGTCCCCCTTCTCACCCATACGTGGGTGAAAGGGGGAGTTTTTGTGTGGCTTTTCATTTCTCAGTATGTGCGTTAAGAATCTATCCGAAAATGCACGGAGGTGTTGGTTGAGTCTGGCGAAGCAGCACTGGGTCCCGGTAATTTTGACCGACGGCAGCATTGTTAGACAGGTGACAAGGGTTTGGAAAAGAATAGTTTCTTGTTTTGATCCCGTGAAGTGTGATAATGAAAGGTGAGCAGAAAAATCGTAGGTAGGATTTACACAGTTAGCGAGTCTTGAGCTTGCCGAAAGGTACGTGTGATCGTAAGAACTGCCTGCGGAAGCTGATAAGACTGACTGTTTTTGGGAGCGTTATGGAGTCATACGATACTTTTTCACAACAATTACGTGAGCTGCCTTACTTTCGCGCTTTGCTGCGCGCTGTAGAGGTACGTTTTTAGTGTCTGTTCAAAATTTGGCAAAAGTGGTAAGATAAGAAGCGGAGGTGTCCCATGCGTATTCAAGCCCGGTTGCCCAAAGTAAATCCTGACGTGTACGAGGTTCCCGAAGTGTGTCCCCATGGCTGTGGGGGGACGCATTTCCAGCGCCAGGGGCAACAAGGGTATCAGAAAACGCTGCGGGATTCGCAGTATTCCGAGGTGACCGTGTATCGGTATGCCTGTCTGAACTGTGGCCGGACCTTCCGCGTGTATCCGCAAGGGGTATTGAAAGGGGCGCAACAAAGCGCCCGGATGAAAGGGATGCCCATCTTGTTATATGTGCTCGGCTTAAGTTGTGACGCGATTGAAGACTTCACCAATGCGCTGGGGGACGGGGTGGGCAAAACCACGGCGTATAACAATGTGCAGGGCGCGGGAGTGGCAGCCCGCCAACAACAGCAATCTTAACGGCGCACCGGCGGGCAACGCGCCATCATCGGCGCGGATGCCACCTCTGTGAAAGTAAAGGGCGTCACGGTCGGGGTAGAAGTGGTGGTGGATGCTCAGACGGGGGAATTGTTGGGGTTAGACCTCATTACCCAAGAGAATAGCGAAGCAATTCGCAGCGTGCTTCAACAAGTAATGGCAGAAGTGCAGGGCGAAGTCTTGGTGAGTGACAATCACAGCGCGTATCCAGAAATCGCGGAGGAGTTGGGAGTAGACCACCAAATTTGCCGGAATCATGTCAAGCGGAACACCGCTGACCTGGCGGACAGCCTGACGCGGCAGCTGCAACAGCAGGCAGCACCCCCTGAAGACAGTACCCTGACCCCAGAGCAACTGCTAGAGGCTATAGCGCAGCTCCAACGCTTGGTGCGGGAACGCCCGGCAGATGGCGCGGAGCAATTGGAAACCCTGTATGCACGCTACAAAGAAGTGCCCGCCCCGCCGGCCAAAACCAAACACAGTGTCTGGTATCGGATGCGGATGCGGGTCACCCGCTTGTGGAACCGGTGGGCCAATTTGACCCTGGACTTACGCCGCGCCGATCTGGATGGAACCAACAACAGCTGTGAACGCTTGATTGGTTGGTGGATCAAGGAACGGTATCGCACGATGCGGGGTTACAAACGCCAAGAATCTATCAAAAATGTTGTTTCCCTAACAACTTTGATGGGCACGCATCCAGGCTACTTCGAGATGACCTCTCTGGTGGTCTAAGCCTCACTTATTGCAATCAGCGTAGTCCCCTGTCTCAATCGAGATTCTCTACCGCTTTTTGAACAGACACGGTGCTCTGACGCTATTGACATTCCCCTACGTTTTTGGTATAATCCTTATAGAACATAGGTTCTATAAGGATTATGTCATGAACCAACCCCTACGTCCCTATCTCGAATACCAGGCCGACCGCGTGGAAGCTCTGCTCGCCGCGCATCGTACCCCCGCGCACATCACGGGGGGGACCGTCGGGCCACGCCTCATCCGCTTCTTCCTCAACCCCGCGCCGCAGATCCGCTTTGCGACAATTCGCAACCTCGCTGATGACCTCGCGTTGGCCCTGCAAGTTCCGCAATTGCATGTTCAGCGTACCTCCGACGGCATTGTGCTGGAGTTTGCCAATCCCGACCCGCGTCCGCTCGACCTGCTCACGCTGCTGCCCACTGTCGCGCCGCTACCACCCGCCACCGCGCTGCTCGGCCTCACCGACGATGGGCGGCCTTTGCTGGCCCGCCTCGCCGCGCCCGATGTGGCGCACGTCCTCATCGCCGGCACGACCGGGTCGGGTAAGTCGCAACTGCTGCGTACCTTGGCCGCATCGTTGGTGTTGACCCAGCCGCCCGCCGCGCTGCAATTGCTCTGCCTCGATCCCAAGGGCCGCACGTTCGGGCCGCTACGGCACGCGCCACACCTGGCGCGGCCCATCATCACCACACCGGAGGAGGCGGGCGAGGCGTTGCACTCGCTGGTGCGGCTGATGGAACTGCGCGACCGGCGGGGCGAGGCCGCGCCGCGGCTGGTGGTGTTGCTGGACGAACTGGCCGACTGGCTGTTCCTTGCGCCGGGCTTGACCGAGCCGTTGACGCGGTTAGCGCAGCGGGGGCGTGAAGCGGGCATCCATGTGGTCGCGGCGACCCAGCGGCCTTCGGCGGCGTTGCTCTCGCCGCTCTTGCGGGCGAATTTCCCGCTGCGGTTGGTGGGGAAGGTCGTGTCGCCGGAAGATGCGCGGGCGGCCGCCGGGTGTGGCGGGACGGAAGCGCATCTGTTGCAAGGCCGGGGGGATTTCCTGGCCGTCGGGCCGACGCCGCAGCCGTTGCGGTTCCAGGTGGCGCGGATCAGCGAGCCAGAGTTGACGCGCGCGTTTCCCGCGCCGCCGCGCGCGCCGTTGGCGTTGCCGGGGCCGCTGGCGGCGGTCTGGAGGGGCGCGCGATGAACGGGACGAGTGTGAGCGGGCGCATCGGGCGGTTCTTCGCGCTGGTGGGGATCGTGTTTGGACTAACGGCAGCGGTAGTGGTAACGCAGCGGTTGAGCGCGGACGCGCTGGCGCTGCTGCTGGGGCTGGTGTGCGGTGGCGGAGCGCTACTGCCGACGCTGGCGTTGGGCTGGACCCTGCTGCAACGGCAGGAGCGACAGTGGGAGCGGCGGGCGCAGAGCCATGCGCCACAGCCGCCGGTGATCGTGGTGACGCAGCCGGCCTTGCCGCCGGGCTATGGCGCGGAGCGGAGCGCGGGATGGGGGCCGGAGAGCGCGCCGTGGGCCGTGCGCCAACCGCGCCAGTTCGCGATGGTGGGGGAGGAAGAATGAGCTTGTTAAGTGGTTTGTTATCGCAAGCGTTTGGCCGTGAGCCGATTCATTTGCTTGCGCGGCGTGACAAGTTTTTTCCGCAGCGTTTTCGCTGGCGGGGCCACGTTTACAACGTACAGGCGGTCACGCGCGCTTGGACCGAGACCCAACGCGGGGGTAAGGTCAAGCGGTATGGTTTTCGCGTGTATTGTCACGAGGGAAGTTTCATCCTCTACGAAGATGTGCTACGCCAGACCTGGTATCTGGATGCACAGGTTGGGTTGAGATGAGTGTGGGATTGCTGTGGTACGACAATAGCGCTGAGGCTTTGCCGCAGAAGATTGAGCGGGCTGTGCGGCGCTATGAGGAACGTTTCGGGGCTGCGCCGAACGTCTGTTATGTGCATCCGGCGGTGCTGCCCGATGGCGAGCAGCATATTAATCAGGTGACGGTGCGGGCATCGGGGCATGTGTTGCAGCATCACTTGTGGGTGGCGCACGAGGAATCGCCGACTACAGGCGCGTGAGCTCCGCCACGAGCAGGTCGAGTGCGGCTTCGGGTTGCAATTGCCCCTGCTTGATTGCTAGGTCGCTATCGAGCAACAATGTATACGCCTGACGCAATTGTGCTTGGGTGAAGCTGGTCGCCTGGTCGCGGAGTTTGCCCCCTACAAATTCATGTTGCTTGAGCCGCTGCGCGATTTGGCTTCCTGAACTACGCTGGGTATCCATGAGCCAGCGCGCCTGAATCAGTAGGCGGAACTGCCGTGTCACCATCGCCATAATCCCCAATGGATGCTCCCCGGCATCCAACAACCGGTGCAAATGCTGCGCGGCCTGCCGGGGATCACGCTTTCCCAGCGCATCCACCAGTTTGAAGATCACATCAGCACTCATCACATACGGCGTCAACAGGCGTACATCCGCCACTGTGATGGCGCGCTCATCGCCGCGATAGGTGGCGAGCTTGCGCAATTCTTGATCGAGCAACCGCAAATCTGCCCCCAGGTTCTCAGCCAACAGCGCCGCTGCGGGACGCTCGATGGGGCTGCCATGCTGCTGTGCGCGTTCTACGATCCATTGCGGGAGTTCTCTCGGGTTGGGGAGTGGGAAACTGCGGATTTTGCCCTGCGTCTCTTCCTTGGCTAACTGCAACAAGGTGTGTTTGGCCGGCAGCGTCTTATCCTCCGTAAAAAGTACATGCGCTGTGGCGGGCAGGGTGGGGAGGTAGGTGAGTAGGTCAGGCAACCAGCGGTCATTGCTTTTACCCTTGCCCTTACCTTTATCTTTGCCCAAAGAATTGGGAACGATAATCGTGCGCACATCAGCCAAGAAGGGCATGGTCGCGCAGGCGCGTTGGAGCTCGTTTAGGGTGAACGGCGCGGTCAATGTTTCCATGTTAAAGGTGGCCGTGTCGCCGGGCAGCAGTTTTCCCAGCAGCGCGCGCACTGCTTCCCTTAGTTCCAGGTTGTTTTCACCGTGATAAAGGTACCACATCAGGCATACCGTATGTTGACGTTAATCCGTTGTAGTTTTCCCTGATGGACGGTGAAGACCGACGCGAGCTCTGCCGCTGCGATGTGAGGATCAACCGTAACGTGGGTTTGGAGCCATACACCTAGCGGGCGCGCCAATAGGATGAGCACGGCGTTGATCAGCACGGCAGTAGGGAAACGCTCGATGCGCTGGCGCAGCGTCATGCGTGGGCTGCCCAGGCTCACGAGCGTGCCCAACGTGGTCAGGCCAGCCGTGGCGATTAGGCCGGTGCCGCAATTGGAATGGATTGCCAGCTCGTGTTGCCCGGCCTTGAGACGGCGCAAAGCTTCTGTTACCGCAGTTACTACATCTGCAGTCGCTAGATTGGTGTAGAGCGTAAACCCCAGCACGCGCGAGAAGCCCACGATGTAGGCTTCAGCATATTGTTGGGTGAGTAAGTTGATCGTGGCATGTTCTAAAGCATGGTTTCGGCGTAATCGCCGGGGCAGGTTAAGCATCATAATCATTCTCCTTGCAAGTGCATTAACTCAGACGCCAGCGCAGGAAAGGCGATGACAAGTAGTCGGTAGCGTGTGCTGCTGTAGGGGTGGCACGTTACCAGGGTCAGGCGTTCATCCAGTGTGGATTGGATGTAGCGTGCATTTTCCAGTCGCACTTCTAGCGGTTGGTCGGCTTCCTGGAGGATGTAGATGGCGTTCACGATGTAGGTATGTAGTGAGCCATCTTGTCCTTCAAGGATGATGGTATCGTCGGGTTGGAGCTTGTAGAGGTCGCGGAAGACTTCTCCACGGGTGGTGTTGTGGCCGTTGAGCACCGTGTTGCCGCTGACACCGAGCAGGGCAGAGGAGTCATGCCAGCCGACGGCTTTCCAGTCTGGCACCTGCCAGGTAGGTTGCGCATTCACCATTTCCCAGCCGATAGGAACAACGGGCGCTTCGAGATTCAAGGTGGGGATGCGGATGTAGGTTGGTTCGACGCCAGTTGGAGTGGGGGTGGGGGTGACCGTGGGCAGCGGGGCGGGCGTTTCCGGTGCAATGCCGCTCACTGCTGGAGGCGGCGTTGGAGTAGGAGTGGGCGGTTCCGGTTGCAGTAAGTCTGCTACTGAGTATACTTCTTCACCGAACGGCAATATCTCTTGCGCTCCGGGATTGGTAGCGGTAAGTAGCGGGGCCGGGGCAATCTCGGAAGTGTAACGTAAGCTGTCAAAGTACGGCGCAAAGGTAGGAAAGCTGAGCAAAATGCCGAGGAATAGCAAGGCCACGCCTGACCAGATGGCGACACTGGCAAATTTTAACAGCTGGTACGATTTGACCATTCCTCACGATTCTCCTCGGCTTTGACTCCAATAAGTGTATCAAAGGTATTATACCCATTTTCAAACAGGAGACAACCAAAGGGAAGGATATTGCTTGTGGTATCCCTTCGCGCATCTGATGGGAGATTTTTCCTGGCAGGGCTATTACATTTGCCCACTTTGTGGCAGAAATGTGGCCCAAAGGCGTTACCACAAACTATAGGTGGTAACTTGAGTTAAGATAAGATTTGAGCCGACTGTAGGTGATTCCTCAGCACATCTACTGTATTCCAAACTGGGGTTATGGTTTGTGGTAAGCGTACACATGAGCGGACGCGGGTGCATCTGTTTGGAGATGTGAATCCAGCGATTATGTTACTATGCCCCGCTAGTGGTATAGGTTTGGTAGCGGGTATTGAGGGGACAGCCTCTGTCACGTCGAGCAGGGCGCAGGCCGTGAATGGTGACGCATTCTCTAAATACCGCCATTTACAACCGGGCCATAGTCAATTGACTGTGGCCCGGTGTGTGTGATGGGGGATAGCGATTAGTCTTTGGTATAAACTTCTGGCTTGAGGATGCCGATGTAGGGCAGGTTGCGATATTGTTCGGCGTAATCCAGCCCGTAACCTAGCACAAACTCATCCGGCACCTCGAAGCCGACGAAATCGGTGGGGACTTCCATCTCGCGACGATCGGGCTTGTTGAGTAAGGTTGCTATGCGCAGGCTGGCCGGATTGCGGGTACTGAAGTTGCGTACAATGTAGTTTAGCGTGCGTCCGGAATCCACAATATCCTCCACAATTACCACATGCCGCCCTTCGATGTTGGTCTCCAAGTCGAGTAGGATCCGCACCACGCCGCTGCTCTTGGTGCTCTTGCCGTAGCTGGAGACTTCCATGAATTCTACTTCGTGACGGAAGGTGAGATGGCGTGTCAAATCGGCCAGGAAGATGAACGCCCCCTTGAGAATGCACACCAGCAGGGGCGGTTCAACGTCGCTATAAACTTGATTCATCTCCTTAGCCAGGGCCTTGATGCGTGTTTGGAGGTCTTCTTCGGAGATCAGAACTTTGGCGATGTCATCGAACATGGTCATGTTGGGACTCCTTACTTTTGATAAGCGGCGGGCTTTAGTGCCGCGATATAGGGTAGGGTGCGGAAGCGGTCGGCAAAATCCAGGCCGTAGCCCACCACCCAAACATCAGGGATCTCGAACCCGACATAATCTACCGGTACATGGACAATGCGGCGCTCCGGTTTGCTCAACAGGACACAGGTACGCAGTGAGGCCGGCTGCCGTGCTCCGAAAATACGTTGTAGATAGCTAAGTGTGTAGCCTGTGTCAAGAATGTCTTCAACGATGAGCACATGCCGTCTGGACACATCGGCCCGGGTGTCCATAATCATCCGCACTGAGCCAGAGGCTTCGGCTGTGTCAGCGTAGCTGGAGAGGGCGATGAAGTCTACGCGATGAGGTACGGTGAGCCGTCGGCTCAGGTCGGCCATAAAGATGAACGAGCCTTTGAGTACGCCGATGAGTAGCAGGTCCTCGTTGCGGACGCCTGTGTAATCGGTGCTGATGGTATCGGCCAGCGATTGCACGCGCGTGGCGATGGTGGCTTCATCCAATAGAACGGATTCAATGGAATCAGGTAAGGTATTCATAGGTCTCCTTACTGTGTGTGTGGGCCGCGCGGCACGATATGGCAGCCGCGACAACGGGCTTCGTAGACTTCGCTCGCGCCGACCAGTACGATAGGGTCGTCATAATGGGCTGGTTGTCCATTGATGAGGCGCTGTGAACGGCTGGCCGGTCCGCCACACTGGATGCAGATCGCCTGCAGCTTATCTGTACGCTCGGCAACTGCCAGCAGGCGTGGCATTGGGCCGAACGGCTCGCCGCGAAAGTCCATATCCAGGCCCGCACAGATAATACGCCGCCCGGCGTTGCTCAGTTCGGTGCATAGGTCAACCACAGCTTCGGTGAAGAACTGGATTTCGTCAATGGCGATGACGGTGGCTTCTGGAGAGAGTAACTGGCGTATCTCTGCTGTGGAGTTGACGGGGATGGCGTTTTGTTGGAGGCCGTTGTGTGAGGCGATGGCTTCGGAGGTGTAGCGCAAGTCAATGGCTGGTTTGAAGACTTGCACATGTTGGCGGGCGATCTCGGCGCGGCGTACCCGGCGGATGAGTTCCTCAGTTTTGCCGCTAAACATGCTGCCGCATACGACTTCAATCCACCCGCCGCTGGGCATTCCATACATGAATCATTCTCCTGTGACGCAAATCAAGGTTATTATGCTTGCAGAGTAGATAAAAAAAGCGGGGCAGGTTTTGAATGCCTGCCCCGCTGATTGGGTGCTTAAGCAGCTGTGGCGGGGAGCGGTTCGGATGTACCGTCCGTATCGCCGGGGAGCACATATCCCCGCCCGCGGAGCGTTTTCTTAAGATCTGCCAGGGCCTTTAGCCCGAAGCCTTTGATGTCGGTCAGGGCTTCATCCCCACCTGTTTCCAGGCGTGTGATGAGATCGGCTACGGTCTCGATGCCGTCCTCACGCAGGATTTTGGTGAAACGCTGGGGCAGCTTTAGATCTGCAATGGCGAGAGTGGGCGAAACTTGCACGCTCTGGCGTTGTTCAGCTTCGCGGATGGCCTCTTCGCGTGCGCGCAGACGGCGCATGAAGCGATCCACTTGGCCTTCGGTGTCTACGATGCGTTGCTCGCCGGTGAAGAAGGGGTGGCATTTCGAGCACACGTCGGTGCGGAATTCTGGTACGGTCGCGCCAACTTTCCAGGTGTTGCCACAAGCGCATAACACGGTAGATTCAGGATACCATTGGGGATGAATATCTGGTTTCATTGGGCTATGTTCTCCTGAGCTACGTCAATATTGACCCGTTTACGTCCGCGCACTACATCGTAGCGCACTTTACCATTGGACATGGCGAAGAGCGTGTAATCGCGCCCCATGCCCACGTTGACACCGGGGATGATGCGCATCCCAACTTGTCGGACGATGATGTTGCCGGTGATGACCGCTTCACCGCCATATTTCTTCACGCCGCGACGCTTGGAGTTGCTGTCCCGGCCATTGCTGCCAGATGTTTTCTTGCGCGCCATGTCTCTACGCTCCCTTCACAATCTCATCAATGCGCAGGCGCATGTAGGTCTGCCGATGACCCTGCCGACGCCGATAGCGCTCTTTGGGCTTGTATTTGAAGATGCGGATTTTGGGGCCGCGAAATTCTTCCAGAATGGTAGCACGGACCTGGGCTCCCGGCACGGTGGGCTGCCCGACCCGCACGTCATTCTCATCAGCCACCAGGTAAACCTGCTCGAATGTAATCTGTTCGCCAATCGGTAGCGCCAGGCGCTCAACAATGAGATCCTTGCCTACGATGGCTTTGTACTGGTGCGTGCCAGATTGAACAACTGCGTACACGATGTAACCTCCCCTATACACAATAGAAGCCGAACCTTTAGAGGTCGGCTGCGAGGACATTATATCCGTTAGGGGAAATTTGTCAACAACGAAATGGGGGGAACTGACTATTTTGGTAATCGTTACGCTTCACCCTTCAAATATGTGATCATCGGATGTGCCGCCCGCGACGGCGATGGGTGTGTGACCGAACCGCTGCATTCGTGCCAGCCCCATCAGCGAGTAGGTGCCCACTTGCAGGCTGTTCGAGGTGGGATCGAAGCCGATATAGGCCGTGACCTTGTCTTTGGCAAGCGTCTCTTGCAAGCCATCCGTGAAATCGTACACCAGTCCGCGCCATTTGAATTGGGTATGTTTCATTTCAGTTATGAACGAAGACTGGCACGGTCGGAGACTGGCCAGAGCAGGCTGGGGCCGGTCTCCGACCGCGCCCCTCTTAACTCAGATGAAACACACCCATTTGAATTCATCGAAGATGTTCATGCGCATGTCTCTACCCGCAGCGGGTGCGCTGCATCAGAATAGCCCATTGTACCATGTCTTTGAGGCTATTGGAAAGCGTGTATTTACCAAAACGCAGTGGCGGGGCACAATTTCCCCGCCACTGCGTTTACAAAACCACCGTTAGCCGACTTAACTCAAGCAAAAACCTCAACTGGCACACGCAATTCCGCCTGCGGTATGGCAGTACCTGCGATGAACATATTAAAACGCGCCTCGATAGCTAATAGCACCTCACCGGCATAGTAGCGTTCGCCACAATGCAGACAAACTTCGCAGGGCACATCGCGTACTACCAGATAGGTGCCCCTTCGACGATAGATATATTCCACCTGACGCATCTCAAAATCCGTGCTTCCACATATGTGACAGTATTCGTTCATTGCACACTCCTCAAACTTTCTACTCAATTCGTTCTTCGTGTCCAGGGATCAACAAACTTCGGTAGTTTGGGCAGATATACCGTAATTACTACAACCGCATTGCGACGCCACCCACACACAACATGAATCGGACGTGTATTCACAAAACCCAAGAGCAAGCAACTCTCACCGCGCCCGGTATCGGCATACTGTTCAAGTATTATGCCTTGCAGCAATGCTTCGCGTATCTCAGCAATAGCGATATTCTCATCTGCTGCTTCTTGATCAGCATGAGCACTGACCAAAAACTCACCAGCACGCACCTTGGCTTTGATTTGCTCTATATCCATACAGGTCTCTCAATTCAACTTCTGATAGCCTTATTGTAACACACAATCTCGCTCTGGTCACGCTTCACCCTTCAAATACGCAATCATCGGATCCGCCACCAGCGGGACCAAATCGCCGAGCATGTGCGGCATGAGGTTGTCCATCACTTTGGGCATGAGCTTGGGCATCTGCTCCGCCATGGTGTCGGGCATGGGGATCTGTGCCGCCACGCGCGCGAGCATGGTGTCCATCACCTTGGGCATCATCAGGGGCAGCAATTTGGGGAAGAGCACCGGGAATAGCGGCTTCATCGCGCCGAGCGCGCCGGGGACTTTGCCCATCGCCCGCATCATCTTGCCCATGCCCAAAGGCATCGCATCAATGAGCTCCGGCCACATCGTCCCCATCAGGTCGGCGAAGCCCTGCGGCGTCATCAGAGCGATCATCGCCTCGAAGACGGCCCACTGCGCCTGCACCTCCGGGTGCGGATCGGGGAAGTCGGTGTAGCCGAGCCGCTCCGCGCAGAAGCGCGCCAGGTCTACGATTTCCACCGGCGATTGGGTCTTCTCGCGCGTCACGCGGAACTGGAACTCACAGCAGGGGCAGGCCGCGAGCAGCTTTTGCGCGCCCGCCTCGACCGCTTCATCGAGCCGGTGCTTGCCCACCACAGCGGCGATGGGCGGATCTTTAATGAGCGTGAGCACACTGCCGCAGCAGTGCGCGTCGTCGCGGTTGTACTCCATCTCGACGTACTCCACGCCGGGGATGGCCTGGATGACCGCGCGCGGCTCCTCGTAGATGTGCGAGACGCGCCCCATGTGACAAGAATCGTGCCAAGTCACCCTCACCCCCTGCCCCTCTCCCTCGGGGAGAGGGGGGAAGGAGAACTCGCCCGCCGCGAGTTTCTCCGCGACCACTTCGCTGTAGTGCTTGGCCGTGATGTTGTATTCGATGCCCAACTTCGCCGCCCACTCCGGGTAGGCATGCCGCCACATCATATTGCACGCCGGGCAGGAGGTGATGACGGTATCCGCGCCCGCCGCCTCCACAGCGGCGATGTTTTTCTTCATCGTCTCGGCGAAGACCTCCCACTTGCCCGCCACGAGCATCGGCGTGCCGCAGCAGTTCTCCTTCTTGCCCACATAGCCGAAGTCCACGCCCGCCTCATCGAGCAGACGCACACTGGCCTGGCCGATGTCATGCTCGACGTAGCTCGCGGTACACCCGGCGAAGTACACGGCCTTCGCTTTCTTACCCGCGCCGTGCTTCTCGCGCAAGTCCTCCGGGAACCAGGCGTCGCGGTCTTTGCGATAGCCTGCCCAGATGTTGCCCTGATCGGTAAGCGCCGCCGCCATCATCTCGAAGGGCGGGAAGGTCATGCGACCCTCTTCTTCGATCAGCTGCCCGCGCAGCTTCATCCACGACGGCTCGATGGGCAGATTCGCCGAGCAGCGCAGGTTGCAGAGCTCGCAGGTGGTGCAGACCAGGATGGTATCCACCATGAACTGATCCCACTTCTCGCGGCCCTCCATGAACTCGCGCAGCCAGTACCACTTGCCGCGCGGACTCTGGCTCTCCCAGCCACGACCGTAATACTGATCGCACTCCTGCACACAATAGCCGCACTGCGAGCAGGCGTAAGCGTACCAGGCCACGTCGGCGGGGATGCCGCGCACAGGTTTATCGGGCAGCTTCTCGCCCACATCGCTCACCACCGCGTTGCCAAAGGGTCGCAGCAACGGCTCAAAGGCGTTGGCGACGATCAGCGCATTGCTGATGAGCGCGTTGCCCAGCACCTTGCCGGGGTTGAAGATACCGGCAGGGTCAGCCTTGCGCTTGAACTCCTTGAGCACCCGCACCCGCTCCGCGCCGAGGATTTTATCCGCCATTTTGGTGTAATACAGCCCGGTGGCGTAGGGCCGCCCACCGTGCTTCTCGGCGATGCGGGCGATGGTGAGCGAGAGCGGGAAGACGAAGTTGTACGTGAACTTGCGCTGGTCGGCGGGGATGAAGCCCAGGATAACGACTTCCGGCTCGCCTTTGGGATTGCGCCCGTGACGCACCATCACGCCTTCCTTCACCACCGGCTGGCCCACTTTCTGCTCGATTTCAGACAGCGTCGCCCCCAACCCCGCCAACGGCACCACGACCTCCGCCGGGACAAGGCTCGGCCCTAGCCGCTTCACGGTCATAATGCGGAAGCGCTGCGCCCACTCGTGCTGGGCGATCTCGTCGCTGAGCAGTTCCGCCGTGCATTGCGGGCTGGTCATCCGCGCCGCGATGGCGGAACGGACGCGCTCAGCATCCTGTTGGCGGAAGGCGATGGTGACGATATACGTCTCCGGCAGGGTGACACGGTGCTCGCTGGCATGGCCCTGATGCGTCTGCAACGGCGCCAGGTTCTTCATCTTCGCCATCTGCGGGTTGATGAAGTGCATGGACCAGATCGGCATATCGGTAGAGAGGAAGCCTTCGAGCATATATTGCAGGCTGTGCGCCTCGGCGCAGCCCAGAGACATGATTTCCAGCGGCACATCGGGCATGACCTTGATAGTGAGCTGGGTGATGAAGCCGGTGATGCCCTCGGCCTCGTAGATCATGTCGAGGTCGTCGCCCTCAAAGAGGCCCAGCGCGCCGTCGCCCAGGATGACGCGGGCGCTCACTACGTTATCGCGGAACCAGCCCGCCTCCAGCGCGCCAAAGCCCGCGCCGCCCTGCGCCAGCCAGCCGCCCGCCGTTGCCGAGGGGTAGCTGCTGGGATAGGTGCGCAGCGTGAGGTCATGCTTCTTGAGCTCGCGGTCGGCCTTCTCGAAGACGATGCCCGCTTCGAGTGTGGCGGTCTGCGCTGCGGCGTCCACCGCGAGCACCTTGTCCATGCGGAAGAAATCCACCACGATACCGCCCTTCACGGGCAACACACCGCCGTAACCGGAGGTCGCCTTGCCGCGCGGGGTGAGCGGGATGCCCTCTTGCACCGCCCACTGTACCAGCGCCGCGAGTTCCGCCTCCGACGCGGGCTGCACCACGCCATCCGCCATCGGCGTGCCAATAAGCGGCTTGATCATGCTCGGCATCTCGCCTACATCGTGGCTGTAGAGCTTGCGCTCCACCGGGCGGTCTGTGAAACGCTCGCCAAAGACGCCTTCCAACCAGGTTGTTTGTGCTTCAGACAGTTTAGCCATTGTGTCCTCCAAATAAAATCAGCGAATCAGCGAGAAAGCGAAAAGGCGAAAAAGGGAGTCAGCGAATTCTCTTCACGCCTCACGCAGTACGCATTACGAATTACTAAGTACCTGCGCTTCCTCCGCCAAAAACTGCGCGACGATAGCGCGCATCATATCCAGGGCTTCCAAGATGCGGGGGTGGCTCAGGGAGTAATACACCGCCGTCCCCTCCTTGCGCGCCTCGACCAGGCCCCGGTCGCGCAGAATGCGTAGGTGATGGGAGACGGTCGGCTGGGAAACGCCTAGCAGCTCAGTGAGATCGGAGACCTTGCGGGGGTGCTCGGCAACGAGGTAGAGCAGGCGCAGGCGTTTGGGATCGCCCACCCCTTCGCAGATGTAGCGGTGCAGTAAGACGGCTTCTTCTTCGGTGATAGTGGACATGGGATTCCTTGTAGATTGATAGATTGAAATATATCTATATTTAATTATAAGCCAAATTGTGGAGGATACAAGATGATGAATGTCATGCGCGTGGCGGGGAGGCTTTACTCGTTTATCCCGTCGCGTATTCTCCAAGCCAGTAGCTGCCCAAACAGCGCCTTGGCAATGGGATCCACATGCTGCCGCACGGGGTCGGCAGCATGCCAGGTGATGATCTCGCGCGCCCCCTGCGCGAAGGGAATGGTTGCTGTGTAATCTGGCACAAGATTCTTGATCTTGCGATTATCGAAGATGACGCTGTGCGCCTTATCTCCCAGTAGCGACGCGCCCCAATGGGCATCAAAAGTAGCAATGATATCCGAGGGGATATGCACCAGTTGTGGTTCAACACCGGCAGCACGTCCCAATGTGGTGAAAATCTCGTTCCAGGTGAGTAATTCGTCGCTGGTAATGTGGAAGGTCTCGCCGATAGTGCGAGGGTTGCCGAGTAGCCCCACGAAGCCGCGCGCGAAGTCTGTGTGATGGGTAAGCGTCCACAGCGATGTGCCATCGCCATGCACAATGACCGGTTGCCCGCGCCGCATCCGATCAATAACCGTGTACCGTCCGTACATAGGCAACATACGTTCATCGTAAGTGTGTGAGGGACGTACGATGGTCACGGGGAAGCCTTCGTCGTGGTACGCCTGGTTCAGACGTGCTTCGCAGGCGATTTTGTCGCGGGAGTAGGCCCAATGGGGATTACCCACCGGCGTGGACTCGGTGATGGGGAGCAGGGCGGGTTTGCGATAGACTGAGGCTGAGCTGATAAAAATGTATTGTCCTGTGCGCTCACGAAACAGAGCGAGATCGCTCTCCACTTGCTCTGGCGTAAACGTAATCCAATTCACTACGACATCAAAGGTTTCTTTGTTTAAGGCAGCGCGTACTGTGTCTGGTTGGCGGATGTCCGCCTGCACACAGCGCGCGCCTGTTGGAATCGGGCGGTCTGTCTGGCCGCGATTTAACAGGGTAAGATCGTAGCCCTTTGCCAACGCCAACTGGGAACATGCCGAACTAATGGTTCCCGTGCCACCGATAAAAAGTATTTTCATGGTTGTGCTCCTTTGCGGAATAGCAAATTACGAATAGCGAATTGTGATTGAAGTCGGTGGTTGAGCTTTTTGAAACCACTGACAGGTTTTGGTAGGCCCGACCACTGGTGGAATTTTCGGATAGGTGATGGTCCAGGGGGTTGTAATTGCCGTGTGTACCAAACTTGTAGTCAATTGTTAGCGGGCGGATAGGAATATACGGTAGGGCGTGGGTATACTCAATAAAAGTCGGATTCCTGGAGAGTAAAGATGAAAACTCTACTGTATATGTTAATGTGGCCGATCTTGCATATATATACCGTGTTGTACCTCAAGTTGAGCGTGTTGCGCCACGCCCCATTGCCATCAGGTCCACGTATTTTGGTTGCCAATCATCCTACCACTGCTGACCCATTCTTTGTCGCCTGGTTGGTCGAAGGGCCATCCGCTATTTTGATCACTGAGGCAGCTTTCAAGGTACCGCTGTTTGGGCGCTATTTGCGCTGGGCCGGACACATTCCCGTGACGGTGGGGCAAGGCCGGGCGGCCTTTATGCAGGCCCGCGCGGTTTTGGAAGCCGGGGGGACCGTGATTATCTTTCCCGAGGGCAATTTAAGCCCGCGCGAGGCTTTTTGTCCGGCGCATTCTGGGGCGGCGCGGTTAGCATTGCTTACCGGTGCGCCGGTCATTCCGATAGGCATTCATCTGTTGTGGGAGAAGCTGCGAGAAGTAAATCTAGTCGGCGAGGATGCACCAAGTCGCTGGCCGTTGCACACGCCCTACGCAATGACGATGGGAGCAGCGTTGTATTTCAGCGGTGATGCCGAAGATCGCGTGTGCGTTGCAGCAGTGACGCAGACTATCATGCGTCATATCGCTCAAATGGCACAGCAAAGCGCTGCTCGGTTACGTCTGGCGCAGCTCACGTGGACGGGTGTTTTGGGCAACCTTCCCGAAGTTGGATGATGTTACCAGCGCGTTTCTCGTGCTGCGTAGCTTATTCTTTGCACAGCATCAGAGACATACTATCGTTTACCACGCGGCGTCGGGGTCTATCCACGGTTCGCTGGCGCGCCGATAGGCGATGATTTCGTCCGGCTTAAAGAACAAAGCGATTTCACGCGCGGCAGATTCTGAGCTATCTGAGCCATGCACCAGGTTGTGCCGGTTCGAGATGCCATAATCGCCACGAATTGTGCCAGGAACAGCTTCCTTTGCATTTGTCTTGCCCATCATTCCGCGCAACAGGTTGATAGCTTCTGGCCCTTCCACTACCAGCGCTACCACCGGCCCGTTGCCGATGAAGGCCAACAGCGGCTCGTAGAACACTTTGCCCTTGTGCTCTCCGTAATGTTGCTCTGCCAGTTCCCGGCTTACATGCAGCATTTTCATGGCTGCGATGCGCAATCCTCGGCGCTCGATGCGTCCGATGATGTCTCCCATCAGCCCCCGTTGCACGGTGTCCGGTTTGAGAATGACCAGAGATTGTTCCATAGTTTCAAAATCTCCTAAGAATCAGCGATTTGTTGGTTACAGAGAGACACGGAGGCACAAATCGTGCGCTCCGTGTCCTGAAATCAAAACGGAGCAGGGCGCTTACAACATTTCCATTGCCTGGTTATAGGCCTCCAATGCTTTATCCAATTGTCCGGCTTTCATATACGCATCCCCTAGTGTTCGCAGCAGCGGTGGTTGTTTTGCGCCTTCCGCTGCATAGCGTTGTAAATCGCGCAAGACTTCTTCTATGAGCGTGTTGCCGCGAATGAGGCGTGCATAGTGTTGCATAGATTCATCCGCTATGCCTGATACCCAGAGCGCGCGAGCCAGAGCGAGCCGCGCCTTGTTGTCTTTGGCATTCTTTTTTACATAAGCGCGTCCTGCATCCAGATCGAATTGGGGTTTGGGGGCGGGTGGTGTGGCGGATGGTGTAGACGGGCGTGCGGATACTTGCGCTGACTTTTGTGGTAACGGGCCTTCATCGAAGGTTGGTTCTGGCTCTGGCTCAGGTGCAGGTTCAGGGTCCCCGCCAAAACTTGTAAAGCCAAAAGAAGGCGGCGGTGCCGGTGGTTCATCTAGGGTTGTAGATGGTTCCGGGATGCTTTCGCCAAAGGTAGACCAGCCGAAGAAGTCGGGTTCAACGGTTTGTTTAGGTGGGGTAGGTGCAGCCGGTGGCGTAGGCTGGACGGGTTTAGCCTCGGCAACCGGTTCTGGCTTTATGACAACGGGTGCGGAAGATGGAGTTTCTTTGACCGGTGTTGATTTAGTTACCGGAGGTTCTTCCGATGTATCTGCCGGCTGTTGTCCGAGCGTGGACCAGCCGAAGAAATCGCTCTCTTCAGTTGGCGTGGGGGTAGCCTCTGGTGTGACTTTTACCGGGGCCGGTTCCGGCTCCGCCGCAACTGGGGCGGGGGGTGGGGTAACTGCCACGG
>CAZDDI010000034.1:0-45390 GCA_964504195.1 uncultured Anaerolineales bacterium
GGGGGGGCAGCCCCCTGGGAGAGTAGGTCATCGCCAAAGGACTTTTCTATTTATAGGGCTTATGTGGACTGAGAAAGTCCGCATAAGCCCTATAACTTTTTAATCTTGACGTGTTGTTAAAGCGTGTTACACTCAAAACTGATGATGAGATCACGCACAAGTGTTATTATATTACTTATTATCGTAGCTGCGGCGCTTTTTTTGGCTTCCTTTGCGCTGAACGATTATGCTAGCTCCGAAGTGGCTGCCGTGCAGGCTATTTCGCCAACAGCGACCGCTGCCCCGACGGTTACGCTTGCTCCTGTGTGGACGTTTACTGCGACAATGACGCCCACCCTTTCTACTTCATCTGGTGCGGAGATTTTGGATGTTTCTGTGCCACCTACAGAGTTACCCTGGGTGTGCCCCCATTGGCGTGGTGTTACGGAGCGTAATGCGTTCTATAGCACCCACATGGGCGAGACCATCAATTATCTGGTACATCTTCCCCCTTGCTATGATCAGTTTCCTCAATCGGCCTTCCCTGTTCTTTATTTGCTGCATGGTTGGCCTTTGAATGAGTATCATTGGGTGCAGATAGGTGTTACTGAGTTGCTGGACGATTGGGTTAGCCGTGGTTTGAGTGGCCCTTTCATTTTGGTGCTGCCGGGTGTGACTAACTCAAACGGTCGTTACGTTCATTCAAGCGGCGGGTCAGGCTCGTTTGAGGGGATGCTGGTTGAGGAACTACTCCCACAAATTGAAGCAGAGTATCGTGTATGGCAGGTTCCTGAGGGCCGTGCTATTGGTGGCATCTCGCGCGGGGGTATTTGGTCGTTGGAAATCGGGATGCGCAATCCACAGTTGTTCATGAGTGTTGGTGGGCATAGTCCGGCTCTCAGCGTTAATACCCCCCCCCGTGTTTACGATCCTTTCTACCTTGCTCAGACTGGACTTCCGGGTCAGCGCGTCTATCTTGATACGGGCGATGCCGATTGGACGCGGGGCGGCACACAACAGCTGCGCGATGTATTGCTGGAACACGGCGCGCAAGTGGTCTATGAAACGCACCCCGGCGCGCATATAGATGAACTCTGGAGTGGGGCGCTACCCAGCTATTTGGCTTTCTACTCAGAGATTTGGCCGACGCAGGTAATGTTTTTACCACAATGGGATCCTCCTGAGCCGGAACAGGCGCAGACTCCTTAATAGGTGTAAAAACAGCGGGGGACGTTACGTCCCCCGCTGTTTTGTTTGTTATAGCCTTAGGTTACGGTTGTTCCCATAACCGTAGTAGCGCCGCGAAATCGTAGGCTGGGGCTTTCTCTTGCGCTGTAACGAGCTTGTTGAGCTCGTTCATGGTAGCATGGATACCCTCGTGTGCGGCTTGTCCTTTTAGGATAATTAACGTTTGCCAAATTACCGAAAGTAATGCGGTGAGGGCTGCGAAGAAAGGATAGCCTTCTACAGCTTTGGCGGCGGCGGTGAAGCTTAACTCTGCCTGGCGCGCGGGTTGCAATGTCGGGCTGGTGGTGACAGCAATTGTCTTCAAACCTTGTTCGCGGGCGACCGCCAACAGATGACCAATTTCTGTGTCCGGGTCCAACCCCAACGCAATTGCGAATACCACATCACCGGCTTCTGCATCACGTAGCAGCAAAGCTGCTTTGCCTAGTTCCGCCTGCATGACCTGGGCATCAATGCCGATCAATTGCAGATAAGTGGCCCACAACCCGGCTAGCCCATACCCATCTGCTTTGCTGACGACAAAGACGCGTGTGGCCTGATGCAGCGTCTCTGCAATGGCGCGAATGTTGCCGGTATCCGCTTTCAGGCTCAAGACCCGATCGCTCAGTTCGTCAATGGCAAGCGCGATTTGACTTTCAATTCCCTCCGTCTCTGGCGCACCCTTCTGATAACGTAGGGCCAATTCCTGGTTGATATAGTGCTTGATCTCACGTGAGAGCTCTCGGTAGCCGGAATAGCCCAGGTCTTGTGAGAAGCGCACGACCGTGGCTGGATCTACTCCGACCCGGCGAGCAAGTTCGGTGGCTGTGAGGAAGCCTACATCCAGTGTGTTTTCCAGGATGAAATCGGCCAAAGAGCGAAAGCGCGGGGATAATTGTTCATACTTTTCTTGTATACGTTCTCGGAACATAGGTAGCCTCCTTAGACTAAAAAAGTTTTTTACGATGGATACTCAGACAATTTACACGCTATACCCTTTGAGCATAACATTTTTCTTGTGCGCTGTCAAGGGATTTTTATATAATTTATCGTTTTTTAACACTTCTGTTATTTTGGTATGTTTATGATTGCTTATCCATTCGGTCGGGGGACAGGTAATACAAAGCGCGCGGCAATATCACTGCCGCGCGCTTTAAGTATTTTTTTAAGTGAGCAGTTGTGGAGCGATGTCTTCGGCCCAAGCGCGGATGGCATCCCAATCACGAAAATCGCCTTCCGGTGATTTCATGGCTTTGATGAGTGCGCGAATCGGTAACGCGAGCTTTTTGAAATCCATTTCACCGGCAAACAATCCTACATCCACGGGTTTGATGTCCGGGAAATTCTCGCGCACCGGGTCGAGGTAAGCATTGACCTCTTTGCAGTGCTCTTCTGTTGGCTCGTTCATGGTTAGGCAAACGACGAAATAGGCTACTGGGACGTTGCGTAGCGCTGTAGCATGCTGTTTCAGAAATTTCAGCATGTCACCATAGATATGCCCGGCGCGAATGCCGCTGCCGATTACTACAGCTTGATAGCAGCTCACGTCTGTTACTTCTTTGGCGTGGCGCACCTCTACCTCAGCGCCAACGCTCTGCAACGTTGTACCGATGGCTTCGGCCACTCCCGTGGTCGAACCTGCACCTGTTGCGTAGGTCACCAGAATTTTCTTCCCCATGTTAGCCGCTCCTTTTAGAAGGCTTGATCAACAATGGTAATGATACGGAGAAAGAGCAGATTTGCAAGTGCAACCGTAACGAGGTCGGTGGTGTTAAGTTGCGTGTTATGCTTCTATCCAGCTGACCATATATTCTGTATTTGGGTTGGGCTTTGCTAGTTCCGGTTCATCTGTTGCCCATGTGCCTTGCAATTCCAATTCCTCTGCGGCAAGCGCGAAGTGACACATGGCAATCCCTATATCCACGCGCTGTAAATCTACTTTTGTCACTGCCTGTACTTGCTGTTTATACCCCGGTGTGTGTGCGAGGTAAAAATGCCACACTGTGCCTTCTCGCACAATGCGCCACGGTTGTTTGTTTGAGGCCGAAGGGCCTAACCTCACCATTTCTAACACCTCTGCGTATGGGCCAGCGGATTTCTGTGTGAGCGGGGCAGCGAAGTTGTCCGTGAAGAACAAGGTCTCCCACGGTAGCCGATGATTGCTGCCAGCTGCCCCGCGGAGTAGGCGATCCATCAAGGTGCGCTTGTCAGCCGGCTGGCCGACCGAGATCACCGCAGGTAGCATCTCATCTCCTTGTAGACCGATTTTTTGTGCAAAGCTGCTTTTGGTGAAGCTTCCCCCTAGCCAACAAGTTCCTAACTCCAGGGCTGTGGCTCTCAAAACGATGTTTTCCAGCAGATATCCGAAATCCTCCAGATTATAGCGTCCTGCGCCCGCCGCGCCGATGATAAAGCCGGTAGGGTTCTTGATGAAACCATAGGTGCCTAAGCCCTTTAACGCGGCGCGATCATTTCCATCGGCTGTGATTAGCCTAAAACGTGCCAAGCTACCGAGTGGACCAATCGTTTGTGCTTCGCAGAAATTGGCTAATTCCTGGCGAGTGGCTTTTGTCAGTGGGGTGCGGTTGTAACTGCGACATGAATAGCGTTGACGGATAGTTTCAAGCATCATAGTTTTTTGCCTCCTGCTACGAGCTTAAATCTGTGATCTATTGAGACTGTCAAGGGTTGCTGGATTATGCTTCATTTATAGCCGGGAAACTTTGTTTGTCAAAAAGTCACCCTGATTGTTTGGCTGTGTGGACAACACCTGTTTTGTGGTCTATAATGCCTCTCATACGCAACACACTTATCGGATTGTGATACATATTTGTTGAAAGGGGTAGCATGATGAGAGGGCACGGCGGAATGCGGAGCATGGTAAATGCTCCTGATGAGAAACCCAAAATTACCCGGCAATTACTCATGCGCGTATTGCATTATGCCCAGCCTTATCGCTGGCAAATCAGCGGGATGCTGTTGTTGATTCTGGCGCACACGGGCTTATCGTTATTATCGCCGCTCATCTTGCGGGATTTGGTTGACCATACCATTCCTGCGCGGGATGTCGCTCGTCTGGCATGGTTGGCGCTTGCGCTGTTGCTGATTCCGACCTTGAATGGCGCTATTCAGGTTGCGCAGCGACGCATCAGTGCGCGCGTTGGTGAGGGGGTAATTTGCGACTTACGGCTGGCGCTCTACGCTAATTTACAGCGAATGTCATTGCGGTTCTTCACCAACACCAAAGTTGGCGAGCTGATGAGCCGGCTCAACAGCGATGTAATGGGCGCGCAACATGCCATCAGTAGCACCATTGTCAATATCATTACCAATCTTGTCCAAACTCTGGCGGTGCTGGCGGTGATGCTCACGCTTGAGTGGCGACTGACGTTGCTTGGCATTGTAATCCTACCCCTGTTTATTCTGGCCGCGCGCATGTTGGGCACGCGCCTGCGTGACATGGCGCGGATGCAGATGGAAGCCAACGCCCGTATGAATGCCATGATGAACGAGACGCTCAATATCGGTGGGGCGTTGCTGGTGAAGTTGTTTGGTCGCCAGCAGTTGGAGATTGACCGTTTCGGGCAACGGGCGGCGCAGGTGCGTGATTTGGGTGTGCAGCGCGCCTTTACCGGCTCAGTCTTCTCAGCCATTGTGGGCCTCATTAGCGCGGGCGGCTCCGCGCTGGTCTACGGGCTGGGCGGCCTGCTCGTCATCCGGGAGGCGTTCACCATCGGCGCGATTGTGGCTTTTGGTTCATATCTGGGCAATCTGTACCGCGCGTTGCAAGGGCTTTCCAACGCGCCGGTGGAGTTTGCGACTTCGATGGTCAGTTTCGAGCGCGTTTTTGAGGTGATTGATTTGCCGGTGGATATTCCCGAAAAGTCCGATGCGCTTGTGCTTGAGGATGTGACGGGCGAGATTGCGTTCGAAGATGTTACCTTCATGTACCAGGCAGGTGATGAACATTTGCTTAGCGATGTGCGCCGCTATGGCAGTATGGATAACGTAACCGCCGTGCTTTCCGGGTCGCAGCCGCGCGTGGAGGATGTGGATAGCACACGCAGCCAGGCGCGCAGCCTGGCATTGGATGGGGTCAGTTTCCGCGCGGCTCCGGGGCAACTGGTCGCCCTGGTCGGCCCTAGTGGCGCGGGCAAGACTACCCTCACCTATCTCATCCCCCGCCTCTACGATCCCACCGCTGGCATCATTCGCATTGACGGACATGATTTACGCGACCTGGCGCTCACATCGCTCTCCGCGCATATCGGCATGGTCACGCAAGAGACGTACTTGTTCCACGATACCATTCGCACCAACCTGCTCTATGCGCGATTGGATGCCAACCAGGAGGAGCTGGAAGCGGCTTGCCGGGTCGCCAACATCCATGAATTTATCTGGGCGTTGCCGGAAGGCTACGATACGATTGTTGGTGAACGCGGTTATCGCCTGAGCGGCGGGGAAAAGCAGCGGATCGCCCTGGCACGGGTCATCCTTAAAAATCCCCGCATTTTGGTGCTCGATGAAGCCACCAGCAGCCTCGATAGCGAATCCGAGGCGCTGATCCAGGATGCATTGGGGCGGGTGCTGGCGCAGCGCACGAGTATTGTGATTGCGCATCGTTTGAGTACCATCCTGGCGGCAGATCTCATCCTGGTCATAGATCGCGGCAAAATTGTGGAGCAGGGCACACACGCCAGCCTGCTGGCGCAGGGCGGGTTATACGCTAATCTGTATCAGACGCAATTTCACAAAGCGTGAAACGTAAAACGTGAAACGTGATCAGAAAATTTTCAAGCATCACGTTTCACGTCTTACGCATTACCGCTCACTTCTGTGAAAGCCACAGAATTTCCAAGAGTACAAGGCAATATCTACCTTACGCATTACGTTTTACGCAGTACGAGCACTATGCGGGCAAGGCTTTCAATATGCGTGGCTGGTCATGCGCGGATGAGCATACTCGCCTACTATTCCCCCGTCTGCGTAAAGCTAGCCTCTGTCGCTTCGACCCAGGATTGCAGCAGGTAGGTTGCCACGCGCGCGTAGTAGTCCGATTCCGACGACTTCACGACGTACCCAGTCTCATCCGCCGCGCCGACGGTGAGCGTGATGGTCTGCTCCGCCGCGCGCAGGGTGATGATGGCGGCGGGATTTTCCAGGCCGTACTCCGGGCGGGCCTGCGTTCCCAGCGGCGCGGTGAAGCTCAGCGCAGCGATGCGGCTCAGCAGGCTGCCGATTTTGGTCTGATCCGCCTGGGACTCCACATCGAACAGTTGCCACTGCCCATCAGCGGCGCGCAGCAGGCGCACTTGCCCCTGTGCATTTTGCACCCGCGCCTCGGTCAACGTATCTACCGGCACATTCACATACGCCGCGTTGACCCATGCCGCAGCAATGGGATTGAGCTCCCAGGTGTTGAGGTCCGCTACCAGATAGACGGCATTTTGCCCATCCAGGCGCGCGTGCGTCCCGCCGGCCCCGGCGGATGTGCCCAGATAGAGTGTGTGCCGCCCTGTCGCCGTCTCGAACGTCACTTTGAGCGCGAAATCATCGCTGGCGACCTGCAAGCGCCGGTGCGCTGTCGGGTCGCTGGTCACGATACGGGACGGGGTCAGCTCCGCGAGTTTCTCCAACACCGGCGCGATCTTGTCCGCTTGCGCCGGGAAATCATCCGCATCGGGCAACACCCAGGCGTCGCCCACCTTGCGCAGTGTCAACGCATCTGTCGGCCCTTCCAGCTGCAGCGCGACGATGTCCGCCGCTGCCACATCGGGGAACAACGGCTCGCGGGTCTCGCCCGCTGCCGCGCGCGGCCAGAACAGTACCACGCTCAACGCGATCTGTACCACCAAAACAATCGTTAGAATCAACTGTGTGCGTTTCATAAACTATGCCTCGTAGTCAGTAGTCAAGTAGTCAAGTAGTCAGTAAACGGTAAACGGTAGACAGGTGATAGGTAATGGATTCTCCAGCCGTCTACCGTCTACCTAATACCGTCTACCTGCTACTTTCTTCTTGTGGAATCAATTCAAAGGGCCGCTCATTGCGGCGGCGGAGGGCGGAGACGATGCCCACAGCGGCCAGCGCGGCCAGCGCCAGGGCGTAGTTCACGCCTTCCACGAACGATTGCGCGCCTTCGCCCAACGGATACAACACCCGCGAGAGTGCGCCGCGCGCGCGGATGCTGAGCAGGTCTGCGTCCTCGGTGGCCCAGCTGACGGCGTTCTGCATCAGCTTGAGGTTGTTCTGCACCCGCTCGCCGCTCAGCTGCGAGGTCACGCTCAAGGCCACATCCTCCACGAATTCCGCGCTGCTGATGACGACCAGGCGCGCATCGGCAGGCGAGGTCTCCACCAGCCCGGCCACGCCCATCTGCGTCTCGCCGGATACCGGCGCGGGCCGCCCCTTGAAGTAGCTCTCGAACGTTCCCTGCATCACCACCGCCAGCGTGTAGGGCTGCGTCGCCTCGACGGTGGGGAAGCCCTGGTCGGGGTAGAGATCGAAGTCCGGTTGGATGCTCATGGGGCTGCCCGTCCAGGAGCGCGTGCTGGAGCGCAACAGCGGCGTCACCTCGCGCCCGGCGGTGCGGGCCGCATCCACGCGCAGCGGCGCCGCCCAGTTGAGCGTCACCGCCGCCAGGTTCGAAACCAGCGGATGCCCCGTTGCCATGCCGTCGGTGCGGATGTCCACAAAGAACGGGTAATTCATCGGCTGGATTTCCTGCACCTGGAAGCCACCCACCTGGCGCGTGACCGGGATGGGAAACGGCGCATTTTGCGCATCCAGCACCAGCTGCGGCTCGATGGCGATACCGTAGTGCGCCAGTAGCGCGTCGAGCGTGCCTTCTAGCGGCGTCATCGTCAGGCTGCCGCTGAACTGATCCAGGCCCAACTGTGTGTTGCTGGTCGCCACGATGACCGCCCCGCCGCGCATCAGGTATTGATCCACCGCGTACAGTGCAAGCTCGTCTAGCATCTGCGGCGCGACGATGACCAGCACACCCACGTCCGAAGGTGGCTGCCCGGTGCTCAAATCCACCTGGCGCACCTCATACTCCTCAGCCAACGCCGCGCGCAGCTGATTCCATGAGGTCAACGGCTGCTGCATCTGGCCGAACATATCTTGCGTGGGTGTGCTGGGCGGCAACCATAGCCCCACCACTTGCAAGAAGCCCGGCGCGGCGCGGCGCAAGGCCGCCTCCAACGCCAGCCGCACATCGGCCTCTGTCAGCCCGCCTACGGCCACCACCTGTTCTTGATCGCCTACCTTCAACACCAAATCGAAATAGAAGGTCTCATCGGAGAAGAGGGCTACCGGGATGGGCTGCAACCCATAGCGCGTGTAGAGCTGTTGGCGCGTGACGCCGCTGGCGGGATCATCCGGGTCCACCTGCCGGAAGCTCAGCTTCCCGGCGGATTGCGCCGCCAGCGACTCCGCCACTTGCCGCACGGTGGCGGGCGCATCGGCCAGCTGCGCGGGCAGTGTGGCCGGCGTCACAAAGAGCGTCACCTGCGCCGCTTCGGGCAACGCCGCCAGCGCGGCATCCACGCTCTGGAAGCCATAAACCACCTTCTTGATCGAACGGGTCAAATCGTATTCCAGATTGCGCAGGTACACATCCAGCGTCCCGTCGCGCTTCGGCTGGACTTCGATGAGATCCTGGAAGCTCAAGACGATGGACTGGTCGCCATAGCGGATGAGAATGGCGAAGTAGGAGTTGATGATAGAAGCCTCATAGCGCCCCGTCACCTGGAAGGGTGTGGGCGAGATGCCGTAGACCTGGTTGGCTTCGGCCTCCAGCTCCGCGTCGCGGGCCGGGTCAATCACCTCCACCTGCACCTGGCTGCCGGAGGCGATGCGGTACTCCTCCAGCAGATCGCGCACCTGCGGCACGAGCGGAGCCAGCAGCGGGTGGGTGCGCTCGCTGAAGTAGCCCCGGATCAACAGCGGCTCCGGCAACGCCCGCAGCAAATCGCGCGTGGCGGGGGAGAGGCTGTACTCGCGCTGCTGGGTCAAATCCACCCGCAGCATGTTCAGCGGGTAGAGCCAGATGTTCATGGCGATCAGATTCAGCGCGACGAGTAAGGACAGCGTAGCCGCGCCTTGGCGCTGGGGGTAGGTTTGCTCGCTCGCGCTCCAGCGTTTGCTGAGCAGCGAGAGGATGTTGAGCGTGAGGAAGACGCCCGTGAGCGCGAGATAATAGATCAGGTCGCGCAGGTCTACTATGCCGCGCTGGATGCTCTCGAAGCGGCTGCCCGCGCCGATAGCCCGCAGCACTGCCGCGAGCTGGTCGCCGGCGAAGTTGACCACGCCCGGCGAGCCGACGAGGTAGAACAGCCCCGCCAGCAGCACGGTGGCAATCAGCGCGACAATCTGGTTATCGGTGCGCGAGGAGATGAACAGGCCGATGGCGGTGTACGCCCCGGCCAGCAGCAGCGCCGCCAGATAGCCGCCGAAGACGGGTCCCCAATCCAGCGGGCCGAGAATCGCCGCCGTGAGCGGCAGGAAAATCGTGAGCGCCAGCGCAATGGCGACCAGCGCCAGCACTGCCAGGAACTTACCCAGCACTAGCTGGAGCGGCGTCACCGGCAGCGTCAGCAGGATTTCGAGCGTGCCGGAGCGCTGCTCCTCGCTCCACTGGCGCATCGTCAGCGCGGCCACGAGGAAGATCAGCAGCACCGGCATCCATTGGAACAATGGGCGTACATCGGCGATGCCGCGCGCGAAGAACGTCTCCACCCAGAAGAAGGAGAAGAGCGCGGCAGCCAGGAACGCGCCCAGAAAAATCAACGCCATTGGCGAACCGAAGTAACTGCGTAATTCTTTACGGGTTAAAGCTAGAATTTGTGTCATAGCGCTACTCCCAATACCTCATCTTGCACAGGTTCAGAATCCTGCGCAAGGGGGTGCTGTTCTACCGTCGCCAGTTCACTGAACACCGTCTCCAGCGTGCGGGCATCGCGGCGCAGCTCGCGCAAGGGCCAATTGTGCTTGCAGGCCAGCGCGTAGATGGCGGGGCAGAGCTCCGCGCCCGCCTGCTGACCGAACACCCGGAACGCTGGGAAGCCATCCGCCGCGCGGAACGCTTCCACATCGCGCGCGCCAGCGAGCGCGCGTAGGGTTGCCTCCGCATCGGGCGGGGACTGCTCCAGCACCAGCACCGCATCGGCAGAAGCCGCCAGCTCCGCGAGCCGTGCATCCGCCCGCACCTGCCCGTTCACCAGAATAATCGCCCGGTCGCACAGCGCTTCCACTTCCGACAGGATATGCGTGGAGAACAGCACCGTGCTATGCTCCGAGAGCCGCTTGATGAGCCGCCGGATTTCCACGATTTGCGTGGGGTCCAGCCCGACCGTCGGCTCATCGAGGATGAGCAGTTTAGGGCGATGGAGAATCGCCTGCGCCAGTCCCACGCGCTGCCGGAAGCCCTTGCTCAACTGCCCGATGGGGCGGGTGAGGTGCTCCTGCAAAGCAGTGGCATAGACCGCCTCGCTGATGCGCGCGCGCTGCTCGTCGGCGGGGATGAGGCGCAAGTCGGCCATCAGCTGCAGGTATGCCTGCACCGAGAGCTCCGGGTAGAGCGGCGCGGTCTCCGGCAGATAGCCCAGTTGCGCTTGCACCTCGCGCGGATGCGTGAGCACATCCAGCCCATTGACGAGCGCAACGCCGTCATCGGGGTGCAGATAGCCGGTAAGGATTTTGATGATGGTGGTTTTCCCGGCACCGTTCGAGCCAAGCAGCCCGACGATTTCCCCCTCGGCGATGCGGAAAGAAACCCCGCTCAACGCCTGAACGGGGCCGTAAGATTTGGAAAGATCAGTGACTTCAATCATACACAGCCTCCTCGAAAATCTACAAATCGGCAAATCAAAACTTGCGTAGCGCGCCAACGCGCTTTATCGCTAACCGGTACCCTCTAATCAATATCACGTTTTCCAGATTTGGCAAGGTCAGTATATAACTCAAGTGTGCCACTTGGGCGGTGAATTTTACGGAGTGGGATGGCGCAACAACACGAGAGGCGTGTGGTAACGCCTCTCGTGTTGTTCGTTTTGGTGAAGCTGTTTCTATGTGCTGATATCGACCACCTGCACCCCATTTACCCATACGGTGAAGGTCTCACCTTCCGGTAAACTTCCCAGGTTGACCGAGGTTGTAAAGTCGTCCAAAACCTGGATGCAGATTTCATCAGGGTTTACGGCGAATAGCATATCCAGGTGAATCTCGTTGTGTTCGTTTGGTTCGTGCATTGTCACTAGTATTTGATGGCAGGGGGTGGGGCGGATGCCATTCAATACGATTTGGTATTGCACTGGATAGCTCTCCATGACCACGAGGCTTATATGCACTTCTGCGCCGTCAACCGGGCCAGTAATAGTGAGATTAGGCGTCGGCGCCGGCGTGGGGTCATCGGACGAAATTGGCGTATCGCCATTGTCCGGTGGTACGGTGGCCTGGGGGGGCGCTTCTGGCGCGGCAATTCCGCGATCCGTGCAACCGCTCGCAAGCAGCATTAGTAACAGCATACTGAGCAACAGGGTCTTTTTCATTGTGTTTCTCCTTGCTTGTTGATGGTATGAGTCTTTTTATCAACGCACCTTATAGACGCGCACTCTTGCCAGAAAGTTCCATTTTTATAGTAGACTTTATTGAAATATGATGGTTTCTGTGCCTCAATTACCTAGCTATTGACTTCTCTCTGCAACGACGTATAATCTCCCTTACCGCCGAATTGCGCTATTGCAGCGACGATAGGGCGGTGTTTTGTTTTATTATAGGCGATGGGATGAACGAAGAAACAGTTACACGCGTTTTGGACTTAGAAAACGAAGCATTGCACATTTACGAAGCGGCGCAATGCCAGGCTAAGCAGCGGTTGAGCGAGGCTGAGGCGCAAGCTGCCCTGCTGCTAACCCAATCGCAAGCGGCGACGGAACAACGTGTTGCGCGTCAGCAAGCAGAAACCGCTACCCGTATTGCCGTAGCCCACACACAGCGGATGGAACAGGCCCGTGCCGAAGCTGCCGCTTTGAACGCCAGTGCTGCGCAGTTGCTCGATCTGGCCGTACAGCGGCTTCTGCAACGGGTGACAGGGGCAGAGTAATATGCGCGTCACAAGTGTTACCAATTACGCCGCAGTCCAGGCGACTACCCGCGCACTCTATGCCAACCTGCTGACGTCAGAACGCCTCGCTGTGCTCTCGCGTGCGCCCGGCATCGAAGACCTGCTGGCGCAGCTGGCGCAGACCCCCTACGGCCCGCATCTCGATATTGCCCGGCAGCTGCTCACCCCGCGGCGTATCGTGTACCAGCTCCGCTTGCGTCTGGCCGCGGTTTACGGCAAGCTCCTCCGCTTCACACCGGAGCCGGCGCGCGATCTGATCCGCGAACTGTGGCGATTGTACGAAGTGGACAATCTCAAAGCCGTGCTGCGCGGCATCGAGAGCGGCGCGACATGGCGCGCAGTGCGCTATTTGCTCGTACCGATGCCCCACCACACAGCCCTGCCTCTGGATGCGTTGCTCCGTATTTTGGAAGCCCGGAACATGGAACGCGCCATCGAGCGGCTACGTAAGTTGTCCTATTACGAGCCGCTCGCGGCGGCCCTGCCACGCTATCAGGCCGAAGGCACGCTCTTTCCGTTGGAAATTGCTCTGGACTTAGATTGTCGCCGTGCTCTATGGCGATGTATGGCGCGCTTACCCGAACCCGATCATGCCCAGGCCGTGCGGCTGTTGGGCGTGCAGCTGGATGCGGACAACTTATTGTGGGCGTTGCGCTTTCGGCTTTATCATCACCTGGCAGAAGAGGAAATCATCAACTATACGCTGGTTGAGCATGCGCAAGTACCACCCGCTGCAATTCGCGCGATTGCCGCAGGTGAGGATGTCGCCGCTGTTGTAAAACGCGCTTGTGCCCATATCCCCGGCGTGCAATCGTTGACGATATCTACCCAGCGCGCGCTGCTTCCACCGGGGGCATGGCTGCCGGCACTGGAACAGACCTTCTACAATCATCTCGTAACACTGTGCCACCAAACTTTCATGGATGCGGCATTTCACATCGGGCTGCCGCTGGCATACCTGATCCTGGCCGAATCGGAGCTCCGTAAATTGACCGCCCTCATCGAACGTGCGGCTGGATAGAAAGAGTTCGTCATGTTCAAGCCCCAAACCATGCTCCGCGTCGAATTATTGATCCCCGAAGCCGATGTCATTCCGGTGACGGAGGCCTTGGCGCGTATCGCGGTCTTCCACCTTGAAGCAGCGGAAGGGGCAAGGGTAGTGAAAGCCACAGACGCGGCAGTAAGCTGGCACAATCGTGCGCTGGATTTTGCCGCGTTGGAGCGTCGCATTTTGACCCTGATGGAAGAACTGCACGTCACGCCCGGAACGCCGCCAGCAGAAACCCGGTTGATTGCTATGGACATTGCGCAACGTGATATTACCCATCTGGAGCAGGAAGCTGAGCCGTTGGTGCAGGCGCTCGATACGGCGCGGCGCAGGCTGGCGCTCTTGCAACAATACGAACGCCAGTTGCTCCCCTTGGCGAATGTTGACGTGGATTTAGGACAATTGCGCGATTTGCGCTACACTTTCGCACTGTTGGGGACGCTGCCGACAGACAACCTGGCGCGGCTGCACAACAGTCTGGAGCAATTACCCTACATGCTAACCGCGCTCCGCCGTGATGGCGATTTGGTGACAGTGCTGCTTTTTGGCTCGCAGCAACACGCTGAAATTCTTGACCGTGCTGCACGCAGCGCCTACCTGAATCCGCTGCCCATCCCGGAACACTATCGCGGCGCGCCCCAAGACGCCCTCCTTGCTCTCCGGGAGGGGCAACAGCGCACGCGGCAACACATCGCTGAATATGAGGCCGAAATCAATCGCCTGCAAGCCTTGCGCGTGGTGCATTTGCGCTATCTGCTCTGGCGCGTGCGGGCGAGCCGCACAGTGGCGGAAACCATCGCGCGCTACGATTATCTCCGGCGCATCTATGCGGTGGATGGCTGGGTTCCGGCGCAAGATTTACCGCAGCTCCAGACACAGCTCCACGCTATTTCCGAGCAAGTCGTTTTTGAGGTCAGCCCGCCCGCGGTGGGAGAATACGCGCGCGTACCGATTGCTCTGGATACCCCACCGTTGCTGCGCGCCTTCCAAAGCCTGGTAACTACCTACGGGCGGCCCGGCTATAGCGAGCTCGATCCCACCCCCCTGCTGGCGCTGACCTTTCCGCTGATCTTTGGCTTCATGTTTGGCGATGTGGGACACGGGCTGTTGCTGGTTCTGGTGGGAGCATTACTCTTGAGCCGCAAAATTGCCGTCTGGCGCGATTTAGCCCCGTGGGGCGGTATCCTGCTCGCCTGTGGGAGCGCCGCGATGGGCTTTGGTATGTTGTATGGCAGTTTGTTCGGCTTTGAGGATGTGCTACCCGCGCTGTGGGTACATCCATTGGAAAGCACTACCGACGTGTTGCTCGTTGCGGTTGGTCTGGGGGTGGCGCTGCTGAGCGTGGGGATGCTCTATCACATTCTCAACGCTGCGCTCAGTCGCAAGTGGGGGCAATTGCTCTTTAACCGTAACGCATTGGCGGGACTGTTCTTCTACTGGTCGCTACTGGGGCTGGGGCTGAAGATTTTCGGCGTCACGTTTCCGCTCTCTACCGGCCTGCTTGTTGCGTTGGTGTTCATTTGCGGTGCCGCGTTGACCTTTTCTGAACTGCTGGAAGCCCTGCTGCATGGCGAACGCCCCCGCTTCCACGATGGTGTGGGGACCTATCTGATCCTGGCGTTCTTTGAACTCTTCGAGACGTTGTTGACCCTGTTCAGCAACACGCTCTCCTATGTGCGTATGGGCGCATTCGCCGTTGCGCATGGTGCGTTGAGCCTCGTGATCTTCATCATTGCCCGCATTCTCACCCGCGAGGGCAGCCTGGGCTATTGGCTCATCGTCGCGTTGGGCAATCTCTTCATCATCGGCTTCGAGGGGTTGATCGTTAGCATCCAAACGCTGCGCCTCGAATACTACGAGTTCTTTAGTAAATTCTTCACCGGCAACGGCATTCCCTACCGCCCACTCACCCTGTTGCCGAAAGAATGAAACGTAAAACGTACTGCGTACTGCGTAATATTTGTTCTATCGCTGACTCATTTGATCGCCTTATCGCTGACTCGCTTTATCGCTGATTTGTACAGGAGGCACTATGCGTATTCTTATCGTTCTCGCGGGGCTGCTGCCCCTGATTCCGGCAACTTTTACCTTGCTGCGCGTTGCGCGCCCGGAGCGCGTGCTGGCGACGCGCCGCCTGGTCTTCGGCCTGAGCGCCGTGAACGTGTTGATGGGGTTGCTACTGCTGGGCGTCGGCCTGGTCTGGTTCCTCGCGCCGGAGGCAGTCATTGCCGCTGGGCTGGTGCAAGAAGTTGCCGCTGACCCCTACCAATCGCTGGCGGCGGCGCTCGCAGTAGCAGTTGGCTCGCTGGCGGCGGGTTACGCGGTCAGCGCCACCGGCGCGGCGGCTATCGGTGCCATCGCCGAGCGGCCCGATGTCTTCGGGCGCGCGCTGATTTTCGTAGGGCTGGCCGAAGGCGTCGCCATCTACGGCCTCATCATCGCCTTCATTATCCTCAACCGATAACACCATGCGCTTGCAAGTCATCGGCCACCAGGATGCCGTCTGGGGCTTTGCGCTGGTCGGCGTGCCGGGACGCATCGTGAAAACGGTAGAGGATTTTCACGCTGCGCTCGATGCGGTGCTGGCAGATACAACCGTGGGCATCATCATGGTGACGGATGACGTGGCAGGGCTGGCCCGCGAGCGGGTGGAATCCCTCAAGGCTCAGCCTGTGCCGTTGCTCATCGAGATACCTGGCCCGGCAGGGCCACAGCCTGACACGCCCTCGGTGAGCGCGATGTTGCAACAGATCACTGGGGTGAAGCTATGAGTGAGGCGCCACAATTCGAGCGATTGCGCCGGGCGATTTTGGAGCAGGCCCGGCAAGACGCGCACCAGGTTCTTGAGCAGGCTGAAGTGCAGGCTGAGGCCCTGTTGCACCGCGCTACAGTGCAGGCCGAGCAAGCAGCACAACAACAGTTGACGGCTCACAAGCAGAAAATCGCCCAAGAACTGGAACAGGGCAGCGCGCAAGCACAACTGGAAGCTCAGATGTTCCTGCTGGAGCAGCGCGAGGTGCTGTTACAGCGTGTTCTGGCAGATGCAACGGAGCAGTTGGCGAGCGTCGCCGCGTGGCCGAACTACCCGGAGCTGGCGGTGAGCCTGACGCGGGACGCCCTCGGTCACTTACACGCACCGGAAGTTGTGCTCGAAGCCGATCCGCAGACGCAACGCGCGCTCGATGCCGCCGTGCTGGAAGCATTGGGCGCAGAGTTCGGCGTGACTGTAACTGTTGCCCCGTCGTTGGTGGAGGGGTTGGGTGTCATTGCCCGCACACCCGACGGCCATCGCCGCTACGACAACACCCTGGCGGCCCGTTTGGAGCGACTGTATCCACAACTGCGCCCTGAAATCTACGCGCTGTTGACGGGAGACAAGTAGCAAGTTGCAAGCCACAAGCAGCAAGCGGCAAGCCACAAGCAGCAAGCGGCAAGTGGCAAGCAACAAGTAACCAGTAACAAGCAACCAGTATCCAGTATCCAGCAACCAGAACTATGAGCGAATCACAATACATCGGTAAAGTCGTATGGGTCAATGGCCCGGTGGTGCGCGCGCGCGGCTCCCGGCAGGTGGGTATGATGGACGTGGTGGAGGTGGGTGAGGAGCATCTGGTCGCCGAAGTCATCGGCCTGGTGGATGATATTCTCACCTTGCAAGTCTACGAGGAGACTGCCGGCCTCAAGCCTGGCGCGCCGGTCTTCGGCACGGGCCATCCGCTCACGGTGGAATTAGGGCCGGGGCTGTTGCGTAGCATCTTCGATGGCATCCAACGCCCGCTACCCGTGTTGGAGCTGCGCAGTGGGGCGTTCATCGGGCGCGGCATCAAGACCACGTCTCTATATCGTAAACAACAATGGAGCTTTACGCCTACCGCTGTTGCGGGGGCGCAGCTGCGCGGGGGCGCTGAGCTGGGCGTGGTGCCCGAAACTGCGCTGATTGCCCATCGTGTGCTGCTGCCGCCGACACTGGCTGGTGAGCTGGTGTGGCTTGCGCCGCCCGGCGAGTACACCATCACCGACCCGGTGGCTCGCGTGCGGATGCCACAGGGCAACGAGGTCACGGTGATGATGCTCCGGCAGTGGCCGGTGCGCCGCCCGCGTCCGGTACAGCGTCGCCTGCCGCCGAGCGAACTGCTCACTACCGGCCTGCGCGTGCTGGACAGCTTCTTCCCCCTGGCGCGGGGCGGCACGGCAGCAACGCCGGGCGGCTTCGGCGCGGGCAAGACGCTCACCCAGCATAGCATCGCCAAGTGGAGCGACGCCGATATTGTGATTTATGTGGGTTGCGGTGAGCGCGGCAACGAGATGACGCAGGTATTGCAGGAATTCCCCGAACTGCACGACCCCCGCAGCGGCAAGCCCTTGTTGGAGCGCACGGTATTGATCGCCAACACCTCCAATATGCCCGTAGCCGCGCGCGAGGCCAGCATCTACACGGGCGTGACCATCGCTGAGTATTACCGTGACATGGGCTACAACGTGGCGCTCATGGCCGATTCTACCTCCCGGTGGGCGGAGGCGCTGCGCGAGATCTCCGGTCGCCTGGAAGAGATGCCCGCCGAGGAGGGCTATCCTTCGTACCTGGGCGCGCGGCTCGCGGCGTTCTACGAGCGGGCCGGGCAGGTCATCACCCTGAACGGCACGTGTGGTTCGGTCAGCCTCATCGGCGCGGTTAGCCCGCCCGGTAATGATTTTTCCGAGCCGGTGACGCAGAACACGCGGCGTTTTGTGCGCTGCTTCTGGGCGCTCGATAAGACCCTGGCGGCGGCGCGGCACTTCCCCGCCATCAACTGGCTGGAAAGTTATAGTGAATATGTCGAGGCGCTCGCGCCCTGGTGGGAGGCGCAGGGTTTCCCCGCGTGGCGCACCCTGCGGGCGCAGGCGTTGGGGATTTTGCAGCAGGAGAGCCGCTTGCAGCAGATTGTCAAACTGGTGGGGGCGGATTCACTACCCGATGTGGAGCAGCTCACGCTCGATACGGCGCGGTTACTGCGCGAGGGCTTCTTGCAGCAGAACGCGCTCGATCCGGTGGATGCCAGCACGCCCCTCGGCAAACAGATTGCCATGCTCGCGGCGATTTTGCACGTCCATGAGTGCGCGGCGGACATCGTTGCGCGCGGCTGCCCGGCGAGCCTGATCCACGCACTACCCGGCATCAGCAAGCTCGTGCGGATGAAAACCGCCATTCCCAATACGGATTACGCGCCCGCTATCGCCGCCTTGCTCAGGGAATTGGATGGGCAGCTGGATGATTTTGCGCAGAAGTACAAGAGCGTGAAGTAGGGAGTAGTGGGCATTGGCATTAATTTGCGATTTGATAAGGACTGTATCATGAATGGTGGACAAGAGATTCTCGGTGTGAGCCGTATCACCGGGCCGCTGGTGATAGTGGAGGGCTTGACCGGCGTGGGCTACGATGAGGTCGTCGAAGTGCTGGATGCGCAGCAGCGGCTCCGCTTGGGCCGGGTGCTGGAAGTCGGTGAGCAGACCGCCGTGATTGAGGTGTTCGCCGGCACCACCGGGCTTTCCATTGAAGAGACCCACATACGTTTTCAGGGGCGCACGTTTCACTTGCCGGTGGCGCGGGAGATGCTGGGGCGCACGTTCAACGGCTTGGGCCAGTCCCTTGACGGTGGGCCGCCGCCGCTGGCTGAGCGGTGGGCCGATGTCAACGGGCAGCCCATCAACCCTACGGCGCGGCGCTATCCCCGCGAGGCTATCCAGACAGGGATTTCAGCGATTGATGGCCTTAACACACTGATTCTGGGGCAAAAGCTCCCCATCTTCTCCGGCAACGGCCTCCCCCACAACGCGCTGGCCGCGCAAATCGTGCGCCAGGCGCAGCTCGTCGGTGGTGCGGACCGCACCGATTTCGCCATTGTCTTTGCGGCGTTGGGCATTTCCCACGATACTGCCGAGTATTTCCGCGCTGAATTCCACGCCAGCGGCGCGTTGACCCGTGTGGCGATGTTCTTCAATCTGGCCGATGACCCGCCCATCGAGCGGCTCATCACGCCACGCGCCGCGCTCACGCTGGGCGAGCATCTGGCGTTCACACATGGGATGCATGTTCTGGTCATCCTTACCGACATGACCAACTACTGCGAGGCGTTGCGGCAGGTCTCCAACATTCGCGGCGAAGTGCCGAGCCGCAAGGGCTATCCCGGCTACCTCTACAGTGAGCTGGCCGCGCTCTACGAACGCAGTGGCCGCCTGCGCGACGGCAGTGGATCGCTCACGCTCGTCCCCATCCTCACCATGCCCAATGACGACATCACCCATCCCGTACCTGATCTGACCGGCTACATCACCGAGGGGCAGATTGTGCTGAGCCGGCCTTTACACCGTAGCGGGGTGTATCCCCCCATCGCCGTGTTGCCGTCGCTTTCCCGGTTGATGAAAGACGGCATTGGGGAAGGGCGCACGCGCGCCGACCATGCGCACCTGGCGGCGCAACTGTACGCGGCCTACGCACATGTGCAGGATGTGCGCGCGCTGGCCTCGGTCATCGGCGCGGAGGAGTTGCCGCCGGTGGATCAGGCTTATTTGCGATTTGGGGAGGCGTTCGAGCAGCGCTTTGTGGGGCAATCGCCCACCGAATGCCGGAGTTTCGCAGCCACACTCGATAGGGGCTGGGCGCTCCTGCGCCTCTTGCCCCGCGACGAGCTCACCCGCGTCACCGAAGAGGAATTGGCGGTGCATTATCAGGAGTCGAATATGCTTACCCCGCGTGACCAGCCACACGCCATGAAAACCTAACCCGCATAGCGCTCGTACTGCGTAAAACGTAAATGGAACAACAAATCACGCCCACCCGTAGCAATCTGCTACAAACCCGCGAGATGCTTGCGTTGGCCCGCGAGGGGCATGAAATCCTCGACAAGAAACGCGAGGTGCTCACGACCACGCTGCTCCAGCTGGCGCATACGGCGCAGGCGCAGCAGCTCGCTCTGCAAGCCGCATTGGCCGAAGCTTATGCCGCGCTGACCGAAGCGCGCCAGGCGATGGGCCGTGAGCGTTTGGAGTGGGTGGCCATGGCGGTGAACAAAAGCGTCAGCGTTGAAATTACGCTGCACAGCATCATGGGCGTAGCGACGCCCACCGTCGCCGCGCGCGGTGGGCCGCCGGAGATGGCCTACAGTCCTGGCGATACGCCGGTGGCGCTGGATGAAGCAGTGGCCCAGTTCCGCGCGGCATTGGCGCTGCTACCGGAGACCGCCGCGACCCTCACCACCGTCTGGCGGCTGGCCCGCGAGCTCCAAAAGACGCAGCGGCGAGTGAACGCCTTGCAGTATGTCCTCGTTCCCCGCTATCAGACCGCCGTGACCAGCATCGAGAATGCCCTGGAAGAGCGTGAGCGCGAAGAAACCTTCCGTCTCAAGCGGCTGAAGGGGAAACGGGAGACGTGATTGGTCTATTTTGGCTTTTTCAGATACGCATGGTATAATCCGGTTGAGAGCCAATCCAAAAATTTACGTAGGCGCTGGTCGAAACTAGCGCTAGGTTTTGACTAGTTTGAGCGGTAGCGAGTTGTTTGGATAGCTTTCAGGCTTTAACAAGTGGTTTTTCCAGGGGAGTCCGGGGAATCGGACTGAGAGGGCGCTGAGCATCCTGCGCTGACCCTTACGTTTGCGCGAGCAAGCATACCTGATCCGGATCATGCCGGCGGAGGGAGGAAGTAGTATTACAAGACTATCCCCGCCGGGCAAACGCCGGCGGGGATTTTTTTTTGATGCGTGAAATCGGAGTATTATGAACATCATCATCTTTGCTAATGGAGTGATAGAGAACTTGCGTGCCGAGGTCGCTCGTTGGATACAGCCGGGGGATCTCATCGTTGCTGCGGATGGCGGGACACGTCACGCGCTGGCGGCAGGCGTGTTACCCATCCGTATCATCGGGGATCTGGACTCGCTTGATGCGGATCTCCGCGCGTATGCTGAGGCTGCTGGGATGGAGTTTCACGTTTATCCGCCCGCCAAAGATGAGACCGATTTGGAGTTGGCGTTGCTTTGGGCGGTAGAGCAATCTGCCGAGGTTATTGTTATTCTCGGTGCGATGGGTGGGCGGCCCGATCAGGAACTTGCTAATTTGTTGTTACTTGCTCTGCCTGCGCTGGCGGGTCGCAAGGCGGTTATTGTGAATGGCACGTGGGTTATTTGTTGCATTCGTGGCGGTGAGGCGTTCGTGTTGCGCGGCACTCCCGGCGATACGGTTTCCCTCATTCCTCTTGGCGGAGATGCTCACGGCGTAACTACGCAGGGGTTGGTGTATCCACTGCATAACGAAACTCTGTACTTCGGCCAATCTCGCGGTGTGAGCAATGTTATGGCCGGTGAAGAAGCGATGGTAACGGTTGAAGATGGATTGTTATGGTGTTTATGTAAAGAAACTCATGCGGCGTAATTTTTAGGGTTACGCAACAGCTATTAGGAGGGCTGTAATGAAACGTTTGATACTTTTGTTGGCTTGGGCTTTTCTTCTCGTGGCTTGCGTCAAACCCGCGCCCGCCGGGCCACAGGTGCTACGGGTGATAACGCATGACAGCTTCAGCGTGAGCGAAGAGGTCGTTGTCGCATTCGAGGCGGAGCATAACGTCTCTGTGGTCTTTTTACAAGCTGGCGATGCGGGGACTGTGCTCAATCAGGCGATTCTCAGCAAGGCTAATCCCCAGGCGGATGTGCTCTTCGGTGTGGATAACACCTTCCTCAGCCGGGCGTTGCAGGCGGAGATCTTTGTTCCATATCGTGCAGCTGGATTGGTAAATGTGTCCGCCGCGTTGCAGCTTGACCCGGAGTATCGTGTCACGCCGGTGGATTACGGTGATGTGTGTTTGAACTACGACAAGGCATACTTCGAGAACGCCGATCTTGCCGTTCCCCAGAGCCTTGCTGATCTAATCCAGCCTGAATACCAGGGCCTGCTCGTAGTGGAAAATCCTGTTTCATCATCGCCGGGGCTGGCGTTCCTCATCGCTACTGTTGGTGTTTTCGGCGAAGATGGCTATCTCGACACCTGGCGCGCGCTACGGGCCAATGATGTGTTGGTTGTAGATGGTTGGAGTACTGCTTACTACACTGAATTCAGTGGCGGTGCGTACAGCGAGGGCGTTCGGCCTCTGGTGGTGAGCTACGCGACCAGCCCGGCGGCTGAGGTCTTCTTCAGCGAGGGCGCACTCACTGCTCCTCCAACTGGTGCCATTGTTGCGCCGGGGACCTGCTTCCGTCAGGTTGAGTTTGCGGGGATTCTTGAAGGGACGGAGAATTTAGAGCTGGCCCAAGCTTTCATCGAATTCCTGTTGAGTGATACGTTCCAGAACGATATCCCGCTGCAAATGTGGGTCTTTCCCGCCAGTGATAGAGCCGTGTTGCCTCAAGTCTTCCGCGACTTTGCCCTCACCGCCCAGGAACCAGTGGCTCTACCTGCCGTTGTCATTGAGCAACACCGCGAACGGTGGATCATGGAGTGGACAGAGGTGGTGTTACGGTAGGATGTAATATAATTTTATTTTGTCTACCGTACATTTTCCAAGCGCATTCAGTTCTAGCCACGAATTAGCACGAATTTTATGAATTTATTATTGTTTTCGTGTTAATTCGAGTGAATTCGTGGCAAAAATCTACAAGTGTACGGTAGCAAAATGTTATTAAGTTTAGTGCATAGACCAAGCAGGTTTCAAGGTCTTGAGTCTATACCAGGTCGTTATTCACCGGTAAAATACTACTTTGTTTTACCCAAGGAGGGAACTTATGCAGGATACCGAGATTGTCATTCGCCCCATGCAGCCAGAAGAGCAGTCGCAGGTCAGGGAACTGGTACGGCGGGCTTTTGCTCCTACGGCACAGATTTTCTTCTCGTGGTCAGGGCCGGTGTTGGTGGCTGAAAAAGACGGTGACTTGTTGGGCGGGATTGTCTTGAAGGTTTTTCCGTTGCCTGGCGGGCGGAAGGGCGGGTTGGTGGCCTGGGTTTTTGCCGATCCGGATGCGCGCCGGTTGGGTGTTGGGCGGGCGTTGGTCGAAGGCGGCGTGGATTATTTCAATGCGGCAGGCTGTGACGAAATTTTTGCCTGTGTTGATGGCTATAACGCCAGTTCGGCCAAGCTTTTCGCTACACGCGGCTTCTCTATCCTTTCACCAGGAGAGCAGTTTCGTCGTTACGGCTGGCAAACGCTGACGGTCTGGTGGCGCGCCGTTTACTTTGCCAATGTGGGACATTTCCTCTGGACACGTCCACCGGAGGCCACTTCCGATAGCGCAGGGCTGCAATGGTGGGGGACCTGGCTGCTCAACTTACTTTTTGGCTGGTTAGCGGTCTGGCGATTGCACGGCTTCCGTGGATTTGACGCGACAGCACTATTGGCCCTTCCGGTAGCGCTGTTATTGCTGTTGGGCGCGCGCTATCTTGCCATGCGCGGCGCGGCGATGGCACAGGGGTTGCAAGTCCGCTATCGCACATGGGAGTCTACGCTCCCGATCACTCTGTTGTTAGCAGTGTTCTTCGGGGGGCTTTTCCCCACCCCCGGCAGTCTCTATCCCCGAGTTCATCACTGGCAATACCGGGAACTGTTACCGAAATTGGGGCGGATGGCGCTGGCGGGGACCCTGGCGGTGCTGTTGCTCACTTGGGGGGCCTGGGGGTTGCGCGAGTTTGCCGGATTAGGAAGTCAGATGCAAGACTGGTTGGGGTATGTTTTGTTTGCTGGCATGCCGCTTTCGCTAGTGGATACACTCTTTGTCTTCTTTCCTTTTGGCAGTTTCAACGGGCGACGTGTCCGGGATTGGAATCGTGTAATCTGGATATTGCTGGCTTTGGCGGCGCTGGGGCTGCTGTGGATTTGAAGGCTGTTTATCAAAAGCATATCTTAATCCACCAGAGCAAAGAAGAACTCAATGTCATCAAGTTAAGACCTGGCAGGTTGCGCATAAATTGGGTGGGGGTAGTATTTTACCGGTGAATAACGATGTTTTGTAGGCATAAGGCCTTGAAACCTGCCAGGTCTATTCAAGTTAAGACCTGGCAGGTTTCACACAAATTGGGTGGGGTAGCATTTTACTTATGTGTCAATGTCATAAAAACACTTCCAAATGTGTTTTTATGGGGTGACTGTAGGCCGGGTGACAGTGATTTCCACTTCAACGTACCCACGATTGTCACTCAGAACATCGTCATTGATGCGCATGTAGAGCATTCCGCTGTTGATGACGGTGTAATTTCCCCCACGTCCCACGACAAAGGGCGTGCCATCTTCCCCGTAGCGGCCAATCAGGATGCCGCCTTGAACATAGGGCACCGGATAAAAATCCGGTGCCGGGTAGCGCGCGTGGCCCTCTGGCCCGTGAAATTCATCGGGCGTATAGAGCCATTCGCCACGTGCGCGTAGATAGAGCCGATCTCCGCGCTGTACTTGCACCCCCGTGCTTTGCCAATCCCGGTATGCATAGATGCGCGGTTGAGCCAGCGCGCCTTGCGATTGTGGTTTGAGCGCCCCCTTGTTGAGCAATAGCCCGCTCAAGCCCATCAAAATTACACACCCACTTAACACCAACCAGCTCATGTAGATGATAGTTCGTTTTGTCATAGCCTCCCTCCCCTGAGAATCAGCGCGTCAGCAAAAAAGAGCTTCGCGCCTGCGTCCTGTCACGAGGTAAACTCTCGCGCGTGCGCTCATGGGGTGGTGCGTAGTTCGAAAGTGGGGGCATTTTCGCCACTGATGACCCATTTGCTGTTCTCGCGCAGCGCCTCCGCCATAAGTACCTGGATGTACTGCTCGCCCAGAGACCCGGCGACTTGTAGCTCGCCCAGCAATGTGCGGACAGCTTCCTGTTGCGCGGCGGTGGTTAGCGCGATACGCTGCGCATCGGCTTGGGCCAGCGTGGTGATTTGATACGCGCTCGCGTCCGTGGTGCGCTGCGCGGCATAGTACTCGGCATCGGCTTGGGTGCGCCGTTGGGCGGCTTCGGCTTGCGCCTGCTGTTGGCGCTCGCCAGCCACCATGCGATCTGTGATTGCCTCCAACACTTCTCTGGGTGGCATCGCGTTTTGAATCTGCACGGTGATGAATTGCACGCCGTACTGTTCCTCTTTTTCGCGTAAGGCCTGCATGACGTGCAGATTCATCCCGTTGCGATCCCGCATCACCTCAGCCATCGGCTTCGTGTTGATGACATCCCTGAGCCGGCCTTGTGCGAATTCAAAAACGATGCGCTCCGGGTCATCCACCTCCAGCGCGTACCGTTCCGGGTTGATGACACGGTAGGTGTATTGCAGTGAAACATCCATCGTGACATCGTCCGCCGTCATAGCCTGGATGCTGTCCACATAGCCCAGGCGTTCGTTCACCCGCACAATAATGACCGTGTCTACCAGCGGAATTTGGATGTGCCAGCCGGGTTCTTGCACGCTGAGGAAGCGTCCGCCGCGCAAGTGTAATCCCCGCTCGTAGGCGTGAATTTTGTAAATTGCGGCCCGGCCGATGACCGTCAAAATTGCTAGTAATATCGCGGCAGCCAGGAACACCACGGCCATCTTGAAAAGGCGTTCCAATGCGTCAGGGCGCGTCTTGTGCGGAGTCTGTGATTCCACCATCGTTTGAGACATTTCTTTCCTCCTATGGATTCGTATGTGTGTAAGCGAAAAGGCCGGTAGCCCTTGCGCATACAGGTTGATTGTAGCAGGAGGAAAGGGGTAAGTCTACTGTAGGAATCTACAGGTTTTTGCTGGATGCTGGTGGGGTGCTGTTTATTGTCTGTCCAGATGTTCTGTTGCCCACATAGCGGCCTCAACGCGGGAGATAGCGTTGAGTTTGCGGAGGATATTGCTGACATGAAAGTCGCAAGTGCGGACGGTGATATGCAGCGTGGCAGCGATCTCTTTGTTGCTCAGCCCGGCAGCGATATGCTGGAGCACTTCTTGCTCACGTTCGGTGAGGCTTTCGCGTACCTGGGAGACTTCGGATTGCCAGCGAGCAATGCGCCCTTGTTGGGAAGAAGTCCAAAGGGGTTGTCCGCCAGCAGCACTGCGCACCGCTGCGGCGATTTGACCGGGGGCCTCGTTTTTGAGCAGATAGCCCAGCGCGCCGGATTCAGCCATCCCGGCAAGGTAGCGAGAATCATCATAAGCTGAAAGCGCGATGACGCGCGTAGGTAGCGCGTGCCGACGTATTTCAGCAGCCACAGCGACCCCATCCAGTGTGGGCAGCTGGCAATCCAGCACCGCAACATCCGGGCGCAACTCGGCGGCTTGCTCCAGCGCGGTTTGCCCGTCGGCGGCCTCAGCGATGACGGTAATATCTGATTCGTGATCCAACAACACGCGCAGCCCTACCCGCAGCGTGGGATGATCGTCAGCCAGTAGAACGCGGATAGGGGAAATCATGGCGTCTCCTGTAGCGGCAAGGACAAATTGGTAATCAAATAACAATGATCGGATGTGCCCTCACAAGCAACCCTGGCCGTATGTGTTGTGAAATGTGTGGAATGAAACAAGTAATCAAGACGCACAAAAGGGCCAGGGATAGAGAATCTGCCCATGTGTAGTCCGTAAGGGAAAGTAAACCCAAACCCGCGTCCGGCTTTGACAAAGGCATCCTGGTAAGTATAAGTGAGGGTTTTGTAGGCTGGAGAATGTTCGTGCATATTGAAATCCCCTACAATTATTACAGGTTGCAAAAGTGCCACGCTTCGGGCAACCACATCTTGCATCTGAATAGCCACACTTTCGTCATACAGACCGATTGGAATCCAACTTTGGCCCAGCCAAGCTAATCCGGGGGGTTCCGGATGTACCGCAAAAAGGTGGATGGGCATACTGTTGATTACGATGATGGCGTGCAGTGCCGCTCGCCCGTCTCCCGCAGGCTGGAACCATTCCGCTGTGGTGATGGGATGATAGGAAAAAAGCATAATGTCAGCCAGGTCTGTTTCTGGGAACACATACTCATAGGTTTCATTCAGCGTTTGCCGTAGTGCAGACGCAGTTGTAAGCGTTGCTTCTTGCACAACAACTATATCGGCGCGTTCTGCTGTAATAGCAGCGCTTAATGAGTCTGGATTTCCCCGTTCATAACCCAGGTTGAAGGTCATAACTTGAAGCGTATTTGTTGTGACCTGGGTTATTCTAGGCCGTGGTAAAAAACGTGGAGCGTAAAACATCAGGAAACTAGCTAATGCGATCAAGTTAAGGAGGATACTTATTCGGGAACGTCTCCATACAGCTAAAGTGAGCGAAACTGGTAACAGACTATGCCAAAACGGGTAAAACACGCTTAACAAAGCCAGGGAAGGCAGGCGTGTATGGGGCAGAGTTTGAAAGGCAAGAATAATCAAAAAAGTTGCATAGCCGCTACTTGGTAAGATGGCTAACAGTTCTTTGTGGCGTGGATAAATTTTTACCAAGACCATTCTCTCTGTTAAGCAGTACGCATTACATCCAATGCAAAACGTACCTTATCCCCTGGCACGCATTGCGCCAGCAGCGGCAAATCGGCCTGGATGACAACGGCAATTTTGGGATAGCCGCCGGTGGTTTGATGATCAGCAAGCATGATGATAGGCTGCCCGGAGGGCGGAACTTGTACGCTCCCGGCAACCACGCCATCGGAAACAATTTCTTGCGCGCTGCGATGTGCCAGCGGCGTCCCCTGCAATCGTGCGCCCATCCGGTCAGAGGTCGAGGTGAGTGTGTACGCGCTGGTGAGGAAGGTGTGCAGCGCGTCGGGTGTGAAGGCGTCATCCTGTGGGCCGAGGCGCACGCGCAACGTGGGCGTTGCGGTATAAGCCGGGCGATCGGCGCGCGGCCATGCTTGCCCGGCGCGTTCGAGCAGCCCGCCAGGGGGGGGGTAACACGGCAACCGGTCGCCTGCAAGTAGCGCGCGCCCGTCAAGACCACCACACCTACCCGGCAGATAAGTCGCCTGCGAACCTAAAAACTCCGGTAGCGCCAGTCCGCCGGAAACGGCGAGATAGGCGCGCGCGCCGCTGCGGCGCTCCCCAAAATGGAGGCTTTGCCCGGCGCGCAGTAGACAGGCGTGCCAGGTGGGGACAGGTAAGCTCCCAATCCACAACGCAAATTCCGCGCCACATACAGCGACGAGGCAGGTGTGTGTGGCGCGGAGTGTAGGCCCGATAAGCGTAATTTCCAGTCCGGCAGCGGTCGGGACATTGCCTACCAGACTGTTGGCAGCCTGGAACGCGACCCTATCCAGTGGCCCGGAGGGTGGAAAGCCGTAACGCAGATACCCCACCCGTCCGCCATCTTGCACGGTTGTCAGTAGCCCCGGTTCGATAACTTCAAGCATCCCACACCTCACACGGCCTTGAAGCGCACGCGATCCCCCGCTTGTAACAAGCAGGGCTCATCGCGGGTCGGATCGAAGAGGGGGAGCATGGTGCGCCCGATGACCTGCCACCCACCAGGGGTGGGCAGCGCATAGACGCCGGTCTGTGCGCCTGCAATGCCCACACTTCCCGGCGCGATGCGCGTGCGCGGCGTCGCCAGCCGTGGCGTTTCGAGCGTGGGGTCGAGACCCAATAGATAGGCGAAGCCCGGAGCAAAGCCCAGCATTGCAACCTGATAGAGGGGTGCGCTATGGCGGCGGACAACTTCAGCGGGGGTAAGCCCGCAGTGAGTCGCGACCTGCGCCAGGTTTGGGCCGGCCTCACCGCCATATTGCACGGGGATTTCGACTTGTCGCCCGGCAAGGAGGGGCGCTTCGTCCAACGATTCCAGAGCGTGTTCCAGTCCCTGCTTAACCTCGGTGATATACTGGGGATCGTAACAAACCAGCAGCGAGCGATAGGTGGGGACGGTTTCGCGCAGGCCGGTGAACGGCGCGTGCGCCAGGGCCGCTGCCAGCGCATGGACGCGCGCATTGAGTGCAATATCCACCCGGTCGCCAAATTCCACGGTGAAGGTGGCCTCACCCACTGGAAGAATGCGCGGATAGTTCACGCCGGCAACACCTCGGAAAGGGACGCCAAAACAACCCCCGCCTTTTTGAGAGCCGTGCGCAACTGCGCTGCGATCTTGGGGGCGCTTGGTGTGTCACCATGCACACAGAGCGTATCCACCCGCAGGGGGAGGGTTTTTTGATAGATGGTGTCTACTTCACTCCGCGTCACTATCCGGACGGCGCGGGCGGCGGCCTCTGCCGGGTCGAGGATCAGCGCAGCCGGATGGCTACGGGGGAGCAGTGTCCCGTCAGGCTGATAAGCACGGTCGGCAAAGCCCTCACGGGCTACGCGTAAGCCCTGGCTGCGCGCTGCCAGTTCCAGCGCTGAGCCAGACAGCGCCATAACGATAAGATTGGCATCGAAGGCCGCGATGGCGCGAACTACAGCGGCAGCGATGTCGTTATCGCGCGCGGCGTCATTGTAGAGTGCGCCGTGGGGCTTCACATGCACCAGCGAAGTTCCAGCCGCCTGCGTAAATCCTGCCAACGCCCCCAACTGGTAGATGATGTAAGCTTCCAGTTCTGCCGGAGCGAGCTGCATCGCGCGCCGTCCAAACCCCTGCAAATCAGGATAGCCAGGATGCGCACCAATGGCAACACCATAATGCGCTGCTTGTTCAACGGTTTGGCGCATCACGACGGGATCGCCCGCGTGCAGGCCGCAGGCGACGTTGGCCGAGGTAATCAGGCGCAACATCGCCGCGTCATTGCCTAGTTCGTAGCGTCCGAAGCTCTCACCCAGGTCGCAGTTTATGTCTATGCGTGTAGTCACAAGTTTCCTTTGATAAGAGTCGTAGCGCGAAGCAACGTCCCGCGCTACATTTTTGTTCTTGTTGGTGAATCACTGGTTCATGGGGACTTCCCAGAAACCATGAGAATTACAAAATATTCTATCCCACGCGCCCGCTGATGTAATCCTCTGTCATCTGTTGCGTGGGCCGGGTGAAGACTTGCGCTGTCTCGCCATACTCGATCAGCTCGCCCAGCCAGAAGAAGGCCGTTTGGTGTGAAACGCGCGCGGCCTGCTGCATATTGTGTGTGACGATCACAATCGTGTAATCTTCGCAGAGCTCGCGCATCAGGTCTTCGATCTTCAAGGTAGCGATAGGGTCGAGCGCCGAGCAGGGTTCATCCATGAGGATGATTTCCGGCTGGACGGCAATCGTGCGGGCGATGCACAAGCGTTGTTGCTCGCCCAAGGAGAGGCTGAGCGCCGGCGCTTTGAGATCATCCTTCACCAAGTCCCAAAGCCCCACGCGCTGGAGCGACTGTTCAACCAGGGTGCGCAACGCTTCGCCGCGCGCCAGGCCCAGGGATTTCGGCGCGAGCGCAATGTTATCGAATACCGATTGCGGGAAGGGGTTGGGCTTTTGAAAGACTAGCCCCACGCGCCGTCGCAACTCCACTACATCAGTGCTTGGCGCGTAGACGTTCTCATCATCAATCAAAATTTCACCTTCTACACGGGTATTAGGGATTTGCTCGTTCATGCGATTCAGACAGCGCAAGAAGGTGGATTTGCCGCACCCTGAAGGGCCGATGAGCGCGGTAATGCGGCGCTCGGCTATCATCATATTGATATCGAACAGCGCCTGTTTTTCACCATAATAGAAATCCAGGTGCTTGATGCTGAGTTTGATAGGGTATTCAGGGGTATTCATCTAGGGGCATTTCCTTTGGTGGATGATTTCATCTTTATCGGGTGCGTCTGCGGGCGCGGGACGCCGGTTTGCGTCGGCGTGATGGGGATTGGGTTAGGGCTATTGCGCCACCTAGCAACCCCACCAGTGCTACGACGCCCAGGATAACGACAGCTGGTCCTTGTAACCAGCTGCTGGCGGGTGCCGCGAGCGAGCTTTCGAACTCGGTTATGGCCTCTTCCATGCCGGGCAGTGCAGGCCAGCCGACGCCGCCTGCAGCCAGGTAGTATTCGACGAGATCGGGGAATTGCGCCGGAATATCTGCGCTGCCCACTAACAAATCGCTACCTACGATGAGCGTCGGCACCCCGCGCGGCGGAGGGGAATACTGTGTTTGAGCAGCGTTGAACAAAGCGCGTCCTACCGGCGTGGTGATGTTGACTTGCAACACTTGCAAGCGTGCGCCGTAGCGGCGTTGTAGCGGGGGCAACTCCTGCTCGATGACTTTCTCGCAGTGCGAACATGCGGGCGAGAAAAACAGCACAGCTTGCACCACTGGCGTTTGCGCCTGAGCGATGGACGGCAGCATCAAGACTAGCAATAGCAATGCAAGTAACCCCCCAATTTTTTTGTGCATAGCGAGCCTTCCTTACCTTCTGACGTAGGCTAACTATAGCACGGCAAGGGCGATTGGTCAATTGAGTGAAAATGGTGGTATACTGAGAATAGCGAAAGGGAGCGGTGCTCATTCAGAATACCTCTTGGTTTACACTTACTTCATGTTGTCTTTCCCCCACAGCTCCTTGCGTCTCAAAGCGTAATTTTATGTAAAGGAGGGCGGTGATGAAAATCCGTTTAGTAATGACTTTGGTGTTGGCACTGGCGCTGCTGGGGTTGTTGACGGTGTTGAACCGGGCGCCGGCCCAGGCACAGGCTGCTGGCCCTTGCGACCGGTATGTGATGGGCAATGGCGGCAGCGATGTGGGCGATTGTAGTAGCATGGCATCACCCTGCCGCACGGTGCAGTATGCCATCAACCACGCGGTTGATGATGATACCATTTGTGTAGCCAGTCATGTTTTGGCTGGTACGACGGTCTATCACGAGCATTTGACCATCACCCGTACCTTGACCCTTAGCGGCGCGTGGGAAGGGATGTGTGTAGACCCTAGCAACTGGACGTGTTCGATGTGGGCTGTGCCGTGTGCACCGGACAAAGTGGTGCTCAATGGTTTCAACCAGGGACGGGTTATCACCATTCGGGGTAACATCGCCCCGAAAATTGATTGCTTCACCATCACCGAGGGTAACGCGGCGGGGTGGGGCGGCGATCCGGGAGGCACAGTCGAAAATGACGCTGGCGGCGGCATTTACAGCAAAGATGCTGCGCCTATCATCGTCAATAATGTCATCACCGCCAATTACGGGTGCGATCTTTGCCCGGCATCCTATGGGCGCGGCGGTGGTATTTACCTGATCAATACGTCAGGGACAACCATCATCAGCGGCAATGTGATTGCTAACAATGTAGCCGATAACTCCACCTGGGGGCAGGGCGGTGGGATCATGCTGCGGAATTCGTTCTTCGCACAGGTGCAGAACAACGAAATTACCGGCAATCGCGCGGGGCTTTCGGCAGGCTATGGTGGCGGCATGGCCGTCATCAATAGCAACCCGCACATCATGGATAATGTCATCAGTGGCAACGTCGCCGGGCAAGCTGTATCGGGGTTGGGCGGTGGGATTTTTATCTGGCATGTGCCCCAGACAGCGTTGTATGCGGTGATAGAACAGCCTGTGACTATCACGCTTGTGACACGGGCGACAGGCAATCGCATTTTCAACAATATTGCACTTGCCAGCACAGCAACACCGGATTTCTCCGGGCAGGGTGGGGGTGTTTATAGCAACAATGCAGCGGTGTATTTCTATAACAATACGGTTTTCCTCAATAATGCAGCGCTGGTGGGTTTGGGTGAAGGCGGCGGTCTTTATTTGCGGGACGCGATGGCGGCAACGTCGGTGGTGAGCAATACCTTCATCAATAATCATGCCAGCTGGGAGGATGAGGGCAACGGCGGCGGGCTGTATCTGGTTGGCGGGTCTCCTAGCGTGAGGCAGAATCGCATCGAAGAGAACTACGCTTCTGCCAATGACGGTTACGGGCAAGGTGGCGGGATTCTGGTGAACGGTGGTGCCCCCCTGCTCACCGGCAATCGCATTGTGGGTAACTATGGCTCGGTAAGCGGTGGTAGCATGGGTGCCGGGTTGGTCCTATCTGGCACAACTGCGCTGGTGCAGGACAACTGGATTTTGCGTAATCGCGGCAGTTCGGGGGTTGCTGCGGCGGTTTCTGGAGCAGGGGTGAACGTCTTTAGCGGTGCGCCGCGTTTGGTTCACAACCAAATCATCAGCAACACTTCGGGAACGGTGTTTTTTGCTACGGGCGGCGGCGTCTATGTGAACCAGTCCGCTGCTACGCTGGATCGTAACACGATTGTGGAAAATGTCGCTTCTGGTTCAATGTCCGGGCGCGGCGGCGGCGTGCGCATCGCGCAAAACGATGTATTTACCTTCACCAACAACATTGTGGCGCGCAATCAATCTTCGCACGAAGCGAGCGGACTTTCTGTATTGCATGGATTGACTGGCCTCGCACGGGGACATATCGCGCACAATACCATCACCGAGAACCGTTTTGGCGATGGGGTGGGGGTGTGGCTGGGGGCAAATGTCCAGGTGACGCTGACCAATAACATCATCATCAATCAGAGTGTGGGCATCAGCAATACCACACCAGCGAGTACCAATGCGGTGGCGCGGTACACACTCTTTGAATCTAACGGTACGGACTACGGCAGCGGCGTGACGAGCAGCCATGAGATTCCCGGCCCGGCGGCGCTCACGGCGGATTTCCGCTTGCTGGGCACATCGAACGCGATCAATGCTGGGATGCTCATGCCGTGGATCGTGCGAGATATTGATGGCGACCTACGCCCGATGGGAGCGGCCCCCGATGTGGGCGCGGATGAGTACGTCCGCGCGCGCCTCTTCCTGCCGCTGGTGCTGCGGCAGTATCCGTAGCCGGGCTGCGGTTGTCTTTGAACGTGTTTGTGCTACACTGCCTGCCAATGCGCAGGCAGTGTTTGTTTTACGGATGAAAATGTGGCGCGAACTGTCAGCGCATGAATGCGCCGTTCGCGTGCGGGAGCGAAGCAGACGCTTCGCATTACGTTGGTTTTGATTTGCGATTTTCAGGGGGAGCTTCAAAATGTCCAAAACCATTGTTTGTGAATATTGTGGCTCGATGCACCTTACCTATCAGCCCTATTGCACCCGTTGCGGGGCGCCGATCAACCCTGCTTTTGCCTCAAGTACAGGCTCCACCGCAGCACTCGATGTTTCGTTAGTGGATAGTGTCTTGCAGCTGTGCCGCCAATACGATGCAATCTCCTGCTGCTACACTGAAGGCATCATCCCCGAAAAGAAACTGCGCAATGCGCGGCAGGCTTTCGGCATCCCGCCGGCCGAGCAGGTGTTGATGCTGTGCGATAACACCGTTTTCGGCAGCAACAAAGATGGTCTGGCAATCTGCGCCGGTGGGCTGTACTGGAAGAATGATTGGGCTACGGAAACGAAACGCACTTTCTTGCCCTGGGGCGACTTTGCCCAGCGTGATATCAAGCGCAAGCAGTATCACTTGAGTTTAGGGCAGGGCGATCGCATCAACACTGCTGCGATGTTGGATGCGGATGTAAAAAAACTGGTGAAGTTGTTAGAGGATTTACAGACGTTGTTGGGGAAGTGATGCGTGACCAGAGACTTTTTCACGCATCACGTTTCATGTACTACGCCCTATCTTGAACGTGGAGGAAAATATAATGGACTACCAAACTTTAGCGGATGATCTGGCTACCTGGCTGCGTGATTACGCTGCGCAAGCGGGCGCGCAGGGGTATGTGATCGGTCTCAGCGGCGGCATTGACTCCGCCGTGAGCGCCGCGCTCGCTGTGCGTGCTGTGGGTGTGGAGCAGGTGGTGGGGGTGTTGTTGCCCTGTCATAGCCAGCCGGAGGATGCGCAGTTCGGGCGCATGGCTGCCGAGGCGCTGGGGCTGGAACCGCTCACCATAGATTTGAGCGCCGCCTTCGATACGCTTTTCGCTGCGCTGCCTCCCGGCGTGGATATGGCCCGCGCCAATGTGAAATCGCGCTTGCGCATGGTGACGCTCTACTACCTGGCCCAATCGCGCAACTATTTGGTGCTGGGCACCGGCAACAAGCCGGAGCTTATGGTGGGCTACTTCACCAAATACGGCGACGGCGGCGTGGACGTGGAACCGCTCGGTGAGCTCTACAAGCGCGACGTGCGCGCGCTCGCGCGGGAGCTGGGCGTGCCTGAGCCGATCATCACGCGCCCGCCTACCGCCGGCCTGTGGCCCGGTCAAACGGACGAGGGTGAGATGGGCATCACCTACGATCAATTGGATGCGATCCTGGCGGCCTGGGCTGCGGGCGCAGAACCGGACGCGCCCGCCGAAATCGTCGCCAAAGTGCAGCGGATGATGGCCTGCTCAGCCCACAAGCGCGCCACGCCCCCGGCATTCTCTGTGCGGCGAGAATAATCTTATGCGACCGTGATGCGTGAAACGTGATGCGTGAAGATTTTTCTGGTCACGTTTCACGCATCACGCATCACGCCCCAAGTTTTTGGAGGTATCACAGATGACCCAATCAGACTTAGACACCCTCTTGACCGCTGCCGCGCCGTTGATCGAGCTGGCGATTGCGGAGGACATCGGCCCTGGCGATGCGACCAGTCTGGCTACGCTGCCACCGGGGACGGTGTTGCAGGGCCGCATTGTTGCCAAAGCGTCCGGCGTGATAGCCGGGCTACCCATCGCTGAGGCCGTCTTCAAGCGCGTGGATCCGGCCATCACGTTCAAGGCGCACGTCGCCGATGGGCAGGAGGTCGCCCCCGGCGAGCTGGTGGCCGAGGCCGCCGGGCCGGGCGCGTCGCTGCTGGCGGCGGAGCGCACCGCGCTCAACTTCCTCCAGCGGCTATCGGGCATCGCTACGGCGACGCGGAACCTGGTGGACGCGGTCGCCACGACCCGCGCCGTGATTCTTGATACGCGCAAGACGCTGCCCGGCTACCGCGTGCTGGATAAGTACGCGGTGCGGATGGGCGGCGGGACGAACCACCGCATGTCCTTGTTCGATATGCTGATGGTGAAGGACAACCATGTGGACGGCGCAGGGGGCCTCACGGAGGCGGCGGCGCGGGCGCGCGCGCATTATCCCGCCCTGCCTCTCGAAGTGGAGGTGCGCTCGCTCGATGAATTGCGCGAGGCGTTGTGCCTCGATCCGCCGCTGGAGCGGATTCTGCTCGATAACATGGATTTGGAGACCCTGCGCGCCGCCGTTGCCTTGACCGAGGGGCGTGTGCCGTTGGAGGCTTCCGGCGGGGTGACGTTGGAGACGGTCGCGGCGATTGCGGCGACCGGCGTGGATTTCATCTCCACCGGCGCGATGACCCACTCGGTCACGGCGTTGGATTTGAGCATGAAAATCGCGCCCGCGCGCTCGCTGGAAGAGCTCTCGTGGGAAGAGCGCGCCCGCGCCGCCAAAGCGCAGCTGGGCGCGCGCGTGGTCATTCTGGGCCACCACTACCAGCGGGATGAGGTCATCCAGTTTGCCGATTTTCGCGGCGATTCGCTCCAGCTGGCCCGCGATGCGGCGGCGACTTCCGCTGAGACCATCGTGTTCTGCGGCGTGCATTTCATGGCCGAAGTCGCCGCGATCCTGGCGCAACCGGGGCAGCGGGTGCTGCTGCCGGAGCTGAGCGCGGGCTGCTACCTGGCGGAAACCGCCGCCCACGCCGATGTGAGCCGCGCCTGGGCCGCGCTCGCTGCGGCGCTGGGCGATGCCGAGGCCGAAATCACGCCCATCACCTACGTCAATTCCGATGCCGCGCTCAAGGCGTTCTGCGGGGAGCACGGCGGCACGGTTTGCACGTCCAGCAACGCCGAGAAGGTGCTGCGCTGGGCCTTCGCGCAACGCCCGCGCGTGTTCTTTTTCCCCGACCAACACCTGGGACGCAATACCGCGCATAAGATGGGCATCCCCTTGGATGAGATGCTGCTCTGGGATGTCCGCACGCCGCCCGATGCTGAAGCCATCCGCCGCGCCAAAGTCATCCTCTGGCCCGGCGCGTGCAACGTGCATCAGCGCTTCCGTGTGGAGGATGTGGTCGCCGTGCGCGCGCGCCATCCCGGTGTGCGGGTTATCGTCCACCCGGAGTGCGATCAGGCGGTGGTGCGTCTCGCCGATGATGCCGGTTCGACCTCCTACATCATCAAGCAGGTGGAGGCATCCGCGCCGGGGACGGTGTGGGCTATCGGCACGGAGACGCGGCTGGTGCGCCGTTTGCAGATCGAGCATCCTGAGCAAATCATCGTCTCGCTGGCGGAGCGTCCGCCCTTCTGCCCCACCATGGGCCTCATCACCTTACGCAAGCTCGCCGAAACGCTCGAAGCGCTGGCGCGCGGCGAATTACACAACGAAATCACCGTCGAACCGGAGCGCGCCCGCTGGGCGAAGGTGGCGCTAGAGCGGATGTTGGAGATCTCGTAGCGCAATTTAACGCAAAGGCGCAAGGATGCAAAGACGCCAGGGAATGAAGCCTTTGCGTCCTGGCGTCTTTGCGTTGATAAAAGGAGTTTTGATGACCCTCGAAACCGACGTTCTGATTATCGGCTGTGGCATTGCCGGGGCGGTGGCGGCGCTGCGCTTGGCGCAGGATCGCCAGCGGCAGGTGATGGTGATTACCCGCGCGCGCAAGCCGGAGGAATCGAATACGCGCTACGCGCAGGGCGGGATTGTGGCCGGCGGGCTGGAGGATTCCCCGGAGCTGCTGGTGAAGGATGTGCTGAACGCCGGCGCCGGCATGAGCTGGGAACCGGCGGCGCGGCTCCTGGCGGAAGAAGGCCCTGACCTGGTGCAGCGGGTGCTGCTCGATGAGGTGGGCGTGCCCTTCGACCGCGACGCGAGTGGTGCGCTGGCCTACACCCGCGAGGGCGGCCATTCCACCCGCCGCATTCTGCACGTCGGCGACGCCACCGGGCGCGCTATCCAGGAGGCGCTGCTCGCCCGTCTGTGGGCGCTGCCCAACGTCACGCTCTACACGGGCCTGACCGCCGTAGATCTCATCACCTCCTCGCATCATAGCCGCGATCCGTTTGCCGTCTACCAACCCATCACCTGCCACGGTGCCTATGTGCTTGACCGGAACACCGGGCAGATTCATCGCACGTTGGCCCGCGCCACGATTCTGGCGACGGGAGGCGTGGGGCGCATCTACCGGCACACGACCAACCCGGAAGGGGCGCGCGGCGATGGACTGGCGATGGCCTATCGCGCCGGTGCGCGCGTCATCAATGCGGAATACATCCAGTTCCATCCCACCACGCTGGCAATTCCCGGCGCGGATAACTTCCTCATCTCCGAGGCGGTGCGCGGCGAGGGTGGGCGGCTCTACACCCCCGAAGGTCGTCACTTTATGGATACCTACGCGCCGCAGTGGGGCGATCTTGCCCCGCGTGACATCGTCGCCCGCGCCATTCACCGCGAGATGCTGGAGCACGGCTACCCGCACGTCCTACTCGACCTGGCAAGCGTCATGCCCGCCGAGCGGATCCGCGAGCGGTTCCCCACCATCTACGCGGCCTGTCTCCAAGCCGGAGTGGACATCACTCAAGAGCGCATCCCGGTGGTGCCGGCGGCGCACTACTTCTGCGGCGGCGTTCATGTGGATAGTTGGGCGCGTACCTCCCTCGAAGGGCTATACGCGGTAGGCGAGGTGAGCTGCACCGGTCTGCATGGGGCCAACCGGTTGGCGAGCACCTCGCTGCTGGAGGGCGTGGTTTGGGGCGACCGGGCCGGGCGCGACATTGCCGCGCGCGCCTTGCCGTTAGCTTCCATGGGGGACATTCCGCCGTGGGAACCTGCCGCCGAGGCGGGTGCCATCCCCGACCCGGTGCTGGTCTACCGCGACCTGCGCACCATCCAGAACGTGATGTGGCTTTATGTGGGGCTGGCGCGCAACACGCACCGGCTGGCGCGTGCGCTCAAGGATTTGAACCACCTGTGGGAGATCATTGACGATTTCTACCGGCGGACGCGGCTCAACGATAATCTCATCGGCCTGCGCAACATGGCGCAAACTGCGTGGATTGTCACCAGTGCCGCGTGGCACAACCGGCAATCGCGGGGCACGCACTACCGCGAGGACGCGCAAGAGGAGGCGTTTACCACGCTCTCCGATACGGAAGGGCCGCTGCCCAACTCGTATGCGGAGTTTTGAGGGGATGGGTGATGAGTAATGGAATGGGTAATGGGGACAATACCCCATCACACATCACCCATTCTCTGTTACTCATTACTCAAAATCATGCCCGTTGCGGGTGAGCGCGTGGGTGAGGATGGTGTTCACGAAGTTGCTGTAGCTGAGACCGGCGGTTTGCGCTGCGCGTGGGAGCCAATAGCTGGGATCAATCCCGGCGATGGGGTTGAGCTCCAACACATAGAGCTCGCCATCTGGCCCTTGCCGGATTTCCAGGCGACACCAATCGCGGCAGCCTAGTGCCCGGAAGGCGCGCACGGCGGTCTCTTCCAGCTGCGCTTGTAGCACCGGGTTTATCTCAGCGGGGCAAACGGCGCGATGCTTGCTTTGAACCAGTTGGGTTTTATCCACACCCTGTTGTTCCACGAGTGGGATGACCGCTTCATCAACCTCGAACAATACAATCCCGCGCGGTTCGGAAAAAACCAGTTCCACAATCGGCAGGACTTGCGGCGATTCATTGCCCAAAAGCCCGATGGTGAACTCGCGTCCTTCGATAAATTCCTCGATCAGCACTGGCTCGTGGTAGGTTTTGAGCAGGCGATACACCTGGCGTTGTAACGTTGTGTTGTCATCCACCACAGACTCGCGGGTCAGCCCCATGCTGGAGCCTTCGTGCAGCAATTTGACGATGAGCGGAAAGCGCAAATCGCCCTGCAAATCGCCTTTAGAGCTCTCGGCTACACGGAAGCGGGGGGTGGCTATCCCTTCCTGGAGCAGGATTTGCTTGGCGCGTGCCTTGTTCAAGCAAAGAGCCAGGGTGAGCGGATCGGAGCCGGTGTAGGGGATCCCCAGCATCTCGCAGATGGCCGGCACATGGGATTCGCGGCTTTCGCCCCGTAGTCCTTCGGCGATGTTGAAGACGATGTCTGGGCGCAGTGTGTGCAGGCGTTCCATGAAGGTTTCATCAGCTTCCAGTAGTGCTACCTCATGGCCGCCCGCTTCGAGCGCGGTGCGCAAGGCGGCAATGGTATCTTCGCTGTCGTATTCGGCGAGGGCGTCGAGCGGGCCTGCGCCGATCATTTCGGGGTGAATCAAATTGTAGGCGAGTGCTACTGTGACCATGGTACCTCCGGGATGCTACGTTTTTGCGGCAAAAAAGACAAGTCAGTTTAGCGTAAATCGTGCTCCTGTCAACTGGACTATGCACATGCTTGCGGTACAATACGGCGTGATTTGTGTTACTGGAGGCTTGGATGCGTATCGAACGGGATGCTTTAGGCGACGTGTTTGTGCCCGATGATGCGCTGTGGGGGGCGCAGACGCAGCGGGCGGTAGAGAATTTCCCCATCTCCGGGCAGCGCTTCGGGCGGGAGTTCCTCGCGGCGTTAGGGCAGGTGAAGCACGCTTGCATGCGCACCAACCTGGAGCTGGGCTTGCTTGCGCCGGAGCTCGGCGCGGCGATTCTGACGGCGTGTGATGAGCTGGTTACCGGCGACCTGGACGCTCACTTCCCGGTGGATGTATTCCAGACCGGCTCAGGCACTTCCACTAACATGAACGCCAACGAGGTGCTCGCCAACCGCGCCATTCAGCACTTGGGGGGCGTAGTGGGGAGCAAAACCCCCGTCCATCCCAACGATCACGTCAATTTGAGCCAATCGAGCAACGATGTATTCCCCACTGCAATTCACGTCGCAGCCACGCTGGCATTGCGCGACGTGTTGATCCCGGCGCTCGCTGCGCTGCACGGCGCGTTGGAGCAGAAGGCGGCGGCGTTTGCCGATATCATCAAGACCGGGCGCACCCATCTCCAGGACGCCACGCCCTTATACTTGGGCCAGGTTTTTGGCGGTTATGCGCGGCAGGTGGAGTTAAGTCTCGCGCGGGCGGAACGGGCTATCGCTGCGCTGCGGGAACTGCCCTTGGGCGGTACGGCAGTAGGGACGAGCATCAACTGTCCGCCGGGTTTTGCCGCGTGTGCCATTGCGCACCTCAACACGGCGCTGGGGACAGACTTCATCGAGGCGCACAATCACATCGAGGCGAACGCGGCCCGCGATGCGCTGGTGGAGGCTTCGGGGCTGCTCAAGACCCTTGCCGTGAGCCTGCACAAAATCGCCAATGATGTGCGCTGGCTCGGCTCCGGACCGCGCAACGGGCTGGGCGAGCTGCTGCTGCCGGAGGTGCAGCCAGGGTCTTCGATCATGCCGGGCAAGGTGAACCCGGTGATGGCGGAAGCGCTGCTCATGGCGACGGCGCAGATCATCGGCTATGATGCCGCGATTACGTTGGGGGGCTTGGGCGGGCAGTTCGAGCTCAACACGATGCAGCCCTTGATTGCGCATAACTTGCTGTGTGGTATCATGCTGCTGGCGAACGCGACGCGCGCCTTCACCGAGCGCTGTGTGGTGGGCGTGGAGGCGGATGCGGTGCGTTGCCAAGAGACCGTCGAGCGCAACCTGTCCCTGGTGACCGCGCTCGTCCCCGCGCTGGGCTATGATCGTGCCGCCGCGCTCGCGCAAGAAGCGCAACGTAGCGGGCGTACCATCCGCGAGACCGCGCTCGCGCTGGGGGTGTTGGTGGTGGATGAGTTGGATGCGTTATTGGGATGAGTTACGGTCAGATTGAGATCGGGAGATAATCTTGTCACTCAAAAAACGCATTTCTGTTGTGGTAACCAATCCTCGTTTTATACGATTAGTATTGGGCTGCGCAACCGCTTTTGTGATTGTTTACCAAACTTTGTTTTATTTGCTGTTTCTAAACTTTCTACCTTCATGGTTGGGGAGGTTGCTTTTTGATATTTCTTTCTCGCTCGCTCTCCCTGCTTACATAATCGGGTTGGTCTTGAGGGTGTTTTATCTATGGCAGATGCTGCGCAATACTGCCATATCGGATTGGATACGCGCAATGTTGGGGATCGCGCTATTTTATCTCCCGGTGGTGGGGATGTCGCTTTGTTATTGGCTATATGCCTGGCCTATGCGTGTTCCGGCATGGGTCTGGAAAAAACACGTTGATTCTAGTTTGAATTGGCGCTGCGCACAATGTGATGCGCTCAATCCCCAAAAACGAGCACAATGCTGGCAATGTAACGCCGCTGTTACAATACAACCTGTTTCAAATCACAGCCCCGTATTACATAAGGGGTTGGCAAAAGATTTGCTCATTGCGTTGTTAGTTGTGAGTATTGTGATCCAAGTTTTGTTAGCCGTTATGGGTAGTGGTTTTGCCTTCATGGTGTTTGCCTCTGCCGATCCGCAGGCTTTTTATCAGCAGATAGCAGATAATCTCGAATGGCTATTTAAGGTGGGGAGCGTTGTAACCGTGCTGGGTGTCTTGCTAGACCTGGGCTGTTTTTTTGTGTTAGTCCGTGCTACGGCTAGACCGGTTCTGGTGCGCGTAGTATTGGGTTGTCTACTGATTTACTTCCCGCTAATCGGGCAAGTGGTGTTTTTGTTGTTATATGTAGGTAATGTGCTATTCCCGAAATGGTGATGTTTGGCATAATCTACTTCAGGCGATAGTGCTTGGCTGGGGCCTAGTCACCTATCACCCATTTCCCAAATAATGAAATCATCTGCAAAAGGAAAAACTCATGCAAATTCTTTCGAATGACCGCTACATCGAAAAACGGACTAAGATTGGGCGATTTGCCACGCTACTTAGCCTGGGGTTTATTATGACCTCGACGGTTTTGTTTCTGATACGCCCAGAATGGTCTACCATTACTATGGCGTTGATTGGGTTGGGGTTGGTCTTTTCTGTGATTGCCTCGTATTACGCAGAACGCTTCGTAGGGGTGTTGACCCATCACAAGAAGGTGGTCGAGGCGTTCAAGGGACTGGATCGTCAGCATAGTTTGTTGATCTATCAGCGACCCTCGCCCTTTGTGTTAGTTGAACCGGGTGGTTTAACTGTGGTCGTGGTCAAGACGCAGGGTGGGCTGGTGCGCTATCAGAACGGGCGCTGGGCGCATAAGCAGCGGTTCAATTTCCTCCGGCAGTTTGGGGGACAGGAATCGCTCGGCGATCCGAGGCGTCAGGCGGATGATGAAGCCCAACACTTAGCACGTTGGCTTGTCAAGCAATTACCTGAAGATATGGAAGTACCAGTACGCGGTTTGGCGTTGTTCGTGCATCCGAGTGTAGTGTTGGAGGCCAAAGATGCGCCGGTTCCAGCGTTGCTCAGCAAAGATGTAAAATCGTGGCTGCGTGGGCCGGGACGTCGCCCCGCTATGCCGAAGACTACGCGCGATGCGCTGGCAGAGGTGTTGCGACTCAACGAGGCGGTTGAAGCATAATCGTAACTTTGCTACCGTATACTTCATAATTTTGCCACGAATTTACTCGAATTAGCACGAAAGCAATAAGAAAATTCGCTAAATTCGTGTTAATTCGTGGCTAAAAGTGCGTGCGGCTGAGAAATGTACGGTAGAAAAATCGTAACTATACGTTCATTGAATGTAACTGCTCAGCCTCAAACTTTAGCTGGTAGTTACCATTGAAGAGTAAAGCGTGAAACATGATTTTCGGGTCATGTTTCACGCTTTAAGTTTTACGCTTGTACAACTCAAGAACTTGGGTTACATATTTCCAAGAGTGCGTTTGAGCACGTCAATGCGCGTGAGGGCGCGGCCAGCTCCTACGGCTACACAGGCCATGGGGGCATCGGCGATGTAGACCGGGACTTTTGTTTCCTGTGTGAGCAGCTGATCAATGTTGCGCAATAGCGCGCCGCCGCCGATCATCGTCATGCCGCGATCAATGATGTCGGAGGCGAGCTCCGGTGGCGTCTGCTCCAATACCGACTTGACGATTCCCACGATGATGGTCAGCGGTTCTTCTAACGCTTCGGCAATATCGTCGCTGCTGATTTCTACGCTACGTGGCAAGCCCGTGACCTGATCACGCCCCTGCACTTCCATTTTCAGGGGTACATCCAATGGCAACGCTGCTCCGATGCGAATCTTGGCTTCTTCGGCGGTGGGCATCCCCAGCATCAGGTTGTACTTGCGGCGCACATACGCGATGATGGCCTCGTCCATGCGCACGCCGCCTACGCGCACCGCCTTCGATGTGACTACACCGTAGACTGAAAGCACGGCGGCCTGGCTTGTGCCGCCGCCTAAGTCTACTACGATGTGCCCGCCTGGGGTATGGATGGGCAGCCCGGCGCCCATTGCCCCGGCCAGCGGTTCAGGGATCAGATAAGCCCTCCCGGCGCCGGCTTCGAGGGCGGCTTCGCGCACCGCGCGGCTTTCCACTTGGGTGACACCAAACGGCACGGTAATCATTACATGCGGTTTGAAGATGCGGAAGCGCCCGATGGTGCGGTTGATGAAGTGGGTGAGCATATCGCGGGTGACGCGGTAATCGGCAATCACGCCGTCGCGGAGGGGGCGCCGCACCTGAATTGTCTCCGGCGCGCGGCCCATCATGGCTCGCGCCTCTTCGCCCACTGCAATCACATGGCCCGAGTCTATTTCCTGAGCCACGACGGAAGGCTCTTGTAAGACAATCCCGCGTCCGCGTACATAGACAAGGACATTTACTGTCCCTAGATCAATCCCTAGTTGTTCTGCAAAGAGTGGCATACCCTCTTTCGCCTCTTTTTTTTGTGTAATTTCACTTTATAAGGCTAGCTCTCATCAAGAGCAGCGCATTTATGTATTGTACCATATTTTGCCAAGCACGCGATATTTCAATTCTCAGGGCTATTGCATTTAGAAAACAGTAGTTAAGCGGTTGCTGTTTATACTTTTAACGCAGTACCGCAAAAACCACCCTGTCAATTATCAATACTCGACGTAGTATGTAGTACAGGATAATGAATTTTAAGAAATGAATCCGTAAATAAGGTTTTGTGTGAAATCGGTCGCTCTAAAAATAAAATGATCCCCCCTATCCCCCTGCCCCCTTTCCCCCCGCTTGCGGGGGAAAGGGGGGATTTTTTTTGTGGTTTTTTTGGGCGGCGGCAAAGCCGCCGCCCAAAAAAACCGTTATTTTCGCCCCCTCCCCGCGCCGCACAGCGGCGTGGGGAGGGGCAAGGGGGTGGGGCAAAATTCTCAATTTG
>CAZDDI010000035.1:0-43815 GCA_964504195.1 uncultured Anaerolineales bacterium
CTCGGCGCTGGCGACGAATTGACCAAAGTCAAAACCATTTCAGCGAATGGTCAGATATTTGACTCAAATTGCTACCCGTCCACCAGAATGCTTATAGGACACGGATTTGCACGGATTTTATGGATAAGAACCAGAAAAAATTCGTGTGACCCCTAAAATCCGTTTCCTGAATTTCTGAATTAGCCCAGGTGACAACTTGAATTACATTTAATATAGACTCGGCAGGTTTCAAGGCCTTGAGTCTACAAAACGTCGTTATTTACCGGTAAAATACTACTCAATCCAATTTGGACGCAACCTGCCAGGTCTTAACTTAACGACATTGTCGGATAGCTGCTTAGCCGCTCTGTGAACCAGAGAAACGCCTCAAGGCGTTACTGCAGCGCTTAAGACGAGCATCTCTGTCATCATAGCACGGAAGCCAGAGAAAGCAATTAGCAAGGCTAACTATTTCCTGTGACGTTTGTCATATAACTTTATGTGGTTTGCATCTGCCCCACTATCGCTATAATTAGAAATAGAGTTTACAAGGGGATGTTTTGCTCGCGTTTCACACAAATCTTCATTACTTTAGGAGGTCCGCATGCCAACGATTTCGATGCAGAACGTGTTAGGCGTGGTTTTGGGTGGAGGAGCCGGAACGCGGTTGTATCCATTGACCAAGCTGCGTGCCAAGCCGGCGGTGCCATTGGCCGGCCATTATCGGCTTATTGATATTCCCCTCAGCAATTGCATCCATTCCGGTATCAACCGTGTTTACGTCTTGACTCAATTCAATTCCGCTTCGTTGCACCGGCACATTTCACGTAGTTACCAGTTCGACCGTTTCTCGAACGGGTGGGTACACATCCTGGCCGCCGAGCAGACGCCGCTCAGTAGTGCCTGGTATCAAGGTACTGCGGATGCATTGCGTAAGCAGCTGTTCCAAATCCAAGCGGCACGTCCCACTGAAGTAGTGATTCTCTCCGGCGACCATCTCTATCGCATGAACTATGCCAAGTTTGTGCAATTTCACCGGGAGCACCAGGCTGATGTTACGATTGCTGTCAAGCCGGTTGATGCCGAAGAAGCCTCGCGTTTCGGCATTTTGCAAGCAGATGGAGATGGGCGCATTCACCTCTTCTGCGAAAAACCGCCGGCACCTGATTTGCCCGGTTTGGAGAGTCTCGAAGGTGACAAGCCTTACATGGCTTCAATGGGCATCTATGTCTTCAATACGCCTTTGCTGGTAGATATTCTCAAGGCTGAGACCGGCTCCGATTTCGGTAAGCACATCATCCCTTCCGCCATCGAAAAAGAACTTCGTGTTTTTGCTTATCCCTTTGAAGGGTTTTGGGAGGACATCGGAACGATTAGTTCTTTTTACGATGTCAACCTGGACTTAGGGCGTGTACATCCCTCCTTTGATCTCTTTGATAGTGAATGGCCGATTTACACGCGCTCGCGCTACTTGCCCGGTAGTTGGGTGATGGAATGCGATATGGCCGAGGTGCTGATGGCGCCTGGCTGTTTAATCTACGGCGCAGACCTCACCGAGAGTGTAATTGGCTTGCGCAGTGTGATCTCGCGGGGCGCGCGTTTAACGCGGGTGGTGATGATGGGCGGCGATTATTACGAGCCACCTAACGAGAAGGAGCAGAACATACGCATGGGGTTGCCTGCGATTGGCGTGGGTGAGAGTTCGGTTATCGAGGGCGCGATTCTGGACAAGAATGTGCGTATTGGGCGCAACGTTGTTATTCGCAATCACGCCGGAATGCCCGACGAGGATAATGATAGCTACGTCGTGCGTGATGGTATTGTTGTGGTGCCCAAGAACGCTACTATTCCCGACGGAACCGTGATTTAACAGTAGTTATGCGGTTGCGTTAATATCCGGTTATGATACAATCAGCCCGGTTTGATGTGTAACTCGGTAGGTTTCAGGCACTTACCAAGGTGAGATTTCTTGTCCCTTGATGTCTGCATATCTTTATTGGTGGAGGTTGTATGAGCGAGACCGTGAAACCCTGGCATGCGCTGACGATTGAGGATGCCCTGCAAACGCTAGGTTCTGATGCTGAGCAGGGCTTGTCGGCTGCGGAAGCAGCGCGCCGTATTAAGCAGTACGGATATAACGAATTGCAAGAGCGCCCTGGTACTCCCCTGTGGCGGCGGATTCTGGATCAACTAGGCGATTTTATCGTGTTGATTCTGATCGGTGCAGCAGTGATTTCCGCGCTGCTGGGTGACTGGATTGAGGCGGTTGTGATCATGGCGATTGTAGTGTTGAACACGACCATCGGAGTGGTGCAGGAGAGCAAGGCCGAGGAAGCTCTTGAAGCCCTCAAAAAGATGGCTGCGCCGGAGGCCCGTACGATTCGGGATGGGCGACACAGCACGATTCCCTCGCGGGAGCTGGTTCCTGGTGACATTGTGGTGTTGGATGCGGGTAACATCATCCCCGCCGACGTGCGCTTGCTGGAGAGTATCAACCTTAAGGTGGAGGAGGCTTCGCTGACCGGCGAATCGTTGCCGGTCAACAAGCGCGCGGCACTCACTTTGCCGTCGGACGCGGGCCTGGGCGACCGGCAGAATAGCGCCTACATGAGTACGATGGTCAGCTACGGGCGCGGTACAGGTCTGGTGGTGGGGACCGGTATGGGGACAGAGATTGGACACATTGCCGAGATGATCCAGTCGGTCGAGGAAGAAGAAACGCCCTTGCAGCGCAAGCTCAATGAGTTGGGCAAGACGCTCGGCATCGCTTGTCTGGCCGTCTGTTTCATCGTCTTTGCGGTGGGCATGGGCCGGGTGTTGCTTGGCGCGACGCCGCTCGAAGTTGGCGAGACGTTGCTTGATAGAGCGGTGGGCCTCTTTATGATTGCTGTGAGCCTGGCGATTGCGGCTGTGCCGGAAGGTTTGGCTGCCGTCGTTACGATCTGCCTGGCCTTGGGGATGCAGGAGATGGTCAAGCGCCACGCACTGATCCGGCGTTTACCGGCAGTCGAGACGCTCGGTTCGGCGACCGTTATATGTTCTGACAAAACTGGCACGCTTACCCAGAACCAGATGACAGTGACGCGGATATCGGTGATGGGTCACGAGTATACTGTCAGTGGTGGTGGCTATAATCCGCAGGGTGAGTTCCTTGAAGATGGACGGCCCGTCGAACCACGGACGCACCGTTTGTTGAATCAGGTTTTGTGGGCCGGTGGGCTGTGCAATGATGCGCTGCTCGAAGCGCTGCCCGATAAAGCCTATCGCATCATCGGCGACCCCACCGAGGGCGCGTTGACAGTAGCGGCAGAGAAGGCCGGATACACGCGTACCGCGCTGGCGGAACAGTTCCCCCGTGTCGCTGAATTGCCTTTCGATTCTGATCGTAAGCGCATGACCACTTTCCACGACCTCAGCGCCGCCGGCAAGGATGCCGAGGCCCTGGGGCTGGGGGACGCGCAGTTGATCGGTATCGTCAAGGGTGCGCCGGACATTGTGTTGGAGCATTGTACTCATGTGCAGTCTCCTACTGGCCCGGTTCCCCTCACGCCGGAGTTATACCAGCGTATCCGCAGCGCGAATACGGACATGGCCGGGCAGGCGTTGCGCGTCCTGGCGATGGCCTATCGCCTGTATCCCGCCCTGCCCGAAGAGATCACACCGGAGACTGTGGAGACTGACCTGGTCTACATTGGCCTGCAGGGTATGATTGACCCGGCTCGCCCAGAGGTCCTCCCGGCGATTCGTAAGGCACGTGGCGCGGGTCTGCGCACGATTATGATCACCGGCGATTATGAGGTGACGGCGGGGGCGATTGCTACCGAGATCGGCGTGTTGCGCCCTGGGGGGCGCGTTGTTTCCGGTCAAGAGCTGGAAATGACGAGCGATGCTGATTTGCAGGTTATGATTGAGGATGTGGATGTGTTTGCGCGTGTTTCGCCGAACCACAAGGTGCGCATTGTCGAGGCGTTGCGTGCGAACGGGCATGTTGTGGCGATGACCGGTGACGGCGTCAACGATGCTCCTTCGCTCAAGCGCGCCGACATTGGCATTGCGATGGGTATCACCGGTACGGATGTCTCCAAGCAAACCGCCGATATGGTGCTGACCGACGACAACTATGCCTCCATCGTCAGCGCCATCGAGCAGGGGCGCATCATCTACTCCAACATCCGCAAGTTCGTCTATTTCCTGATTTCTTGTAACATGGCTGAGATTGCCATCATCTTCATTGCCACGTTGCTGGGGTGGCCTAGCCCGCTTTCGGTCATCCAACTGTTGTGGCTCAATCTGCTCAGCGATGGTGCGCCGGCCCTGGCGCTGGGATTGGAGAAGGGCGATCCGGATCTCATGCAGCGTCCGCCCCGGCCTCCCAAAGAGCCGGTCATCAACCGCGAGATGCTTATCGGTGTGATTGTGCAGACCTGCGCGATCACCTTTGCGGTGTTGTTGGCTTACTGGCGGGGTATGGTGCATTTCTCGGTCGAAATGGGCACTGATCCGGTCAAGACTGCGCAAAGTATGGCTTTTGTGACGCTCTTGTTTTCGGAGCTCTTCCGCGCATATACGGCGCGCTCTGAGCGCTATCCGTTGTTAAAGTTGGGGCTGTTTTCCAACAAATGGATGCAGTATGCCGTGGGCTTCTCGGTAATCATGGCGCTGGTGGTGGTGTATGTGCCGTTCTTCCAGCCGATCTTTGATACTATTCCGCTGGAATTGGATGAGTGGCTGGAGATGACGCCGTTGTTCCTGCTGCCCTCGGTGGTAGCGGAGATTCACAAGGCGATTCTGGTCTGGTGGGAGCGGCGGAACAGCTAATCAAAGTTGTGTTTGTATGCTAAATCTTGCGAAAAAGCGGTTTGTGTAGCTGCTTTGTGAGCCTGAATACCAGAAGGCGTTCCCAATGTCATCAAGTTAATACCAGGTAGGTTTTGCTAAGACTGTGTGTGCTCGCGTGTTCCAGGTGAATAAGGGGCCGTTGTAGCGTCAAGATTTCAAACCTGCCAGGTCTATGTGCTCAACTTAATGACGTTGAAGGCGTTACACAGTGATATAAAAGCGGGAATCCATCTGGATTCCCGCTTTTAGTGTAGCTACACTTTTTAGATTACGGATTTGTTACACGTGGTACAACCCGGATAGTAACCGGCTCGGTTTCAGTGCGATTGCCCGCTGCATCGTACACTACTACACGGAAGCGATATGTTCCTGGCGTTTCTAGCTTCCAGTTGATATTAAACGGCGCCATGGTCCGCACGTTAAAGGGCGTTGCCTCATCGTTCTTGTAAAATTCTACGCGGCCGATAGAATAAACATCTCTGATTTCCGCGTTGATATTGACCCACTCATCGAACCCGTAAGTATATGCTGAGCCTTCTGTGGGATAGGTCAGATCTACGCGGGGGGGGGTGTTATCTATCGTAAGCTGAATGGGATATTGGCGCACACTTTGATCGTGCCCGACGACTTGTAACTGCAATGTGTAGAGACCGTCGGACAGTCCGGTTGTGTCAAGGAATTCCAGCACATTCTGGTCTACTTGATTGCCGTGATCCGGCCCGATTTGCGTCCATTCGGTGGGATTCATTCCCCGACCTAGCACCAGCCTGTAGAAAGCGAATTCGCCCCCACGGGCATTACCGATGATGGGCGTTACCCCTCTGATGTAAGAATAGGTAGTTGGGGAAATGATAGCCACCTCTGCTCCGCTAAGATTAGGGCCATAGACGGTATCGTACTCCATTGGGGGCACTGGTCGGCGACGATCTTCAGGGAGACTGTTGAGCCAGTCTTGCGCTTCTGGCGGGTAAATCTCGAACACCCGCTCTTCAATCAGTTCAATAGGTGTGTAGATGGTCGCTAGATTGCCTGTTTCGCGGTTCACCAGGAAGAGCTGGTGCATTCGATCCACTTCTTGTGGCTCGGTGCCGGGGATCATAATCTCCGTACGTACCGGGCAATGTCCGTTGGGTTTGAGGCCAGAAAGCGCACAGACCTGCACTTCAATTAGCTCATTTGGGCGGGTGAAGGGGACGTGTGCTTCTTGGAGGTGGGCATATTCCATGACTGCATGCCAGATATACGATGCCCCATACGCGCCAGTGGTGCTGACCATATAATTATCAGCTTGCGTGTTTCCCATCCAGACCCCAGTGACGTATTGCGGCGTGTAGCCTACGGTCCAGTTGTCGGTGAAGTTGTTGGTGGTGCCGGTTTTGGCTGCCGCCGGGCGGTAGTCGGCTAATTCCAGTGAGTTCGGTGATCCGAACCCCGGAATGCGCGCTTGTCTGTCGGAGAGGATGTCTGTAATCAAATAGGCCAGGCGCGATTCCAGGATTTGACGTGCTTCGGGTTGGTCATACTGATACAGCACAGTGCCGTTGCGGTCTTCTACTCGTAGGATGGCGACGGGATCGAGTTCGCGGAAGCCGGGACGTAGGCGTTCTTGTGGAATCGGCGCGCCATACATCACCCCGTTATTGTCGAATACGCTGAAAGCATAGGTCATATCGAGTAGACGTACTTCGCCGCCACCCAGGGTGAGGCTCAAACCGTAGTGTTGCAGGCCGCGATCCAGCGAATTGATGCCCATTTGGTGCGCCGTGCGCAGTACATTATCTATTCCGGCGACGGACATCGCTTCGACAGCAGGGATGTTGAGTGAGCGCGCTAATGCAGCCCGCATACCCACTGGGCCGCTGTAATTGCGGCTGTAGTTTTCTGGTACATACGGAGGCATGCCCGGCCCTTGCTCAAAGGCTTTTCGCACATCAAGGAACATATACGCGGCATTATGGCCTTGTGCGAGCATGGTGACGTAAGTGAAGGGCTTGAAGGCCGAACCCGGTTGCCGTAACCCGTCGGCGGCAACGTTAAACTTGCCGTTGATTTCCTCATTCCAATAGTCGGCGCTACCTAACATCGCGACGATTTCGCCGGTGGTGGGGCGTATCACCACCACGGCTGCGTTATGGACATTGTAATCGTTACCGATGCGGCTGGCAGGTACTGCGGGGAGGTGTTGCGCGGCTTGGCAGCCTTGTGCTAAGGCTTCCGGGATCACTACATCGGGTAGCTCGCCGCCCAGGATCCGCAGATAGGCAGTGGTGACGCATTCCGTCTGCCGTTGCAAGTCCAGGTCTAGCGTGGTGTAGACGCGCAACCCACCGCCGGCGACGCGCTCTGAACCATACCATTGCTCCAGTTGTCGCCGTACATACATCGAGAAATGCGGTGCCGTAATATCGAAGCGTTGGCTGCTGACAGCCAATTGCCACGTCTCAGCGCGGGCGACCTGTGCTTGCGCGGGTGTAATACACCCCTCAATGACCATCGCGGTTAGTACCAGGTCGCGGCGTTCCATGGCTTCTGTTGGCATGTCGAAGGGGTTTATCAACGGGGACTGGGGCACAGCCGCCAGTGTCGCTGCTTCAGAAATCGTCAACTGGCTGGCCGATTTGCCGAAGTAGGTGCGTGCTGCTGCATCAATACCGTAAGCCAGATTGCCGTAGAAGTTGGTATTGAGGTACCATTCTAAAATTTCCTCTTTTTCGTAAAGTCGTGTTAGCTCCAACGCGATGAGCACTTCCTTGACTTTGCGACCATAGTCTTGCTCAAAGCGTTCCTCCAGCGGGATGACGGAGTTTTTGACTACCTGTTGGGTGATTGAAGAACCACCCTGAACGGGAAGTCCGCGCAAGTTGTTCACGAAAGCGCGGGTCAACCCGCGTGGGTTGATGCCAGGATTTGTCCAGAATGTGCGATCCTCGCTGGCGACGGTGGCGCAGTAAACATGTTCCGGTAGCGTGCTCAGCGCCACCCAGTTGCGATCACCAGCGTTGGGATCTATCATCTCGTAAAGCAGATTGCCCTGGTTGTCGTAGATTTTGGTCGTCTCGAAACTTTGTACTGAGATAGTTTCAACTTCTTCGGGCGTGGGCAGATCGGTCGTGAAGTACGAATAGCCCGCTGCCGCTGCGCCTACCCCCAGTCCTATCAGTACTCCAGAGCTTAACAGTGAGATTATCACTATCAGAACGACCACGCGCAGTACTAGATTGGAACCGGTACGACTGCGTAACCGACGGCGATCACGATTTTTCACAATGAGCGTGCGCAATAGGCGCACTGGCGTCTTTTTGGAATTGTTGACCATAAAACTCTATTCCTTTCCTCAAAACAAAACCGCGCAACGCGCGTATTTCTTTGCCAACATACTGCCCCTATTATGCCCAGCTCTTGGATTTTGGCAAGAAAGCCCCGATAAGTAGTTTTTTTGCAGTATCGCAAACCTAACCCTGTAGGATGCTCAAAACACGCCTATTGCCGGCTTGGACAGGGGCGACTTTTGCGCGATTGCCATCAAAGGCAATGCCATAGGGCAACCGGGAGAGGCTTCGGCAGGTTCAGGCTTCGACAGGCTCAGCCACCAGGCTTCTCCGGTGACTGAGCCTGTCGAAGGCCTCTGCACTCATCAAAGGCCGTACCGCAAACCTAACCCTGTAGGATGCTCAAAACCCGCCTATTGCCGGCTTTGACAGGGCGACTTTTGCGCGATTGCGTTTTTTGGGCCTTTTCTGCTTGACGAATTCATAATATCCGTTAGAATGTAGACATTGAATGAGGCCGAAGCACAATGTTTGAATCATTAACCGAAAAACTGCAAGCCGTCTTTGATCGTATCGGCAAGCGGGGTATCCTGCGTGAAGAAGATGTAGACGCAGTCCTCCGCGAAATTCGGTTAGCACTTTTGGAAGCGGACGTTAACTATAAGGTTGTTAAGGATTTTGTTGCCCGTGTACGCGATAAGGCTGTGGGCGAAGAAGTTTCTAAGGCTCTCAATCCAGCGCAACAGGTCGTCAAGATTGTTCACCACGAGCTAATGCAAACGCTCGGTGAGCCAGGGCGGTTGGAATTCAAAGGCCCGGCTCCTTATATCATCATGCTCGTAGGTTTGCAGGGGTCGGGTAAAACCACTGCTACGGCGAAACTGGCCCGTTCGTTGCGTGAGAAAGGGCGCTTCCCCATGATGGTGGCCGCCGATACCTATCGTCCGGCAGCCATTACACAGCTTGAAGTGCTGGGGCGGCAGATTGGCTTGCCTGTCTATAGCGATAAAACCGGCACACCTCCGCCCCAAATCTGTGCTGCGGGTGTCGCAGCGGCGCGCGCGCGCGGCTCGGATGTGGTGTTGCTTGATACTGCCGGGCGTTTGCAACTGGATGCAGATATGATGGCGGAACTTGTAGCGATCCGCGATCTGGTCAAGCCTATTGAGGTGCTACTGGTTGCCGATTCAATGACCGGGCAAGAAGCCGTTAACATTGCGGGTGGTTTCCACCAGCAGGTGGGGTTGACCGGCCTGATTTTGACCAAAGTTGACGGCGATGCACGTGGCGGTGCAGCCATCAGTATGCGCGCCGTGACTGGCGTCCCGATCAAATATCTCGGTGTGGGCGAGAAGCTCGGTGCGTTGGAATCTTTCCACCCTGAACGATTGGCCTCACGCATCTTGGGGATGGGGGATATGCTGACCCTCATCGAACGGGCTGAGGCTTCTTTCGATCAGGCGCAGGCTGAGAAAATGGAACAACGCCTGCGGGCAGGCGAGCTCGATCTGAGTGATTTCCTGGATCAGCTGCGGCAGGTGCGGCAGATGGGACCGCTCCACGAGATTTTAGGGATGATTCCTGGTGCGGATCGGTTGCTCAAGCAGGTGCCGCAGGAGCAGACAGAGAAACAGCTCAAGCGCGTGGAGGCCATCATTCTTTCGATGACGCCTCACGAACGGCGTAATCCGCGTGTGCTGAATGCTAGCCGGAAGCGCCGCATCGCACAGGGCAGCGGTACGACCGTGCAGGAGATCAATCAACTGTTGACGCAGCACCGGCAGATGCAAAAGATGCTGAAGCAATTGGGTGCGGGGGGGGGCAAGAAATTGCGTGGATTCCCCCAACTTTTCGGTTAAGCGTGGTTTCTACGTTACGACGTGGTATCCATCAAACATCTATAACTGCGATAAAGGATTAGGAGGCGTATGCTCAAGATAAGATTGCGTCGAGTAGGGAGGAAGGGACAACCCAGCTACCGCATCGTGGTGGCGGAGTCCACTGTCGCGCGCGGCGGCAAGTATGTGGAAGTGGTTGGCTTTTACAATCCGCGCACAGAACCGCAGACCGTGACTGTTAAAGAAGCGCGTGTGTTGTACTGGCTTGGTGTTGGTGCGCAGCCTTCGGATGCGGTGGCTCAGCTGTTCAAATCTAATGGGACTTTGGAGCGGTTTGCCCGCTTGAAGGCCGGTGAAGATGTAGAGACGTTGGTGGCGGAAGCGGAAGCCGCGGTTGCCACAGTCAGCCCTAAAACAAAGCCGGCGGTGCGTGAGCAATCTGAGACCAAACCGGCGACGCAAGAAGCTGAAGAAGACTAGTTCTCAGGCTCCAGCCTTATTTTATCAGGCTGCTCGTGCTCGTTCCTGTTATTCCATTTCTGTCCCTTTCAAACAGCGTTAAGGAGGAGTCGCAATGTCAGCTGTAAAAGATTTGGTAGAGTTCATAGCAAAGGCGTTGGCGGATGAGCCGGATGCGGTGGTCGTCTCCGAAGTGGAAGGCGAGACCTCGTCAGTGCTCGAGCTGCGCGTGGCCCCTGATGATATGGGGCGCATGATCGGGCGGGATGGTCGCACCATCAATTCTATCCGCTCGTTGGCCCGTGTCCTGGGTGCTAAACTCGGGAAGAAGGTGACCCTGGAGATTGTATGATCCAGGCCGTCCGGCCTTTGATGGCAGTATTCAAGAGGCTCAGGAGTCCTTATGGGGCCGCCTGAGCCTCGTTATTTAGCTGTCGGACGTGTGTTGCGTCCGCATGGGGTGCGTGGTGAGCTGCGCGTGGCGACGCTTACCGATTATCCTGAGCGGGTGTTACAATTGCGCCAGGTTTACCTCGGTCCGGAGCACCAGAGCTATGCTGTCCGGGCGGCGCGGCTACACCAGGATGGTTTCTTGCTACTCCTGGAAGGCTGCTCTGATCGTGCGTCCGCCGAAACGCTGCGTGGCTTGGTGGTGGAAATCTCCGTTGCAGACGCCGTCCCACTTGAGGAGGGGGAGTACTACCACTTTCAACTTCTCGGTGTGCGTGTCGAGACCGAGGCTGGTGCGTATCTGGGCGAGATCGTGGATGTGTTTACCGTGCCGGGCACTAACGATGTCTATGTCGTGCATGGCCCGCAGGGCGAAGTCTTGCTCCCGGCCATCCATGATGTGGTGGTGATGATGGATCTCGAGGCGCGGCGGCTGGTGATACGGCCTTTGCCAGGACTGTTGCCATCATCCTGAGTGGCGGATCTCGCGGGGGGGCATGGTGGCGGACGATCTAGGCTACTGGTTGGGTTTCAATCTGGTGCGGGGCATTGGCCCGGTGCGTCTACGGGTGTTGCTGGAGCGTTTTGGTGACATTCGCAGTGCATGGCATGCGCCTGCTGATGTGCTGCGCGAACTCGGTCTGGAGCGGCGGGCGCTGACAAACCTCTTGCAAGCGCGCCAGCTCGTAGATCTATCCCAGTTGGAAGAGCGCGTGGTGGCGCTGGGCGCACAAGCCGTGACTTGGGATAGCCCCGATTACCCCGCATTGTTACGTCAAATCCCCGATGCACCGCCGGTGCTATTTGTGCGTGGAACGTTGTTACCTGGCGACGAGTGGGCTGTGGCGTTGGTAGGCTCACGCAAGGCTTCCCCTTACGGGCGCGAGGTGGCGCATCAGTTAGCGACCGGATTGGCGCGCAACGGGGTTACGGTTGTTAGTGGGCTGGCGCGCGGGGTAGATGCGGCAGCCCATCGGGCGGCTCTGGAGGCCGGCGGGCGGACGCTGGCGGTGTTGGGCAGCGGTATTGACGTTATCTACCCACGTGAGCACCACAAGCTGGTTGAACAAATCGTAGAAAACGGCGCGATCATCAGTGATTATCCGCTGGGCGCGCAACCTGAAGCCACTAACTTTCCCCCGCGCAATCGCATCATTAGCGGCCTGAGCCTGGGCGTCGTTATTGTAGAAGCAGGGATCAAGAGCGGCGCGCTCATCACGGCAGATTTCGCTGCCGAGCAGGGGCGGGAGGTCTTTGCTGTACCGGGCAGTATCTTCAGCTCTGAAGCGGCGGGTTGCAATCAGCTGTTGCGTGATGGGGCTGCTATTGTGACAGAGGTGCGCGACATCCTCGAAACTTTGCACCTCGATGCGCTGGCGGAGAAGCAAGCTGCGCGGACACTGCTTCCCGCTAATGCTGCTGAAGCGACAGTTTTGCAGCACCTCTCCGCTGAACCGCTTCATCTGGATGATCTCTCGCGGCATACCGCGTTGCCCGTTGCCTCGGTCAGTAGTACCTTGGTGATGATGGAATTGAAGGGCATGGTGCGCCAGGTGGCACCGTTGCAGTATGTCATCGCACGCGAGCCAGGGGAGGCGTATGATATCAGCGGTGAATCATGATTTGTGCATGAGCAAAAATTCCATTTATCAACTATCTGACACATTGCGCTCTGCTTTTTGGGGGATGCGGCTTGGCGCAATTCTTGCAGCATTTTACACTTTAGCTTTTATTATGCTTCTTATTGGCAGTTTTGTGTTCAATGGCTACAATAACCATGATACCGTTTTGCAGAGTTCTCTAGCCTTGGGGGTTGCGGGAATTTCAGTAATGGTGTGTGCTGTGATAGGTTTGTTCGCCTGTTCTCTCGCGGCGGGGATCGGTTGGATTACAGCGGCTCTATTAGCGTTGCTGTTGCGATTTATTGGACAGCGTTTGACTGTTGTCGGGGCAACGGTTTTGGGGGTAGTGTTATGTCTGTGTATAGCATATCCTTTCAATCGGCCATTTTGGACGGGGAACTGTTCTGGTTTAGGTTGTGATGTAGTTTTTTGGTATGTGATAGGGCTAGGTATTCCTAGCTTGATTTATACTGTTGCCGGGGGAGTGTTGGGGTTCAAATGCTATACAGAACGGGATTGCTTCGCTGCAGACGGCTCGCAATGACAGATAAAGTTTGAACTTGAGTAGTTACCTTAGATCAACGAAAGGTTTTGCACATGGAACATGTCTATGCTGTGATTATGGCCGGGGGTGGGGGGACTCGCTTGTGGCCGCTCAGCCGCCGCGAGCAACCCAAGCAATTACTCACTTTGTTCGGGGAGCGTTCGCTGTTTCAGCTGGCTGTAGATCGTCTGGAAGGGTTGCTGCCGTTGGAGCAGATATACGTTGTTACGGCTGCGGAGCAGGTGGATGCGCTGGCTGCCCAGATACCGGATTTGCCGCGCGAGAATTTCATCGTCGAGCCGGAAGGACGCGGCACGGCGGCCTGTATTGGCCTGGCGGCGGCGCACTTACAGCAGTGCGACCCCGACGCTGTGATGATCGTGTTGACTGCCGATCACTTCATCCGGCGGGTAGAACTCTTCCAACGTGCGCTTCGTGCAGCAGTCGAGGTTGCCGGGCGCGGGTACTTGGTCACACTGGGTATCGAACCAACCTATCCGGCTATGGGCTACGGCTACATCAACCGGGGCGATTCGTTGCCGCTGGCAGAGGACTTGCCCATCTACGAGGTACGGGAGTTCAAAGAAAAGCCGGATGGAGAACAGGCCGTAGAGTTTTTTGTGGCAGGTACTTATTATTGGAACAGCGGGATGTTCATCTGGTCGGCAGCGCGGATCCGCGAGGAATTTGCGCGGCACATGCCTACCTTGAGCATGGCCTTGCGCGACCTCGATGCAGCTTGGGGTGCGGACGGGTTCGCGGATGTGTTGCGCGCGCGTTGGGCGCTGCTCGAAAAAACGCCCATTGATCGGGGGGTGATGGAGAAGGCCGCACAGGTTGCAATGATTCCGGTGGATTTGGGCTGGTCGGATGTTGGAAGCTGGAAGGCGGTTGCGGAGCTGTACCCGCCGGACGCGGAAGGCAATATCAGCCTGGGTAAACATCTACCCGTGAGTACAACACGCACATTCGTACTCGCGCAGGGTGAGCGGTTGATTGCTACCATCGGGGTGAAGGATTTGATAATTGTGGATACGCCGGATGCGTTGCTTGTCGCGGCGGTTGATCAAACTGAGAAAGTACGTGATGTGGTGGCGCAGCTACCCGTGTCGTATTTGTGACGGGTTCCCGCGCTTGACACCTGCGCAGTTTCATTTATTATGCAGGGCGGTTGGGCTATAACGTCAATGCTATAAGTCGAGGCGCAACGCATTTTTAGGTGTGTTGCGCCTTTGAGTGAGGGGGTAACGATGTCTGATGAGACAACAACGGTAGAAGCATATTGTGTCAAGTGTAAGGTCAAACGGGAGATGGGCACGCCAACTCCCGTATTTACTGTTAAGGGGCAAGCCGCTCTGCAGGGGCATTGTTTGGTCTGTGATACCAAGATGTTCCGCATGGGCCGCACGCCGTTGCATGAGGGGTTGGAAGCGCCGCCTAAGCCCGCTCCCCCTCCGCCAACCGGCAAGCTGGTTATTGTGGAATCGCCCACGAAGGCGCGCACGGTAGGCCGTTTTTTGGGGAAGGGTTACACGGTTAGAGCTTCGGTCGGCCATATCCGTGATCTGTTACGTTCCCAGTTGTCCGTAGATATCGAAAACGATTTCACCCCCAAGTATCGCGTTCCTAATGAAAAGCGTGCGGTAGTTAAAGAATTGACCACGCTTGCTAAAAAATCCGCTACGATCTATCTGGCAACTGACCCTGACCGCGAAGGTGAGGCTATCGCGTGGCATCTTAGCGAGGCGTTGGAACTTGACTCGCAGCAGATACAGCGCGTGGTATTCCATGAGATTACCGAAGGCGCGGTCGCGGAGGCTTTTTCCCACCCGCGGCAGGTCAACCAAGACTTGGTGGACGCGCAGCAGGGGCGGCGGATTCTTGACCGCCTGGTGGGTTATCAGCTCAGTCCCTTGCTCTGGCGCAAGGTGCGCAGCCGCCTCTCGGCGGGGCGTGTGCAATCCGTGGCCGTGCGCCTGATCGTCGAGCGCGAGCGGGATATTGAAGCGTTTGTTCCAGAAGAGTATTGGACATTGGATGCGGAACTGAAGCCACAGGTCTGGACTGAACGCAAGAAGCCGCCAGTATTCAAGGCGCGGCTCAGCAAAATCCAGGATCAAGATGTTAGTCTGAAGTGCGAGCTTGATGTCACTTCTATTCTTGCGGAATTGGAGCAGTCCACTTACGAGGTGTTGAAATCCAAAGAAGGGCAGCGCCGTCGTAAACCTTCAGCCCCTTACACGACTAGTACGTTGCAACAGGAGGCCTCGCGTAAGCTGGGTTACAATGCCAAGCGTACTATGCGCATCGCGCAGCAGCTTTACGAAGGTATGGATATGGGCAACGGGCAGCCGGTGGGTTTGATTACCTACATGCGTACCGATAGCACCCATGTCGCCGAACCGGCCCAGGCTGAGGCGCGACGTTTTATCCAGGAGCGTTACGGTGAGACGTTCTTGCCCGCTACCCCGCCCATTTACAAAACACGCGCGAAGGGCGCTCAGGAGGCGCATGAGGCGATTCGCCCTACCGGTGTTTCACGCACACCGGAGGCGGTCAAGCCGTATCTCGATGCAGCGCAGTTCAAGTTGTACGATCTGATCTGGCGGCGGTTTGTTGCCAGCCAGATGGAGCCGGCGGTGTACGATACAGTGAGTCTGGAAATCGGTGCGGGGGTGGGGGAGGTGCGGCCTTACTTGTTCCGCGCTTCCGGTTCGATGTTGCGTTTTCCGGGCTTTTTGGTGCTATATGAGGAAACTCGTGATGAGGATGCTGAGAGCGAGAACGGTCAGCCCGTGCCTGTGTTGTCGGAGGGCGCGTTGCTCGATCTGTTACGCTTGTTGCCGGAACAGCATTTCACCCAGCCCCCGCCGCGTTACAGCGACGCCAGTTTGATCCGTACCTTGGAAGAGTATGGCATTGGGCGACCCTCGACTTACGCACCCATCCTTTCGACAATTCAGGATCGCGGCTATGTGACGCGCGAGAGCAAGCGGTTGTTGCCCACGGAGACCGGGTTCCTGGTCAACGATCTGTTGGTGGAGCATTTCCCCGATTTGATCAATGTGGACTTCACTGCGCAGATGGAAACGCAGCTCGATGAGGTGGCAGAGGGAGAGCGTGATTGGGTAGCGTTGCTCCATGAGTTCTATAAGCCCTTTGCGCAGGCTTTAGAGCGTGCGGATGCCCTCATGCCGCAGGTGGAGCAGGTGGAGTATGTGGGGCGCGATTGCCCGGAGTGCCAGTCCCCGTTGATTATTCGATGGGGGCGGTACGGCAAATTTATCGCTTGTTCGGGCTTTCCCGATTGCCGCTACACTGAACCCTGGTTCGAGAAGACCGGTGCTGTCTGTCCACAATGTAGCGGGGAGCTAGTAGTGAAGCGTAGCAAGCGCGGACGGGTGTTCTACGGTTGTATGAAATGGCCGGAGTGCGATTTCACCTCCTGGAAACGTCCGTTAGCGCGGCCTTGTCCCGCTTGCGGCGGGCTGCTGCTGGAAATGCGCAAGGATGTTGCGCAGTGTAACGCGTGTGAGGAGACTTTCGCTCTGTCCGATGTTGAGTCTGAAGAGCCAGCGATAGAGCTAGTGAAGCCTGCGTAAGATTATCTACCGCGAAGCCCCCGCTTTGCGGTAGTTTTTTTAGGGGATGCGCGGCACAGGCGCTCCTTGTGGTATAATGCGCGTAGATATTCGGATTCGGGAATCAAACATCCAAAATCACGAAAGGTAGGCCGAATTATGTTGATAGACATATTGCTGATACTCTTGGGGTTGGTCTTGGTATTGGTTGGCACCATTCAGCGGTTTGTGCGGGCGTTGATGATACTGCTTTCGGTCTATATTGCTACGGTGTCTGGGTTGGTGCTCTACTGGGTGTTATCACCGTGGGTTGGGGAAGTGGTTGGTAAAAAGCAGAACCTTCGGGATGGCGTGAGCTTTTTGCTTGTCTTCTACCTGGTCTTCTTTATATTCTTTTTATTGTTGTATAAGTCTTTCCCCGACACACGTCTGATGAAGCTTAAGGCGTTCGACTTTGTGCTGGGATTTATTGTCTCCGTGTTCGCGGTGGCAGCTTTGTCTGGTGTGACATTGAATGCCGTAGGGGTGATGATTGGAGATTCCTGGAATCCTAGCGGTATCTATCAGCTGCTCTTCAATGCGTATACTACTTCGAACTTGCGCATCTTGGTTACTCCATTGATGGATCTGTATGTTTATCTGTTCTACCCCTTGTATCAAGGTTACTATCCGAATTTTCTAGTGCTGCCCTAACGTGTGGGCCGCGATGTGTGAAATGTGAACGCGATGTTTTGTTATCCATTACAACTATCTCTACTATGAACCGTCATTACGAAACCCTCGAATACCCTAAAATTCTGGAGCGCCTGGCTCAATATGCCGATTTTTCTGGCGGGAAGGCGCTCGCTGCGACGTTGCTGCCCGCAACGGACTACCGCGAGGTGCGTGAGCGTCTGATGCTTACCCGTGAGGGCCGGGCGCTGTTTGTGGCTCGCCCCGATTTCACTATCGGTGGCGTGAGCGACATCCGCCCATTGGCGGAGCAGGCGCAGCATGGTGTCACGCTCCTGCCGCCTGATTTGTTGCGCGTGCGCGATACGCTCCAGGGTGGGGCGCGGGTGCGCGCGTTACTTACGCGCTTAGAGACACAATTCCCCAGTCTGGCCGATATAGCCTGGCGTATTCACGATTTGCCCCATATCTCCGCTGCTGTTAATCAGGTACTCGACGATCGGGGTGAGGTGCGTGACTCGGCTTCCCCCGCATTGGCACGTATCCGCCGCGACCTGCGCATTTCTCAGGATCGTATCCAGGAACGGCTGCGTCGCATGATTAGCTCCCCGCATGTGGGTGGTTATTTGCAAGAGCCTATCGTCACCCGGCGCGAGGGCCGCTTTGTGCTGCCCGTTCAGACCGATTTCAAAGGCCACGTGCAGGGGATCGTCCACGATCGCTCGTCCAGCGGCGCAACGCTGTTCATCGAGCCGTTGGCCGTAGTGGAGCTGAACAATGCGCTCCGCGAGTTGGTACTGGCCGAGGAGGAAGAAATCTTCCGTATTCTGGCCGAACTGTCCACTCTGGTGGCGCAGTCAAGCGCGGAAATTGTCGCCGGGTTGGATGCGCTCGCGGAGCTCGATCTGGTCTTTGCGCGCGCGCGGTACGCAGATGAGATCAACGCGACTGAGCCAGCCATTCATCCCTTGCCCCCTACGCCTGCGGCCCCGCAGGGCGATAACCAACAGCCAGGCAGCGTTGTGCGGTTGCACGGCGCGCGCCATCCCCTGCTGCACCCGGAAACCGTCGTTCCGGTCAACGTAGACCTGGATGAGGATGTGCATGTGGTGGTGATCACCGGGCCGAACACCGGCGGTAAGACCGTCACGCTCAAGACGGTAGGGCTGCTGATGTTGATGGCGCAGGCGGGGATGCACCTGCCGGTGGATTCTGGCTCGGCCTTGAGTTGCTTCGAGACGATCTATGCCGATATTGGTGATGAGCAATCCATTGAGCAGAGCCTCTCGACCTTTTCTTCGCATTTGGCGAACATCCTCTCATTTCTCTCGCAAGTGGATCACTGCTCGTTGGTGCTGCTGGATGAGCTGGGGGCGGGGACCGATCCGGCGGAAGGGGCGGCGCTGGCGCGCGCCCTGTTGGAAGCGTTTCGCACCGCGCGCGTGACGGCGTTTGTGGCGACGCACTATCCGGAGCTGAAGCTCTACGCGCACAGCACCCCTGGCGTTCGCAATGCCTCTATGGAGTTCAGCACAGAGACGCTCTCGCCCACGTTCCGCCTGACCATCGGTCTGCCGGGGCGTTCCAATGCCTTCGCCATCGCGCGGCGTCTGGGGATGCCCGAAGCTATCGTTAAACAGGCCCAGGGGATGCTCACCGGCGAGGAGCTGCGTGCTGAGGATATGCTCGACGATTTGCACAATCTACGCAAGCAAGCGGCGCTGGCCCGCGATGAGGCACGCCAGACGCAGCGCGATTTGGAAGTGCAGTCGCGTACCTTGCAGAAGCGGCTGGCGGGGTTCGATGAGGAGCGCCGCGAGACACTGCAACGCATTCAGGCCGAGGCCTACGCCGAGGTGGAGACGCTGCGCGAGGAGTTGCGCCAGCTGCGCGCGCGCTTATTGGCTGTCCCGCAGCCGGAATTGCGCGCGGCGGTGCGGGAAGCTGAGGCCGAGCTGGATTATATCGAAGAAACCTTTGTGCAGGACATGGTCCCGGAGCCTACGCTGGAGACGCTCGCGCCGCTGCCAGAGCGCGATGCTGGCCCGCCGCGTCCGGGGGATACGGTGCGCCTGCTCACGCTGGGAATTCAGGGGACGCTGATCGAGCTCGTCGGTACGCAAGCGGTGGTGCAGGCTGGCCCGGCGCGCACGCGCGTCGCGCTGGACGAACTGGAACTGGTGCAGCGCGCTGCGCCGCCAGCGGCTGCCGAGAGGACTGTCTCCCTGCCGGCGCGACGCCCCTCTCCGGGAATCCAGCTCGACTTGCGCGGGCTGACGGTGGAAGAAGCTCTGGAGCGATTGGAATCTTATCTCGATGCGGCGACCGGGGCCGGGCTGCCCTGGGTGCGTATTGTCCACGGCAAGGGCACGGGTGCGCTGCGCCGCGAGGTGCGCCACAATCTGGGTACGCATCCACTGGTGACTTCGTATGAGTCCGCTGCCGAGAATGAGGGCGGCGAAGGCGCAACGGTGGTGCATTTGGTGCAGATGACGTGAAATGTGAAGCGTGAAACGTGAGTGGAAGATATTTTACGTTTCACGTTTTTTGTAAATGAACGAGAGCGATAGGCGAATTATTATGGAAGAACATATCATTTTCGGTACCCATCATACAGAGGCGTTGCGCTTGATTGTGTACCGGGCGCACCATACAGGGTTGCAGCATCATGCGAGATTGCAGCCGCGCGCGCCGCGTCCGGGCGAGCCGGTTGTGATGAGCGTTTGGAGCGGCCCGGATCTCATGCTGGCTACGGTACAATGTGTTTACACCATTGATGGTAGTGAGCCAACCTTGCAGAGCGCCGCTGTGACGTTGCGCCCGGTGGAGACGGTGTGGGATTCGCTGGTGTGGGGGTATCGCTGCCGCTGGGAGGCGGAATTGCCCGCACAACCTGCTGGGACGTGGGTGCGCTATGCTATCGTGGGGCACCCGCTGGAGGGCACTCTTGTATTTGCGGATTGGCCGCCCGCCGAGGCGGTGATTATCGCCGAGACCCGACGTTTCTTCGGTGAAGAAAATGCTGCGGCAGTGCTCGCGCCGGCTGATGTCCCACAGGTGTTTGGCTATAGTGTGGGCACGAACCCTGTACCTGCCTGGGCTGCGGAGGCGCGGTTCTACCATGTATTTGTGGATCGCTTCGCGCCCGCACCCGGTGCGGAGTTTGCGTCGCCGGAGACGTTGAGCGATTTTTTCGGTGGGACGTTGGCTGGCGTGACCGCGCACCTGGATTACATTGCCGAGCTGGGCTGTAATACGCTCTGGCTTTCGCCTATCTTCCCTAGTCCTACACATCACGGTTATGATGTTACTGACTATCAGGACATCGAACCGCGCTTGGGAACGCTCGAAGATCTGCGCGCCTTACTCGCTGCGGCCCACGCGCGCGAGATGCGGATTGTGTTGGACATCGCTTTCAACCATTGCAGCGATCAGCACCCGTTATTTCAGCAGGCGTTGGCCGATCCGGACAGCCCTTATCGTGACTGGTTCCACTTCGACATGCAGTATTCGGACGGGTATCGGAGCTACTTCGGTGTGCCGACGATGCCAGAGTGGAATCTTGCCCATGCCGAGGTGCGCGCTTATCTGATTGCTGCCGCGCGTTTTTGGCTGCAACAGGGTGTGGATGGTTTCCGCCTCGATTATGCCGATGGCCCTGGCCCGGCCTTCTGGACTGAGTTTGGCGCGGCGTGCCGCGCCGTGAATCCGGATGTGTGGCTCTACGGTGAGATTGTCCAGCCGCCGGACGTGCTCGCGCCCTACCAGGGCCGCTTAGATGGCACGCTCGATTTCCTGTGGGCGCAGCAAGTGCGTCGCGCTGTAGCTTATGGGAATATGGATGCGCGGGCGTTGGCCGCGTTTTGGGAGCAGCACGGGCACACGCGCGCAGCGGATTATCTCTGCCCGGTATTTCTGGATAATCACGATATGGATCGTTTCTTGCTGGCTGCGGACAATGACCCGCGCCGGGTCTATCTGGGCCTGTTGTTGCTCTATCTCTGGCCGCATCCGCCGGTGCTGTACTACGGGACGGAGATTGGGTTGCGCCAGCAGCATAGTAGCCGTGAACCGGGGCAGGGGCTAGAAGTATCACGTGTACCGATGGTATGGGCCTCTGAGCAGCAGGATCATAGCTTGCGAGAGGCTGTGCGTGCTTTGAATGCACTCCGCCAGGTGCATCCGGCGCTTATTCACGGTGCGCAGATGACGCTACAGAGCGATGAACAACTTTGGGTCTTCACCCGGCAATCTGGGGCGGAGCGGTACATCGTGGCGATCAATCTGGGCACTGCGCATGCGACCTTCATGCTTGAGGGGAAATTTGAGCGCTTGTGGACTGCCGGTGCTGTGACAGAGTCGGATGCTATGGTGCATCTGGCGGCATTGAGCGCCGCCGTGTGGTGTATGGGTTAGGTCTAAAAAAACTAGGGGGCGATGCTGTAGTCATCGCCCCCTAGTCGGTGTGTGGTCTTAGTCGCTTTTCTTCACGGCTTCGGATTTTTCCGAACCGGTGGGGCTGCTGGCATTGGTGGTAGTGGTACTACCGTTGCCGTTTGCGTCACTATCCTTACGTGCGCCGGGCGTAGCCGTGGCTGATTTAGCGCGATTGTCCGTAACGTAAAAGCCTGAGCCTTTGAAGATGATGCCTGCGGGCTGGATCAATCGGGCTACTGTACCGCCACAATCTGGGCATAGTTTAACCGGCTCATCGGAAAAGTGCTGACGCCGTTCAAAGCGCAAGCCACACGCCTCGCATTTGTATTCATACAGCGGCATTCACTTCACCTCCTGAAAAACATCAGCAAATCTGTAATAAATTTCGGGAACGTCTCACGCGCATCCCAATAGCATATTATATGTCGTTTGGCAGAATTGGCAAGGTTGTGAGGGATTTTATTATGGAAATATGTTTGCAGTGGAAACAGCAACACTTGAACAACTCTTGCGCTCAGGCGTGTCTTGCCATGCTGTTGAGTCATTGGGGTATTGATACACAAGATAGCGAACTAATAGGGAAGAGTATCATCCCCTACTTGATTGCCTATGATGAGGAAGCGCGTTGCTTGTCGGCGGGGATGTTGGTGCAATCAACTGCGGTGTTCAATGTGCTTAGCCAGCCTTATGGCCTCGCGTTCCATGAATTATGCGCGCAAGATTGGGCGGCCTATGTACAGGAAGCGGAAAACCTTTTGCGTAGCCACCAACCATTTATGACTGGTATCTCTGTGCATTCTCTGCCCACTACATCTCCCGAAGCTTTGCTGCGTCCCGATCATGGGCATGCGATTGTCATATATGCTCAGGACGCGCATACCTGGCATGGATTTGATCCCGCAGCAGACCTGGAGCGGACACGCGACTATCTCTTCGATGAGGTTCGGGAGCGCGTAACCGTAGTCCTTCCTTATGCGGCATTTCAACAGGGGATTATCCAGAAACCGGGTGTGCGGTTTCTTCTCAGCACGCTGCTGCCTATGTCTGCACCTGCTTTTCCTGATCTAAATCCCTTTTTGTATCAAAGCCGCCAGGCGCTGACAGTGTTTTATGATGTGATGCAGGAATTCTATCAGCGACTTCTTTCTCCAGGGGGGCTGACTTATCCTAAATTCTTGGAGTACCGCGATCGCTATCTTAAGGCGTTGGTCATAGATTTTCGGATTGCTTTGGAGCAGATTAATCCGAAAACAGCGTTACAACAACAGCTTTGCCAGCGTTTGGGGAAACTTCAGATCTCTATTCAGGCCCAGCAATCTCAACTACAGATGGAGCATCCCCTTGCGCCTGATAGGGTTCACGAATTTTGTGATGATGTAGCGGCGATTTATGAGTTGGTGCTGGAACATCTTGAGAGCTGCTCGTTAGTTGTGTCGTGAATGGAAAGAAACTGCCAAATTGGGTGGGGTAGTATTTTACCGGTGAATAAAGACGTTTTGTAGACTCAAGGCCTTGAAACTTGCCAGGTCTATGGCCTAAATTTAATGACATAATTTCATAATAACCACGGCGGGCTAACTTTAGCCCGCCGTGGTTTGTGTACGGATCATGGAGTCTGGTTACTCAGCGGCTTCTTCACCACGATCTTTGCGGATTACTTCTACGGAATCAGCAGCGGGGGCTGTAGCGAAGATGTCTTCTTCGGCTTCTTCATCTTCTTGTTGCTCACTAGCTTCGGCCGTCACCTGCACAATTGTCTCTTCGGGACTGGTCAGGAAGGTGATGCCGGAGGGCGGGGTGATATCTTTGACATAGATAGTTTGCCCAATTTCGGTGAGGATGGAAATATCAATTTCAAGGCTGTGAATCAAATCGTCCGGTAAACATTCGATTTCAATTTGATTGAGCTGCTGCAATACCATACCGCCTTCTTCGGTGACTGGCGCTTCACCTGTTAAGGTGATGTGCAACGGTAGGCGCACAGTTTCTGTCATGCTGAGCGCTTGCAAATCTATATGCCGTAGCGTGCGCTTGATGGGATTAAATTGCAGGTCGCGAACGATAGCTTTGTAGGGGGTAGGTGTCCCCGCTACTTTGACACTGATCATGCTACTGCGCCCCGCTTGCTGTACAACACGGGTCAGCTCTTTGGCATCGAACTGCACCGGCACAGGTGTGGTGGTGCTGCCGTAGATGATACCGGGGGTGATTGCCTGCCGGCGTAATGCTCCCACCTGTTTCCCGATAACGCTTCGTGGCTCGGCGTTGAGTTCTATCATGTCCATAACAATTATTCCTCCCCTTATGACTTGTCAACCCGCCCGTTTTATGCGGGGATGTTATTGTAGTGTAATCAAAAGGGCCGCGCACTAGGGCGGCCCTGCAGCTCAACCGCGACTTATTGTAGCGCAAACTCAGACATTGTCAACTGCTGTTGTTGGTGTTTCCAATTCCCGGGTGCAGCGGGCGATGTTGCGTAGGGTATCGCATTGACCACTTGTTGCAGAAATACGGTCTAAAAACACCGCTTTAGCAGTGCCACAGGCAGCGCGCGGGGGATGAGTTTTCTAAATGCGTTAGCCCTAGAGCAATGGACGGCGGTGGTTTTGTGGACTTTCATCACTGGCAAGCATACATTACCCCGTCTATAATGAAACGTGAGACGTGAAGCGTAAATCAACCTTGCGACTGGCACTTTCCTTAGAGCCGGATGTTCAGAGCGGATCGCCAGATCTGCGATCAGTCAAATTTTGAGATTTGCCATTTTTAAGGAATTCATCATTAACTGGCGTTCACTATCGGTTAAATGAAAATGTAGCGTGAACAGTCTAGTTCGCAGCCCCGCGAAGCAGACGCTTCGCGCTACGTTAGTTTTGATTTGCGCTTTGTCATTTGCTATTTTTGAGGAGGTGTTGTTACATGAAGGTATTGGTGGTTGGAACGGGTAAGATGGGCTACGGTGTGGCTTGGGACCTGGTACACAACGCGGTGGTGACGCAGGTGGGCTTGCTTGATCTGCGTCAGGAGTCGCTGGACGTTGCCCGCCAGAAGTTGGTTTCTGCGCTGGAGGAATCTGAGCACGCAGAGATGATCGAGAAACTGGTGCTGCATCGTGCCGACGTGACTAATATCCCTGAACTGGCGCCCCTTATGGCACAGTACGATGTAGGTGTGCTTACTCTAGGAAATAGGCGTTGCAGCTATAAGGCCATTGAAGCGGCTATTGAGGCGGGGTTGGATGTGGTGGACATTCTCGAAGAGTACCACCGCCGCCCAGATACGGATGAGATCGAGGGTTTGGAAGTACCTGCTGGTATGACGCTTGATGATTACGGTGATTATCTCCATGCGCGCGCGCTAGAGCGCGGGGTGCTGATTCTGGATGGAATGGGCTTTGCGCCTGGCCTGAGTAACGTCACCACTGGGGCGGGCATCCGCCGCTTGGATAAGGCCGAAACTGCCGTGGCGCGCGTGGGCGGCATTCCTTCCAAAGAGATCGCTAACCATCACCCGTTGCGTTATGTGATCACTTGGGCTTTTTCCCATGTTCTGCGCGAGTATATGGTCAAGGTAAAGGTGCGCAAGGGCGGCGAGGTGGTAGAAGTGGATGCCACTACTGAGCAGGAACGCTTTGCCTTCAACCAATTGGGGCAACATGAGGAATTGGTCTGCGCGATTACGCCGGGAATGCCCAGTTTCATTTATTCCCGCCCAGACTTGCAGGAGTTCGCCGAGAAAACTGTCCGCTGGCCCGGTCACTGGGACGGCGTGCGCACGCTCAAGGAGTGTGGCTTGCTCGATTTGGATCCGGTTGCCTTCAAGGGACAGCAAATTGTACCGCGTGAATTCCTTAACACGCTCCTTACGCCCCGGCTGCAACCGCAGAACGGTGAAGCAGATGACGTATGTGTGATGTGGAATAGCGTGACGGGCATCAAGGATGGTCAGTCTGCGCGCGTGGATTACTACATGTGGGAAGGGGCTGATTTGTGGCACGGTAATACAGCCATGGCGCGCGTCACTGCGTTTCCGGCGGCCATCGCTGCCGTAATGGTAGGGCAGGGGATGATTCCCGAAAAGGGCATCGTCCCACCGGAAGACGCTATCTTTGGTGAGCGATACAGGCACTTCCTGGCGGAACTGCTCAAGCGCGATATTACCGTGTTGGAAGTGGTGACCGCAGGCTAAGAATTATCCGAAAACCCGTGAAAGCGGTGGTTGCGTCTGTTGAAACCACTGTCGGGTCTCGGTAGACTCGACAGGCAGCCAAGTTTTCGAATAGTTACTGAGATTGAAGCGTGAAACGTGAAGAAAATCACGTTTCACGTTTCACGCTTCACGTTTCAGAACGGAAACAACAGCGGGAGCGCAATCAATGCGCTTAGCAACATCAACACTTGCAGCGGAATGCCCACGCGCAGATAATCCCCAAACCGGTAGCCGCCCGGCCCTAGCACGAGCGTATTGGAAGCGGAGCCAATCGGGCTGGAGAATGACGTAGAGGCCGCCATCGCTACGGCCATAAGGAAGGTCTGCGGAGCTATACCCAGCCGTATGGCTGCCTGGAATGCAATCGGTGCCATCAGCACGGTGGTAGCCGTGTTGGAAATTACCTGGCTGAACGCTGAGGTGATGATGAACAGCCCTGCCATCAGCGCGACCGGGCTGATCTGCCCCAGGCTGCTGGTGAGCGCATGGGTGATGAACTCGATGCCGCCGCTCTTTTGCAGCGCGGTCGCCATCGGCAATAGCCCGGCCATTAGCACGATACTTTCCCAGTTCATAGCGTGATAGGCATCTTCCATAGTCAGGCAGCCGGTGAGCAGCATGGCGGTTGCGGCGACCATCACTGCGACTACTGCCTCGACAATGTTGAAGGCCATGAGTAGCAGCATCCCCACCACGATGAGGCCGGCCAGCGGTGCGCGCTTGATGGGCCGCTGTAACAGTATCATCTCGCGCGGTTGGCCCACCACTACAAAATCGCGGCTTTCCTGACGCAGTAGGGCGATTTTCTGCCACGTTCCTTGCACCAGTAGCGTATCCCCAAAGCGTAGCGAGGCAGTCGCGATGTCGCCGCTCAAGGGCGTTCCCATACGCATAATTCCTACCACGGTCACATTGTACCGATCGCGAAAACTGAGCTCCTTGAGGTCATGGCCGATGAGGTGTGAGCGAGGCGGCAACAACACCTCGGCCATCCCCAACTCGCGGGTGATGAGTGATTCATCGCTTTCTTGTTCCAGCGGCAAGATGCCACAGCTTTCAGCCTCGGCGAGCGCTTTCACATCCTCCGGCGCGCCCTGCACGAGCAAAATATCATCCACTTCCAATGTACTCCCTGGTTCGACGGGGCGCGCGGGGAGGGGCGCCGCCAGCCGGTCAGGCCAGGATTGCCGTTCGAGCACGTTGACCCGGTAGCGCGTACCTAGGGCTGCCTGTTCTAATGTTGCGTTGATGAGTGGGGAATTGCTGCGCATGCGCAGGCGGAACATGTTACCGGGCAGGTGGTAATTGTTGAGTAGTTCTTCGAGTGAGGGGGATTCGCTTACGTCAGCAGGGTTTACGCCGCGTGTTCGCTGCTTGTTGTTCGGCAGTAACGTGCGCCCTATGACCAGCATGAAGCTAATCCCTATCGCCAGCATTAACAGCCCAACCGGGGTGAACGTGAAAAAGCTGAAGGGCGTGTAGCCGTTCGCCGCAAGCTGGTTGCTCACGACGATGTTGGGCGGGGTGCCGATGAGCGTGAGTACGCCGCCGATGAGCGAGCCGTAGGCCAGGGGGATTAACAGCTTGGAGGGTGCGATGTGCGCGTTCCAGGCCAGGGAGACCACCACAGGCAGGAAGATCGCCACCGCGCCGGTGGAGCTCATAAAGGCCGAGAGTCCGGCGGCGAAGAGCATCACCAGTATCAGTAGGCCCACTTCGCTGTTGCGCGCTAGCTTGTCAAGCCCTTGGCCCATGAGGTTGGCGACGCCAGTATGCATCAGTCCGCTGCTTACGACGAATAGCCCGGCGATGGTCATGATGATGGGATCGGCGAAGCCGGCCAGCGCCTCTTGTGTGGTCAGCAAGCCTGTGAGAATCAGTGCGATGACCAGTAGGATGGCGACCAGATCGAGCCGCAGCCGGTCGCTGGTGAAGAGCAGGATGGTGATACCCAGCAGAGCAAACGTCAATAGCATGTCTTCCATGTAGAGCTCCTTTTGGGATGAGAAATGGGTGCTTGGTGATGGGTTGATAATCAATGGCATTAAGTTAAGACCTGGCATGAAACCTACCAGGTTTATACCTTAATCTTAATGCCATTGGGCTGATGATACCACAACCTGCGCGGGATGCGAAATGCGTGGTGGTTGGGGTTCGACCGGCTCACCCACCGCTTGCCCCCCAGCTTGCAGCGTGCCACTATATCCAGACCCGAGCGGGGATTTGGCGATCCCCTTAGAGCATTTCAGCAAACTCAATCCGTAACCCTGACAACAAACAAGGCCAGGAGTGGGTCCTGGCCTTGTTGCGGTGGTTTCCGGCGGCGTTGTGGAGGTGCTTACTCGGTCCGCGCGCCGGCGAGCGTGCGCAGTTGTGCCTTGAGGGCGCTAATCTGCACGCGGGTGCTCTCGATTTTGGCGAAGACAGCGTTCTGGTTTTCTATGCCGGCTGCCAGGAGTGCTTGCGCACCCGCTCGGCGGCTTTTGGCGACACCAGCTTCTACCAGCATGTCCAACCGTTCGCGGGTTTCTCCATCTACTTGAATAACCATTAGGCTGGATAGGTTTTCGGCGACTGTGATCAGACCTTTACCGACCGCCTCAATGAAGCGGGCCGTCTCCCGCAGTAGCGGGTCGCCAGGGATGGCTTCTGGGTTAGGCGTGGCCGCGTTTGTTACAACTTCACCTTCGATTATTTTGTCCTGTTGCATGGCAGTCCTCCTCGCTAGGCTTGATGGGTTTCGTCAAAATTAACCGCTTCGCGCAACTGTGAGCGCAATGCGGCAATCTGCGCGGTGATCTCACCGATCTTCTGGAATAGGTCATGGTTGTGTTCGATGCCGGCATTGATAAGGAACGCGGCGCTTTCGGAGCGGCTCTTGGTGATTTCAGCCTCTACCAGCATATCTAAATGGCGCAGTGCTTCATCGTTCACGCGCACCATCACCACGTTACCCCGATCTTCCAGCGCAGCATTGAGCGCCTTGCTCAAGGATTCCATTCCTTTTTCCAGTACTTCCCGGAAGCCGCTGCCACTGGGCGTTTTGGTGCTTTCAGTGTGCGTTGCACCTTCGGTTTCGTCTGCGGGTGGGGGGGATGGAGTTTCTGACGTAGCTTCTACATAGATTTTTTCATCCATAGTTATCGCCTCCTTATGTTACGTGCTATGACGTTACTTGTAATTTACTTACATGTAATATTATAGCATCGTATCAAGATTTGTCAATACCTGAGACCAAGCCACAAGCCACGAGTTGTAATTTTTAGAGGCTGCCTGAAAACTCCTGAAGGCGGTGGTTTCGACAGGCTCAACCACCGACAGGCTCAACCACAGGGGCGGCAAGCGGTGGGTGAGCCTGTCGAACCCCAACCACCGCCAGCCTTGAGCACCAGCGGAATTTTCGGATAGGCTCTCATGTATTCCTGTGCTTTCTCGCTCTATCGCCTTTTCGCACTTTTTGCAACTCGTACTACACTTCTGCGTATACATTGATAGGAGCGCGCATGGAAGAACTGGAGTTTATACGATCGGCTCAGCAGGGCGATCAAGCGGCTGTTACCTGGCTGGTCGAAACTTACCAACGACCCGTCCATCTCTTGTGCTACCGTATGTTGGGCGACCAAGGGGAGGCTGAGGATGCGACGCAAGAAGCCCTTATCAAGGCCCTGAATCATCTGGATCGTTTTGAGTTGGGGCGGCCCTTTCGCCCCTGGGTCTTGCGCATTGCTGCTAACGAGTGTACCGACCGTCTACGGCGGCGCAAACCCATCATTTCGCTCGACGGGATGGGTGAAGACGGCGCCTGGGAGTGGCAGGCGGGACATAGCCCTAACCCGGAGCGACAATTGATCGTGTCTGAGCGGTTGACCCAGGTGCAGCAATTGCTGGAGTGCCTCAATCCTCAGGATCGCCTGGTGGTTACGCTCTTTTACTGGGAAGATTTTTCCTATGACGAAATTGCGCAGGCGACTGACTTGAGTGTGGCGGCAATCAAATCCCGTTTATTCCGTGCGCGCCGGGCGATGGCAAGTCACATGACTATAGAGGAGGCGATAGATGCTTGATATGCATAGCGATACCTGGTGGGAGCGTGCTCTGGAGGGCACGCTTTCCCCGGCGGAGGCGCGTAGCTGGCAAGCACATCTGGCGAGTTGTGCGGACTGTCGTGTGCAGTGGGCCGCGCTTGAGCAGTTAGATGCTGTATTGCGAGACGCACCATTCCCCCCATTGCTACCGGTGAACTTCACCGTGCGTACTGTGGCAAAGTTCCAGCGTCGCCGTCGTATGCGGTTAGTGTGGGGTATGTTGGGGACGATAGTTTTTGTGGCTGTGGCTTTTGGGTTAATGTATCTGTTCTTAGGGCCGGTTTTCTTCCGCATAGACGGTGTTATGACCGCAGTTCTGGCCGGGCGTACATTGTGGCTACAATCACTCAATCGGCTGTTGCTAAGCCTGTTTAATGCACGCGGGGTTTTTGTCTCCTTGTTGCTGGGCACGGTGCTGTTACTCAGTCTCTTGCTCACTCCCAATAGCGTTGTGGCAACGCTGGCTTTTGTGTGGCTCACTCGTGACAAGTGGGGTCGGGAGCAGTCACGCCGGGTTACGCGAGCGATGGTCTGAGCTGAATCTAAAAAATATAACTGAAGGGAGTGCGTGATGAATATCAAGCGGTGGTTTTTGGTGGCGGCGTTGGTTCTAATGCTTTCTCTTGTGGGGCTGCCGGTAGCAGCAGCGCAGGGTGGCGGCGTGCATTTTGGCGATTATGTTCTGGCTGTGGGCGATTCGGTCTCTGGGGATTTGACCGTTTTCGGCTCGGTCACTCTTAAGTCTGAATCGTCTCTCAATGGCGATCTCACCGTTTTCGGCCCGTTGTATATGGAAACTGGTGCTGTGGTGGATGGTGATGTCACTGTGTTGGGTGAGGCGAATATTGCCGGTGTAATTGACGGTTCAGCTTTTGTAGCGGGCGCGACGGTGTTACGTGAGACGGCGCGCATTGAAGGCGACCTTTCTATCGCGGGCGCCTTGGAGCAGCATCCCGGCGCAATCATTAAGGGAACTTTCACCCCAGCAGACAGCAGGGGGTTTAATTGGGACGCTCCATTTACCGGGCCGGTGTTTATTCCCGGTCGTCAGGCGCGCTGGGTGTTCAATCCTACACCTTTGATTAACTTGATGAATGCGGTAGCTACGTTGGTTATCATGGCGCTCTTCTCAATGTTGCTCGCCAGTGTGTGGCCTAAGCACCTGGAACGCGCAGCCAACACCGTCATAGATGCCCCATGGATTTCGATGGGTATGGGGTTTTTGGCGCTGGTGGTAGGGGCTGTCATTGTTGCCATATTGATTGTGACAATTTGCCTGGCTCTCTTCGGCTTTGTTGGTATTGCTATCGGTATGCTGGCCCTGGCCTTTGGCTGGGTGGCGATGGGGTTGGTTGTGGGTGAGCGGATGCTCAAATCGCTTTTTAAGCAGCCGACCCCTTCAATAGTGCTCTCGGCGTTAGTGGGGACGTTGACCATCACGCTGTTGGCACAGCTCGTATCAGCCTTTAGTTGTCTGGGTGGATTGCTTCTGCCACTGTATGCACTTGCCGTGGGTGTGGTGTTGCTCACTCGTTTTGGGACGATGCCCTACGCGGTGCGTGGTTCTGCGGTGGTTATGCCGTCTGCGCCTGTGCCGGTTGCTCCTGTTGCACCGATTGAGCCTGTGACCACGTTTGATTTTGCCGATGAGTTGTCTTCACCTGATGGCGAAGCATAGAGCGTGAAATATAAACGCCGGTCGGGGGTCTCTTCCGACCGGCGTTTAATGTTGTGTTGCGCTTTCAGACAAGCGCGCGCGGTGTCCACAAGTGTTCTAGCTCCCCGGCTGTGACTTCATCCAGTTCATTCCAGTGCGCGATGGGTAAACTTACCTGTGCTAACGCCGCTGTGGGCAAGCGTTCCCATTCACCGGTGAGCTCTTCTAGCAGCATTTCCATCCCCGGATTATGGCCGATGACCAGTACCTGCTCATAAGTATCGGGAAGTCGTTGTAACGCCTCGATGTAATCTTCTGGCCCCCCCATGTAGAAGTTATCTTCCAAACGCAGCTCGCCGCCGTAGCCGGATGTCTCGATTACCAGTGCCGCGGTCTCGCGAGCGCGTTTTGCGGTTGAAGCGATGATCAAATCAGGTACTAGATCTTGTTGACGTAGGAGTTCTCCCATGCGGGGCGCGTCCCCTCTGCCGCGTGCTGCAAGCGGGCGGGCGTGATCGGCCAAACGTTCGTTGTCCCAACTGGATTTGGCATGGCGTAAAATCAACAAGGTTTTCATGGTGCCTCCCCAGAAAAGTGGCAAAGCATGTTCATTGCTTGGAGCTTCCACAATCTCGTTACTTCAATTATAATCGCATTTATCATCGCGAGGAAGTTTTTGCGGGTTTGTTTTATACAATAGCTACGCGGTTAGCGTAAGTGGCTGTATCCTTGCCAGCCTGCTCAGAGCGGATCGCTAAATCCGCGATTGGGTAAGTATTTGAGATTCGCCATTCACCATTTTTAAGGGAATTCATCATTAATCGGTGGTTCACCAGCGATTGGATGAAAATGTGGTGCGAACTGTCAGCGCATAGATGCGACGTTCGCAGCTACGCGGAGCAGATGCACAGGCTGAAGCTTGTAGTACATGGAGAGAATGTGCCGTTCACAGCTACGCGAAGCAGACGTTTCGCGCTACGTTGGTTTTGATTCGCCATTCGCCATTCACCATTTTTAAGAGAGATTGATGGTTTTTTTACAACTTCAAAATATCCACAAATCTTATGATGCCGCCCCACTGCTCTGCGGTGTGACCTTCACCGTTGGGCGTGGCGAAATCGCTTGTCTGCTCGGCCCTTCAGGTAGCGGCAAAACGACGTTGTTGCGCATCCTCGCCGGGCTTGAGGAGACGGAGGCCGGGCGCGTAGTGCTCGACGGGCAAGACCTCACCCACGTCCCCACTCACCAGCGCGGCATCGTGCTCATGTTCCAGGATTATGCACTTTTTCCTCACAAGACGGTGGCGGAGAATGTCGCCTTTGGACTGCGGATGCAAGCGACAAGCCGCAAGCAACAAGCAACCAGTAACAAGCAACAAGCAGCAAGTTCCTCTCCTCACGTTTCACGTTTCACGTTTCACGCTGCAATCATAGAGCAACGTGTTCAGGAAACACTCTCCCTCGTCAGTCTCTCCGGCTTTGGCGACCGCGATGTGAACTCGCTCTCCGGCGGGGAGCGGCAGCGGGTGGCGCTGGCGCGTAGCCTCGCGCCTAATCCGCGCCTGCTGCTGCTCGATGAGCCGCTCGGTGCGCTCGACCGCAACCTCCGCGAGCGGTTGCTCGAAGAGCTGCCCGCCATCCTTCGGCAGGTCGGCGTCACCGCCATCACCGTGACCCACGACCAGGAGGAGGCCTTCGCCCTGGCGGATCGTGTGATTTTGCTGCACGAGGGCCGCGTGGTGCAGGAGGGCCGCCCAGAGGCAGTCTACGCCGCACCCGCGAATACCTGGGTGGCGCGGTTCTTGGGATTGCAGAACTTGCTTCCGGCGCGCGTGCTGGAGACCCACAAAGTCGAAACAGCGCTAGGCGCACTGGCGGTGGACGCAGCATTGCCCGCGCCCGGCAGCTGGGGGACGCTACTCGTGCAACCTTGGGGCATCCGCCCGGCGGAAAACGGCGCGCAGAACGCGGGGCCGCTGCGTGGGCGCATCGTCAAGCGCACGTTCCACGGCAGCTACTACCGCCTGGAACTCGATTGCAGCGGCACCGTTCTCAGCTTCACACAGGGTTTGCGCCAACTAGCCCCTGCCATCGGCACAGAGATTGCCTTCACACTCGATCGTGCCGCGCTGCGCTGGCTGGACTGAATGCGGAAATCGGGGTAAACTCTTAGTGATGATGTATGTATACCCACTCATAATGATGAAAACAACGGGAAGAGCGCACAAACTAAAGTTCGCGCCATATCTATCGCGTGAGCGATTTTGAGTTTTGCTATTTGCTGATTTGCGTAGGAGGAGCTACCCATGACCCTCGAAATTGGTCTTACGCTCGCTGTTGTTGGTCTAGCAGTGGTGCTCTTTTCGTTTGAGCGTTTACCTACTGATGTCATTGCTCTATTGTTGGTGCTGATTATGCTGCTGACTGGGCTATTGACGCCCGCGCAGGCATTCGCCGGATTCGGCAGTGATACGGTGGTGATGATTTTCGGCTTACTAGTGTTGACCGCAGCTCTGGTGCGCACCGGCATGGTGGAGGTCGCCGGTAAGTGGTTGTTGCGCTTTACCGGCACCACTACAACCCGTGCGATGGCCGTCATCATGGGCGTAGCAACTACGCTGAGTGCCTTCATCAGCAACACGGCGACTACGGCCTTTCTCGCGCCCATCGTGTTGGGATTGGCCCGCCGCTTGCGCATCAGCCCGGCGAAGTTGCTCATGCCGTTGGCCTTCGCCTCGATCCTCGCCAGCTCGCTCACGCTGGTCGGCACCTCTACCAACATCGTCGTCAGCGGCTTGATGGTGCAATACGGGCTGGCTCCGCTGCGCATGTTCGAGCTGACGCCAGTCGGTTTGCCGCTGGCACTGATTGGGCTGGCTTATATGCTGTTCATCGGTCAACATCTCATCCCCGTCCGCGATGGCGATGCTAATGATGATGAGACTTTTGGCATTCGTCCATACCTGGCTGAAATCGTTCTGTTGCCTGAATCGGCGCTGGTGGGGAAGACGTTGTCTGAAGCCGCGTTAGGGGAAGATATGGATCTGGCCGTGTTGCGGGTCGTGCGTGAACGCAACCGCTATTTGGCCCCACAGGCTGATCTGCGTCTGGAAGCTGGCGACGAGTTGCTCGTCGAAGGGCCGCGTGACCGGTTGCTCAAGGCGCGGGATATGCCGGGACTGGGCTTCAAAGCCGATGTTAAACTTTCCGATCCGCGCCTGCAAAATGAGAATGTGCAGCTGGCTGAGGTGTTGTTATTGCCCGGCTCGCCGCTCATCGGGCGCACACTCAAGACGCTGCGCTTTCGGCAACGCTACAACGTGCAGGTGTTAGGTGTGAACCGGCGCGGCAAAAGCATCTTCCGCAAGTTGAGCCAGATTCGGCTGGAGGTGGGGGATCAACTGCTGGTGCAAGGTTCGCGCGCCAACCTTGCTAGTATGGATGAGGACAACGCTTTTCATCTGGTCGGCGCGGTGGAGCATGAAAGCCCCAATCGGCGGCGCGCGCCGATGGCGATTGGGGCGTTTGTGCTGGTGCTGGCGTTGGCCGCACTCGAAATTGTGCCGTTGGCCGTTGCTGCGCTGGTCGGGGTGCTGTTTGTCTTTATTACCCGCACCATCACGCCGGAAGAAGCCTATCGTGCCGTGGAGTGGAAAGCTATCATCGTCATCGGCAGTATGTTAGCCCTGGGCGCAGCGATGCAGCATAGCGGCGCGGCGGACTACCTGGCGGCGCAGCTGATTACCTGGTTGCCCAACGCCGACCCCCTCTGGCTGCTCACGGCCTTCTTTGCACTCACCATGATCCTCACCCAACCCATGTCGAACCAGGCGGCGGCGGCGGTGGTGTTGCCGGTGGCGCTGGAGACGGCCATCCTGTTGGGCTTGAACCCGCGCACCTTCGCCGTGATGATAGCGGCCGGCGCGAGCTGCTCCTTCATCACCCCGCTCGAACCGGCCTGCCTCATCGTCTATGGGCCGGGGCGCTACCGGTTCTTCGACTTCGTCAAAATCGGTACGCCGCTCACGATTGTGTTCTATCTTGTGGCGTTGTTGCTCGTGCCGATGATTTGGCCGTTATGAGAAATGGGTAACGGGTGATTGGTAAAAACCCATCACCCATCGTCTGATTTTAAGGAGTACGCAATGGAAAAAGCAGATCTCAAAAAAGACCTGGCCTTTCTTTACAATCCACCCAAGCGTTTCGAACTGGTGGAAGTGCCGCCGTTGAATTTCCTCATGCTCGACGGGCAGGGCAATCCCAACAACAACCCGGCGTACCAAACGGTGGTGGAGATGTTGTACGCGCTCTCCTACGCGCTCAAGTTCGCCTGCAAGAAAACGCTGGGGAAGGATTACACGGTGATGCCGCTCGAAGGGTTGTGGTGGACGCCGGACATGGCCGAGTTCAGCCTGGAGGATAAGAACGCTTGGTATTGGACGATGATGATCATGCAGCCGGAGTGGATTACCGCTGAGATGGTCGCGGTGGCCCGTGAGGACGTGCGCCGTAAAAAGAACCTCGCCCGCCTGGATGAGGCGCGCTTCGAGGTGTGCGAGGAGGGGCTGGCGGCGCAGATCCTGTACCTGGGCGCGTATGCCGATGAAGCCCCGACGATTGCTGCGTTGCACGTCTTCATCGCCGAGCAGGGCTATGAGCTACACGGCAAGCATCACGAAATCTATCTGAGCGACCCGCGCAAGACCGCGCCAGAGAAGCTCAAAACTATTATCCGCCAGCCCGCCCGCCGATAGCGACGACGGACGACGGAGACTCTGGGTGGTCTGTCGTCGGTCGTCCGTCGTCAACTTGAAAGCGTGAAACGTAAGTTTTCCTCACGCTTCACGCTTTACGTCTCACGCTAAACCCAACGTCTGAATCCGCGTCGCTTCATTCAACGGATGCCCTGCCGCGTCACAGGCGACCAATGCCCCGTTGATGGCGCGTGTGCGGATTTGCCCGCGCGCGAAGGGATTGCGCCCCAGCTGGGGCGCATCGAGCAAGCCCACCTGCACTGCCCGCGCCAGCGTCCCCGGATCCGCCAGCGGATCCTCCACATCTTGCCCCAACCGGCGGATGGCGTCGAGCAATACCTGCGCCTCAGCCACCAGCTCCGTCGCCCGTGCCTGCACCACCGGGTCGGCCAGCATATCCGGTTGACCCTGTAACGCCGTCGCCGTCACCTGCTGCGTCATCGCTGCCGATTCGATGACCTCCTCGGCAGTGGCGGCATGATCCGCCTCGGTGTAGCCCACCACATGGATAAGCGCGGGGCGCAGCGCCATTTGCAGATACACGGATTCGGCCAGGTGCGCCCGCGCGCGCGCGGGATCCACCGGGTAGCTGAGCAGCCCCGTGCGCGTCTGCCGCCAGATGTGGAATGTATCATCTGCAAACGCTTCGGCCACTTGGATCTGCGCCCAGGCTTTCGCCAAATCCATGCGGTTGGAGAGCGTGGGCGGACTTTCGAACATATACGTCGTGATGTAATCGCGCACACCGGACTTCTTGGCATTGTAGGCGTACAGGTACGAGGCGGCGACCGAGATCACGTCCGGCGCGTCGCGCATTCCCCAGTGATAGGGCTCGTTGCCTTCCACAGGGATGTCGCGCGCGCCGTGCCACGCCATCAGCGCGATGTGCTCGCGCACGGATTCCTCCAGGCTCAGCGGGCCGCGCCCATCCATTGCATTGAACCAGAACAGCGAGGTGGCGCACCACGCATTGTTGAGCGTCTGCGTGAGCAGCTCCGCATAACGCAGCAAATCGGCAGTGCCGGAGTACGAGCGTAGCAGCGGATAGTTGCCCTGGCGGCTGGCTGCGTAGAGCCGTTCCAGGTCTTCCGCCGAGCGGAACGGCACCCCGCCGGCCCCGCGCCGCTTGGGGTCTTGCAGGTCAGCGCGAAAGAGATGTTGCTGCGCGTCCTGATCTGCCCCCAGTGAAATCACATCGAGCGTGCCAGATTCGGCGATGCGGGCGATGCCCTCAATGGTGGGTTCGATGGTGGGCGCGGGGATGCCGAAGTGATGCCGCAACAGGGGGTAGGGGGCTTTCCAGTGGATGCGCGCGACGAGCTGCTGGGGCGGCAGCGCATCCACCTGCGCCCCGGCCTGCTCGCCGCGCAGATAGCGGGCCACCGCGTCGGGCGACTCGCTTCCATCGAAGAGCGCCTCGAAGTAGCCCAACTCGCGGGCCACCGCCGCCACTGGTGGTGTGCCGCCGAAGGCGAAACGCCGTTCGCCCAGTCCCGCCGCCTGCGCGATGGCCCAAAATTCTTGCAACACCGGGCGGGCATTCTCCGACGTGAGCCGGTAGCTCACGCCGATAATGTCCGGGTTGAAGTCCCGCGCTGCCTCGATGAACGTCTCGATGTCCGTCGCCGGGCCGGTGAACAGCGTTGCATGGCCTTGTTGCTCAGCCAGACTCAGGAACCGTGTCACACCAGCGACATGCACACACTCACCTAAAGCGCCTGCCATAATTCGCATCATTGCACCTCCAATAGGGGAAAATTCAATGCCATTAAGTTTAGGACATAGACCTGGCAGGTTTTAAGACCTTGAGTCTACAAAACGTCCTTATTCACCGGTAAAATACTACCGAACCCAATTTGGACGAAACCTGCCAGGTCTTAATTTGGTGTGTTTAATTTCAGTTTTGCTACCGTACACTTGTAGATTTTTGCCACGAATTCACTCGCATTAACACGAAAACAATAAGAAATTCGTAAAATTCATGCTAATTCGTGGCTAAAACTGAATGCGCTTGGAAAATGTATGGTAGACAAATTTCAGTTATGGAATAAAGACTGGCACGGTCGGAGACCGGCTAGAGCGGGCTGGTGCCAGTCTCTGACCGCGCCCCTCTCAAGATGAAACACACCCGATTCATTTCGCCCGCTCATCTTAGCGCTCGCCAGTATCAACGTAATGATGCAGCTCCTGCACCGACATCCCCTTGATGCCCAGCCGTTCGAGTGTGCGCCCCTTGCGCCAGTAATCCACGCCATGCACGATGTTCGCCAAATGGGTCAAGGTATTCATCGTGGGCGTTTCCACCCCGTACTGCCTCCCAATCAGCGCGATGGGGATCAAACTGCACGGAATCTCCTCGAAGATATAACGGTGGGCCAGGCGATTGGGTGCCTGGATGCCCTTGTAGCCGGGGTTGGCCTGCATCGCCTCGTAGAGCGTATCGCCCGTGGCCGCATACGCGCGATAGAGCCATTCTTTTGCCGTTTGTGCGCGAATCCCGATGGCCGAGGCCACCGTCACCCGCTCTCGATCCAGCACTTCCAGCACTTTGGCCGTGGAGGGCGTGACGCCTTCCATATAGAACTGGAACTCGCCCTGTGTCGTCTCGATCCAACCCGCATTGAGCAGCGTCAGCGCCGGGTGGAAGATCGCGCCCATGTTGTTGAGGCTGGTGTGGAGGACGTTCTTCGCGGGGATGAACTGCTTATACACGCTGTTGATCACTTGCAGCGCTTTTTCCGTGCCGGTGGTAGGCAGCGCCGCAATCGGTACCGTGAATTTGGTGCGGAAAATCCGTGCTTCTGCTGGGCCGATGCTGCGGGAGGCAAAGATGAAGGTCTCGGCTTCGCAGATGATGGGGCGCGCTGTGCAACCGCCTTCGCGCAAGCCCTGGGCAAATTCCAGTGCGCCGCCCGTGCGGCCTGGATTCAGTAATACCACCTGGTCATCGGTGAGATATGGCGCGGTCTGGATTGCCACATTGTAGTGTCCGCTGGCGGGGATGACTACCATGATTAGTTGCGCCCCTTCCAGCGCGGTTCCCAGGTCTGCGGTAACGGTTTCGAGCGGGCCGAAGACCTCTTCGCCCTCTTCGGTGAGCAGGGCGATCCCCTTTTTCATTGCAATCACCTCGATATGATCGAAGGTCCGGTTATACAACGCTACCGGGAAACCGCGCGCCGCGATTTCTGCGGACATAGCCTTTCCACCATGCCCCGCCCCGATTACAGCCACCCGTGTGGTTTTTTCATTCATCTTATCATCTCCTTACATTGACTAACCGTTGACAAGCGGCTCCGAGCAGCCGTACAAAAAATGAACAGAAAGATTGTGGATTGTAGTTGCCGGTAAACAAATTTTATCACATTAAATTGATTTATCGGTCACAAAGATTTCCCCATCAGGGAATCCGATGCCCTGGACGCGGGCCACCATGGGGGAAGTGGGACTGGCGCGTTGTTGAAACTATGGGAGTTAGTCCGAGTTGCTAACTGCTGGTAGTTGACCTTGCCGCCAGACCACGATTGGCTTCCCAAAAGTCGCCCGTTGTCCGTCGGCTGTGGTCAAAAGTGCGGGTAAATCCTTGCTAAGACAGGCTTGCTGGCGCGGGTAGCAACTTGGATTATTATAGCAGTTTTGCCCATCTTGCCAATATCTTACACTATGCTAGAATGGCGGTGAAGTTTCCCCCATTTGCAGGGGTTAAAGTAGTGAGGAGGTTTTTTGCTCATGACTGAAGAAACACAACCACAAGAGGTTGCTGAAATGCCGGCGGTTGAAGCGCCGGCAGTGTTGTCGCCCGAACCCGTCTCGGCATCAGAATCTGAGGCTATTGAGCCGGTTGCGGAGACTGAATCCGAGACTCCCGACTCGTCCATAGCGGACAAGGCGGCGGACGTTGCGCCCGCCGCGACGACGGTGAACCTGGAAGCGATGGAGTCCGCACGCCCGGCGCCGGGTGCGCGTTTGGGTGCAGCTCTAGGGCGACTGGGCGGGCTTTTCAAGGGGCGAGGTTGGCTCATTCCGGTGTTGCTCGCTGTGGCTCTGCTTGTCATCCTCTCGATTCCGCCCATCTCGCTGTGGACGCGTATTGCTGAGGGCGGTGGTTACACTGCCATGAGTGCTGATATGCCTTCCGTGCGCCATGATGATGGCCTCACCGTTGCGGTTGATCCTGCTGCGGCCAAGGATTTCAAGGTGCGCCTGGAATCGGTGCCCCTGCTTGATTTTGTCTCCGAGCGTGCTCCTGAAGCGCACCGCATGGCGGTGGCGGCTTTGCCCACTACACTTACACCGCGTGGGCCTTACTTCACTCTGGCAGCGCGCGGCAAAGATGCCAGCCCGGTTACACTCGAACTGGACATTCCTAACGAGTCCGAACCCTGGGAGACGCTCGATGTTTACTCCTGGGATGGGACTGCCTGGCAGTGGCTCCCCTTTCGCCTCGAACGCGACCGGTTCATGCTGGTAGCCAATCTGGAGACCTTGCCGGTATCTGTCATGATTATGCAGAGTGGGCCGGTGCAACAGCAGCTCTTCACGGAACTGCCCGAGGTGGCTCCTCCACCCGCCGATGCGCAAGCGGTGCTGACCGGCTTCGATGTCCCGGGTCTGACCATCGGGACGTTGGGCCAGCTCGTGGGCGATGTTAGTATGTTGCCGGTAGCTGCTCCTGATGGCCCTGCATTGGCACTGACTGTGCGTAACTGGGTGCCGGATCGCGAGCCGAACCGGGGCTTGGTGCAGGATATGTTGGCGATTCAAGCGGATCGCATGACTCACGTTCAAACCCTGCTCAAGACGGCGCAGGAACGCGGCTATGTGGGTGTGGTGCTGGATTATCGTGGGTTGACCGATGATGATCGCGCGCGCTACAGTGAGTTTGTGGCGGAGTTGGCCGCAGCGCTCCATGTCGAAGGCTTGTGGCTGGCCGTAACGGTCGAAACACCGCAGCAGAGCGCGGACAGCTGGTATACGGGCGGCTACGATTGGCGTGCGCTGGGCGCAACTGCTGATCAGGTGCGTGTGTTAATGCCGGTGACGCCTCAGGCGTATATACCTGGTGGTCTGGCTGAACAGATGATGGCCTGGGGTATCACGCAGGTCAATCGCTACCGGCTGTATCCCATCTTTACGACCTTGAGCGTGGCGGGCGAGACCTTGAAGACGATGGAGGAATCGCTGCCCTCGGCTACGTTGCAGCTGGCCGAGACGATCACGGAGACGCTACAGCCCGGCCAAACCTTGACTTTCCGTCTGGATCCCATCATCACGACAGAGACGGATGCGGCTACTGGTGCGACGAAAGTATTTGCCAGTGGGCAAGAAATTTGGTTGGGGACGCCGCAATGGCTGCGCGTGCGCCTCGACATGCCCCGTCGTTATCACCTGGGCGGCGTGCTGTTGCAGGGGATGTTGGATGAAGGGAATTTCCCTGGCCTGCCACACTCACTGAGCGATTACCAGTTGCAAGCTCCACCTGTTCCCTACACGCTGCCCAATGTCGTGTGGCGTGTCACCAATCCAGCGGGCCAGGTCGTCGAGACGGAGCTGCCTTATGGGCAGGCTGACTTTACCTGGGTGACGCCGGAACTGACCGGCTCCTACACGGTGACGGTGCAGCTGCTCGGGGTGGAGCGCGGTGCGTTGCAGCTTGAGGTAGGGCCTGGTTCGGAAGTAGCGGTTGAAGACCCGGATACGGCGACAACTGCAACAACGCCACCTGACCCTACTACTACACCGGAGCCAAGCACAGATCTGAAAGCGGCGTTTGTGGCTGACGTGACTGTTCCAGACAATACGCGTTTTGAGAAGAGTGCAGCTTTCACCAAGACTTGGCGTTTGCGCAATGCTGGTAATACTCCTTGGCCGGCCGACACTCGGTTGGTGTTTGAAAGCGGGCAACAGCTGGGCACGATTAATGAAGTCGCGGTAGGCGAGGTGGCTGCCGGTGCAAATGCGGATATCAGCGTGGAATTGAATGCGCCGGATGCAGATGGTGCATATCAGGGTGTGTGGCGACTGATGTCCGGCAACCAGCAGATTTCCGGCGGTGTTGTGACCGTAGTAATTCGGGTGGGTGAGGCGCAGGCCGCGCCGCCGCCTCCTGCTGCGCCGGTTGCCGGGGGCAGCTTTGAGCTGGGCGGCCACATCCGCGACTACGGCTTCCCTTACACCGATCAGATGCGCTACTCCGGCATGACCTGGAGCAAAGTGCAGGTGCATTACGGTCAAGATGCTTCGGGTATCATTCAAGCATCCCACGCGCGCGGGTTCAAGATCCAACTAAGTGCGTTAGGCTCGCCTTCGATGGTTACACAACCCGGTTATGAACAGCAATTTGCTACGTGGGTGGCAGGGTTGGCCGCTGCCGGTGCAGATGCCATTGAGGTGTGGAATGAGCCGAACATTGACCGCGAATGGCAAATCGGGCACATTAGCCCGCAGTCGTATACAAACCTGTTATGTGCTTCATATCGTGCTATCAAAGCGGCTAATTCCGGCACCGCTGTCATCAGCGCTGCGCCTGCGCCCACTGGTTACTTTGGTGGGTGTAGCGCCAACGGGTGTGATGATCAACCCTGGATGGAAGGCCTTTATGCTGCAGGCGCGGCCAACTGTATGGACTTCATCGGCGCACACCACAACTCCGGTGCTACGGCGCCTTCGGCGCGTAGTGGGCACCCTGCGGGTGGCTTACATCATTCCTGGTACTTCCTACCGCAGACGGAGCTCTACTACAACATTTTCCGGGGTACGCGCAAGCTCTTCTACACTGAAATGGGCTATGCTTCCCAAGAGGGCGTGCCGGGATTCTCAGATGCGTTTGGCTGGGCGCGCGGGATTACGAATGCTCAGCAGGCCGCCTGGTTGGCTGAGGCCGCAAGACTGGGCGCCAATACGGGCATGGTGCGTTGTATCATCGTGTGGAACATTGACTTCGGGCGGTATGGTTACGATCCGCAAGATGGGTACGCCATCATCCGGCCTGGCGGCGGCTGCCCGGCGTGCGAGACGCTACACGCCGTCTTAGGATCGCGTTAGGCTTCGAGCGTTACGTTATACCGCCGCCTGTGCTAGTCACAGGCGGCGGTTTTGCAATCAGGGTCGGGGGTATGGGTAATGGTTTTTCTTGGCCATCATCTATCACTCGTTTAACGACGTTTTGTAGCCTTAAGGCCTTAAAACCTGCCAGGTTTATGCCCTAACTTAATGACATTGATCGCAATCGCGCAAAAGTCGCCCTGTGACAGCCGTCAATATGCGTGTTTTGAGCATACTACAGGATTAGTTTTGCGGTACTGCCTTTGCCGAGCGCAGAGGCCTTCGATAGGCTCAGTCACCAGAGCAGCCCGGTGGCTGAGCTTGTCGAAGCCTCTCCCGGTTGCCCTACGGCATTGCCTTCGACGGCAATCGCGCAA
>CAZDDI010000036.1:0-42214 GCA_964504195.1 uncultured Anaerolineales bacterium
GGGAAAGGGGGCAGGGGGATAGGGGGAAAACTCCCCAATAATTTGTCCTATACCCCAATTGACCTGCTTCGGCTTTGCGTATATACTTCAGTTACAAACAATCCGTAACAACCTACACCCACGCCACTACCCGGAGGAGCTATGCTGATCGAACTGTTATCCATCCTCATCTTCACGTTTGCGCTGGGCCTCTTCTGCCTCGGCCTTATCACTTGGTGGATTGAGCGCGGCCCTAAGCGGCGGCTTGGCATGGGGATGATTGCCTGCGGGCTAATCATCGCCTTCGGGTATGCGTTTCTGGGCAGCCGCTTTGCGCTCAGCGTGTTCGGGCGGCTCATTGTCACAGTGGATTTGCCCCGCCTGATGGCAACCGCCATTATCTACACACTCGGCGTTTTGGGTGGATTGGGACTCGCCGGAGGGCTGTTCCTGTGGATCTCAGGGCGTATTCACAAACTCAGCCGCACAGAAAAGCACCTCATCATCTACCAGGCCGCCTTTCTAGCGGTGGCCCTGCTTATCAGTCTGCTCGCAGTGCAGCTCAGCCGATAATTCTGCCTCGCTATTGGCTATTTGCAATTCACCCTTCACAATTCGCACAAGGAGATAGCCCATGTTTCAAGATCGCGAAGCTTACGAACGTATCGAAGATCAAACCTTAGCCCCTTACGGATTTCGCAACCACAACTCGCGCGGGCGCGACATTCCCGAAGCCGAGCACCCCTATCGCACCGCCTTTCAACGCGACCGCGACCGCATCCTGCACACCACCGCCTTCCGCCGTTTGGAGTATAAAACCCAGGTCTTTGTCAACTACGAGGGCGATTACTACCGCACGCGCCTCACCCACACGCTCGAAGTAGCGCAAATCGGGCGAACGATGGCCCGCGCCCTGGGGGCCAACGAGGAGCTGGTAGAAGCCATCTGTCTAGCGCATGATTTGGGCCATCCGCCTTTCGGTCATGCCGGGGAACACACGCTCAATCAGCTGATGGCTGATCACGATGGCTTCGATCACAACAAGCAATCGTTGCGCATTGTGGAAAAGCTCGAGGCACGCTATCCCGAATTCAGGGGCTTAAATCTCACCTGGGAGGTACGCGAGGGCATTGTCAAGCACGAGACCGAGTACGATGTGGCTGATGCGTCGCGTTTCGATCCGCACCTGCGCGGGATGCTCGAAGCGCAGCTTGCCAACCCGGCGGATGAGATTGCCTATACCGCCCATGATTTGGATGATGGCCTGCGTTCTGGGCTGATCCTGCCCGCTGAACTTGAAGGGGTGCGCTGGTGGGGGCAGCTTAAGGAAAGCCTGGGCTGGAATGGGAAAGACTTCAACGCCATGTGGCGTTATCGCCTGGTGCGCCGCCTCATCGGGCTGCTGGTAACAGAACTCATCAAGGAAACGGCACGGCAATTGGATGCAAGTGGTGTCAACTCGCCGGATGGCGTGCGCGCGCAACCACACAACCTGGTAGGCCTGCCCGCCGAGACACTGAGCATGACCCGCGAGCTCAAGCGCTTCCTATACGAGAACCTCTACAGCCACCCGCGCGTCATGCGGATGCAGTTCAAAGCCGAGCGGGTCATCACCGCACTTTTCGAAACCTACGTTGGCGAGCCAGGCCAATTGCCCCGCGAGGTACAACGCAAACTCACAGAGCGCTCGCTGCATCGCGTGGTCTGCGATTATATTGCGGGCATGACCGACCGTTACGCGCTACAAGAGTACGCCAAGCTCTTCGACCCGATGGCACCAGTGTAACCCGGCGAGAAATTGCTCTCTGCATTAACCAGCGGCCCAAGTCGTATTGACCTGGGCCGCTGATATTTACACCACCAACATCACGCACTTCTAGGCCGCCGCGCCGTCACTACCAGCGATAGCCCCACGATGCCCGCCAGCACCGCAGCCGGAATCATCACCAGCGGCGTCGCGGTGTGCTTCACGGCAATGCCGATGTAGGCCCACACAATCACCAGGATATAGGCGATGTCGCCGCGCGTGAAGCTGACCGCCAGCGCGACGCCCGCCGCCACGAGCAACATAATCACCGCCCAGATTTCCGGCGCGATGCCCCAGCCGCCCCATCGCAGGTAATCCAGCAGCGAAGTCACATTTGCTATCGTCGCCACCGTGATCCACCCCAGGTAGATGCTGAACGGAATCTGCACCGCCCAGCGCTCCAGCGTCTCGAAGCGCCGCTGCCCGATGCCCAGCCGCAGATAGATGGCGATGAGGCTCCCCAACAAGACCAACATCGCCAAGAGCGTCAGCGGGAACTGCAAATAGTGCCAGAGGAAAATCCACACGCTGTTGGCGATCCCGCTCAGCGCGTAGAAATAGCCGATGCGCTCACGGGCCTTATCGGACTGCGGTAGCCATTGGTACACCGTAAAAGCTAACAACGCCAGATAAATCAGGCCCCAGATCGAGAAGACATAGCCCGCCGGGACGAAGTACACCTCGAACCGGTCGGAAATTTGGCCCGTGTTGAGGCCATTGATGGGCAGGGCATTCGCCAGGGCGTTGATTACAATCACCACCAGCGTTGTCACGGTGTTTACGACTTTGAGTAGGGTATCTTTCTTCACAAGTAATCTCCTTAAAATGTAGTTGTTGGCAAAAAAGCAAATTCACCGCAGAGACACGGAGAGCACAGAGTGTTTTTAATCTCAACAAGATGGCATATTGTTATAGAACAACAAAATTACTCTGTGTTCTCTGCGCCTCTGTGGTGAAACTCTAAAATCCCTTGTACGTTGCCAGCGCGCGCTCCCGCGCCTGAACATGATCCACAATCGGCGCGGGATAATCCACGCCGATGACGCATCCCGCCGCGCGCTGCATCTCTTCGGGCAGCGTCCACGGGCGATGGATGTACTTATCCGGCACGCGCGCCAGCTCCGGGACCCAGCGGCGCACATAAGCCCCGTCGGGATCGAACTTCTCGCCCTGCAAGACCGGGTTGAAGATGCGGAAATACGGCACCGGATCCGCGCCGGTGCTGGCTGCCCACTGCCACCCGCCATTGTTAGCTGCCGGGTCGCCATCGAGCAGGTGCTGCATGAAGTGTCGCTCGCCCCAGCGCCAATCAATCAGCAGGTCTTTGGTAAGGAACGAGGCCACAATCATCCGGGCGCGATTGTGCATCCAGCCGGTCGCCGCGAGCTGGCGCATCCCCGCGTCCACCACCGGGTAGCCGGTGCGCCCCGCCTGCCACGCGGCGAACTCGTCGGGGGCATTGCGCCAGACGAGGGCGCGGAACTGCGGACGGAAGCTCTCGCGCCGCGCGTTGGGGAAGTGGTACAGCAAATGCGCGTAGAACTCGCGCCAGACGATCTCGTTGAGCCAGGTGTCGGCCCCACGTGCAGTGTTACAGCGGCGGGCAGCCGTGCGTACCTCGTGAGCCACCACCACCGCCTGCCGCGCCGAGAGCATCCCAAAGCGCAAGTACGGCGAGAGCTGTGATGTGCTATCCGCAGCCATCACGTTGCGCATCTCGGCATAGTCACAGATACGCGCCTGCGTGAAATTCGCTAGCCGCCGCTGCGCCTCAGCCTCCCCTGGCGGGAAGTGCGGCGAGCTGGGCAGCTCCGGCAGCGGTTCGGAGACGATACCCGGTGGTATGGCGAATCGCTCCGGCGCGGGCAGCACATCGCGCGCGGAGGGCAGCGACAGCGCGAGCCACGTCCGGCTGAAGGGCGTGTAGACAGTGTACGGCGTCCCATCGCGCTTGAGCACGGTCCCCGGCGCGTGGACTGTCACCCCGGTAGTGAGGCGCAAGGGCAGTGTTGCCGCCACCCGCGCATCCCGCGCGCGGGCGTAAGGCGAGTGATCCGCCTCGGCAAAGATGGCCTCCGCGCCGGTTTCCATCAGCAGCTGCGCGAGCACTTCCGCCGGGTCGCCACGCCGAACAATCAGGCGACTACTTCGCGTGCGCAGATCGGCATCCAGGGCGCGCAATCCACCGAGCAGGAATGCTAACCGCAGCTCCCCAACGTAAGGCGAGCGCCAAAGTGCCGGATCGAGCAAGAAGACCGGTGCGACCTGCTCCGCCACCGCCAAAGCCGCGCTAAGAGCCTGATTGTCGCGCAGGCGCAAGTCGCGCCGCAGCCACCACAATGCCACGCGCATCTTACAGCTCCGCGCTGGCCTCGTCCAATGCGGCAACCTCGTCAGCCGTCAGCCGCCAATCGAGCGCGCCCAGGTTCGAGGCCATCTGGCGGGCGTTCTTAGCCCCCGGAATCGGCACGGTGCCCTTGCAAATTGTCCAATTGAGCGCGACCTGCGCGGGGGTCTTATCGCCATGCGCGTCGCGGTGCGCGGTGCCAATCTCCTGCATCAGAGCGATGAGGGGTTGGATGGCGATGAGACGTTCGCGGTTGTAGATGCGGCGGCGCGCGCCGGGAGGCGGGTTGTCGGGCGTGTACTTGCCGGTGAGCAGACCCTTCGCCAATGGGCTATAGGCGATGATGGTGATGCCCAAATCGCGGGCGGTCTGGAGCTGTCCGTTGCGCTCCGGCTCGCGGTGCAGCAGGCTGTACTCGATCTGGTTGGAGGCCAGCGGGACGCCGCGCGCGGCCAGCGTGTTATGAGCGCGACCCATCTGCTCAGCGTTGTGATTGGAAACGCCCACTGCACGGGTCAAACCAACTTCCACCGCATCCGCCAGTGCATTAGCCCAGGTCTCCACAGGCAGCGGCGGCAAGGGCCAGTGTATCTGATAGAGGTCTACCTGCTTCATGCCCAGCCGCTTGAGGCTGGCGCGCAGAGCCGCGAGCAGCCGCCCGCCGCTGAGCCGCCAGGGGACGGGCATGAATTTGGTCGCCGTCACCGCCGGCTCCTGGCTCTCGCGGATGAACTGCCCCAGCAGCGTCTCCGAGCGGCCCAAGCCATAGTATTCCGCCGTATCGAAGAAACGAACGCCGCCCGCAATAGCGGTATCGAAAACGGCGCGGATGTCGGCATCACTATAGCCGCCCTTGCCGTAATCCCACATCATCCGGTCGCCCCACTGCCAGGTGCCCACGCCCAGCCAGGGGATGCGAACATCAGTCTTGCCCAGCGTTGTTGTTTCCATAGAGTGTACCTCCTATACGAGTCAGCGAAAAAGCGAATGAGATTTGTGATTTGAGATTTGCCATTCGCCCTGCCCAAACTTCAATTTGTGGTATGTGAGTGTCGGTGATGCAGATCAGGCGTGTGCGAGTGTGAGTGCGTTTCTGGCGTGTGGGTGTGCGTATGGGAGTGCCAACCGCCTGCCGGTATCTCGTCGGGCGCGTGAATATGCGTATGATGCGCATCATCGTGCCGGTGGCGATGTTCGTGTGCGAGTTGTGGATGGTAGTGCTCGTGTTGATGCGCTTCACCCATGAGCAGGAATGTCCCCGCCGCCATCACCGGCAGCGCCAGCAAGAAGGGCGTGGTAAGCGGATCGCGGAACAGGACAAAGGCTAGGAGCATCCCGATAAAGGGCGAGGAACTGAAGAGCGCACTGGTGCGCGCCGCGCCCAAATCGCGCAAGGCCAGAATAAAGAACATGATGCTCAGCCCATAGCTCACGCTCCCCAAAAGCAACGCACGGAGCGCAATGGCGATGGGGGGCAAGGATTGCCCCAACACTAGCGCCAGCACTATGGAAAATAGCCCCGCGCCCATGCCCTTCCATGCCACGATGGTCAGGGGATTTTTGGCGGAGATGTTGCGGGTGAAGTTGTTATCCAATCCCCACAAAGCGCAGGCGAGCAGAATCCCTAGCGCGCCGAGCGACAACCCCCATTGCCCCTTACTCTCCCAGGAAAGGATGATGCTCGCCAGGGTAATGAAAGCGATAGCCCAGCCCACTCGCCGCCCGATGGCCTCGCGGAAGACCAGGCCTGCGATGATGGTGGTAGCGACGCCCTCGAAGTTGAGCAGCAGGGCCGCAGTGGCAGCAGGCGTGACCTGCAAGCTGAACAGCAGGATGATGGGCGCAGCCACACCGCCGGTGAGCAGCGCCCCGATCAGCCAGCGCCAATCGCCGCGTTGTAAGCGCGCTTCGCCCTTAGCCGCCGCGCGACTTTGGAAGAGCAGCAGCATGAGGGCCGCCAGCCCACTACCCAGATAGAGCAGCCCGGCCAGCGGGATAGGGGAAATTTCACCCAACAGCACTTTGGAAAGCGGCGCGCTCAAGCCAAACAACAGCGCCGCGAGCAAGGCTTTCATCACGGGAATAAATCGTGGTGTCATGTAACCCCTTTCAAATCAGCGAGTCGGCGAGTCGGCGAGTCAACGAAAGATTACCCTCACCCTCTCCCCCCTTCCCTCATTCACTCCTGCGCAGAGTTATCAAACTCCTCGATGGCCTCACGGATGACGCGCGCGCTGGCGCGGAGCGCGCTGGTCTCTTTGGCGTTGAGCTTGAGCGGCAACGCCTCTAACGCGCCCTGCCCGCTCACCAGATGCGGCAGCGCGACGGTGACATCGCGCACGCCGGCCACCTCTGGCATGGGCGTGCAGATCGTGAGGATGGCGCGGTGGTCGTGCGCGATGACATCCACGATGCGCGCCAGCGCTGCGCCGATGCCGTAGTAGGTCGCGCCTTTTCCCTCAATGATGGTGTAAGCCGCGTGGCGCACCTCGTCATCTATCGCCCGCCGGGCCGCCTCATCGAGCGTGACGCCACGCAAATGCGCGAAGTCTTCCAGCGGCAACCCGCCGATGTCCACAATAGACCAGGTGAGCACCTCCGAATCGCCATGCTCCCCAATGACATAGCCGTGGACGTGCTGCGAGTCCACGCCCAGGTGCGCGCCCAGCAACGCCCGGAAACGGGCAGTATCGAGCGTGGTGCCCGACCCCAAAACCCGGTGCGGCGGCACGCCATACTCGGCGGCAAAGCGCGCTGTCAAGTGCGTCATCACATCCACCGGATTGGTGGTGATGACCAGAATCGCATCGGGCGCGTGTTCCAACACCTGCGGCACGATTTGCTTGAGAATGGCGGCGTTGCGCTCCAACAGCTGTAGGCGCGTCTCGCCCGGCTTCTGCGCCACCCCAGCGGTGATGATGACGATGCCGCTCCCGGCCAAGTCGGGATAATCGCCGGCTTTCACGTTGACCGGATGCACAAACGGAACGGCGTGCAGAATATCGGCGGCCTCCGCCTCCGCGCGCTGGCGATTGAGATCCACCAGCACCACATCGGTGGCCGCGCCACGCAATACAATCGCGTAAGCAGCCGTCGAACCGACAAAGCCACTGCCAATGATACCGATTTTCATATCAATGTCTCCTTTTGAATGGCGAATGAGAAATTTACGTTTGAATTTCCACCCAGATGTTGCCGTCTTCGATTTTGGTGGGAAAGACGGGCAAGGGTTTCTCATCCGAAAGCGCCGCAAAAACTTTGCCTATGCCAGGGGGCCAGGGCGTCCAGGTGCGCACCGCACCGGTTTCCAGATCGAAGGTGCTGCGGTGTAGCGGGCAAACGAGCGCGCCATCTTGCACCTCCCCGCGCTTGAGCGAGACGCCCATGTGCGGGCACTTACGCCCGGTGGCAAAGATGCGCCCCGCGTGGCGGAGCAACAGCACGTCATGCTCGCCAGCCTTGACGATACGCCGCTCGCCTTCGGGTAAATCTGATTCCACCAATACGTTGATCCAGGTCATAGTTACCTCCCCTTGAAAATCTGCAAATCAACAAATCGCAAATCAACACAGCAAATGTAATGTGCATTTCAATGTCATCAAGCTAAGGTTTGCCGGCCGTCCCCGAATGGTTCACGAATACACGAATGATTGCAAGACCGGGTAAATCCGTGTATTCGTGGCCGAATTCGAGGACGGCAAACGCGCTCAGTGTTCTTAACTTAATGACATTGACGCGCACTTTAGTTCGCTCTCAGTTTTTTTTTCAATCTTGCACTTTGAAGGCCGCTGGAACCACCCGCAACATCACCTCTGGCGGCGGCTCCAACCGCCCCAGCAACCGGCGGACGCCATAGCGCAGCGCGCCGCCTAACATTTTCAGCGTCCCGCTGGCATTCACATACAGCCCGGTGCGCCCATCAGTCGCCGCGCTCGCCAGCCATACGGCTTTGCGCGCGGCTTCTTCGGGCTGCCTGGCTAGAATTTGAATAATCGTACCGAAGGATTTAAGCCGGGCCTCGTAACCGGCCACCACATCCACCTGGAGCAGTAAATCCGTAACCATCATACCTGGCTGCAAAGCATAAACACCCACGCCGCTGCCCTGATGCTCTTTCGCCAGAGCTAGCGTGAAGTTGCGCACCCAGGCTTTGCTGGAGGCATACGGATTCTGGTAAGCAACCGGGCCGCGCTCGCCATGACCGAGGATGTTGATAAGTTTGCCGCTGCCCTGCGCGAGAAAATGCCGCAAGGCAACAATGGAGCCATGGTACACACCGCCAATGTTGGTGTGCAATACCTGCGTAAAAGCATCTGTGGGGATGCTGACCGTTGCGCCATACGGGCCAGCCAGCCCGGCATTGTTGATCCAGATATCCAGCCGTCCGAAGCGCGCTACGGCGAAATCGGCCAACGCCTGCACCTGCGCCAGAACGGTCACATCACAAGCCGTGCCGGCGACGGTGCCGCTCACGGGGCGCAACTCTGCAACGGCTTTTTCCACGCCCTGTGCCGAGCGCGCGGCGATGACCACCGTCGCGCCCGCTTCGAGATACGCACGCGCCATTGCCAACCCAAAGCCCCGGCTGCCGCCAGTGATGACGGCAACTTTGCCCGCAAGCGCTGCGCTCATGCCGCGCCGCCTTCCAGCGCAGGTTGCCCGCGCACTTTACGCGCAATCCACAACCCCAGCGAAATCATCCCCGCCAACACAAATACCAGCAAGTATTCGATGATCGGGATGCGGATGATTTCATTGATCCGTACCCACCCCAACTGGCTGTAGGTAATCAACACACCAGCGATGTAGAGTGCGAGGATGCCCCACTTTATCCAGGCTTTGAGTCCCAAGCCGTGCATCTGGGTGATGACCAGCATCCCGGCGAACCCAAACGCGAACATCGGCCATAAGCCATTGCCCTGTAGGATTGCTACCATGGTACCGTGGAAGAGCACCATCACTTCTTGCACTACCATCCACCAGCGATTGACGTGGATGCGGGTATACATCAAACTACCCTGAAGCAACAGCAGGAACATATAGAAAAAGCCCACCAAATGACCCGGCGTGTTCACAGTGGGGTGATACCAGAAGGTGTAAATCAGCGCCCAGGCGAAGACGTAGCCGTGATACTTCCGCACAAAGCGTCCGCTTTCCTTGAGGACGTTGATTTTCTTACCCCAGAACAGCCCGCGCCGCTGATTCTCCATCAACAAAATCATCACCAGCATCAGCACCACGGAGCCTTGCGAAGTCCAAATCGAAACATCCTGCGCCAACCCGTCATACCAGAGGTGTGTCTGGATGAAGTGTAGAATGATAAAAAGCACATTGATACCCAATGCCAGCACATTGACCTTGTGTAAGCCGCTGGTGTATTTCTTGACGCGGGTTTGCGCGTGATAGATGAGCGCCCATATCGAGACTTGATGCAGCACATAGAGTCCCCAGGCTGTAGCTCGACTCCAAAAAGTAGGGGTGGGGAGCTTCCAATAATACCAGGATGCGCCCAAATCGGGCAATAATTGCGTGGCATTAAGCCGCTCCCCCGCAGCCCAAATCAGACCGGTGAAGAGCAGGCTAAAGATGATGCCGCCCCACAGGGCAGTGGTCGCTGCACAACTTTCAGATTTAGGGTTCATCAAAATCCTCCGTAAAAAATAGCTTTGCTGTTACAAGCGAAAAACTGGCTGGTAAGAATATCATTATCTTCTAAATTGTAGCACACCCCCCTCCTTTTGTCAATATGTTGCATTGATTTTGTATAGATATACTTGACAATAGGTGGCAGTATGCTATACTAACATAAATAACAGGAGTGATACACTTTACAGGTGGAATAGAGATTTCACAGCAGAGAACGCTAAGTTCATAGAGATTTTTTCTCTTACTGCATAAAGATGTGGAGGCGCTATGAACACAGACAAGCAACCATCCGTTCTCGATAAGCCCATCTACAACATTGGCGCAGTGGAGCGCATGACCGGCATCCCGGTCGCCACATTGCGCGTGTGGGAACGCCGGTACGATTTCCCTACCGTAGAGCGCACCGAGGGCGGGCACCGACTCTACTCTGAGAACACGGTGCGGCAATTACAATGGGTCAAAGCACGCCTGGATGAGGGAATGCAGATCCGGCAAGCGGTGCAGGCGCTCAAATACAGTACCCCTGCGTTGGAAGTACCGTCAATTGCGCCTGCGCCCGTCAGCGCTCCGCCACCAGCCCTCGCCACAGCACAAGAGCAGCTAGTGGCAACATTGCTGCGGGGGGCGCACAATGAAGCCGGACAACTCCTTGGAAATCTGCTAGCGCTGTACTCGCTGGAAGACCTACTACTGGGGGTCATCAACCCGACTTTGGAGGCCATCGGCGCGGCGTGGCAAACCGGTGAGATCAGCGTGGCACAGGAACATGCCGCCTCGCAATACCTCAAGCACCGGCTAATTATGTGGATGCAAACCGGCCCCCAACCGCGCGATAGCGCGCCGGTGCTCTTGACCTGCGCGCCCGAAGAGTGGCACGAGATCAGTCTGTTGATGTTGGGGGTCATGCTGCGGCGTCGGCGTTGGCCGATGGTGTATTTGGGACAGGCGACGCCGCTGCGTGATCTGGCTGCCTATGTGCGTGATAATCGGGCAGCTGCCATCGTTGCGATTGCGATGACCGAGGCCACAGCGCAACACTTGCAGCCATGGCCGCAGTGGATGCCCGAAATCGCCGAGAGCGGTCAGCCGCCGTTTACTTATGCCGGGCGCATCTTTACACAGCAGCCAGAGTGGCGCGCGCGCATGCCGGGGATTTTCTTGGGCGCGACGCTGCAAGAGGGGGTCAATACCTTGGAGCGGTTGCTGCTACGCTGAGGAACAAACTTCACGCTTCACGATTTCGGCGGCCAGAAGGGAGGACGCTCCATACGCCAGAGCGCGTAAAGCCCCCCAAGCAACACCAATCCACCCACCAGGTAGCCCTCAAAGACACTGGCACGGGTGATAAAGAGTGCCAATAGCCCCATAAGCAGCCCGGCGATGTAGAGCATCAACACGGCCTCCCGGCGCGTAAAGCCCGCGTAAGTAAGCCGGTGCGAGGTATGATCCTTCCCCGGCGTGAGCAACGGGTTCAACCCGCGCTTAAGCCGCGAAATCGTGACCAGGGTGGTGTCGAAAATGGGCACGGCCAATACGATAATCGGGATCATCCAGGTCACAAAGGTCACATTGAGCGGAAACTTAAGCTTGATGCCCAGCGCCGCCAGCGTAAAGCCCAGGAACAGGCTACCCGAATCGCCCATGAAGATCGTGGCGGGGTTCCAGTTGTACACGAGGAACCCGATGCACGCCGCCATCACCGCGACGGCCAGCGCGCCCACCAAATATTGCCCACTGAATGCACACATCAACGCAAAGTGCGCTGCTGCGATGGCGGCTACCCCGCCGGATAGTCCATCCATATTATCCAACAAGTTGAAGGCATTGGTAATCCCCACCACCCACAACACGGTCGCGGCGTAATTAAGCACCGGTATCCGCAGCGAGGTGATCGTCACATGGGTAACAATCAACAAACCCGCTGCAATGAGTTGCCCGGCGAGCTTGGCCCAGGGACTCAGCGTGAAGCGATCATCCCAGAACCCCAACGAGGAGACCAGCGCCGCACCTACCAGGATACTTGCCAGCTGATCGAGGTTACGCGCCCCGTTCAGCAGCAGCGTGACGATGAGCGTACTGAGGAAAATCGCCACGCCCCCCAGCCGGGGCGTGGCAACCGTATGCACTTTACGGCTAGGATCGGGACGATCCACCGCATTGATGCGCAAGCCCAACCGCCGGGCTAGCGGCGTGCCGAACAGCGAGAGAAACAACACTCCGGCAAAAACAACCAGATAGGTGCTCATGGGGTAGGTTGCGATTCCTGCTGTGCCTGCATCACCTGAATTAACTGCTCTACCACAGGGATGCTGGCTTCCGGCGCACGCAACAACGCCTCATTAGCCATCTCGAACGCCTCCGGCATCTGTTCCATATAGAAGTAACCGATAGCCGATAGCCGGTAGAAATCCCACAAATTGCTGTCACGCGCACACAACTCCAAACCCGGCTCTAATGCCATCACCAGATCGCTCCAGGCCTGCTGTTGGACCAACAAATTGCCCAGCTGATACCGCACCGTACAGTTGTTGGCCTTGATGTCCAGCGCTTGTTGGTAGGCCTGAATCGCTTCCTCCGGTGACTGTTTGACCTGGATGTAATAATCACCTAGCAGCATCCACGTCTGTTCAAACTCTGGGTCAAGCGTAATCGAATGCGAGATGACTTCCTGAAAGCGTACCGGGTCCTGAATCTCGAAGCCAGTCAAGATTGCTAGCTCATTCCAAAGAATAGCATTATACGGGCTAAGGGTCAGGGCAATGTGATAATTTTCCCGCGCCTTCTCTAACGCTTCAGCACGCGATAAGAAACCGCTCCGCCCGGCCATACTGCGATAGAAGCGCGCCAGATTAGCGCTGTGATCGGTATTGAGCGGTGCGATTTGACGGGCTTCGGTAAGCACTGCCTCAGCTTGGCGGAAGATCTCCAGCTGTTGCGTCGGGTCACTCTCCAACTGCCCCATTTCCAAATATGTCTTACCCAAGAACAGATAATAGTAATCCTCACGTGGCACATACGAAAGCGCCCGCTCGTAATGCTCGATAGCCGCCTGCTTCTGAATAACATCATTAGCACGGGAGAAACCATCCCCCTGCTTAAAAATGATGTCCGCACGCACCAGATTATAGTTAGTTCCGCGGATTACAAAGATACTCCCCAACAACAGGATCACCAACAACCCCCAAGCAATAGGGTCACCCGAAGCGCGCGAGGGGCGTTCTTCCTTTACCAACACAAGCCCCAGTACCAACAACAACATAAAGAGCAACCCATAATACTGCCCCAACAGGCCTGCCAACTGCTCCGCCACATTGACCGCGTCTTGAATTGTAGCAACTGATGTGAGCACCAATGCGGCCTGTAACCCCGATAGCGTACCGCCAAAGAGCAAGAAACCGGTAAGCGTGATTCCTACATACAGCCCAATCGCTTGTAACCAACGCGCGCGGCGATCTTGATCAAAGACCCCATGCGCGTCAAGCTCGCTCAACCCTATCATGCCTAACAAGAACCAGGTGAAACCCAACAGCACCAACGCGCCATACGAGGTGGTTCTCTGCACATAGAGCTGTGTCAAGGAATTCCAGAAAATCGCGCCAGCACTGCTTGAGCGCCCGGGGTTGTTGATAAAATCAAATGCCAGCGTATTGAGCAAGAAGAGGGCTATTAAGCTCAGCGCCGTGACTGGTGCAATCCAAGAGGTATTTTGAGATGCACCGCTCGGTGCATTCACTACCCGACGCTTACGTCGCGCTTGGGCTTTTGTTTGTGGGACCGGTACAGACACAACAGATTCGTCCGCCGAAGTGACGTTCGTGGTTGCTCCAGGCACCCAGCCCAATCCCAATACGACCAGCAACCCGGCCAACGCCCAGAACGTTGTGCGCGTAGACGCAATCGAAATACCAAAGTTGATTTCGACAAAATGCGCCAATACTGCCGCCAAAATAGCGATTAGCAGCAGGGCATAAGGATGCACAGCTGGGGCATTTTCAGAAATAGTGCTGTCTTGCAAGGCCACCAGGAACCCGCGCACGGTCAGATACAGGACGGTACCTACCAACATCCCCAACGGAATTGCCACGCCGATCAGGTAAATACCCTCCAATTGCCACAGGAGGATTGTGAATATCAGTGCAAAACCCATATTCAAACCTACATAGAGCCAGATCTCGCGTCCGGACGGCAACAGTCCCAACCAACGCAGCCCCCAGAAGATCACACTGCCAAAAACAAAAAGGTAAACTAGCAATCCCAAACCGCCAGTGATGACTAGCACATCTAGCGTCTCATTATGCGAACGATCCGGCGAAGCTGTACGCGATTCGTAATGCCCCAACTCTGGCGGATAAAAGCTATTGTACGCGACATACATGGATTCCGGCCCATAGCCAATGAGCGGACGCAAGAAATTAACAGCGTCTGTGCTATCATCGGGAAATTGGATCGGCTCATGCGGCATGACCAGATCCCACGCCCCTTGCCATATCAGCACGCGCACCTTACCCGTACCAGACTCCAACTGCGAGATTGTCGCCAACCGCCGCAGCGAGGCGTTTTGCTGAACACGCTCTTGCAGCGGCCCAGGCAAGTTGATAGCCACGATCAATCCCGCTGCCGCTAGCCCGATGATGCCCCATGAAATCCACAGCCATCGCCAGCCCTTGCGCGCTACAATCAGGTACAACCAGGCAAACCCAAAAATGCCCCCACCGAGAATCCCGCCAACATACACGCCAACACCCGGCAACACGGTCATACCCAAGAAAATCAGCGCGATAACCATCCCCAAACCACCAACCCCAAAAAGCAAACCAAGGGCTATGTCGTTAAACCAGGAACCGTCCTCACGCACCTCTTTCACAGCTTGCTGTTGCAACAGCAGCAATGCCAGATAGGGGAACAGGAATGCCGCCGCGACAAAGCCCAACCACGGGCCGCGACTACGTGAATACCAAATAGTCATCGCCTGCACCACGACGATAACGATGTACCCCGAAGCCCGCAAAATATCGCTGATGCGTGCGGTCTCGCGGGTAAGAATATCGCGGAAGCTTTCCACAATCCGCGCAATAGCGAGCGGCATAATCATCACCAGATAGGCCGCCACAAAAATCGCATTGCCCATGTTGGAAGCCACGCGCCGCTGCACATCGCCCGCCCAGGGGAGAGGGTCCTTGCCGCTGTGCTGGAGGATACCGTACAGCGATACCGGCAAGCTGTTGATAATCAACACCGTCACCAGACGGCTCAATTGCGCACGGGTGCGTAAACTGGTCAAAATAGCAAAAAACAACGTCAAGTAGGCAAATAACGTATAGGTGCCTTGCAAGCGCTGATAAGAACCGATGAAACTGGTATACGGCACCAGCGAAAAGATCGAGCTAATCACATAGATCAGCATGGTCAGCGCGGCGGGCAACACCAGGGGCGTGCGCCACGAAAAATCGAACGCCGGCTCACCCCGCAACAGATGATCGGCCAGCCGTACCAGCCACAAAATAGCCATTATCACTGCCAACGAGCGGAGTGTGGTCAACTTATCCGGCTCAAAAACCCGGCTGGAATAAACATTGAAGAAAACCGGCGTGATGGTTACGCCCAACAGCCAGCCGGCCTCTAAAGCACGCTCGCAAAACTGGCTAAGTTTTGATGTATTCATGCACCTTGCTCCTCAAACCAACGAATTGTCAACTGGAGGCCCTCTTCCAGTGAAGTCTGAGCCTTGAACCCTAATACTTGTTCGGCGCGCCGCGTATCGGGAACCCGCCTCGGCGTATCTTCAAAATCCACTCCATACGCCTGCGTAGCAGGGATATACTGGATTGCGCTTGCTGCACCGGTCAGTGCGTGGATACGCTCGGCCAACGCCCCAATCGTAATTTCGCGCCCGTTGCCGATATTGAAAACCTGCCCCTCCGCCCCAGCGGTCTCCATCGCCGCGATGGTCCCCCGCACGGTATCCCCCACAAATGTAAACGAGCGCGTTTGTTGCCCATCCCCATACACCGTCAATGGTTGTCCGGAGCGCGCCTGGGTAATGAAACGCGCCACGACACTGCCATATCCACGCGGATCAAGGCGTGGCCCGTAAGCGTTGAAATAACGCACCGCTACCGTGGGTAGGCCATGTTGCCGATAATAGGCAAAGGCCAAATGCTCATCCAACAGTTTAGAGAGAGCATACGACCAGCGGGGAACATGTGTTGCCCCAAGGAGAGTAGGGGCATCCTCACGGAGCGGGACTTGTGTGGATTTACCATAAGCTTCCGAGCTAGAAACCACCAACACCTTGCGCTGGTAACGAAGCGCGGCCTCAAGCACCGTCTCTGTGCCGCGCACGTTGACCCAAATGCCGCGCAAGGGGTCTTCAACCACATACTTCACGCCAACCACGGCAGCGAGATGGTAAATTCCTGTACACGCAGCTACCAACCTGTCTACCAGGGGGGCATCCAACACGGAACCTTCAACGAAGTGAAACGTAGGGGTCTCAGCATGATGCATCAGATTCGCGCGCGTCCCCACTGAAAGATCGTCCAATACTGTGACGCGATGCCCCACATTCAATAGTTGATCCACCAAGTGCGAACCGACAAAGCCCGCCCCCCCCGTTACAAGAAAATGTTGTTGCGTCACGCATCCCTCACATTTGCAGCAGATTGCAGCACAAACCAAAAAGCCATCATACAACAGTCACACGAAAAGGCAAGGCACACGCCGTTCAACGCCGTAACACCGTGAGCGCGTAGGTGGCCGCAGCCTCCGGCGACTCTACCTGCTGACGCAACAATGCTTCCAACCCGGCTTGCAGCGCGGTGCGCACTGGAATATCCACCGCTTCTGGCAGGGGCAACTCGGCCGCATTCATTAAAGACTCGAGAAACTGCCGGTCTTCACGTGACAGGGCCAGCAAATCCACGGCGCTGCGCCGGGCGGGAAGACGCCGGGCCAGCATAGCTAGATCAACAGTTTGCTCAGGCTGAGCTAACCACTCCGCCAGCGCCAACGCCTGTGGCTGACGTTCCGAGGTCTGGGAAACTATGGCGATAGCCCACATCCGCCCTTGGGCAATGATTTGACCTGACGGCGTAGGAATCCAGCCAGGGCGTGCCCCGGCTGGGCGCACAGCCCAATAAGACCCTGCCGGCACAATACTTAGCTGCCCCACGCCCTCCTGATAATGCGCCCAGCAAGCTTCGGCATCCGGCAATCCTAACACAAGCTCCGGCTGCAACAGGTCTGCCTCAACCAACGTCCCGAAGAAACGGTAAAGATCTTCTAAGCGTGCCCGATCTAGCGTGGGCTTACCGGACTCATCCACCACCGCGCCGCCTGCGCCACGATATGCCAATAATAGCGCGTCACTCGCTAACCCATCTAACGGCCCAGCGGGAAAAAGCAGTGAGTAGCTGCCGGTCAGCACCACCGTCCACGAGACGGGCGGCGTCTCTGTCACCTCAGCATGATACACCGTTTGTTCGATTTGGGTGAGCAAAGGCAGGCCATACACTTGACCTGCAACTTGTGCACTCTGCAGGGTAAAGGAATAATAGTCACTTGCATCCACCAGTGCAGGCGGAAGCGGACGGATAAAGCCCTCATGAGCGGCCTCTTGTAACTGCGTATAGTTCAACAACACCAAATCAGGCAACACAGCCGGAGCAGCGGTATAAGCGGTGCGCAACAGGTTATAAAGACTGCCTGGCCCACTGGCGGCTTTGACCTGCACCTGTACCTGCACATCCGGGTTACTTAAGCTGAAGGTTTGCAAGTGGTTCAGGAGCAGCGCGCCAGCCTCGGTCTCACCAAAAGGATCGAGAAAATCGGGGACCCAAAGTGTAAGCGTGGTAAGACTCGACATTGGTGTAGAGGTGACGGTCGGAGTGCGTGCCACGGTTGGCGCAACGGTCACGAGGGGGGACAGAGTGAGAGTCGGCAAGGGGGTAGAAGTGTGGGGCAAACACCCAGCGCTAAGTAATAGTATGCACAAACAAATTGCACAGGACTGGCGCAACACCACCGCCGGAAATTGCCAAAGACGGGGTTTCAAGACCCCAGTAACAAACTCAGGGCGCGCTAATTGCACAAGACCGGTTACATTCAATCGTATACGTTTCACCCTATATAACCTCCGCCATCATCTCCCGTTCCCTGTGTACGCCTGCACAGCCTGATAAATAGGCCGGGGGCGAAAGTCCACGGTCATAAAAGCATAATAGTCCTGATAATTGCGGAGCGGAGCCGGAGTACGAAACATCCACAACGCCACCGCCGAGCACCAGGGCCAGTGCGTGTGTGCCAGCGTATAAGCATCCAGCGAATATTGCACGCGCTGTGCCGGGCGCACCGCCCACGTCCATCGCGGATGGTCATTCCATCCGCCTTCCGTTATGTAAAGTTTCTTATCTACATCCCCATAAGCCACCATGATCTCCCGCAATAGCTCCGTGCGCCTAAAGTTGATCAAATCCGAGGCCGGGGACATATCCGGTGGAAACGCCAGCCCATAAGCATGTACAGCCAACGCATCAAAGTAAGCAGCAGCACCAGCGGCATACATCGCTTCAAGGTAAAGTAAATCGTTCAGCCCAGCTGGACTACCGGGTGGCTCCAGCGTAGGCGCGAGCGCTCCCCCCAACACTACCACCGCCGGGTTAACCGCATGCGCCGCCGGGTAGACCTCGCGCAGCAAGGCCGTGTACGCTTCAGCATCTACAGGCCGAAAACCCCACTCGAAGCTCAGGTTGGGTTCATTCCAGATGATGACATGCTCCACCCGCCCGGCGTACCGAGCCACAAATGCAGCCACAAATGCAGCAAAATCAGCGTAGTGTTCCGGGTCGAGGTAAGTAAACGTAGTCTCCTGCACCGCCAGATTGGGCCGCGCCCAAGCGGGCACCATCCCCAAGCGCGCGATGATCGTAAGTCCCTGGTTGCGTGCGTGCTCAATGACCAAATCAGCGTGTTCCCAGTGGTATACCCCCCGTTGTGGCTCGATGTACGCCCAGGGGAAATACTCCACAATCCACGGTGACCCCATCTCACGCACTAATGTCAGCGAGCGTTGGATCTTCCACGGTTCCACTTCGTCGGTGAGGCGCGTATGGACGCCGACCACGGGATTAGAAGTAACTACGATCTGCGGCGGGCCTAACGTCACCAGCACACCCGGCGGACGCACCAATAGCAACACACACACCCACGGGCCGAGCCACACGCAGACACGTCTTCCCCATGTTTTTATAGCACAAAGCAACGCCCGCCTCAATTCAACCCTCATGTTTCCACCTTCATCCCTCCATTATACCCGCAGTCAGCCTAACGGAAAACCCAGGCCCGATAGCACAAATTGCCTATTGCTCTAGCGCTATATTACGGCTATAATGACGATATGAATAATAGTGCGCCGGTCCCCCCTCTACAGGAGCAAATTGCTGCGCTCCTACGCACGCCGCTACCAGGCAGCATCGTGCAGCTGCGTATGGCTCCGCACGGACAAGAATTACACGAATTTACACCGCCACTAAACCAACCCCTCCGTCAAGCCGCTGTGTTATTACTACTCTATCCGCAACCAGAGGGGATGAGCGTGATATTCACGCTACGCCCAACCACGCTAAAACACCATGCAGGCGAGATCAGCTTCCCCGGTGGCGCACGCGAGCCGCATGATGCTAGCTTACAATACACCGCGTTGCGCGAAGGCTATGAGGAGCTGGGGGTCGCGCCGGATACGCTGAGTGTGTTGGGCGCGCTAACCCCACTCTACATCCCACCTAGCCGCAATCTAGTGCATCCTTTTGTCGGGTGGCTCACACCCCCGGCAGTCTTTCGTCCACAAGCCCAAGAAGTGGCCCAAATTTTAGCGATTTCTCTGCGACACCTGCGTCGTCCAGATACTATCACGCGCCGCCAATGGGCGCATCATGGCATACAGATAGATACCCCTTGCTATATTATGAATGATCAATGTATCTGGGGCGCTACGGCGATGATGCTTAGTGAGTTTCTTGCGATCATTGCCCCTTTGCCGGAAACACAATTGTAAAGGATACGCTATGTCACAAGCCGAAGCCGCGTTGAGCCATTTCTGGAATAAATTAGGGCGTTTTTTGCCTCTCACCGAAACCTTGCCAGTACCGTTTGTGCCCCCCCCCCCGCGGGTTGAACCTTTGGAAGACGCTTTGGGCCAATCACTGCAACAACGCTTTCCCGGCGACTTATTGCGCCTTGACACTGAAACCCTCTGCGCCTACTGTGCCAGTCACGATTATCCAGGCTTTGTACGCCGCATGAGTGGCGCCACCGCACCCCAAGCGGTACTGTATCCCAGCAGCGAACAAGACCTTGCCGATATGCTGCTCTGGGCCGCCGAACGCGAGATTGGACTATGGAACTGGGGCAGTGGGCAAGCCATGCCTGATCCGACTCAACTTGAGGGCACGCCCTACATGGTGACTGATCTGGCACGGATGAACCGGGTATTGGAATTTAATGAGAGCAAACAACGTATCCGCGTACAGGCGGGGCTACGTTGGGCAGAGCTACGTGCCTGGCTGATGGAAAAAGACCTCGCCACCGGGCTGGCATTTATGGATGACACGGTCTCGGTGGGGGCGGCATTAGCGCATGGGATGTTCAATCTGAATGCGCTGGGATATGGGGGGCTACGCGCTAACGTTTATGCGTTACGAGGGATGACCCCTGCCGGGCCGTTACAATTGGAGCGTTCCCTGCCGGGCGCAGCTGACTTGCGGGGTTTGTTGCTCGGTGCACAGCAACATTTCGGTATCCTTACTGAGACCACCTTGCGCTTACGGCCCTTACCAACCGAAAGTTCTTACCTGCTGGTAAGTTTCCCTTCATGGGATAAAGCCATCACCGCACTCCGCCGGCTATTGACGTTGGATGGGGGACTCCTGCGAGCAGGGATTCTAAGCGCAGACGAGCTTACATTGTTCAGTACAGAACCCCCGGTCAGTTGGATGCAAAATCTACGCTCACGACTTTCCAACCCCACGCCCAAAATCGCCTATCTAATGCTAGAATTAACCGTTCCGAAGGATGCTGTCGCCAAAAAACGCCAACAAATCGAGGCCCTGCTCAAAGAGGGCGAAGAACCGCTGGAAACCAACAATAAAGTGAATGCTATCCAGGGTCACATTTTATCCAACCGGAGAGTCTTGCTACCGCACCTCTGGCGCTATAACGTGCTGGCACACACAGTTACCGCAGCAGCCCCCTGGACGGAAATTGCTGCGTTTCGCCGCGATTGGGAAGAGGCCCTTCAGAGCATCATCCAGGCCACTGGGGAAACGCGCGGGCTCACGTTAACCACGCTCCATGCTACTTTAGATGAAGCTGTGTTACACACGCTGGTATTGGGCCTGCAATCCCCGGAGCATGCATTGAGCCGGGAGGAACAGGTACAAGCCATTGAGGCTGTAGCACAGGAAACACAACGACGTTGGAGCATCAACACAGCAACGCCCACGTTATTGACGCAGGCGTTGCAAGCGGTAAGTGAAACGCTCGATCCGCAGGGGGTATTACTGGGATGAATGCCGCACGCGGCGTTGATTGTTAACCGGCACACCGATGAGATCATACACAGTAGCATCGGTGATAGTGACATCCATCAACTGGGGATAATCCAGGTCTGCTGAAAGCAACACTAGGCCATCAATCTCCGGCGCATCACGGTAGCTCCGGCCTACGGTCAACCCATCCCCGGCGCCTTCGAGTAACACCGGTAAAGTCCGCCCCACCCAGGCACGATTCGCCTCCAGCGAGATTGTTTGCTGCGCGAGCATCAGCTCCTCCAGCCGCGCCGCTTTGACCTCCGCAGGTACATTGTCAGGCAATGCCCCGGCCGGCGTGTTAACCTCGTGCGAATATGTAAAAGCACCCACGCGCTCAAAGCGCAGCTCCTCGATAAACTCCCGCAAGGCCTGGAATTCGGCGTGGGTTTCGCCCGGAAAACCCACAATGAAGGTAGTACGAATAACCACATCGGGCATGGCGGCGCGCAATTGGGCGACAGCCTCGCGCACCCAGTCCACATCTGCCGGGCGGCGCATGCGTCGCAATATGTCAGGATGGGCGTGTTGCAAGGGAATGTCAATGTAGGGCAAGAGCTGTGCATGACGCGCCAGCACCTCAATCAAGCGCGGCGTGATGTAACCAGGGTAAGCATACAACACCCGCAACCAGGGAATTTCCGGGACCGCTGTAACCAGGGCTTCCAAAAGTTCCGCTAGCCCATCTTGCATACCCAGATCATGCCCATAGAAGGTAGTATCCTGTGAAATCAGGTTCACTTCTAGAACACCCTGATCCCGCAACGCCCGCGCATCATCGAGAATCGCAGCAATAGGACGGCTGACATTGTCGCCCTTGATAAGGGGGATGGCACAAAAAGCGCAACGGCGACTACACCCGTCAGCGATCTTGAGGAAAGCACTCGCACCGAAGACGGCGTAACCAGGAGCGCCGAAAGTCTCCGGAAGCGGCATTGCGCGGTTTTGCAAATACTGCAACGCCGCCCCGGCTTCACGCTCGCGCAGCTGTTGCACCAACGCCACAATCGCCGGCCAATCGCGGGTACCGATGATGGCATCCAGGCGCGGAAGGAGCTGCACCAGCTGTTCCGGCTCACGTTGCGCCCAACACCCCGCCGCAACCAACCGCTGCTCTGGGCGCAGTGCTGCGGCAAGTTCAGTCAGCGTTTCCAGAGATTCCTCGCGGGCGGGTGCAATAAAGCCGCAGGTATTAACGATGATGACATCGGCCCGCGCAGGGTCATCTTTAGCCTGCAACCCTGCGCGTTGGAGTAGCGTCGCCATACCGTAAGCATCCACGGTGTTTTTGGGGCAGCCCAACGAGGTGATAAGAAAAGTAGGCGGACGTTGCGCCGCCCGCCGTGAGGAACGTCTACGCGTACTCATGGGATATCGAAAGGGCGTTCGCCCGTGGGGGTCCAGGCACGGCGCACCACTTGACCCTGCTCCCCCAGGGGGCCCCAATCCGCCCCGTTGACGAAGAGCGTAAAAGCGCCGCCGTTACCGGTGGCGACAATGACCTGCTCCCTGGCAACATATTGGATAGGCTCTTCGGGGGTAGCAAATCCTTCAAAGACAATCGCTGCATCTGCGGAGACACGCACCCAAGCATGCTCTTTGGGTTCCAGGCGGACAGTCACCTGCCCATCAGCGGCGGGCACAAAAACCGGGGCAACGACCACTGGCAACGGGGTCGTCACGGTAGTAGTCGCAGCCGGCGTAGCCGCCACAGAGGGCGAATTATCACCCATGAAGGCAAGATAGAGCGCGCCTCCCAGAGTCACCAAGCCGAAGAACAATAGCGCAATGATGAGAATTTGCAGCAGGCCACCTGGCAACACCACCGCAGACGTGGTCACTTCTTGCTCTGTCGGCGGGCCAGGAAAAGCCGAAGGGCGCGAAAGAATTCTTTCCGTATAGCCTTCGGCAATCTGTTGACGCGGTTGCACCAAATACCCACCACGCTCAGCCTCATAGCGCGCTAATGCCTCTTCGATGGGCAAGCCCAAAAAGCGAGCATAGTTGCGCAAAAAACCACGGGCCTGAATTTCACCAGGAAGTGCAGCAAAATCGCCTGTTTCAAGGGCTTGCAGATAACGTTGTCGGATGCGTAGGGCGCGTTCAGCGTCTTCGAGCGTGAGTTTACGCACCTCACGGGTGCGCCGTAGCCAGAGGCCCAAACCTTCGCTCATTCACCCTCCGAAAAAATCAATACCCGTATCTGTGCGCGCACGCCACTTTCCAGTTTGAGGTCTACCAGATGGGTCCCTAAATCACGCAAAGGATGCTCAAGCAACACATTGCGCTTATCAAACTCCACCTTCAACAGCCGGGAGAGTCCTTTGGCAACATCGGCATTAGTGATCGAACCGTACAAGCGGCCCGTCTCACCAGCCTTAGCTTTAAGACGTATAGTCTCCTGTTGCAATTGCGCGGCCAGCAGTTCAGCCCGCTCCCGTTGGCGAGCTGCTTTGTCATCTTGCGCACTCCGGACTTCCTCGGCTGCACGCAACATCCCCTTAGTGGCCGGCACAGCCAACCCCTGGGGGAGCAAATAGTTACGTGCGTACCCGTCGGAAACCTCTTTGATTTCATTGGCTTTGCCAACATTTGGCACATTGCGTTTGAGCAATACTTTCATGGGCAGCCTTCCTATCAAAATGTTGCCCGCGCCAGCGCGAGCGGAGTCATCATACCCCAGATTACCAAAAGAGCAACGCATAGGGAAATGTTTCACGTGAAACATCCCCTTATGCCACGATCAATAACCGAAGATGCGGGCCTGTACAGCCAGGAAGAAGCGGGTAATTTTCTGCTGGGGGGTAGGTTTATCCAACAGGTGCAAACCAGCCTGGTAAGCAGCCAAACCTTCCTGCCGCTGACCGGACTTAAAGAGATGAACACCGACAGACAGCAGCGCATCACCTTGTTTCTGACGATCGCCAAGCTCATCAAACAACATAACAGCTTCACGCCAGGCCTTGAGAGCCTCTTCGCGGCGATTCATGGAAGCATATAGACCACCAATGTTACCCAAGGCTTGTGCCTCACGGGACTTGTCTCCTAAGCGCACAAAAATGCGCCGGGACTCTTCACTCGCCTCAAGCGCCTCTTCCCAACGGCTTTGCTTACGCCGGATGACGCCCAAGTTATTAAGCATCTCGGCGGCCTCAAGTTCACGCCCCTCGGCTGCAAAGCCTTCTAACGCCTCATTAAAACGGCGCGCGGCTTCGTCATACAAACCCTCTTGAAACAAGCGTAAGCCTTCATTTTGTAGTTCCAGGGCAGTAGATTCTGTCATAGTCCCTCCAGTATGGATATAATAGATGCTGCGCAGCAGGCAATGCGTAACCGGGAATTTTCTCCCAATTAAAACGTAATTTCCAGCAACCCCTCAGCAATCATCCGCAACGACCCTACAGGCATTTCGGAAAGCTTCATCGCCAGTTCCAGATAACTGCGATTGATGGGACGGAGAATAAAGGCACGTAGATCTGGTTCCAGATGCGCAAAAGCAGCAAAGTCCTGCTGCTGACGATGCCAAATCCCCACGTCGCTCTCTATGGCAAAGAATGCCTCTAGCGAAACACCAAGCGCACGCGTTGCGACCTCCAACTCGGCCAACGGGATGGGCCGCTCGCCGTACTCATAGCTAGAGATAGTCGAAGAGGAGCGCCCCAGGATATCAGCAAGGTCCTGCTGGCTACGCCCCGAAGCGAGCCGCGCCTGCCGCAATTGCGCGCCAATAATCCGATCCCGCAAACGCAGGAACATTTCCGGCAGCGGTAAAGTAGCTTCATCGGAATCAGCAGATAAGTTCTCGCGCCGCAGCTGATGCAATGGGGTCTCCAGGAACCGCCCCAATAATTCCATCTCCGGCAACGAGAGGGCGCGCGCGCCGTTTTCGTAGCTGGTGAAGCGACTAACTGAAACACCCAGGGCCTCAGCGCATTCTTTGCGCGAAAAGCGGCGCCGCTCACGCGCGCTGCGAACTAAAAGTCCTAAAATACGATTGCGTAGCGCGATAATCTCTTCGTTGCCCATACAACCTCCTGGAAAATCAGCAAATCAATCCAGTGGACCCGCTGCTAATGCACAACACATGAAAACTTGTCTGCATAGCGTTCTTCGACAGGTTTTTAACAAAACAATAAAACAACAGCTGTAAAAAGTTCAAAACAAAATAACAACTATAGTTTGAGCCTGAGTAGTTGCCTTTAATCATTATAGCATTACTCCTTTGGGAGGGCAATAAAGGCTCAAAATAATACGAGCGGCACGAGCGGCTCACATTTCGCGCAGTTACGCATCCCGTGTTATAATGGGAGAGTAACACATTATTACAAAAAGGAGCTCACGATGAAACAGTGGAAAAATCCTCCCGCTATGCAAATAGACCCCGCTAAGGGCTATCGCGCAACAATCACAACCGATAAAGGCGTTATCGAACTGGAATTGTACCCCCAGTACGCGCCGCAGACAGTCAACAACTTTGTCTTTTTAGCCCGCGAGGGTTTCTATGATGGCATCACTTTTCATCGCGTCATCGCTAACTTTATGATTCAAGGGGGGGACCCCACCGGCAGCGGGCGTGGCGGCCCTGGGTATCGCTTCGCCGATGAGTTCGCCAACAATCCACTCAAGCATGACCGAGGGGTGATTTCGATGGCGAACGCCGGGCCGGGCACTAATGGCAGCCAATTCTTCATCACCCATAGCCCACAACCCCACCTCAATGGGAAGCATACGGTGTTCGGTAAAGTCATCGCCGGGCTGGACGTGGTAGATACCATCAGCCAGGGCGATACCATGACTTCGGTGGTTATCACCGAAAGCTAAAACAGGTTTACCAGCTCAGTAGATCACGGATTTAATCTCGTAGTGTGTGTTTAGCATACCAAAAGGTACCTACTCAGTCTTGTCATTGCGAGCCACGTCTCCGTGGCGTCCGTTCGTCTCCGAACGGCGCAATCTCGTTTATGGTTGAGATTGCTGCACCGCAGACGACTCGCAATGACAAGTAGAGTTTGAGCCTGCGTAGTTACACCAAAAGCACGATAAATCGTGCGCTACAGGCAGATTCGTGATTTACTGATACTATTCGCCATTTTCAGGGGAATTCCTCATTCACCGGCGGTTCACCAGCGGTTGGATGAAAATTCAGGGAACTGCGGTTCCCTTCAGAGCCAGAGTGCTCAGAGCGGATCGCCAGATCCGCAATTGGGTAAATATTTTAGATTTGCCATTCGCAATTCGCCATTTTCAGGGGAGGTCTCCATGGCAACCGTCATTCGCGCAGAAAACATCGCCCAGTATGTAGGGCAAGAAATCACCCTCAAAGGGTGGATCTATAATCGTACCGATAAAGGCCGGCTCCAGTTTCTCCTGGTACGCGACGGCTACGGCTTTGTGCAGTGCGTGGCCTTCAAGAAAGAATTGCCGCCGGAGACATTCGAGACCATCGCGCATCTGCCGCAGGAATCCTCGATCAGCGTGACCGGCATAGTGCGCGCCGATGAGCGCGCGCCCGGCATCCCCGGCGGGTTCGAACTGGGCATCACAGCACTAGACGTGGTGCAGGCGGTGGCCGAAGAATACCCTATCGCGCTCAAAGAGCACGGCGTGGATTTTCTGCTCGATAACCGCCACCTGTGGATGCGGATGCCCAGCCAGTGGGCGATTTTGCGCATCCGCGCCACCATCATCCGCGCTATCCGCGATTGGCTGGACGATCATGGGTTCATCAATATGGATACACCCATCCTCACCCCCGCCGCGTGCGAGGGGACGACGACGCTGTTCGAGACACCGTACTTCGACGAAGGCAAGGCATACCTGGCGCAGAGCGGGCAGCTCTACAATGAAGCCAACATCTTCGCCTTCAGCAAGGTCTACTGCTTCGGGCCGACCTTCCGCGCCGAGAAGTCCAAGACCCGTCGCCACCTTACCGAGTTCTGGATGGTGGAGCCGGAAATGGCCTTTTGCGATTTAGAGCAGCTGATGGAAGTCGAAGAGCAGTTCATCTCGTACATCGTGCAGCGGGTGCTGCGCGACCGCGCCCCTGAACTGCGCGCATTGGGCCGCGATACCGCCGCGTTGGAGCGCATCACGCCGCCGTTCCCCCGCATCTCCTACGATGAGGCCGCCGAGCGGCTGGCAGCAATCCGCGAAGCGACGGACGACCCCGAACAAAAGGCGCACCTGGCCTTCGAGTGGGGCATGGATTTCGGCGCACCGCACGAGACCGCCCTCACGCAACAGTTCGACAAGCCCGTGTTCGTGTATGGCTATCCGACGCAAGTCAAAGCGTTCTACATGGAACCCTGGCCAGGGCGACCGGAGGTCTGTAAGAGCGTGGATCTGCTCGCACCGGAAGGGTACGGCGAGATCATCGGCGGCAGCGAGCGCATCTCGGACCCGGACAAACTGTTGGAACACATCCACCGCGACAATCTGCCCGAAGAAGCCTTCAAGTGGTACATCGAGCTGCGCCAGTTCGGCAGCGTGCCCCACAGCGGCTTCGGATTAGGATTGGAACGCACCGTCGCCTGGATTTGTGGCATCGAGCACATCCGCGAGACGATCGCCTATCCACGTACCATCAAGCGAGTGTATCCGTAGTGCAGCAGACGGGAATTTGAGCCGCGTCACGTTCTGGCGCACCTACAGCCAACCATAGCATGTAGCCACGTCTTGTACCTTTTAGAAGCACATGGTATAATTTAAGTAGCAATGAGACGGGCGGAAAGCAAAGTGTAAACAGGCGTTACGCACTTTGCAGACAGAACGGAGATTTCACCGCAAAGAATGCTAAGTTCGCAGAGATTTGTTGAGATTTTCATGGCGTTCTTGGCGTCCTCGGCAGTTAAAAAAGTTCCAACTGCGTAAGGCCGCTGGTTTTACCGCCCTCCACTTTTCCCTGACCGCTAGACTGAGGAGGTCTATATGGAAAATGATGTAAAAGTTCCCACTACTCCCGCCACACCCGCTGAAGACGCACAAACCGACCGCAAGTTGCAGCTGATGATTATCGGCGGCGGCATTCTTTTGCTGGTGCTATTGATTACGGCTATCGTGTTGATGGCAAAGTTCCCAGGAGCCACCATCATTATCCGCGACATCGCCATTGTCTTTGTCGCAGTGGAAACGCTGTTCATCGGCATTGCTATCATTTTCCTGATGCTTCAAGTACAGCTGCTGATCAAGGTATTACGTGAGGAAATTCAGCCCTTGCTGCAATCAGTGAATGAGACCGCGTCTACGGTGCGTGGCACGACAAACTTTATGAGCGAGAACCTCGTGTCACCTATCATCAAAGCAGCTGGGTTTAGCGCCGGCGTGGGCCGGGTCGCCAGCGACCTGTTCGGCGTGCTACGCGGCGTGAAACCACCCAAGTCCGCTCATACCCAATCAAGTTCAGTTCAATCACCAGTTCAACCTAAGGAGGATTAGATATGTCACAGAAGAATGAGTTTGGCGCTTTCCTAATGGGGTTTTTCGTTGGCGCACTGGCCGGCACGGGCGTAGCGCTACTCTTTGCCCCACAATCCGGCGATGAGACGCGCGATCAGATTCGCCAAAAGGGAATCGAGCTGAGCGACAAAGCCTCCCACTTGGCAGAAGATGCCCGGGAGAAGGCTGAAGCCGCGATGGCTGAGGCCCGTGCTAAGATGGAGGAGGCCACTGCTGAACTCCAAGCGCGCGCCAAAGAACTGCAAGAACAGGGCAAGGCGATGTTGGAAGAAAAGCATCTCTTGCAAAAGGCTGAGGAAGCCCCCAAAGCGGGATAGCCAACTGCACGCGATAATACCAAACACCCCCCGGTACCGGGGGGTGTTTGCATAAGTAACGCAATCAGGGTTCAGCGAAGCTATAATAAACCCAACCAACGCGCCACAGTATCCCCCGCACCGGCCATGTTCAATGCAATAGGAAGCAGTAAAACCCCCATCGCATTCATGCGCCGTGATCCCCACAACACCGGGATCAATCCGATACCGGTCGCTACGGCACAGATACCCAAGCCGCCCACGCCCGTCATCCCAAACACAACGCTCACAAGGATGAGCAAGGTCATCAGACTAAGCGTGCGATAGCTTACCCGCGACGTCAATGCAATTACCAGCCGGGTCAAGCCTAACGAGAGGAAAAAAGCTACAACGCCACAGAGCAACACGGCCGCAGTGGCCCAGTAGTAGCGCTCCGGCGTATGGGTGCTGTACTGCGTGCTAATCATCCAGGCCATGCCCCCGCGCGTGAGATGCAAGCCCGGCATAAAGAAGAGCAGGAAACCACCCACATAATAGACGATCTTGGAAGCCCCCTGCGAAATAACGAAAGCCCGCTCGTCACGTTGGGCCGTGGCGTGTCCGGCCAGAAAACCCCCGATACCACCGGTCACTACCGGGAAGAAAGCCGCGAACAGCCCCCCCAACACACCCGCCGCCGTGCCCTGAAAGATCGCCCCAACCGGCGCATCTATGGTACGGGCGATATGCTGCGCGGGTAATTCTACCCGCGCCAGAAGATTCTGCAAGACCCACGGCACAGCAAAAAGTCCTACGAATGCCGGTAAAAGGTTCTGGTAAGACACGTCCAGCGGAACAAGCGAGCGGTACATCAAGATGAAACCCAGGATGCCGGAAAGAAAAAAGGTGATCAGCCCAGCGGTCAAGGACCGCCAGCCCTCCCACCAGCGTTTCCAGCCCGCCGGAGCGCGGTCGCTACCCTTGGGCCATTCTGAAATCAGCATGAATGCAATCACCGTCCAGAGAATCCATGCCATGTGCGGCTGCAAGATGGTGCGCACCACAGGAAAAAAGCGCGGCGCGAAAGGAGTCAGCAACGCCAATACTGCCAGCCCCCCTAACCCGCCGATACCGGTCAGCACAACAGCCTCATAGCCGCGCGATTGAAGGAGGTATTTCTGCCCCGGCAGAACGATAAACATGGCACTATCGTCCGGCGCGGAGAGGAAGATGCTGGGGATGGTGTTGAGCATGGAATAACCGGTAATCATCCCCAGGAACAGAAATGCCATCCGTTCCGGCGTGACCACCGGCGGCAGCGCGCTGCTGAACAGGATGAAAAAACCGGCTACATTGTAGATGTGCAGCGCAGGCACCAACGCCAAAAAGGAGGCGGCAACTGCGCCCAAGAGCGCCCAGAGCAACAGGTCAGCCATCATCATATCACCTCACTGCCCGCGCCAATCGAACGATGAGCGCGGGGCGATTTCGATGGTATTGCGGTATACCGAGACTTGCCCCACCACCTCGACCGCTACCCCCGCCTCCGGACGCGGCGAGAGCGCTTCATACACGTTCGACCAGAGCAGGAGGGTCGCGCCCCCACTTTCATCATTCAGCACCACTTTATAACCGGCGGAAAAAGGCTGCGGAGCCTCTAACACACCGCGCAACCGAATCACCCGCCCCGCATCCGCAATAGTAATCTGGTTGGCCTGTACTAGCGGGGGCAGCGGCGCAGCGGTAACAATGGTAATATCAGATACCTCGCCGGGCACCACTTGCAGCTGCCCTTCGTAGATGCCCACCTTGCCGTTGAGCACCACTTCAGCACCCAAATCCAGCGCAGTGGGCGGACGCAGGTCTCGATAAACATTCGTCCAAGTCAACAGCAACACCTGCCCGGTACCATCGTCCAACATCCCCTTCAACCCGGCGCTGAAGCCCTCCCAGGTAACAACGCGACCGCGCACGCGCACCCAGGAATCCACATCTGCCGCCGTAAGGCTGCCCAGCGACCGAATGGGGCGCGTGGGCACGGGCGTGGGAGTAGAGGTAGCAGCGGCGGTGGGCGTGGAGGTAGGCGTGGCAGTTTCTGTAGGCGTAGGCAAGGGCGTCTCTCCAGGCGCGGGCGTGGGCATGGGGGTAGGCGTAAAAGCCGGTGTGGGGATGGATGTCGGTTCGGCCACAACCGCCAGCTCGCCCAGGCGCAAGTCGCGCCCGGCCGTCAGGGCTACTTGCGGCGCGTCGCGGTAGAGCGTAACTACCCCTTCAGCGGTAACAAATTGCCCTTCAACCAACGGTGGAAGCGGGCCGCCCAGCTGCGTGGAGACTTCATCTACCGAAATCACGATATCACCGGTCGCATCGCGCACGGTAATAAGAGTCAACCCGGCATAGGGTGAAAAGATGCGGCGAACTTCGCCGCCCACAGTCACCCGGCGGCCCTCGTCCAGAGGGGTCAGCGCGTTGATGACCATGGGGACCGGCGCAACACGGCGCACGGTGACATGCTCGGCAGCATTGACCGTAAGCGAGACAAAATCCTCGCGAATGCGCAGGGTCCCGGCGATGACGACTTCGTCGCCCAAGGCGGGAACACTCCCGGAGGCCATGAGCGCACGGGTGACATCTCGGTAACATGAAATGCGCATATCGCCGGTGCGATCTGTCACCCAAAAGCCCAAATAATCCCCTTCGGGGTCATAGGTCATGTTACCGGTGATGCGGCCTTCCACCTGCACATAGGCCATATTCATCGAACCTTGGGCCTCGGCAGCCGTCACGGGGGGAATCGGAACACGCCGCGCCGCCCACCAGAGCGCCGCCAGCCCCAGAGTCGCCAGCAACACCGCGATGATTTTCACCGCCCGCAAGGACAAGCGCCCCTTGAGGTGGGCACCGCAATAGGGACAGGTGGGATACGGGCCAACAAACCGGCCACAACTGGAACAAGTAGCTTCATGAGTATCTGTCATAATCACCTCTTAAATGAATCAGCAAGTCAGCGAAAAGCCGAGAAAGCAAATTTACTTACCGGGCATTGACCACAGACGACTGACCACTAACCGCAGCTGGCAAAATCGTCGTCTGTTGTCTGTGGTCGAATTTGGGGAATGGCACATGACAGTGTGGCCTCTCTACAAGAACTCCCCCCGCGCGACGGGGATGGTTTTGCCGCCTACGGAGATAGTGATGCTGGACTCTGTCTGTGCAGCACGCAACAACAACAACGAAGGCCGACCCAGCTCATACCCTTGCTCGCTGCGGATGTTGATGCTGGGTTGCCCAAAGTAACGCTGTTTGACCAAATACCCGGCCAGGCAGCCATTGCCGCTGCCGGTCGCCGGGTCTTCAGGAATGCCGTGATAATCCACAAAAACCCGCACACTGATATGGTTGTGAGGCTCGTGCGGTTCGGGACAAAACACCAAAATCCCCTTCGCGGCGGTCTGGCTAATCAAATCGAAATACCTGACTCGATCCACTTTGACTTTTTGCAACGTAGCTAAAGTTCTCAGTGGCACGATGAAAAAAGGCATCCCAGTAGAAACCTCTTCGACAGGAAAGCGCACATCAATTTCAGCGACCTCCAGGCCAAGAACACTCGCCAGCACTTCTGGTGAATGCTGTGAGCCAAATGTTGGCGGGAGTTGCTGCATCCAGCCATAGCCATCTGGGCTAAACGTAACCGGAATCTGCCCGGCCTTCAAATTCAGAGTGACGTGCTCAGCCTGCCCTTGAAGGATTTCTTGATGGACGATATAGGCTGTGCCAAGCGTGGGATGTCCGGCAAAGGGCACTTCTTCTTTAGGCGTAAAGATGCGCACATCAAAGCCGCCCCGATTGGGATCATCCGCAAGGATGAACGTAGTTTCCGAAAAGTTTATCTCACGCGTGATAGCCTGCATCTCCTCACTGGAGAGAGCACCTGCCCGTCGGAAAACGGCCAATTGATTGCCTGCATACTTTTGCTCAGCAAACACATCCACGATGTAAAAAGTAAGCCCTTTCATACTACTCCTTGATTGGAATAAGTTTTATCAACTGTCTAACCGCCCGTACGGCTGCACAAACCTGGCAGAGGCCTCGGCCAGGTACAAGGCTCAACTCGCCAACCTTCCTCACTCGTTTTTTCCCAAGATACCGTGCCGTAACGTGGTTGGTAATTACCATTTTTTAGACAGAGTTGACCGAATTATTTATTCACCTGTCTGGGATATGTAAGGTTGTAAAAAATATCCCCTACGTTATGGCTAATCTCAATCATAGCATCGAGAGATTAAAAAGCAATTACCCGTTGGGACACTACGCTTTTCCCCAACCCTATACAAGCGAGCCCCTCACAACCGCCCCACTATATCTAGGGGATGAGACTTACTTCCTAACCAAGTCTATACTTGAAAAGCACCCTTAGCTGTGGATAACTAGCCCTTTTCAGTGGATAACTAGGCACGAGGCGTGGAGAACTACCCATAAGTGACGACTAAAGCTGAACTTATTCGTTGCGCCAAACACGGTTGAACAACCCGGTCACTATCCAAAACACACCAGAGCACGATTTGTCCACAAGCAACAATCCCGCCCTACCCGTATATCTAGTGACCCGATGCCCCCCCATCACCTATGTATAGGGGGCTATCCAAGTTATCCCCACAATCCACCGCTCTACTAAGACGACTACTTATACTTATTATTATATTACTGAAACATGATATTCCCGATTTGTAAAAAAAACTCATTGTATATTAAACAGTAATTACGTAGCTTATTCCATTAAACGATTTTTAAGAAATGAGATCAGAATCAGTGGCGTAATTGGGGGGGCAAAAAGTCGTGTTTCTAAGAGTGTTTTTAGCGGCTAAAGCCGCCAAGTTCGTTTGGAGTCGGTGTTCCAAACGGCAGATGAAACAATCTCAATTATGAGCGAGCTGGCTTCGCCGCAGTCAGCTCGCAATGATAACCAGAGATGTGTCTGAACAGTTACGAATCATTTTTCTTATTCTACTGGACAAAAATCAGAAATCGAGTATACTTGCCAATCGCAGTATGCCTAATGTAAGTGATATGAACGAGAAGTTTTTGGAGGAATAAGCGTGGCAAATACTAAATCTGCCAAGAAACAAATTCGGAATTCTTACCGGAAGTGGTTGCACAATCGTTATGCTAAGGGTAAGATGCGGGCTGCTCTCAAGCAGGTGCGTCAGGCTATCGTGGCGGGCGATGCGGTACAGGCACAATCTTTGATGCCCGCCGCTGCCAGTCAGTTGGATAAGGCCGCCAAGAAGAATATCATTCATAAAAACAAGGCTGCCCGTCTGAAGTCCCGCTTGATGCAGAAAATCAACGCGATCCAAAAGACCGCGTAGCGTTTTCCCAAGCGTTTTTAGACGCTTTTATAGGCCTTTTAATGCCATAGGCGAGGTCACATCGCGACCTCGCCTATGTGTGTTGCCTGGGGCAGGCTTATGGTGTAGCTTGTAACGCCTCAAGCGCCGCTTGGAGGCCTGGATCGTAAGAGTCGCTGATGTCTTCCCAGCGGGCGAGCGCGAGGATGTCTGGCTGTACCCCCACGCCCTCCCAGTACGCCCCATCTACTGGGACGAAGGTCTCCTGTGCCAGCCACAGGCGCGAGCCGTCCTTGAGATCGTAGAGATACACCGTTTCGACGTTGCCTGCTGTGGGTTCGCCCACAAGTAGGGCGCGTTCTACCGCTTGTAATGCTCCACTGAATACTTCTCCATAACTTGCCGTCTCCGGCCCGATGAGAATCACCAACGGCAAGGTTTGGCTGTCCCCTAACGGCGCCGGTTGGACTTCGAGTGGCCGTATTTCATCGCCGCGCGCCAAGAAGTGCCCCACGTTCCCCTCAACGAAGAGCGCCAGCAGTGGGTAGAGCTGTGTGAAGGCACCTCCACCGTTGATGCGCATATCAATCACCCAGCCGATGATCGGCCCTTCCGCTAGCAGAGATTCCATTGTGGTGATGGCGCGCTTGGCGACACCCGTATCCCAGAATGTGGGAATCAGGATGTAGCCGACATCGCCAAGTGGGGTGGCGATGCGCCGGGCTGGTGTGGGCAGCTGTGCCTGGATGCGCGCGCGTTGTGCCGTTACCTGACGGGGGGGGCTTCCGGGCGTTTGTACGGTGAGGGTGACGGGGGTCCCTTCTGGGCCACTGATTAGATCGAGGTTGTCGTAGCCGTTGAGGTCACAGCAGGCAGGAGTCCCGTCAATTTCCAGGATTCGGTCGTGAGCGCGGATGCCGACGGCCTCGGCGGGGCTGTCGGGGAAAGTAAGCAGCACCACCGCATAGGATTGCTCCTTTGGAACGGTCAAATAGACGCCGATGCCGACATAATCCAGATTACCGCTCAAACTCTGGTCCTCGTCACGGGCCTGCTCCGGCGTGAGGAAGCCTGAATGCTGGTCATCCAGTCGTTCAATCATCTCTTGCATCAATAACCAGAAATCTTCGTCGCTGGTGGCCTGTGCTACGCGAGGCGTGAACTCGTCCCGCACTGCGTCCCAGTCCACGCCGTTGTAATCGTTGTAAACGTAGTTCTCGCGCACCAGCTCCCAGATTTCGATAAAGGGTTGCTCGTAACGTACCGGAGATCGCGTGATAGATGGCGTGGTGAGCGCTACCGTTGGTGTCGCTGGCGGCGCAGTAGGTGTGCTACGCCAGGGCGCGCAGGCCAGGCTCACGATCAACAGCAGTAACAACCAATAACGCTGTGGAGTGGGTTGCATATTGTTTTGTCCGCAATTTTTACGCATTACGGTTTTGCGCCTTCCACCAGGCGGCAATGTGGTTGACGCGGGCATTCTGAGCGCGCGCCCACTGTTTAGGCGTGAGGATCTTCCAGCGGCGTTGCTCTTCAGGTGGGGCTGGCGCGGGCTGCACACGGCCCTCCTCCACCAGCCGGGCAAAGAGCGCCTGGAAGCGTTCGATGAGTTCTTCTTCGGTGAAGACTTTGCTCTCGCGGTAAGCTTCCAGTCCCAATGCCTCGATGCAGGCGGCGGTCTCCTCGATCAACAATTCCAGCGGCTCATAGCTGATACCCCAGGCGTAAAACGGATCGAGCGGCATCGAGCCAAATTCCATCGGTGAAGGCGGGCGGGGTGTGGTATGCATTTATTCCTCCGGGCTTAGGTCGTACATCATTTGTAAAAAGTCGCGGCGTTCGGCCTCCGTCATCGGGCGGGGTTGGCCGTATTCGTAGAGCAGCGCGGTGCGCAGTTCGATGTTGAGCAGCTGCTCTTCATAAAAAGTATAACGGACAATAAACATCTGGCGCGTTCCCAGGCTCCACATCTGGTCGAAGAAGAAGTTGCCAGGGCCGTAGTGGATGAAGGCGTCATTGCGGAACTCGAAGGTCTGCGCTTGATGTGCCTGGCTGCCGTGGACGATGGCTGCGCCGGCTCGCGCGAAATCGCGGAAGTCCCAGAGCTGGTTGGCGGTAGGGTAGTATTCGTAGGTCTCCAGGTATTGCAGCGTGACAATGGGTTGGTAGCCCGCTTCGCGCAACGCGGCGACCTCTTCTTTCATGCGCGCATAATCGCAGGGCGCGGAGCCGGGCCGGGTCTCGGTGGCTTGCCCGTAAGCCGGGCCGATGGGATTGCAGCCGATGAAAGCGATGTGGTTGCCGTTGTGGGTGATGGTGAGCGGGCGGGTGGCGTCCACCAGATCGTAGCCGCCGCCGAACCACTGCCAACCGCGCTCGCGATACATATCCAGCGAGTGGGTAATCCATTCGTGGCCTTTATCGGCCAGATGGTTGCCGGTAAGCTCCACAATATTGACGCCGATTTCCTCTAGCAGTGCGATGTAGCTGTCGTTGGAGCAGAAAGACATGGTGCCGCTGCCTTCTGCCACGCAGTCGGGGCGGAAGGAGACTTCGTTGCTGATATGGACAAAGTCGGCATCTTCGAACCAGTGCTTGATTTCTTGTGCCGGGTAGGTGACGCCTTTGGCGTCCATGAGCAAGCCGGTGGCGCGGGTCATCGCGGTGACGCCGGTCATAGCAAGGATGGTCATGGCCTCTTCGTTGCGGTTGCTCAGGGTTGCCGGTTCGAGCGACAGCAGCGCGAAGGTCTCCGGGCGCGCGGGGCTGTTCAGGTAGAGCGGCAAGGTGAGGGGATAGGCGGCGGCGTCCCAGTTCTTTTCTGTGAGCAGGAAGCCATCGAGCCGCAGCAGCTTCCAACGGGCGGTGAGCGCGTCGAAGGGTAACAGCGCCCTGCTGCCGGTGGCTGCGGTTGCGGCGTAGATCTCGGCGGCGGCGACGCTGCGCACGTTGCTTGTGGGTTCGCCCCACAGCGTGACCAGGGCGCGCAGCGTGTCCGTCGTGACTAGCAATGGGGTAGCGGCTGCGCCGCTCCACTGCGCCTGGAGATCGGCGCTGGTGGTTTCGTCATCCAACGAATAGAAGGGCGCCCCCACGGCATACGTCCATGCGCCTACCAGCTGGGCGTTAGGGCCGGCGACGGTGTCGAGCCATACATCGGCGAGGGGGGCATCCGCGCGCCAGGCAAAATGTGCCGGATCAGCCTCTACGAGCGCCTGTAGGCGTGTGCAAGCACCTGCAGGGGTATGTGGCGTGCAACCTACGGTGAGGGGGAACGCCGGTGTGGGAGTGGGCGAGGGTGTCGGTGTAGCGACGGGCGTAGGGGTAGCGGTGGGGTGTGGCGTGCGGGTGGCTGTAGGCGTCGGTTGGGGGGCAAACGGCGTGAGCGTACATCCGGCGAGCAGCAGCAAAGCCAGTAGCCCGGCGATGCGTGAGCGTATGTATATCGGCATAGATCAACCTCCTGGATGACTCATTGTAGGAATTGTGTCCTGGGGGCATTGTGCTTGATATTGGCGAATTTGTCAACTTCAAAACGCATTTCTACGCAAGCAAGGTATAATGCCGCTTACTTTGTAGATGGGGGACTTGGGGATGCGACAGTCGTTATGGTTTCGCGCATCGCGCCCGGTGCCGGAGGAACACCGGGATAATTTCGCGCATCTGTATTGGGATGTGGCCTGGTTCGGCGTGCTGGCTGGCAGTGCGTTGGCTTTCGTGGCGGTGTTTGCGACCCGGCAGGGCGCCACGCCCGTTGAGGTAGGCTTGCTCAGCGCCGGGCCAGCCCTGTTGGGGCTGCTGCTCACCTTGCCCACCGGCCAGTGGTTGCGCGCCCGACCTTTAGGCGCAACCGTGTTTTGGACATCGGTGCTATATCGGGTGTGGTATCTGGTCTGGGCACTCCTGCCGTTCCTGTTGCCCGCGCCAGGGCAAGTTTGGGCGCTTATCGCTATTGCGCTCTTGATGAGCCTGCCGGGAACGGCTTTGTCGGTGGGTTTCAACGCGCTTTTTGCCGCCGCCGTTCCTACCGAATGGCGCAGCTATGTTGCCGGAACGCGCAATGCCCTGCTCGCCACCATGACCATTATCACCTCGCTGCTGTGTGGGTTTCTGCTTGAGCATTTGCCGTTTCCCCTGGGCTATCAGGCCGTCTTTGCGCTAGGATTTGTCGGTGGTGTCCTGAGCAGCTATCACCTCTGGTTTGTGCGCCCGCTGGACGAGCCGCGCACCCCGTTGCGGCAGGAATTGCACGCCCTGGTGCGCCACGTTCCGCGCCCGACCACCGCGCGGCGACTTATCCCTACCGATATGCTGCGCGGTGCGTATGGCCGCACCTTGCTGGGGCTGTGCGCCTTTCACTTGACGCACTTCACCGCAGCGACCATCTACCCGCTTTACATGGTACGCGCACTAGGCCTGAGCGATCAACAGATCAGCCTGGGAACAGCTTTGATTCAAACGACATTGGCGTTAGGCTCGACCCAAATCTACCGCATTGCACCGCGCCTGGGCAATCAACGGCTCACCGCGCTCGGCGTACTGTTGATGAGCAGCTATCCGCTCTTGATGGCCTTGAGCCGGGGCGTAGGATTGTATCTCGTGGCCTCAGCCGTGGGGGGGCTGACCTGGGCGCTCACTGCGGGCGGATTGGGTAATTACTTGCTGGAGCGCATCCCTGCGGATGACCGGCCTGCGCATCTCACCTGGTACCACCTCACGCTAAATAGCGTCATTCTGCTCGGATCGTTGCTTGGCCCGTTGCTGGTCAATACACTAGGCCTGAGCACCGCTTTGCTGGTCTGCGCGGGGCTATACGCACTGGCCGGCGGCGTCATTTTGCGGCGGGGATAACCCAGTTGCAGCCAGGGCGGTTTAGCCTATACTAAGAACCTATCTGACAATTCATCAAGGCGTTGGTTGAGCCTGCCGAAACCAGCGCCGGGTCTCGACAGGCGGTGGGTGAGCCTGTCGAACCCCACCATCGGCGGAATTATCGGATAGGTACTAAATGTAAGACCCGTGTCATTACGTTAAGACCTGGCAGGTTTCGTCCAAATTGGGTTGGGCAGTATTCTACCGGTGAATAACGACGTTTTGTAGACTCAAGGTCTTGAAACCTGCCAGGTTTATGCCTTCCATACATGTGAAACAGACGCCCCACGGTGATATTTTCGGAGATTGCCCATGACACTTTCAACCCCATTGCGTACAGATGCCCAAGTCCAACGGCCCTGGGCGCTCATTGTATTGACGATGTTGCTGTTTGTGCAAGCCGCCGGATTTGTAGGTCTGGCTCTGTGGAGCGCCGGGCTGAATTTGCCCCTGTGGGAGCTCTCCCTGCCCTACTTCGATCTGGCCTGGCCGGAACATCAGCTCTGGAGTCGGCTGGCTATGGGATTGGCCGGGTTGACCCTGCTCGCGGCAGTGAGCCTACTGTTGTTACGCCGCCGGGCCTGGGTGCTGGGCTGTCTGGTGCAGTGCGCTACCCTGGCACTAGGGTTGGGCTTACGTTTCAGCTCCGTCTACGATTTCAGCGGGCGCACGTTGCATAGTGTTGGCTTGTATGTGATGTTGGGTTTCTCTGTGGTGCAAGTCATTTATTTGCACACCCGTGATGTGCAGGCAGCCCTGGCCTCGGCTGCTTATCGCCGGGCGCGGGAGGGCCGCACATGAGCCGCCCCACAGATCGCGAGCTGTTGCGGCGCTTTGAGCCGGTGTTGCGGTTCACCCAGGGCGAGCGGTTCTTCCCGATGGATGTGGATCGCTATGTGCGCGAGTGTAGCCTGTGGGTACACCGTCCCGACCGTTTGCCGCAATGCCTTGTACCTGAAGGCGAGCTCACCCTGGAGCGTCTGGCCGAGCCACGAGTGGAGGTGTTCGATGCGGTACAGTATTTGCGCTTCATCGAGCCACTGAATATTCCTGAACTAGCGGCTTACGAAGTCGAGCGGCTACGCCGTGATCTTGCTGGAGAACGTAAATCACAAAAGTTTTACGCGGGAATGGGGCGACTGGCGCGAGTGGGGTATCTCTCGCGCTTTTTGGATGCGCTTTTCTCGTTGACCTTGTTGGCGCGGGGGCGGGTGCCGGGCGATACTGCCACCGCCGCGCGTATCGCCTATCGCCGCTTGCAGGAATCCCAGCCCCGCTACCAGTATTACGCGCGCGTCGCCCGCCAGGATCATTGGTGCGTGCTTCAGTATTACTTCTTCTACGCCTTCAACGATTGGCGTTCCGGTTTTTCCGGCGTCAATGATCATGAGGCCGACTGGGAAATGGTGCTCCTTTACCTCTCTGAGCGTGAAAGTGGGGCCGTGCGCCCGGAGTGGGTGGCCTACGCCTCGCACGATTATGCGGGCGATGATTTGCGTCGCCATTGGAGCGACCCGGAACTGGAGCGTGAGGGTGAGCATCCGATTGTCTATGTGGGGGCTGGTTCGCACGCCAGTTACTTCAGCAAAGGCGAGTATTTGGGCGAGCTGGAACTCCCCTTTCTCAAACCCTTCACGCGCTTGAACAAGGTCTTGCGTGTACGTTTGGGCCGTGCCTTGCAAGAAGTCTACGAAGACGAAGCGCGCCCGGATTTGGAGTCACTCGATCCATTGAGCTTGTTGCGCGTCCCGTTCGTAGATTACGCACGCGGCGATGGCTTGAGCATTGGGCCGAGAGCGGCGTTGCCGTGGGAGGAACCGGGGCTGCTCGACCCTATCCCCGATTGGGCCTTGCACTATCGCGGGCTATGGGGGCTTTACGCGCGCGATCCGATCGCTGGGGAGAACGCCCCTGCCGGGCCACTCTACGAGCGCAACGGCACGTTACGCCGCGCCTGGTACGATCCGGTGGGGTGGGCCGGGCTGGATAAGATGCTGCCCGCACCGCTGCTGGTGCCACGGATCCAGGAGCAGCGCGCCACACTCCACGAGGTGCAAGTCGCGCGCGCAGCGGTGATTGCCGACAAACAAACCCAGCTAGTGGGACTGGGAATGCAAATCGAAGCGCTGCGCGGCAAGTCGCACCTCAAAGCTGAGTATGTCAAACGTAGCGGGGAACTGACCGCGCTCTCTGAGGAACTCAGTGCCTTGCGCGCGGCGGATGCCACCGATGCAACGGTGGCATCAACGTTGGAGCAGTACGCTAAGCGGCTCGCGGCTGGGGGGCGTTGGCCGCGCCGCGCGCATATCCGCCGCGCACACCATCCCATCTCCGAAGCCGACCTGCGCATGGGGCGGGTCGCTGAGCTGTGGGCGGCGCTCAGCATCGGTATCACGCTCCTGGCCTTCGTGGGGCTGTTGGTGTTCGCCCGGCAGCACGCCCTGCTAGGATTGGGCGCGTTGCTTTTCCTATTCATCTTCATCGAGGCCGGATTCCGGCGTTGGCTAGAGCGATTGATCGGCAGCCTCGCTGGGGCGCTGGCGATTGTAGCCGTGCTGGTGCTGCTGTTCGAGTTTTTCTGGGAAGTAGTCGTGTTGAGCGTGCTGGCGGCGGGTGTGTACCTGCTCTTTCAGAATGTGCAGGAGATGCTGGATCGGCATTAGCAAAAGGTTGATTTTGGTCAGAACAAAATCCGTTAGGGGCAACGCACTTAAAACCGGTCCGAAAATTCCGCCGGTGGTAGGGTTCGGCAGGCTCACCCACCGCCTGCCGAACCCTGGCAGGTTGCGCACAAATTGAGTGGGGCAGTATTTTACCGGTGAATAACGACGTTTTGTAGACTTAAGGCCTCGACTTTTGCACCTTAACAAAGAATACTCCACCAGCCAAAAACCGGCTGCTCT
>CAZDDI010000037.1:0-1403 GCA_964504195.1 uncultured Anaerolineales bacterium
GATGTGATGTACAGTATACCTAATTTGCTGTAAACGTATTTCAGGACGGGTCATTGATTTGCGATTTGCGATTTGAAATTCGCCATTCGCCATTCGCCATTCGCTATTCTCCAGGAGGTACACATGTTACTTGCAGGCGATATTGGGGGGACGAAGACGGTGTTGGCGATTTATTCGCCGGAGCAGGGCGCGCATGAACCGTTGGTAGAGCAGACGTATCCTAGCGCGCGCTACGCGAGCCTGGAGGCGATTGTCACCGAGTTCCTCGCGGTGACGGATTATGCGGTGGAGCGCGCTTCTTTTGATGTGGCTGGGCCGGTGGTGGCCGGGCGCGCGGCCATTACCAATCTGCCCTGGGTCATTGACGAGCAGGTGTTGCAGGAAACCTTCGGCTTCGAGATGGTCAAGCTCTTTAACGACCTGGAAGCCATCGCTTACGCCGTGCCTTTCATGCACCCTGACGAGCTGGAGACGCTCAACGAAGGCCGTGCTGCGCCCGGTGGCACCATTGCCGTCATCGCGCCGGGGACGGGGTTGGGTGAGGCCTTCCTTACTTGGGACGGGGCGCACTACCACGCCCACGCTTCCGAGGGCGGTCACGCCGATTTCGCGCCTACCAATGGCCTGGAAATGGCGATGCTGGATTATCTACATATCCGTTATGATCATGTCAGTTATGAACGGATTTGCTCCGGGATGGGCTTGCCTAACATTTACGCCTTCCTCAAAGATACGGGCCGTGCAGAGGAGCCGGACTGGCTGGCGGCGGCGCTTGCCGAGGCGACCGACCCCACGCCCATCATTGTCACTGCTGCATTGGATGAATCCCGCGCGTGCGAAATCTGCAAACTCACGCTCAACACTTTTGTCTCCGTGCTGGGCGCGGAGGCGGGTAATTTGGCGCTCAAGGTACTGGCAACCGGCGGCGTCTACCTCGGTGGAGGTATTCCGCCGCGCATCCTGCCGCAACTCAAATCCAAGCGCTTCCTCAAGGCATTCCTGCGCAAGGGGCGACTTTCGCATGTCCTCGCACCGATGCCGGTGCAGGTAATCCTCAATCCGCGCGCGGCCCTGCTCGGCGCGGCCAGCTATGGCTTGGGGCTGGGGTGAGTCCGGGCGTGAAGTGTGAAACGTAATGCGTAAAACTTGAAAATTAGTGTGTTTGGCTCTTACCGCCACGATTCGTCGTGGCGTTTTTTTTGTACTTTGAGCCTGCCGCAGCCCGGTGGCTGAGCTTGCCGAAGCCGGTGCGAGCATTCCCTGCGGCAGGCTCAGGGTACGCTCGCGGTGGCTGAGCCTGTCGCAGCCCGGTGGCTGAGCCTGCCGAAGCCGGTGCGAGCATTCCCTTCGGCAGGCTCAGGGTACGCTCGCGGTGGCTGAGCCTGTCGCAGCCCGGTGGCTGA
>CAZDDI010000037.1:1503-41965 GCA_964504195.1 uncultured Anaerolineales bacterium
GTACGCTCGCGGTGGCTGAGCCTGTCGCAGCCCGGTGGCTGAGCCTGCCGAAGCCCGGTGCGAGCACTCCCTTTGGCAGGCTCAGGGTACGCTCAATGCAAAAAAAGACGGGAAGGGGCAATTGCCCCTTCCCGTGTGTTAGATCCGCCCCTTTGAAACTTTCGGAGCAGATAAGAAGTCCCTTTCTGTTACCGCCCGTAGGCGATGATGATGCGGCCTTCGATCTCGGGCGTGACAGGTGAGAACTCGCCGAGGTAGTCAGCCAAAGCATCCGCTAGATTGGGGCCGAAGTCGTAAGGGTTGATGGCGTAGTCGCGGAACATCAGGTAGTTGTCGCCACCCTTGCGCATGAAGTCGTTGGTCACGACGTTGTAGGTTTGGGTGAGCACCAGTGCTTCCCACGCTGTCCCATTCCACACCTCGATGTTGGAAACGCGATCCCCCACAGGTTGATCGGCGTTGATGGTGTAGCGCAGGCCGGAAACATGGGCAAAGCCACCGTTAGCGGAAGGATAGGTGCGTGCGCCGTTCTCTAGCGCCGCTTTCACATAGGTGCCTTCCAGCTGGAAGGTGGCGATGGCGTTACCGAAGGGCAGGGTTTCCAGAACATCGCCCATGGTGACCGTGCCGGTCATAATGGGGGCGCGCAGGCCGCCGCCGTTCTGGAAGGCGATCTGGTAGTTTGTACCAGGCTCGGCCTGATTGGCTGCCCAGAGCATGGCATCGGCAACCAGGTTGCCCATCAAACACTCACCCAGGCGGCAGATCTGCTGGCCCCCCACATTGATGGGGAGCGCGACCGTGGTGGTCCCGACAGGGGTTGCAACCAGGTCGGCAACGCCGGGGCGATATTTATCGAGCAACGTTTCCAGAGTAGCTGATTTGGCGATGTCGTTGCCCAAGAAGATGGGGTTGCCGCCATAGTAAGCTACGGTGCCCAAATGGAACGTGACATCCAGGTGGCCCAAGAAGGTGCCCCACTGATAGGCCGTGACGACGAGCACCGGTTCTTCCGCCGGGCTTTCGACCACGGTGGGGTAGGCACCGGCGGGGGTCAGCGGATCATACTGGGGGAAGACGGGCGGCCCAAACTTGATGGGTTCGTCGTCCGGGTTGTAGAGGAAGGTGTGGCTGTGTCCGCCGATGATGATGTCAATGCCACTGACGGCCTCTGCCAGTTCCAAATCGTAGTCGTAGCCCTGGTGCGTGAGGGCGATGATTTTGTCAATGCCCAGCGCGGTCAGTGCGTCCACAGCATTTTGTGCCGCCGTGATGGGGGCGGTGAAGGTGATGTTGTCCCCGGGGCTGGAGATATTCTCGGTTTCGGGTGTAGTGATGCCGATGATGCCGATCTGCTCGCCGCCGCGTTCGATGATGGTGTGGGGAAGGATTTTGCCGTTGAGCAGGGGTTCGGCGCTGGCATCAATGTTGGTGCCGAGAACCGGGAAGTTGACGCCGTCAATGAAGCGCGCCAGTTCCGCCGGGCCACTGTCGAACTCGTGGTTGCCCACGGCCATCGCATCGTAGCCCAGAGTGTTCATGGTGTCGGTCAGTACACTGGAACCGAAGACGGTGAAGAAGAGGGTGCCCTGGAACTGATCGCCCGCATCCAACAGGAGGACATTGTCCTTCACGGTGCGTAGTTCTTCGACAACTGTCGCCAGGCGGGAGACGCCGGCCATACAGAGGCCGGCCGCTTCATCGGCGGGCTTGCAGCGCGCGCCGTTGCGGTTGTACTCATCCACGCGCGCGTGGAAGTCGTTGGTGTGCAGGACGGTGAGGGTGGACCACTCAGTCGCATCGTAGTTGCGGGCGACGAGTGGCAGGTAGATGGTGAAGGTTTCTTCCACGAACGTGGCGGTGACAACCTTGTTGGCGTCCATGACGAGGGTGGCGGGGTTGGTGTCGCCCGTGAGGTCGCCGCTCCAGCCCATGAATTCCCAGCCCATGTCGGCGCTGGCGGTGAGGATTACTTCCGTACCCTCTGCGTAGATGCCGCTCATGGGATCTACGCTACCGTTACCTACAACGTTGACCGTCAAGGTGTAGGTGGGGACGCCGGCCTCGATGAACGTGGCGGTGACAACCTTGTTGGCGTCCATGACGAGGGTGGCGGGGTTGGTGTCGCCCGTGAGGTCGCCGCTCCAGCCCATGAATTCCCAGCCCATGTCGGCGCTGGCGGTGAGGATTACTTCCGTACCCTCTGCGTAGATGCCGCTCATGGGATCTACGCTACCGTTACCTACAACGTTGACCGTCAAGGTGTAGGTGGGGACGCCGGCCTCGATGAACGTGGCGGTGACAACCTTGTTGGCGTCCATGACGAGGGTGGCGGGGTTGGTGTCGCCCGTGAGGTCGCCGCTCCAGCTCATGAATTCCCAGCCCATGTCGGCGGTGGCGGTGAGGATGATTTCCTCGCCCGCTTCGTAGATGCCGCTCATGGGATCTACGCTACCGTTACCTACGACGTTGACCGTCAAGGTGTAGGTGGGGACGGCCTGGACTTCCAGGTTGACGGGGACCACCACGAGCGGGGTCGCCGGATCGTTGCTGCTGACACATAGGTTGCCTTCATATATACCGGCACCTAGGCCCGTAGAGTCGAAGGTCACGATGGTGTCGTCGCTGCTATCCGGGGCGGTGATGCCGCTTGCCGGATCAACGGAGAGCCAGGGGAGGTCGGCGGGAGAATCACAGGGGTTAGGCTCTGCCGCAGACGCGTATGTGAGCGTGTCAATCCCGATGTAGTTGGAGTTACTGCCGCTGGGGCCGCCATTCTCCACGAAGTAGCGGAAGCCGATACGGCCATTGGTAGGGCCGCTCAGTCCGCTGATGGTGATGACGTATTCCGTCCACGCTTGCGGGTAGCCATTTCCAATCAGTGTGGGGTTAATGTCCTCTAGAAGCGTGGTAAAGTCCCCCACGCTTGTTGCGGTCGTGCCCACATCGATGCTGGCTCCAGCAGTACTCATCCGGACTTGCAGGCGATCTGCCCAGCTACTACCGGTACTCGTGCGCGTCCAGAATCTCAAGGTGTCACCGTTGTTGAAGGTGATTTCTGGAGTTAATCCCCAGTTGCTGATAGTGCCCACGCCTGCGGTGCTGTTGAAGTTGACGCCGATGTAGGAATTTTCGGCACCGGAGTGGGCGGGGAGGACGGTGGGGTTGCCCTGGAACCAGCTGGCTGTACCAAGTGGTTCGCTGTTGTTGATGATGGCCCAGCCGAGGCCCGGCAATAGAGTAATGTCATCGAAGCCTTCGGCCCAATCGGCGAAGATGAGGTGGTTGAGGCCTGGTGCTTCTTCGATCTCCCACTCTAGATCAGCAATACCAGTGTTGCTGATGGTGAGGGTATTGGTGGTTGTCGTGTTGGCCCATTGGACGCTGTTCAGCTCCGTGGTTTCAATCACGATTTCCGCCGTCGCTTCGACGTTCAGCGTGGCGGGGATGAGGACCAGTTCATTCGCCGGGTCGTTGGTGGTGAGACAGACTTGGTTGGTGTATGTACCTGCGGCCAGCCCGGTGGAATCGAAGGTAACCGCGACGTTCTGCGCGCTTTCCGGATCCACCAGCCCGCTCATGGGATCGAGCGTTAGCCAGGAAGGTACCGTACAGGTGATCTGGCCGGCGAGCGAGAAGGCGCGGCCTTCCGGTGCACTTGTCCAGGTCGTGGGCCAGCCTAGCAGCCCGTCAGGGCCAATTTGTTGGCCGATTCCCGTACCGCTGTGGAACCAGGCGTAGAGGACGTTGGGGCCAAGCGTAACGGCGGGCAGATCGGGATAGGCTAGTAGCCAGTAGGTGCCAGGGCTTAAAGTAACCGGGGGGACACCTGCGGCAACCAGATCGAGCGCCATGTTGTCATCCGTAATGCTTACACCAGGGTCAGTTATCCCGGCTGTGTAGCTCCAGATGTGCAAGTTTTGCCCGTCTTCAGGGTTGCCCGCTGGGCTACCTGCTACGTCTTCGTAGATGTACCAGTTTAGCCCTGTGGCGTTGGCCAGGGTCGTGCCAAGTGCGAAACCTTCCATAAAGATGGTCTCGATGGCCGCATCGTGGAAGAGGTCGAAGGCGGAGGATTGGTAGATGCCGGTGTTATCGGCATTGGAGTAGTTGTTGAGGCGTCCAGAGGTGCCTACGCGCGGTTGATTCCAGAGCATCCCAGAACCGCTAGTAGCAAATTGCCAATCCAGCGGCAGGCCGCCGGCATTGCCGATGACCAGGGTGTCTGCGGTTGTGGTATCGGGCGGCTGTGTGGCTGCGAGTGCGGTGGGGTTGAGGGTGAGGGTGGAACTCGCGGCTACGGGCCGCACGGCGATGGGCAGGTGGTGGGCAGGGATGCTGCTTTCTTCGACCACCTCGACCAGAACGTCGTCAACGTACCACTCGTCCTCATAGTCGCCCTGGTAGCGGAAGGCTATATAGACTTCCTCCCCGGCATAGGCGCTCAGGTCAATCACCTGCTCGACCCAGGTGGCGGTGACATCCCCAGAGTAGACTTCGGTGTAAGTAATTAGAGAAGGGTCGGGGTTGGCAGCGGTGGTCACCCATACGCCGTGATAGTTGTAGTAGTCTTGATAGAAATCGGCCTGCCAGAAAGAGAGTACGGCACCATCGTCCGGGATGGTTAAGCGTGGCGTCACCATCCAGGCGTCCGAAAGACCATCGGTGTTCGCGTCGCTATGGTAGGCAGCGTGATCGCCAGTGCGGGGAGCAACATTGTTAGCTACTGAACTCTGCTCCCAACCAGGATCGTCCACAGCGCCGATCTCAAAGAGCGTCCAGTCGGTGGGCGGGAAGGTGGCGTCTTCAAAGCTTTCTTCCAAGAGCGTGATACCCACTGCTTCCTCGATGTGCAGCTGTGCGAAAGCCCAGGCACCGGGTGTGAGTACATCCAGGTCGGCATCCACCGTGACGGTGAGCACCTGCGTGGCGCCCCCGGCAATGGTGAAGGTCGCCGGTTCAACGGTGATGACCATGCCCGCCGGGACGCCGCTGGTGGTCACATTGTAGGTGACATCCGTAGCGAGCACGCTGCGGAAGGTGCGCGTCCAGGAGCATGAACCTACACAATTCTGGTTCGCCAGGCTGGCGAGGTTGAGTGTGGTGGGGTCGCCACCCAGGGCCGGGTTTGTGTCGGTGTAGTTTTGGTAAGTTTCGTGCAACACCAGGCCGGTCAACGCCGCGTGGGTCAGATCGAGCCGGCCCGCGCCCACGTCGAAGGGATCGGCGGGGGTGGTCGCATCCTCTTTGAAGAGATTCTCAGTCCAGCTCGTCATCATCAGTGCGGATTGCACTTCGGCGGGAGTCCAAGTGGGGTAGAGCGAGCGAATGAGGGTGGCCGCCCCTGCGACGTGCGGGCTGGCCATCGAAGTGCCGCTCATCATGCCGAAGTCTTCCGGACCGCCCATATAGGCTGCGAAGATGTTGGTGCCGGGCGCGGTGACGTCGGGCTTGATCCAGTCAGCATTGACGTTGGGACCGCGCGAGCTAAGAACGGCCATGATGTCGGCCCAGTCGGCATTGACGACACGGCCCAATTCGGCGCTAATGCGCGCGGTAGGATCGGTCTCTGCCTGAATCCAGTTGCGTACGGCGATGCCTTCATCCAGAGAGATGAAGACTGCCGGGATGGTGGTGCCTTCCAATCCGCCCATGACAATCGGCGGGCCGCCAGCATTGTTGAAGACTACTACAGCGACAGCGCCGGCAGCGGTTGCATTGTTTACCTTGACGGCGAAGTTGCAGGTGCCGCGTTGAATCATTGCAATACTGGCGGTGAAGGCGCCGGCGGGGAAGGCATTACAACCTTCGATGTTAGCCGCATCTACATCACCAGCGTAGATGATGTCAGTTTCGATGTCGGCCGCGATAGCTGGGCCATCAGGGCCATGGATGGCGGCGATGTTTGTCAACTCGGCGGGGACAGTCCCCGGGCCGGTCACATCGAAGACATTGGCTATCACGCGCCCGATGGTGCTGTTGCCGACGGTCATTACCCAGGGCGCGTTGCCCGGCGAGCCGACGGTGCCTGCGTTTGGCCCGTCGTTGCCGGCGGAGGTGGCGACGAAGACGCCCGCCTCACGTGCGTTTAGGTAAGCATCGGAGTCCGAGTCGTTCCAGGGATCGGTTGGCCCGCCGCCGATGGAGTAGTTGATGACGTCCACTGCATCGGCAGTGGCGTCGTCAATGGCGGCCATGATTGAGTCACCCTGGCAACCACCCGTGGCGGTGCAGACATCGTAGGCGATGATGTTGGCGCGCGGGGCCATACCCGAAATTTGGCTGAAGGTATAGCCTTCATAGTCCACGTTGTAGAGCACGTTGCCGGCGGTAGTGCTGCCGGTGTGGCTACCGTGGGAGTGATCGTCTTCGGGGTTATCGCCGGAGCTAGGGTAGCTATAGACGCCGATCAGCTTATCGTTACAGACCAACGTGCTGTCATAGCGGGGGTGAGAAGGGTCACACCAGCCGTAGTATTGCCCACGGGGATTGGTGTGGGTATAGCCATCATCGGCGGTGGCCGCGAAGGCGCGGTTGTCCATGTTGATGCCGGTATCAATGATACCGACGACCATGCCTTCACCCATCGTGCCTGTCAGCACACCGGTGTTGGTCCCGTCCCAGATACCCCAGGCATTGAGGAAGTCGGGGGTGGTATCGGTCTGGACGTAGCGCGTGAAGTTGCGGATCACACGGCGCACGCCGGGCATTTGGACCACTTTGGCGGCCTCTTCCGGGGTCAGCGTGACTGCCAGGCCGTTGTAGGCATAGCGATAGGTGTGGCGTACTTCAATAGCGCGGCCCAACAACTGGCCGGCATCCGTTAAGAACTGGACGCGCTTATTGGTGAGGTAGTTGAGGTAGGCGCGGCTGGTGGTGGTGTGTATGTCCAGTTTGGCGTCCCCAGTGATGAGGGGGCTGGTCGCAGTCAGGCCTTGCAGCCCGCCACGATAGCTGGCGAGGGGTGCATCTACTAGTTGGATGATGTAGATTGCCGGGCCAGTTTCGCCAGCGATCTCGTACATGACTTCGCTGGACTGAGATTCAAGGGCTGTCGCAGCAAAGTCGTTTGTGAGCTCCGGCATTTCGGCCTGGATGCTTTGGCTATTCCGCGCGCCGTCTGGCGGCGGGTCTGCTGCGGCTACTGGCTGGGGTGCCCACAGTGCGGGCAGCGTCCCAAACAGCAGCGCCACAATCAATAACACATTTAATACTCGGTTACGCATAGTGTTTCCTCCTGAAAATTAGGTGTGTACACAGGTAAAACATTGGATAGGGGACATTGTGGATAGGGCATCACCTCCTTTTTGAGGGTTTCTTTAGAGGCCGTTATGCGGCTAATTAAGCTGCTCTGCACGATTAAATGCAGGCAGGTTGAAGCCCTGCTTGTCGGAGCAAGCAGGGAAATCCGTGAGTGTGATTTGATGGTGCGCATTCGCAACAGTAATGGATTATCCGGCGCGTTACACTGGGGCGCGCAACAAGAGGTCGTCATCAGCATCGGTGCTGTTATAGTTCAAGAATTACCTGATTTATATGTAGTAGACAGGAAATCTTAATGAATTTTAAGAAATTAATCCGTAAATAAGGTTTTGTGTCAAGTTGGTCGTTCTAAAAATCAAATGACACCCCCTATCCCCCTGCCCCCTTTCCCCCGCTTGTGGGGGAAAGGGGGGATTTTTTTTGTGGGGTTTTTGGGCGACGGCGAAGCCATCGCCCAAAAACCCCGTTATTCTTCTCTCCCTTTCCACGCCGCTGCGCGGTGTGGGGAGGGGGCAAGGAGGTGGGGTAAAATTCTCAATTTGTAAATTTTTAAGAAGTGATTCTTGCAAACGGTTTTATTTCCGGTTCATTTTCTTAATTTTCATACAGATTCCCTCAGTAAAGGGTGTGCAAATACCCGTTACATTACAATTGCACGCTTTTTGATAGGGCTGCTTTAGCAGTTACCAAACTTTTAACTGTATATGATTACTGCTAGGATTGGTACCCTTCCAGTGTTTAAGATGGTTGAAGGGTGCGTTTTTGAGAGTGCATCCCTTTCTGTGTAGGGTGGGCCAATTCCAAATCCATGATACCCTCGCAAGGGCTAAAGCTTATTATACGGTAAAGCTAGGGGCGTGTCAACTGTCAAATGACACAAGGGTATTCGGAATGACAGTTAGGGTACGATTTTCGCTCATCGTTGATGTGCCAAAGGTATAAGGAAACTCCTTGAAAATGGCGCATGGCGCAGCGCAAATACTTACCCCGTTGCGGATCTGGCGATCCGCTCTGAGCAGGCTGGCTCTGAGGGGTACGGCAGTTCCCCGAATTTGCATCCACCTGCTGGTGAACGCTCGTGAATGCTCATCTTTGAAAAGCGGGATCAGCCAGGGGGAGACTGAAGAAGAATGTGCTTCCCTGTCCCGGCGTGCTTTCTGCCCACATGCGCCCCCCGTGCATCTCTACGAGGTTACGGGCAATGGCAAGTCCCAGGCCCGTACCTGGCTGCTCACGCACGCTGGGATCATCAGAGCGGAAGAACTTGGTGAAGAGGTGTTGCTGGTCTTCTGGGCTGATGCCGTAGCCGCTGTCGGTGATAGCGCAGCGGATGCACTCCGGCTCGTCAGGATCGAGCCAGGTGCGCGCGGTGATTGTACCGCCGCGTGCTGTGTACTTGCTGGCGTTACTCAGTAGATTGATCCACACTTGCGCGATACGATTGCTATCGGCAAAAACTTTGGGTAAGCCTACCGGAATGTCTTGGAGGAAAGTTTGTTGCCGTTCTGCGAAGCTTTCGGCGATGCTGGGCAGGGCTTCTTCTAGCGTTGCGTGCATCGCTGTGGGTTGGATGGTAATCCGCAGGTGTCCGCTCTCAATGCGTGAGATGTCTAGCAGATCGCTCACCAACACCCGCATCCGTTCTACGTTGCGCCGGATAGATTCCACAAATTCGCGCTGTTGGCTGTTTAATTCCCCTACCAACCCCTTCTCAAGCATATCAGCATAGCCACGCACAGAGGTCATTGGCGTGCGTAGCTCGTGCGAGACCAGTGAGATGAATTCCGATTTGGATTGGTTCGCTTGGCGCAACGCCTCGTAGAGCCGGGCGTTTTCCACAGCGATGGCGGCATGGTCGGCCATGCGCTGTACCAGCTCCAGGTCGCTGTGTGTGAAACTGCGTTCGTTCACCACCAGGTAGAAGACCCCGATGGGCAATCCTTCGCGTAACATTGGGATGATGAGTCGCTCCTCGTGATAGCTAGCCGTGCGTTGGCGCAGCGCTTGTACGGCGGCGCGGCTGTCGGGGCGCGTATCGCCGACAATACAGTTCCAACGCACGCCTTCCTCGGCGACGACGCCCAGGGCGCCGGACTGCGCCTTGGCCGCAATCAGCGCCCATTTGAGGCTTTGTTCCATTACCTGGTCGTAGTTGAGCGTGCCGTTGAGATCATGCACCATCTCCTGAAGCATACTGAGCTCGCTGAGGCGGGCTTGCAGGTTTTTATTGGTTTGTGCGTATAGGCGCGCGTTCGCCAGTGCCATGGTGGCCTGAGCCGCGAAAGCTGTCAAGGTGCTGAGGTTGTCCTGTGAGAAGGCGCCGGAGCGCGCGCGGTTTTCCAGGTAGAGTGCGCCCAGCGTCTCGTTCTGGAAAACGAGCGGGGCGCAGAGAATAGAGCGTAGTCCATAAGCGAAGATGCTCTCACTACCTTTGAAGCGGGGGTCAACTTGGGCGTTACTGGTGAGGATGGCATGCCCGCGCTCAATCGCGTTTTGGACGATGCTGCGGCTGAATTGCAAATCGGCCTCGCTGAACGGTTCACCCGTGGAATTGCGCCGTACTTTGATCTCGAACTGGTCGTTTTCGGCAATGATTAACATCCCCCGTTCCGCACCGGTCAGCTGAATGATGGCATCAATAACGGTTTCGATGGTCGTTTCCCAATTGAGCGTGCTGTTGAGGCTTTGGCTGACTTGGTAGAGCATGTGGAGTTGCGAACTGCGCTCGAAAAGGATTTCTACTTGGGTGCGGCTTAGCAAATCCTCCCAGGTTGCCATACGTGATTCCAAACTAATCTGATCTACGCCGTTGCCTAATGCCAGGCGTTGTTGGTGGATGAGGTCGCGCAATAGGGTGAGGGTTTCGCGTGTCTGACCGATATTAACTTGCAAGGTTTCCATGATGGGTTTCTCCTTCGCGATGGTTGACGGGGGGGGAGGTATGTTGCCAATCCCAGAGCCAGTAGGCCAGCCCGCCCCAGGGTTGCCATCTTTCAAAGGCGGCGCGTACTACGCCAGGGCCTATCAACGTGCCGGCGTGCCACTCACGGCTTACTTTCTGGCAGGCTAGCGGATCTGTGGGGATATAATCGTAGCGGCTTAATGCCAGCATGAACAGCCCTAGCGTGTGTCCATTGACATTCAGCAGCCGTCGCACGTCTTGCTCGACGCTTTCAAGCGCGCGCTCCGGTTGATCTAGCGCGCATACGGTGACTTCATCATTGATGAAGATGCGGGCGATGTGAATGATATGCTTGCCTGTTTCTGCGCCTAGCTGTTTTTCGAGTAGCTGCCCGCCCCAGAGCACTTGCTGGGGTGTGGGGAAGGCGTGTCGGCTGGGGTTGTTGGGGAGCGGATCACCGAGCCGATCTACCAGCCAAGTGATATGGTGTGTACCAACCTCCATGGATTCTTGCGTGAGCAGCAGGATTTTGATCGTGTCCTCGAAGAGATTTGTGCCGCGTAGTAGATGTGCGCCTTGACGCACGACTGTTTGCAGGGCTGGCTGGGCGTGGGCCAGGTTGACGAAGTCGGTGAAGTTTTCACCCAGCCGCAACATGCGGCGCACCTTGCGGCTGGCCTCTTCGGTCTCTGGCCCACTCAGCCGTTTGTTGGCCTGGATGAGTAGCCCGGCGTGGGTCTGGGTGATGCTTAACGCGATGACTTGCCCGGAGATCAGCCGTTCCACGCGGAGCAGTTGATCCTGTGAGCGATTGAGGGCGAAGGGAGGCAGCAGAAACGATCGGGAGCGCCGTAGTGTTCCTGCTAGAGAAAAGCGATTGCTAATTGTTAGAATCCAGTGCATGGGTTCACCTGTTATATACTGCGTAATGCGTAATTTTTGAATCCCAGTTCAAACATTCTGGCGTTTTTACAGTCTTAGCATAACATAACTCTAAGCAAAACGGGGTTTCATTGAAGTTACGAATCGGTTAAAAGGCGGGGAATGCGTATTGTGTACTGCGTAAAAAGAACACCCGGATAGGGGCTTCCTATCCGGGTGTGGCTTGTGGCTTGTGACTTGCTGCTATTTGAGTCCTGCGATCTCCAATCCGCCCTGCAAGATGGGCTGGATGAGGTTTTCATCCGTGAGCTCGCAGTAGACGCGGATGATCGGCTCGGTGCCGGAGAAGCGCACGAGCAGCCAGCCCACGTCGCCCAGCTCGTACTTGAAGCCGTCGAGGGTGACGATACCGGTGACGGGGACGCCCGCGATGGTCTCCGGCTTCGCTGCCTGGATGCGCGCCAGCGTCTCCGGGCGCTGCTCGGAGGGGAAGCGCGTGTCAATGCGGTCGTAGTAGTAGCGTTGCCCCAACGCCTCAAAGAGCGTCTCCACCAGTTGCGCGGGCGTCTTGCCCGTCCGCACCATGAAATCGAGGAAGTAGAGGTTGCCCAGAATGCCGTCGCGTTCCGGGACGTTGCCCCGGAAGGCGTAGCCGCCGCTCTCTTCGCCGCCGATGAGGCCGTCTACCTCCAGGAACTTGGGCGCAATGTACTTGAAGCCCACCCCGGTCTCGTAGACGGGTACGCCGTACCGCTTCCCCAGGCGGTTGAGCATCTGCGTGGTGGAGAGCGTCTTGACGATCGGGCCACGCTCGCCGCGCACTTCGAGGAAGTAGTAGGCCAGCAGGCCGAACACGCGCAGCTGATCTACGAAGATGCCGTGCTCGTCGCCGATGCCCATGCGGTCGGCGTCGCCATCGGTGATGAGGCACACGTCCGCGCCGAGTTCGACCGTTTTAGCCAGCGCCACATCCACGTTGGGCTGGATCGGCTCCGGGCGTTGCATCTCCGGGAAGAGCGGGTTGCGCTCCGCGTGGATTTCGATGATCTCCGTGCTCCCGCCGCCGAGCAAGCGCTGGAACCAGCCCGCCGCGTTGCCCCACATTGGTTCGACGAGGACTTTCAGCCCGGCGTTGCGCAGCCGCTCTAAATCCACCAGCGTGCCGAGATGCGCAATGTACGCGGGATCGGGATCCCACAGCGTCACCAGACCTTGCGCCTGTGCGGCAGCCAAATCGAGCCGCTGCACATCCGCCATTGTAGCGGGAATCGCCGCCTCGATCTCTTTCAAGCCTGCGGGCGCAATCGCGCCGCCGTCGGGATCGCGCACCTTGAAGCCGTTATCTATGGGCGGATTGTGGCTCGCGGTGATGTTAATCGCGCCGCCCGCCCCGCGCTCTACGACCGTGTGGCTGATGACGGGGGTGGGGCAGTTGCGCGCCGTGAGCCAGACGTGGATGCCGTTGCCCGCCAGCACTTCGGCGGCGGCCTGCGCGAAGTATTCCGATTGGAAGCGCTGGTCGTAGCCGATGACGCAGCCTTTCTCAGCCAGCGCGTGCTGCTTGAGGTAGGCGGCGAAGCCTTGCGCGGCCCGGCGCACATTGTCGAAGGTGTAGTCCTCCGCCATCCGCGCCCGCCAGCCGTCCGTACCGAATTTGATGTTAGTCGTCATGTGGTTGTGATTCTCCTTGTTTTTGCCTCACGCAAAGGCACCAGCTACGAAGTTTTTAGACAGGATTAACAAGATTTTCCTATGCTTCATCCTGTGAATCTTGTTAATCCTGTCGAATTTTCTTAGCGTCTTTGCGCCTTTGCGTTAAAAATCTTATTGGGTGATGTCTTGCAAGAAGCTAACGCCGATTTCCGTCCCGCCTAGCCCAAAGACCTCCGCAATCGTCGCGCCGACATCCGCGAAGGTGCTGCGCACGCCCAAATCCACACCGGGTTTGACCGGTGTGCCAAAGACGAGCAGCGGGATGTACTCGCGGGAGTGATCCGTGCTGGGCATGGTGGGGTCAACGCCGTGATCCGCTACAATCATGGCGATATCGCCGGGGCGTAGCGCGGCCTGGATCCCCGGCAGCGCCGCGTCAAAGTCGCGCAGCGCGCCCGCGTAGCCCTCCGGGTCGTTGCGGTGACCGTAGATCATGTCGTATTCGATCAGATTCACCAGCAGCAGTCCCTTGAACTCGTCTTGCAGGAATTCCAGCATCGCCGCGATGCTGTCACGGTTGTTGGTGCGATGTTTGTTCAGCGTGATGCCGGTGTTGCCGAAGAGATCGTCAATTTTGCCCACGGCGGCCACATCGTAGCCCGCCTCGACCAGGCGCATCATCACGGTGGGGCGGGGCGGCAGCAGGGGGTAATCGTGACGGCGTGACGTGCGCTTGAATGCGCCCGGCTCGCCCTCGAAGGGCCGGGCAATGACGCGCCCGACGGCGTGCGGGCCGCTCAGCATATCGCGGGCGATCTCGCACACGCGGTACAGCTCCTCGATGGGCACGATCCCTTCATGCGCGGCAATCTGGAACACGCTATCCGCCGAGGTGTAGACGATGAGATTGCCGGTCTTGAGGTGTTCCTCGCCCAGCTCGACGATGATCTCCGTGCCGGAGGCGGGCTTGTTGCCGAGCACGTCGTAGCCCGTGCGCCGCGTGAATTCCTCCAGTACGTCGGGTGGGAAGCCTTCGGGATAGGTGGGCATGGCGATGGGCGAATGGATGCCCATGAGCTCCCAGTGTCCGGTGACGGAATCCTTGCCCTTGGAGGCTTCGGCCAGTTTTCCATAAGCCCCCAGCGTATCCGCGCGGGGCGGCACGCCCAGGATGTCGCTCAGATTGCCCAGGCCGAGCGCCTGCATATTGGGCAAGTCCAGCCCGCCGATGGCGCGGGCGGTATTGGCGATGGAGTTGCTGCCCACATCGCCGTACTCGTCAGCGTCGGGCAGTTCGCCTACGCCCACGCCGTCTAAGACGATGACGAGAATGCGTTCAATGGTCATGGATAACCTCCTGATGCGTAATGCGTAATGCGTAAAAAATTTCTTTGCGTTTTCGGTGGTTAGAGATGTGCGGCGACAGGGGCGTGACGAGTTTGGATGCTCGCCAATATCGGCGCTTCTTGCTTGTTGTGCGTTCAACCAGAAACTTGGCGACATGCGGGTTATTCGTGCTCAAGCGGCCCTGAGACGGGGCTTTGAGCATTAGGCTCGAGGGTTTGAGAAGTGCGCTTCATGGTTGTTCTTTACGCGTCTGCTCAAGCTCTTTCTGCAAGCGCTGATTTTCGTTTTTCAGGGCGATGATGGTACTGGTATCTCTAGGTGAGCGAAAGACTTCCATGTCGGCCCAGAAAACGCCACTTAACAGACTGGTTCTACAAGTGGCAGTGCGCTCGTTTCCGTCTATATCCTTGAAACGCACATGATAGGTTCGGTCTTCTCCTGGGCTCCACGCATCCCAGTGTTTTTCCAAGAACTGTCCCCCGCGTGCTGCGATGTCATATCGAATCCTTCTTTCGTCCCAATGTATACTTAGGGGTAGCAAGATCGCTATACCCAGGATAAAAAATATAACGATGTATATCTGCATGATAGTAGCTCCTTTTCAGGTTTGTGTGATGCGTGGTACTCAAGGCAACTCGACCACCGTTTATGCATCAGGTCACGAATGCACAAATTCATCTTCCCCCTGAATGACATCTGCTGGTGTCTCGCTTTCGTAAAACACCACACCCACGCGCTCGATCTGTCCCACTACGTCCGGGTCGCTGATGTGGCGGAAGATGGACAGGTCGAAGGTGTAGGGCAGCAGCAAGTCGTCTATAGCATCCATGATACGATAGAGGACGTGCAGCGTCAAGTCCTCACCGCCGAGCAGGGTGAGATCAATATCCGAGCCGGGCTTGTAGTTGCCCTTGGCGCGTGAGCCGTAGAGGATGGCCTTTTCTACCGGCGGATATTGCGCCAGCACGGCCTGGATCTGGGCGACGACGGCATCTTTGAGGCCGTATTTCATGCTTCTGCCTGCGCTATCATGGGGCTGAGGGGGGATTGTTCAAAGTCATGTTCTGTTGACCAGATTATTCCGATAAAGGTGACCCTTTCAAAGAAAGTTATGAGCCAAGCCGACTGGATTCCATTCTCTTGGACAATTGCATAGCGATACTCTACAATGTCTGGTTCACGATGAGTGTAGATCATTTGCGCCAGCAACTCATCGGGTACTTGGTATTCCATAATATCTACCCAGACACATGACTCAGGCACTACTGATTGAATGCCATGATGATGGCTTAGCCCGCGAACGATTTTCTTGACAACCCGACTTACTCTGTTGTCCTGTCCGGGATAGATTTTGTACCTGAGATCTCCATTAATCTCGACTGATTGTAAAGCATTGATGATGTCCTGAATGCGACGGGGCCCGTCGATTTGGTGAAGGCCGCGATTGATGGTGGTTTCCCAGAGCTCTTGGCGAATGTTGTTTGGAGGTCCAGCCAGTGCCAAGAAATTTCGGAAATGAGCTTCGTCGTCCGCCCATCCGTTATTACAGATGTTGCAAGAAGGGATTGTTAGTCGTTTTACCCTTGAATTCGCCTTTGATTTGGGGTACAAATTTCTAGGAAAAACATGCTCTTTGTCTGTAGCAGCACGATTTCCACAATAAGCGCACATTTGCCTTGGCAAAAAACTTGACTCCTGTTCGGTTAATATTCAGCGAGCTAGCTTCTATTCAGTTGCTTATTCTTCCTTGAAGCCTAACGCAATAGCTAACAAAACCTTGATTTTACTGGCCCAATCTGCTAATAATGTTCTCTGGTCACGAATATCCGTTTGAAGAACAAAAACTTGTTTCCCCTCTGTAAGTCTAGTTAAAATATCTGGTGCATTCTCTGCTATGTATTTGGCTATGTATTTCTTGTTCCAGCCTTGTTTTATTGGGTGACCTTTGAGTGGTTCAAGTAGTTCTTCCTTGCGGTAGGTTGTGAGCACCAATACTGGGTCGTTCTGTAATTCGCCAAGTTCTGCTTTTGCAAGTTCCAGTGATGCTTTTTCTTCATCAATGCCGTATGGTCTGGCAGACCAGTGTCCATTTCCTGGCCCTTCCAATAAGGTTCCGAAGAATAGTTGTCTTGCACCGATGCTAACTTCTCTTAATTTTGCTCTTAGGCCGGGCGTAGGCGGAGTCAAATTTTGGAATTCCCTTAAGTCTTTTGCATTCAAGAGAGGGTAATCGGTCCATGCTGTAGAAGTTTTCTTGGTTTCTTTTCGCATTTGCTTGATAAACTTATTGGTTGCGTTAACTTTAGATTCCAGGTGATGAATAGAAAACGCATACGGACTCATTGTTCTTGCGAGGAAATCAACGTGGCTATCAAGCAGCATAAATCCATCAAGTGTTCCATGTAAAATATAGGGAAACAGAGCTGCGTGAAGGTCAAGAAAAGCTTGCTGGTCATTGCTTTGGATAACTTCCGATAGATTGAAATTGCATAGATCGAGAGCTTGTCTTGTCCAGTAATCGGAGCTAACCCCTAACCCTGTATTTGCTGATGTCAATTGAGTGAGAAAATAGGCAATTTCGTCAAAACCGCGTTTGGTTAATTTACTGATTATCCAGGGAGTGAAATCAACTGCAAGATACCGACTTGCTGGAGAGTAGCCGGCGCGTAGTAACGGATATTGGGGGTGAGAATACTGCTTACAAAGATCGCTAAGTTCTGTTGTGATCTCATTTTCGGTTCTTATATTGGTTGTGTTAGCTAATGGATGTTGGGTGTACATGTTATACATCCTGTGTGATTTTTAACGAGACCGCATATATAGAGAAATGTACTCCCAGTGTATCTGACGGGTGCTTTAGAGGTTTGTGAACAAGAGTGATTTTTTCGAGGAAACAGCCTTTCATGCACTCGTATACTGGTATCTGAAGACAGTCAATTACAGCATTTGCCCCGTTTTTGCTTAACCCTTTCCACATACCCATCATTAGCATTGGACTGGATGCTTCGCGTACAAAATCTCCAGGGTTGCCGAGACACCATTCTCGAATGTTTGCACCTAAGATTAATTCGACTACTATGGGTGGTGCATCTTTGAAAACAAGTTTGATTTCGCCAATGCTTTGGTGCGCATAAATGCTTTTGCTATTGCTTGAGTTGATGAGGAGATAAACCGATTCGATGTGATTTTGTGGCTTAGACAGTTTGAGGAAATCAATCACTAATTTGCCGTCGGCAAGTAGTGTGTGGGTGTGTTGTTTATTTGTATCGAATATTAAAGCATTGGGATCTAATCGAAATTGTGCTTCTCCCAATAGAATATCACCATATGGTGGATCAATGTAATAATTCTTGATATGGGAGTTACCCGCGCCAGATACCAGGGAGACTGGTAAGTATTCGCTTTTTGCCTTCATTGACTTCTTTTTGCCAAATGCTAGAGGATAACCAGCGGATAACCTTAAACTTAACCAGCCCACAATATAACAAGTGAGGGAGAAAATCACAATTCTCCAATCAGTATAAATGCGAAAAATGATAGCTAACACTATAACAAGGGAATGTGGTAAGATGAAATACCATCTTGCAGTCAGCCATTTTTGTATGTTTATTATTCTATTTGGTAATTTTTTAACCCATCTTTTAAATTTATCAGATATAAGATAGGCAAATATCCCTAACAAAATTGCGGTTAGTAATCCACTTATCAATTCTGGGATAAATTGTGACCAATCACTTGGGGGCATTTTTAAATTTACTCCAAATCGTGTCTTATTTACTTCACCGTGAAAATCAGCCCGTGCGCCATCGCCAACCCGTAGACCAGCAATCCTAGCGGGACGAGCAGAACGAGGTAATCCCGCGCCTTATTACCCGGACGCAGCATGTTCTGGCGTGGATCGTGAGGTGCGTAGTACACGGTGATGGCCCTGCCGGGTGGGTAGGGCTTGAGGACTTCTGTGGGTAATCCGGTTTTGCCGAAGATGAGTGGCCCACCGGTGTATATTTTTCCATCTACATTGTACTGATAGGTTAGGCGCGGCACATAAAACTTGCTTCCTGATCTAGTGTAACGATACTGCCAGGCTTGTGATTTCGTAATCTCACCCTTCACCGTCGGCCAATTGCGGCTTTTGGCGTTGTCCATCAGTCGCCGAACGCTCCACACTAAAGCGCCCGGCGATAGGGCTATCAACACCCAGCCCACATATCTCTGCTGCCCCAGGATGATCGCCGCGAAAAAGCCTATGCCCAACACGGCGCAGAGCAGATATATCAGCGTTTGTTTGGTTTCTTCGCTCATGCGGATTTGTGACTCCTACGTTACAATTGCTCTACCAACCGACTGCTTGGCAAATCTCACAATTTGACCCGTCGCGGATCTGGCGATCCGCTCCGAGCAGTCTGGTAAGATATTTGTTACGCATTACGCAGCACGCACCACGTCCTACCGATGCTGATGCTGCAACAGCGCGATATCCGCATCCACCATCATCTCGATCAGCTGCTGGAAGCTGACCTCCGGCTGCCAGCCGAGCTGCTCCCGCGCCTTGCTGGGATCGGAGATGAGCAAATCCACCTCGGCGGGGCGCATGAAGCGCGGGTCTTGCCGCACATAGTCCTGCCAATTCAGGCCGGCGTGCGTGAATGCCACCTCGCACAGTTCCTGCACCGAATGCGTCTCGCCCGTGCCCACGACATAATCATCGGGCGCGTCCTGCTGCAACATCAGCCACATCGCGCGGACATAATCGCCCGCAAAGCCCCAATCCCGCTGTGAATCGAGGTTGCCTAGCGCGACGTGATCCGCCAGTCCCAACTTGATCTTGGCGACGGTATGCGTCACTTTGCGCGTGACAAATTCCAGACCCCGGCGCGGGCTTTCGTGGTTGAACAGGATGCCGGAGCAGGCGTACAGGTTGAAGGACTCGCGGTAGTTGATCGTGATCCAGTGCCCGTAAACCTTCGCCACGCCGTAGGGCGAGCGCGGATAGAGCGGCGTCTGCTCGGTCTGCGGCACTTCCTGCACCTTGCCGAACATCTCGCTACTACTGGCCTGGTAGAAGCGGATGGCGGGATTCACGGCGCGGATCGCCTCCAACATGCGCGTCACGCCGAGCGCGGTCACTTCGCCGGTGAACACCGGCTGCTGCCACGAGGTCGGCACGAACGACTGCGCTGCGAGGTTGTAGACCTCCGTCGGCTGATGCTCGCGCAGCAGCGTCATCAGTGAGCCTTGATCGAGCAGGTCGCCAGAGACCAGCGTGAGCTTGTCCTGAATCTCCTCGATGCGGGTGAAGTTCACCGTGCTGCTGCGGCGCACCATGCCGATAACGGTGTAGCCTTTTTCCAGTAAAAATTCGGCCAGATACGAGCCGTCTTGCCCGGTAATGCCGGTAATCAATGCGGTGGGTTGGGTCATAATTGAATTGCCTCCTGGTTTCTAATTTGTAATGCGTAATGCGTAATACGTAATGGGATGCAACCGTTTCTCCTTACGCAGTACGCAGTACGCAGTACGCATTACGCATTATGTAGTACGTTTTCTCTCCACTCATCAAGTACATCCTGCACCGTCTGCTCGAACGGGATCTCCGGCACCCAGTCCGTCGCCCGGCGCAATTTCTCCGCGCTGCCGTAGAGCGCGGGCACATCGGCGGGGCGGTAGCGGGCGGGATCAATCTCCACGCTGATGCTGGCGGTGCTTAGTTCCAGCAGCCGATTGACGATGGACTGAATCGTGCGCCCCGTGCCGGAGCAGACGTTGTACGCCTCGCCCGGTTCGCCGTGCTGGAGTGCAAGCGCGTAAGCGCGGACGACATCGCGCACGTCGGTAAAATCGCGCGCGGGGCTGAGATTGCCCACGCGCAGCACTGGCTCCTGCTGCCCCGCCTCGATGCGCGCCACCTGTTGGGCGAATGCTGCCAGCACGAAGCGCGGCGATTGCCCCGGCCCTACATGGTTGAACGGGCGCATCCGCACCACCGGAATCCCATAGCTGATGAAATACTGGTAGCCCAGCACATCTTGCGCCACCTTGCTCACACTGTACGGATTCTCCGGGCGCAGCGGATGGTCTTCGCGCAGCGGCATGGCTTCTGGCGTATCGCGCCCGTACTCCTCGCCGGAGCCGATGACGAGGAAGCGCGGCTGGAGCTCCAACTTCACGCAAGCTTCCAGCAGATGCAGTTGCCCGCGAATGTTGTTCTCCAGCGTGCCCCACGGATCCTTGTACGCGGTAGGGACGTGCGATTGCCCTGCCAGATGGATGATCGCCTCCGGGCGGAACGTCTCCAGCAGTGTATAGACGCCCGCCTGATCCCGCAAGTCCAGCTGGGTGAAGCCCTCGCGTACCGCATCGAGCAGCGCCGGTGCAGCATCAGGATAGCAGGTGGCGTGCAGGTGCCAATCGGTCGTCGTGAGCAAATAGCGTCGCAAATACGGGCCAACAAACCCCGTTCCGCCGGTAATCAGTACACGCATGGTGCAGCCTCACTTGTTTGCATAGTTATCTCTTCTGCTCTTCACGCCTTACGCTTCACGTTTCACGTCCTACTTCCAATCGAACGCGCTGATTCTCCCCCCGTCCGTGATGGGGGCGGCTTGCCCATCGGATAGCCGGAGCAAGTAAATATCATCCCATTGCACAAAGACCAGATGCTCGCCGGTGGGGTCCCAGCGCCAGAGAGGGAGCTGCACGCCCGGCTCGTCTGGCGGCGGATAGTGGCATTCCCGATTGGAGCCATCCCTATCCAGCGTGCAAAGGCCGTAGGTGCTGATGTCGCTCTTGTAGGGCACCTGCGCGCGGCCAAACAGGATGGTTTCGCCATCGGGCGAGTATTGCGGCGCGGCCCACATCCCCACCTCCGCGGCGAGTTCCGCCCCATAAGCGCCGGTGGCTTCCACCACCCACAAATTGAAGACGGGGCTTTCTTCGGGGTCGCCGCCCGCCGGCCCTGGCTTGTGCAGCAAGGTGACGACAAAATCCCCATCTGGCGACCAGGCAATGCCCGGATTCCAGGCCCAACTGCTATAGGTGCGGTAGCCGGGGAACGTTCCCAGTGTCTCACGTTGGCCGTTTTGCACTGTCACCACGCCCACCGCATCGGGCTGCGAGAAGGCTAACTGCCTGCCATCGGGCGACCAGGTGTAGCGTGTGCCCCACCAACCGTATCCGCCTCCGGCCTCTGGCTTGAGCACTTGGCGCTGCGAGACAAGTCTTTGCTGGCTACTCAGCGTCGCCACCCATAGATCATTTTGCCCGCGCCAGCCCGGTGCGCGCTCTACCACTTCCGCCGTCGTCCAGGCGATGCGCTCGCCGCGTGGATCCCAATCCGCCCACAGCACATCCTGCACGTTGAGGCTAGCCGCTTCGGCGTCGGCCAGAGTCGTGTTGAGTACCCACAGCTCGTTGATGTGTGCCGGGTCGGCAGACGCTCGCGTGAAGAGGAGTTGCCCGCCGGTGGGGGAGAGCACGAACACGCGCCCATCCAGGTCGCCTAGCGTCGTTAGCCGCCGTCGGTTGTTGCTGCTGTTGCGCATCACCCAGGCATCCTGATTTTCCAGGTAGGCCAGCGTGCCAGTGATGGTGACCGTTTGTAAGCGCGGGCGTGTTCCCACCAGCTGGACTTCGTCCACGGGCGGCTGGGTCAATGAATCGCGCACCAGCGTATTTTCCATTTCCACGCCGTTTTCGCGCGTGATGCGATAGAGAAACTCGCGCACGCCCGGTTGCCCCGATTGTAGCAGGCGCGACTCGCCCACCGGGATGGTGGAATCGCGCACGGTCTGGCGGCTATAGGGCACGGTTTGAGTGATGATGTGCGTCTCCTGCACCACGCGGATCACTTCGATGGTCAGCCCGCTGCGGATGAGGGTGGTTTCTGGTGGCTTGACATAATCGAGGTTGTCGAGGCGCACACCAGCCTCAGTTAGTGCCTCGCGCACGGTGGGGGCCAGGGTGGAGATCTGGATGGCTGCGCCATCCACATGCACGGTGACTTGTTGGGGGCCGACCGGGGTGGGGGGCGTAATACAGCCTGATAGGGTCAGCAAGGCCCACATTACTCCTAGCAGTCCCAGATGTGTCGCAATCCATGTCCGTTGAGCATTCATCTTAGCCTGACTATAAACGCAATACCGCAATTTGGCAAATGGGGGTATTGCGTGAAACGTGAAGAATTTTCTCCTCACGTTTCACGTTTTACGGCTGCGCCCATTGCAACTGTTCTGCATTTTCCAACTGCGCCTGCACATCCCAACGGCGCGAGCCATCGCTTAGACTGAGCTCGACGGGGGGCCAGGATTGCCGGGCGCTGTCACCCCACCTGCCCCTCCCGCGTTCCATGTAGATGAAGGCGCTGGTGTTGGCTGTCCAGAGTGTGGCCCCACTGGCGTTGGGAATGAGCGCCACGGGCGTCCAGGTGTCGTCTGGATTGAGCGTGTATAATCCGCCCTCTGGATGCGGGCAGGAGACACATCCCCGGTGGATGAAGGCGAGCCGCCCATCGCTAAGTTCTTGCGGGTCATACGGCGTGATGAAGGCTATATCCTGTCCGCCGAACTTACGCGCAATGAAAAGCGGTTGTTCTACAGCGGGGATCGCCAGATACAGCTCCCCATTCCCTGTCGGTTCGTAGGTGATGGCAACCCACACACCATCTCGACCCCAGGCCGCTTCCACAGAGCAACCGGCATAGCAGGCGGTGTTGGGGAGTTCCTGCACTTCGCCGGTGGCAGTGTTAATCACGGCGAACAATGAGCCTTCGTAATCTCGCCTTTCTGCCAGCAGCCAGCCGCCACCGGATGACCAGCCCAGCAGTTTCCAGGTGGATTGACGCTCGTCGCTGTAGGCTGCCACAAGGCGGTTCTCCCCCGTGGTCAGCTGGCTGATCCATAGCCCTTGCTTTTCGGCGTAGGCCAACTGCGTGCCATCGGGAGAGAGCAAGATGCCGCTACAGGGGTGGTTTAACCGTGCTGTCGCGTGACTCTGGCAGAAACCCAACGCTATTTGCAGGGTTTGCGGCTGTTCCAAATCGAGCGCGAAAATCGCTCCGCTGGTAAAATCTGGCTGCGCACTGCCCAGTCCGGGGTCGGCATTGGGGTTTATGCCCCAGGCGATGTAGGCCAGCCAGCGGCCATCGGGCGTGAGGGCAAACGCGGCGGGCGCCGCGTCGCGCATCAGTCCGGCGGTAGGCAGTGTGACAATCTCACCCGAGGCCATATCCAGGCGGCGCAGTTTTCCCTCAGCGTTGGCGTATACAATGAAGCGCTCCTGCGGGCCGATGACGTAGCGCAGCACAGTTTCATCATCATCGCTGCGATTGGGAATGATTTGTTCGAGGTTGCTGCCCCCGGCGGGCCAACGCATCAGATGCCCTGCACGCACAAAGTACAGGTGCGCGGGCAGCGGGGGCCAGCCGGTAGGTGGTACGGGAGCGTAAGGCAGCACCAGTCCCGGCGGCAGCGTGGGGGTAGGGGTAGCGGTGGGCGTGGCGGTAGGTGTGGCGGTGGGCGTCGCGGTGGGAATAATCGGTGTGCGGGTGGGCGTCGCGGTCGGATCGCTGGGCAGCGGCGCATCGCAGGCGCTCAACATCAGGAGCAGTAGCCCTAGCAGTAGGATGGGCCAGTGAAGGGAGCCGGTTTTAGCATTTTGCATGGTTTTTAGCCCTCGCGACGGTTGAGCCTGTCGAAACCCCCGCTTTTGCGAATTTTCGGATAGCATTCCTGCGTAAATCTGGAACAAAAAAAGTCAGCGCGTCGCTTTAGTAGCCAAGCTCGCTTTGAGCCGGTGGTGCAACCGGCAATCGCGTAACTACTGAAAATTTTTTACAAAGACCAATGCTTCATCGCGGGTATGTACATCACCGGCGGCTTGCGCTTCGCGTAGTGAAGCCAATACTTGCCCCAATCGCGGGCCGGGTGCAAAATCTAACGCGAGCAAATCGTGGCCGGTGAGCAGGGGGGGCGGGTTGATGATTTCTTCCTGGTTGTGGAAGTAGTGCTCCAGCAAGGTACGCGCGATTTCCAGCAGGCGCTCCCAGCGGGAGGCTTCCAGGCGCGGCCCCCACACAGCAAGTGCGTCGGCCAGTGCGAGCAAGAGCACGCCCACACCCGCATCTCCGGTCGCACGGAAGAAGCGATAGCTGCTCCGGCGCGAGAGGGGTGTAGTTTGGGCAAGCGTAATCAGGCGCATGTGTTCGCCGATTAGTATTACGACGAAATCACGAGCCTTGTTGGGGAAGTGGAGGTTACTGAGGCGCGCGTAGACCAGGCGCGCACCGCTCTCAGCGTGCCCGTAAAAGTGGGTGCGCCCATCGTCTGAAACCGTGCGCGTGGAGGGTTTGCCCGTATCGTGTAGGAGCGCGCCCCATTTTACTAGTGCCCCGCGCGTCAGCTCGGTGGTGGTGGGGGTGTGGAGGTACTCCAGCAGTGGGGTGACCAGCGGTGTGAGCCTGCGGCGCGCGGCTTCCCAAGCCCAACTGGGCGCGGCGATGTGGCCCACGCGGAGTTTGGGGTGCGGGCGGCCTTGCAATAGTGCTGTCAGTCCTTCGAGCGCGGTGAGCGTCGCCAGTGTGTGTTCCCACGCGCTAGTGTAGTGATGGGGCCAGGTTTGCTCCACGTCCGCGAGCGCGGCGGCTTCGGGTAGCACATGGCGCAGCAGCCCCAGGGAATGCGTGAGTGCCAGTGTGGGCGCTGTCGGTTCGAGCGCGATGAGCCGCAGCAGCTCCGCGCGGATGCGCTCCGGGGCGACCGCTGTGATCGTAGCGGCGCTGGCGCGGATTAGCTGCGCGGTCTGCGGATCGAGCGTGAAGCCCAGTGTGCCGCAGTTGCGCGGCGCGCGTAGGAGACGGGCGGGATCATCTGCGAACGCGCCCGTGTGGGTGACACGCACGCAGCGGGCGGCCAGATCGGCCTGCCCGCCGGTGGGATCGAGCAGCTCTCCATCGAGCGTAAGCGCCATCGCGTTGATGGTGAAATCGCGGTGGCGCAAGTCCTCTTCGATGGTGGTGCCGCGCAGCGCGGCGAAATCAAGCGTGATAGGTTCGCGGCGTTTGGGGTCGGTGACGATAGCGCGCCCGGTGTCGCGCTCGGCGTCGAGCTCCATGTATGCGCCGCGTAATGTATTGGCGCACGCACGAGCGAGCCGCCGTGCATCCCCGGCAGTGGTGAAGTCCCAATCGTGGAGCGGGCGGCCTAGCAGTAGATCACGCACAGCGCCGCCGGCCAGCCAGGTGGGGGCAGCTGCGAGTAGCGCACCCAACGGCAGGAACGGCCAGGCAGGCAGGAGTAGGTACGGCGGGTGTCCGGCAACCCGGCACAGCTCGAGCTGCTCTTTGGGGCGAGCCTGCCGCCCGGCGCGCTCGGCTTCTTCCGGGATCTGGCCCACGCCGACAACCCGGTGACTTTCGTCTAGGGTGATCCAGCGTCCCGCGTACACACTCCAATCCGTCATAGGTGGCTCCTGATACAAGATGTGGCGCACCCCCGGGCGCGCCACATGTCTGGTGAAAGGTGCGTAGATTAGACGCGGGTCACATACGACCCGGAGCGCGTGTCCACGCGGATTTTATCCCCGACATTCACGAAGAGCGGCACTTGCACCTGCAGGCCGGTCTCACAGGTGACGATTTTGTTGGCGCCGGTGGCCGTATCGCCAGCCACGCCAACCTCAGATTCTACCACTTCTAGCTCGACCGCTGAGGGCATTTCGAGATCAATAGGATCATTTTCTAGCAAGGCGGCGGTGATTTCCATGCCTTCCTTGAGGTAGCCGGCTTGATCGCCTACCAGCTCGGCTGAGGCGCGTATCTGGTCGTAAGTCTGTGTATCCATGAAATAGAAGAATTCCCCGTCGCCGTACAGAAATTGTACCGTGCGGCGCTCCACGGGCGCCTCTTCAATCCGTTCGCCGGAGAGAAAGTTGCGCGGGACAGTAGAGCCGGTGCGTAAGTTACGAATTTTGGTGCGGATGATGGCGTTACCACGCCCTGGTTTATAGTGTTGATATTCCAATACCTGGTAGATGTCGCCGTCAAGAATAAAAGTGGTCCCTTTGCGCAGTTCATTCGCGTCAAGCATGTTGAGCCTCCTCAAGAAAATCCGGATTCTATACAGGTTGAATTATATGCTGGGTGGGGGTTTCGTCAAGGTTAGTTGTTACCAGGGCTGTCGCATTGAGAAAACTTATCCCCTCACGCTGCCTATGGCGTTGCTACAGCGGCATTTTTGCAATAACTGGTCAAATGCCATACCCTACCTCGACGCCTGATTGTGACTTTTTTCAAATTCTAGTGTATAATTCTAACAAATAGTTGCGCTTGAAAGGAGTGACCCGATGAATCGCAAACCCGTTGTTGTGTTGTTGGTAGTGTTGTTGGTGTTCGCGTTGGTGTTGAGCGGTTGCAAGAAGTCCGCGACTGGCGATGTGCCGGATTTGCCGCCGGTGGATCAAGAGGCGATGGCGCAGGAAGCTGGGGCGAATACGACCCCTGTGCCTACTGTTGAAGTGCCAGTTGTGACCGACCCGCCCGTTGTCACGGTGGAACCGACGGAAGAGATTATCCCGACCGTGACGGAGGAGGCTACTTCTATTCCCCCGATTGAGGCGACGCCTGTACCTGTGGAGACGGTAGTGGTAGTTACTATGACGCCTGAGACCACCTCGGCTTCTGGCATTCATGTGGTGCAACCTGGTGAGAATCTGTTCCGCATTGCTTTGCGTTACGGTACTACTGTTGAAGCGCTTTCCCAGCTTAACAGCATCACCAATCCGGCTTTGATTCGGGTGGGGCAGCAGCTGCGCGTTTCCGGCAGCGGCGGGACACCGCCTACTACTCCCCAGCCTCCCGTGCAGCCCGGCACGACCTACACTGTGCAGCCCGGCGACAACCTGTTCCGTATCGCCTTGCGCTACAACATGAGTCACATTTACCTGGCGCAGTATAACGGTATTAGTAGCCCTTATTGGGTCTACGCGGGGCAGACGCTTCGGATTCCTGCGATCCCGTAGTGCCACAGATAACAAGTTGTCATAACGAAAAAATCCGGCGGGTGCAGGCGCTTATGCGCAGCGCCCGCCGTCGTTATACCGAGCGTGCGTTGGTCATCGAAGGCTTGCGTCTGGTGCGTGAGGCTCTGGCGGTGGACTGGGTCTTTTATACCGAAGATTTCGCCGCAGGCGCGGAGGCGCAGGTGTTGCTGGCGACGCTGGAAGCGCGCGATGCCCGGCTGTGGAGCGTGTCGCCAGAGGTGTTACGAGCGATTTCGGATACTGAGACGCCGCAAGGGATTGTCGCGCTGGTGCCGATTCCTGAACTGGGGCCAGCTGCTGCGCCTACCCTGCGATTAGCGCTCGATGGGGTGCGCGATCCAGGCAATCTAGGTACGATTTTGCGTGCGGCTTGGGCTGCTGGGGTGGAGTGGGTCCTGTTGCCGCCGGGTGTCGTGGATCCCACCAATCCCAAGGTGTTGCGTGCCGGGATGGGCGCGCACTTTCACGTTCCCGTGCAACGCTGTGCTGCGGACGAATTGCCCGCGCTTACGGTAGGTACGGCAGTGTGGCTTGCTGATGTTGACGGCGCGATGCCCTATGATGCGGTGGACTGGCGCGCTCCAATCACGCTTGTAGTGGGCGGCGAGGCGACAGGCGCAGGGCCGGATGTCCGCGCATTGGTCGGAGAACGCCGTGTGTTCATCCCTATGGCGCGTGGCGTGGAATCTCTCAATGCCGCGATGGCAGCCACCGTGTTATTGTTCGAGATTGCGCGTCAGCGACGTATGCCTATGTAAGAAGATTGAAAATATAGATATATTGTATTTTGTATTTGTGTTGACAATCTTGATAATATTTGATATAGTTTAAGTAGTAGGTTGTGGTTTGGCCTGCGCTTGTGCAGGTTGGGAATCCCCTCGCGGTGCCTGAGCACTTTCTCCTCGAAAGGAGGCGCCTATGAAGCATATTTGAAATGTTGTTTCCCTATATTGTTTTTTGGAAAATTCTTGTTATATAGTAGAGGAGGTTATGTTTCAATGAAGCGTTTTGCACAACTTTTGACCATTGCGTTGCTGTTGGTTACGCTGGTTATCCCCATGTCATCACGTCCCTCTTTAGCAACTTCGACGTATGCGCCCTCTCATCAGCGGGTATTGATTGAGTTCCAACCTGGACGGCGAGTAGCCGCTCGCAATATGCTGGCCCAGTCTGGCGGCGAAATCCACTACGAGTTCGATAATATCAATACTATCGCTGTTACGCTGCCCTCCGCGGCGCTTGAAGGTATTCGTCGCAATCCCAATGTAGTGCTGGTAGAAGAAGACGTGCTGCGTTCCCCGATGGGCCAGGATATCCCTTGGGGAATTGACGCGGTGCAGGCACGCGATGTTTGGGACGCTGACCGCAATGGTCTTGTGGATGCCGGAGCACCGACGGGCGCGGGTATCACCGTGTGTGTTATTGACTCCGGTCTCTACACCGGGCACGAGGATTTCGCTGGCGTGAATGTCATCGGCGGACATCCGATCGGCTGGAATAGCGATACTTGTGGGCATGGTACGCACGTTGCGGGCAGCATTGCGGCAGCCAACAACAATGTGGGTGTGGTGGGCGTTAGCCCTGGCGCGGTTTCCTTCTACATCGTTAAGGTATTCGATGGCGCGAGCTGCGGCTGGTCATACAGCTCTGATTTGGTGAATGCGGTCAATCAATGTGCTTCGGCGGGGGCCAATATCATCAGCATGAGTCTGGGGGGCGGCGGCAAGTCAAAGACCGAGGAGCGCGCTTTCCAGACCCTTTACAACCAGGGTATTCTCTCTATTGCGGCAGCTGGCAATGATGGTACGACAGCGCTGAGCTATCCGGCTTCTTATGCTTCTGTGGTTTCGGTGGCGGCCATTGATTCCAATTACGTTGTCGCTGATTTCTCGCAGAAGAACTCCGCCGTGGAAGTAGCTGCGCCGGGTGTGGCCGTGCTGAGTACTGTGCCGTGGGATGCGACGACTGAAGTGGTGCTGGATGGGGTGACGTATGCCGCCAACCACGTCGAGAATGCGGCTTACGGTGCGGCAAATGGCGCATTGGTCTATGGTGGTTTGTGCGATAGTACGGGTAGTTGGAGCGGTAAAGTGGTCATCTGCGAGCGTGGGAGCATCAGCTTCTTCGATAAGGTGCGCAATGTCCAGAACAGCGGCGGTGTGGCGGCTATCATTTACAACAACGAGCCGGGCGACCTCTCTGCCACCCTGGGCGACGGCAACGCATCCACAATTCCTGCGATAGGGTTGAGCCAGGCTGCTGGGCAGTATCTGGTCGCTAATAAACTCAATCTTCCGGCGCAAGTGACCAGCACGATTATCCAGCCCGGCAACGGTTATGAGGCCTGGAACGGCACTTCGATGGCCACGCCGCACGTTTCCGGTGTGGCCGCGCTGGTCTGGAGCGCCAATCCTTCGTGGACGAACGTGCAAATTCGTCAGGCTCTCACTAGCACTGCGCTGGATCTTGGTGCGGTTGGGCGCGACAACTCCTACGGCTACGGGCTGGTACAAGCCTATGATGCGCTGGTCAGCCTTGGCTGGAGCGGCGGTGGTGGTGGCGGCGAGAATACCCCGCCGGTGGCCTCGTTCGCTTTCACCTGTACCGACCTCGCGTGTGCCTTCAATGCCAGCGCCAGCTACGATCTTGATGGCTCGCTGGTCAGCTATGCCTGGAACTTCGGTGACGGGACGACGGGTTCTGGTGTGACCGCCAACCGCACGTATGCGGCGGCGGGCAGTTTCAACGTGACCCTGACCGTTACTGATAACGAGGGCGCGACCGGCAACGCCAGCCAGACCGTGGCCGTGACAAGCGGTGGCGGTGGCGGTGACGAGGATATCACGCCTCCGGTGATCTCCAATGTGACTTCGGTCAAGTCTGGTAACATCAATTACATCATTTCCTGGACGACCAATGAACCGGCAACGACAGAGGTCATTATGGGGGGCACAACCTATGTTGATAACACCCTCACGACTTCACACTCGATGACCTTCCGGGGTAAGAAGGGAACCACGTATACCTATTACGTTCAATCCACGGATGCCTCCGGAAATACCGCGATTGCAGGGCCGTTCACACATAACAACTAGGGCCTTTTAGGATGTATCGTAACCGGCCCGGTCTTGCACCGGGCCGGTTTGTTGTGTGGGGTGAGGTGTTTTCTGCTTGACCTTCCGCGCAATCGCATATATCATAAGAGCAGGTTTGCTTGTGGTTCTGAAGAATTCGTCCTTGTCTGATGTAGTGTGCAGATTTTCCAGGAGGTGCGCTGATGAAACGTGTCTTATGGTTAGTATTGTTGGCGATGTTGTTGGGTTTGCCTGTGTTGATGACGCGCCCGGCGGCGGTGGTCGTGGCCCAGTCTGGTGGGACGACGTATGTGGTGCAGCGGGGCGATACGCTGTTCAGTATTGCCAGGCTGCATGGGTTGGATGTTACAGCGCTTTCCCGTGCTAATGGGATCGTCAACCCTAGCCTGATCTATGTGGGTCAGCGCCTGGTAATTCCTCAAGCAGGGGCTACCCCCCCCGCTGCTGCGACCGGGGGCGTGTATGTAGTGCGCTATGGCGACACGCTCTATAGTATCGCTCGCGTTTATGGGGTGACGCCCTGGGCAATTGCACAGGCCAATGGCTTACATAACCTGAACGCGATCTATGCTGGTCAGCGGCTTACCATTCCCGGTGCAGCGGCACCCGCACCCACTACGCCAGGCACAACGCCAGCCCCCGCAGCCAGCACTACCAGCTGGCGAGGTGATTATTATCTGGGCACAGAAATTGCCGGCGCACCCCTCTTTACCCGCAATGATCGGGCTGTGAGTTTTAACTGGGGCTTGCAGTCGCCCGATACACGCCTGAATACCGACCAGTTTGCCGTGCGGTGGAGCCGCACGATCAATTTCCGGGGCGGGGTGTACCGTTTCACTATTGCTGCTGATGATGGCGTGCGGCTGTGGATTGACGGCAATCTGCTGCTAGATGCCTGGCAGGCACAGCCTTACACGACTCACACGGCAGAAGTCATATTGACGCCCGGCAACCATCTCGTGGTGGTGGATTATTTCGATCAGGAGGGGCCGGCTGCGATTCAGTTTTCCTTCAACCGGTTGGGGAATGCGCCGGCGGACACGCCCATGCCTGGTACGGGAACGCCATCCTCTGCCGCTCCCAAAGATGCCTGGTTAGCGCAGTATTTCGGCAACGAGCGGTTGGAAGGTCAACCGGCGGTGACGCAGATGGAACCGCACATCGGTTACGATTGGGGACTGGGCGGGCCATCTGGTGTGCCGGAGAATTTCTTCAGCGTGCGGTGGACGCGCCAGGCGCACTTTGCCGCGGATAATTATGCCCTGTGCGCGATGGTAGATGATGGGGTGCGCATCTATGTTGACGGGCAGCTGGTCTTGGATAAGTGGCACGGCAACAATGGCATTTCTTACTGCGCTGAAGTAGATATGACTGCCGGTTGGCATGAGATCAAGGTGGAGTATTACGAGGATAACGGCAACGCGCTGATTTACGTCTGGTGGGATCGGCACTAGAGTCGCTGATGTTCATCACGCATGACCAACCAAGTGTAATGAATGTCTGGCTCGCATAGCGCCTGTACTGCGTAAAGAAGATTTTCGAATGGTCTATAGCTAGGTATCTTTTAGGGGAGAAACACATAAGCGCTCTTTGGTTAGTTGCCGGTAATTCCGTTTTAGATTTGTGATTTGTGATTTGCTCGATGTGCAGATTTTTATGGAGGTATAGATACAATGTTAGTTACGAGTAAGGAATTGTTGCTGGATGCACAGAAGCATGGGTACGCAGTGGGGGCGTTCAATACGAACAACCTGGAAATTACCCACGCGATTATCAAGGCAGCAGAGGCGAAGAAAGCGCCGGTGCTGGTGCAGATTTCCGCCGGGGCGCTCAAGTATGCCGGGGCGGACTTCTTGCCGATGATTGTGGCGCAGGCGGCGCGGTTGGCGAGCGTGCCCGTGGCGATTCACCTGGATCACGGCCCGGACTTCAAGACCGTGATGCTGTCGCTGCAAAAGGGCTTCACCTCGATCATGCGCGATGCTTCGAGTCTGCCTTATGAGGGAAACGTGGCCGAGGTGCGCAAGGTGGTGGAAGCCTGTCACGCGCTCGGCATCCCTGTCGAGGCGGAAATCGGCAAGCTGGGCGGCGCTGAGGAGCACGTCGTGGTCTCTGATCGTGACGCAACGATGAGCGATCCCGACGAGTGCGCGCGCTTCGTGGAGGACGCGGGCTTCGACTTCCTCGCGGTTGCTATTGGCAACGCGCACGGCTTCTATAAGGGCGAGCCGAAGCTGGATTTTACTCGCCTAGAGGAGATCCGCTCGAAAGTGAGCGTGCCGCTGGTTTTGCACGGCGCGTCGGGTATCCCGGATCATCAGATTACGAGGGCGGTAGGACTTGGTATTTGCAAGATCAACATTGATACTGAAGTGCGCAATGCCATGATCCGCGCGATTCAGGCTTACATGGCTGAGAATCCTGATCAGATTGACCCGCGCAAGGTCTTCAAGCCCGCTATTGCAGCCATGCAGGCGGTGGTGGAGCAGAAAATCGAGATCTTCAAGAGCGCCGGGCGCGCATAGTAAGACAAGCTTCTCTTCTGCCGTACCCTGAGCCAAGGGGGTGCCTGAGCCTGTCGAAGGGGGTGCCTGAGCCTGTCGAAGGCCTGTCAAGGGGGATTGCATAATCAACCGCGCAGGGGCGCATAGCCCCTGCGCGGTTTTGTGGTATACTCCCGCGAGGAGGTTATGATGAATATCGTGCTGCTCTCCCCCCATTTTCCGCCGAATTATTGCCGGTTTGCCGTGGGCGCGCGCCGGGCTGAGGCCAATGTGCTTGGCATTGGCGATATGCCCTACGACCGCCTTTCCGACACACTCAAGGCCGCGCTCACTGAGTATTACTGGGTGGACAATCTGCACGATTACGATCGCGTAATGCGCGCGTGCGGTTACTTCGTCCACAAGTACGGGCGCATTGACGCACTGGAATCTCATAACGAATACTGGTTGGAGACCGATGCCCGCCTGCGGCTCGATTTCAACATTCCCGGCCTGCGCCCCGCGCAGCTCGCCGCGCTCAAGCGCAAATCGCAGATGAAGGCGCGTTTCCGTGAGGCCGGTATCGAGGTTGCGCCCGGTGGCGTCATTCACACCGAACCTGAGGCGCGCGCGTTTGTAGCCGAGATCGGCTACCCCCTGGTCGCTAAGCCCGATGTGGGCGTGGGCGCTGCCGGGACGTACAAGCTGCGTGGTGAGGCCGATCTGGAGCGTTTTCTGGCGGAGCGCCCGCCGTCGGTGGATTACCTGCTCGAAAGCTTCATCGTCGGGAAACTACACTCCTTCGATGGGCTGACCGACCAGCAGGGGCGGATCGTCTTCGCGGCGGCGCACTTCTACGAGCCGGGTATCCTCGATGTGGTCAACGCCAACCTGGATGTCTACGCCTGCTCGTACCGCGAGATCCCTGCTGAGCTGGCGGAGGCCGGGCGGCGCGCCGTCCGCGCCTTCGATGTGCGCGCGCGTTTCTTCCACATCGAGTTCTTCCACGCGCCCGATGACCGCTGGATCGCCATCGAGATGAACGTTCGCCCGCCCGGCGGCTTGATGATGGACGTGTTCAACTACGCCAACGACGCCGATCTTTACGCGGAGTGGGCTAATGTCGTGTTGTTCGATTCGTTCAGCGCCGTCATCGAGCGGCCCTACCATGTCGCGTTCATCGGGCGCAAGCAGCACCGTCCCTATCGCCACACACACGCGCAGGTGTTGGAGCATTGCGCATCGCGGCTGGTGCATCATCAGCCAGTTGAGCCGATTTTCGCCCGCGCGATGGGCGAGTATGCTTACATCCTGCGCGCCCCCGATTTCGACCAGATGCGCGAGGCCATCGCCTACGTTATGGCGGTTGAGCTATGATATGGAGTTTGTCTAAAAGTTTACGAAGGCGGTGGTTGAGCCTGTCGAAACCATCGCCGGTTATCGGTCGGTTTAACCACCAGTGGAATTAAAGGTAAAAATAAAAACTTTGTGCTCTCTGTGTCTCTGTGGTGAATATCCAGGCAATTATTTATGAACACCGAGTATCATGTCTGGCACAGCCCCAACCTGGGGCGTGAGATGCCACTCGAAGTCTATGGGCACGCTGGAAAACCGCTGCTGATCTTCCCTTGCGCCGGCGGGCGTTTCTTCGAGGCGGAAGATTTCGGCATGATCCACGCCCTGCGCGACTTCATCGGCACGGGCAAAATTCAGGTCTTCACCGTAGACAGCCTGGATCACGAATCGTGGCTGGCACACTGGAAATGGCCCGGCGACCGCGCCTGGCGGCATGAGCAGTACGACCGCTACATCGTGCAAGAAGTTGCCCCTTTCATCCGGCAGCACAGCGGGTGGGCGGGCAAGTTCATGGCGACCGGAAACAGCCTGGGCGCATATCACGCAGCGAACAGCCTCTTCCGCCACCCGGACTGGTTTGACGTGACGATTGCTCTCAGTGGGCTGTACAGCCCGCACCATTTCGTCGGCGAGTACCGCGACGAGCATGTGTACTTCAACTTCCCGCTGCTGTACCTCTCCAACCTCGATGATCCCGCCTACCTGGAGCAGTTCCGCCAGAGCCGCATCATCGTATGCGTGGGGCAGGGCGCGTGGGAAGAGATTCCGCTGGCCGAAACCCGCGCCCTGGAGGGCGTGCTGTGGGCATTGGATGTCCCCGCCTGGTTCGATTATTGGGGCTACGACGTGAACCACGATTGGCCCTGGTGGCGGCGGCAACTGCCGTATTTCTTGAGTATGCTGGCTTTGTAGTAGCGAGAAAGCGAAAAGGCGAGAAAGCGGTTCCCCGATTCGCCATTCGAGATTTGCTGATTTGCTCGATTTGCAGATTTTCTCCCCGGAGGTAGACGATGACAACGACGATACCCTTACGCGATCAATTATCCGACCTGCTCCGCGCCGGTCTATTGGCAGCGCAGCGCGCGAACGCGGTGGCTGCATTTACGATTCCCGACGTGCTACCCGTCGAGCCGAGCCGTTTTGAGACGCATGGCGATTATGGTTCGCCTGTGTGCTTGGGGCTAGCAAAGACCCTCAAGCGTGCGCCGGTGCAGATAGCCCAAGACATCATCCCGCACATCCCCGCTGCGCCGTTTGTGTGTAAGGTTGAAGCTGCCGCGCCCGGTTATATCAACTTCACGCTGGACGAGAGCTGGCTGGCGCAGCAGGCGCGCGTCATCCTGGCGGCTGGCGAGACGTGGGGCAACCTCGCGTTGGGTGCAGGCAAGCGCGTGCAGGTCGAGTTCGTCAGCGCGAACCCCACCGGGCCAATTACCATCGGCTCGGCGCGCAACGCCGTCATCGGCGACGCGCTGGCCTCCGTGCTGGCGGCGGCGGGCTACACCGTCGAGCGCGAGTATTACGTCAACGATGCCGGTTCGAAGGCGCGTAAGCTTGCCGTGAGCATCTTCCTCAAGTACGCGGAGCTGCTCGGCGAGCCGGTGGCGATGGATGAAGAAACGTACCCTGGCGCGTACATCGAAGCGATGGCGCAGGCGCTCGTCGCGGCGGTAGGCAATCGCTATCTGACGCAGGAACGTGAGAGCGCATTGCGCGAAATCATGCGTTGGGGCATCGAGCGGGTGCTCATCATCGTGGAAGAAGACCTGGCGGCGTTGCGCGTGCGCTTCGACAGCTGGCGGCACGAGCGCGATTTCTACGCGCCTGGCCCGGCAGGCTGCCCCAGCCTCTTTGACCAGCGGTTGGCTGTGTTGCGCGAGGCCGGCTATGTGGTCGAGCGAGACGACGCGACCTGGTTCACCCATGCCGATCTCGACAAGGACGCGGTGCTCATCCGCTCGCCCAAAGTCATCCCCAATTCCGAAGACCGCCCCACCTATTTGGCTTCCGACATCGCCTACGTCTGGGACAAGCTCGTGTTGCGCGGTTTCGATAGGGCCATCTACGTCTGGGGGGCCGATCATCACGGCGACGTACCCCGCGTCATCGCGGCGACGCAGGCTCAAGGGTTGGATACCGACCGTGTGGTTATCGTTCTCTATCAGCTGGTCACGCTACTGCGCAGCGGCGAAGAAGTCCGCATGTCCAAGAGCTCCGGCGAGTTCATCACCCTGCGCGAGCTGGTGGATGAGGTTGGCCCGGATCCCATCCGCTTCATGCTCCTCACCCGCACGGTGGATGTGAGCATGGACTTCGACCTCGACCTGGCGGTGGAGCAGTCGGATCGCAACCCGGTCTATTATGTGCAGTACGCGCACACGCGCATCGCGGGCGTGCTGCGCAAGGCTGAGGAGCTAGGTGTGGCGACGGATGCGGCGGGCGACCCGGCGCTGCTCACGCACCCCAGCGAGTTGGCGCTGCTGCGGAAGATGCTCGCGTTGCCGGAGCTCGTCGCGCTGGCGGCAGTCAATCTTACGCCACACCTGCTCACCACGTATGCGTCCGAGTTGGCGGCATTGTTCCATGCCTTCTACCGCGATTGCCGTGTGGTAGACCCGGATGCACTGGAATTGACCGCCGCCCGGCTGATGCTCGCGCGCGCGGCCAAGACGGTTCTGGCGCGCGTGCTGGGGCTGTTGGGTGTGGATGCGCCGGAGAAAATGTAAGTAATGCGTACTTCGTAATGCGTAAATTTTTTCTCTGCAATTACGCAGTACGCATTACGCAGGAGCAAGCAAGACCTGATAATTTTTGGAGGAACTCCTCAATGGGATTGAAACCTGATTTTTGGATTCGCAAGCTGGCGTTGGAAGAGCAGATGATCGAGCCGTTTGAGGATGGGCAGGTGCGCAACGGGGTGATCTCGTATGGCCTCTCGTCCTACGGCTACGATATTCGCGTCGCGGATGAGTTCATGGTGTTCACCTCTGGCGTGGGCGACTTGTCTGTGGTGGATCCCAAGCATCTCGACACGCGGGCGATGATCGAGTTTCGCGGCGAGGTCTGCATCATCCCGCCGAACTCGTTTGCGCTGGCGCGCAGTCTGGAGTATATGCGGATACCACGCAATGTGCTGGGCGCGGTGCTCGGAAAATCCACGTATGCCAGGTGCGGTATCGTGACGAATTTTACACCGCTGGAGCCGGGGTGGCACGGTTACATCACTATCGAGATCAGCAACACTACCCCGCTGCCCGCCAAAATCTACGCCAACGAGGGCATCGCGCAGGTGTTGTTCTTCGAGGGTGATGCTCCCTGCGAGATTTCTTACGCGGACAAGAAGGGCAAGTACCAGGGCCAGGTCGGCGTCGTGCTGCCGAGGCTGTAACTGGTTGCTGGTTACTGGAAGCTGGATGTTTTTGCCCCATCCTCGGCTCGCGGCGGATTGTCAAATCCGCCGCTGGATTGCTAAATCCAGCGGGAGCATTAAATTTGTTTGTGGCTTGCCGCTTGAGACTTGCGGCTTGGAGGCTTGATGTTTGACCAAACCTGGCTCGATGCCATCCCCTTGCTCCGCGAGGGCTATCACGAGACGCTGTTGGCGCGGGTGGAGGCGTTACGCACCACCTCGATCATCTACCCGCCGCGCGAGCAGGTATTCCGCGCGCTCGCGCTGACCCCATTCGATGCGGTACGGGTGGTGCTGCTAGGGCAAGACCCCTATCACGGCCCTGGGCAGGCGCATGGATTGGCTTTTTCCGTGCCGGAGGGCTGCAAGATGCCCCCCTCGCTGCGCAACATCTTCAAAGAAATCACCGCCGATGTTTACGGCGGGGATGCGCCGTCCTTTTCCACTGACCTCACCCGCTGGGCGGAGCAGGGTGTGTTGCTGCTCAACGCCACGCTCACGGTGGAAGCGGGCAAGGCCGGCTCGCATCAGAAACTAGGCTGGCAGGCGCTCACCGATCAAATTGTGGAGACGTTGAGCCGCGAGCGCGCGGGTCTTGTCTTCATACTCTGGGGTCGCCACGCGCAAGCCAAGCGCGCGCTGATTGACCCTGCCCGCCATTTGATCCTGGAGACCGTGCATCCTTCACCGCTCTCCGCGCATCAGGGCTTCTTTGGTTGCCGCCACTTCTCGCAGGCCAACGCCTACCTCGCCGCGCGCGGCGCAACGCCCATTCGGTGGTAAAATGAGTGTACTGCGTACTTCGTAATGCGTAAAAGCCCAATATGCATACGAAGTACGCAATAGGATATAGACGGATTTTCTAACAGAACACGGAGGCCTCTATGCACCCATCCCATAATCGCCATCGCTGGTTTGTCGTGATTGTCTTTTTCCTCTTCATGCTGCTGCACCAAGCCGATAAATTGCTCATTGGCCCGCTTACCACGCCCATCATGGAATCCTTCGGCATCAACGAGGAGCAGATGGGGCGGGTCTTCACCGGCGCGCTGATTGTGGGCGCGGTGCTGTATCCCCTTTGGGGCTACCTCTACGACCGCTATGCGCGCGCCAAACTGCTCGCGCTGGCAGCGTTTATCTGGGGTTCTACCACCTGGCTCAGCGCGCTCGCGCCCACCTTCCCGCTCTTCGTCGCCTCGCGTGCCACCACCGGCATTGACGATTCCAGCTATCCCGGCCTCTACAGCCTCATAGCAGATTATTTCGGCCCGAACGTGCGGGGCAAGGTCTACGGCTTCTTGCAGCTCTCCGCGCCGCTGGGCTATCTGTTGGGGATGATTTTGGGCCTGATGCTGAGCGATTCGCTGGGTTGGCGCGGCATCTTCTATCTCACCGGTGGGTTAGGGATCATCCTTTCTGCCGTGATTTACTTCGGCGTGCGCGAAGCGCCGCGTGGTCAGAGCGAGCCGGAGCTGGCCGACCTGGCCGAAACCGGGCAGTTCCGCTTCGAGTGGCGTGTGGCCCGTGACCTGTTTCGCAAGCCCACGCTCCGCATCCTCTTCGTGCAGGGCTTCTTCGGCGTGTTCCCCTGGAACGTCATCACTTACTGGTTCTTCCGTTATCTCGAAGTGGAGCGCAACTATGATCAAAATGCCATCCTGGTTACGATGGTTATAGCGGTGTTAGTATTGGCTGCTGGCTATCCGTTAGGGGGTGCACTTGGTGACTTTTTCTTTCGCCGTAACCCGCGCGGGCGCGTCTTGACCTCTGCCTTCGGTGTGTTGATGGGCGCGCTTTTACTCATCATCGCTATGCAGACGCCGATTGCGGAGACCACGCGCTTTACCATTGCCCTGGCGGCCATGTCGCTCTTTATCCCCATCGCCGCGCCCAACCTAGTCTCCACCGTGTACGACATCACCCTGCCCGAAGTGCGCAGCACGGCGCTGGCAGTACAATACTTCATCGAATCAGCGGGCGCGGCGACCGCCCCCTGGCTGGCGGGCTATCTTGCCGTGCGTTATAGCCTCGGCGACGCCATCCTCTGGATCTGCGTTTCCACCTGGCTGTTGTGCTTCGTGTTCTACCTCGTCACCGCGATCTTCGTCCCACGCGATATCGCTACCTTACGCAACGAGCTCCGCGCCCGTGCTGAGAGCGCCCGTTGATACAGGCGGGGTTGCCAACTTGCCCTAAATCACCTATGATAAGAGCAAAGCCTTCGCGGGCCTGAATAGGAGGTGTTGCCCATGTATGAGCACATTGCTTTGAAATTACAGCTATCCCCCCAGGAATTAGAGCGCGAAAGTTTACGCTTGTTCTTGCGCCATCAATTGCGGCTGGTTGAATCTCAGTTGTTCAGTCTAGCGCATAAATATGGCGTCCATACCATTGCTGAACTCGATAAGCTGGTGCAAAATGGTGCCATTCACGAAGAAGATGCCTTTGAAGACTTTTTTGAGTTTGATTATTTGGAATCTACCCGTGATATGTTGCGCGCGTCTTTGCAGGAGTTGGTGTGAACTCGCTAGAGATAGTGCAACGTATCGCGGATGTCGAGTTTGCTTCGATTGTGACGCAAACTGACCTGCTTGGCGTCAAGTTGCGGATCCTTTTGACCGATACCAGTTATGTGGATGTTTGGGCTTCATGTAAATTACAGGGCCGCTTTGGCATACATTGGGAACGCAGACATTTGGATGGACGCATCTATCGCTATGACAACTTTCCTGATACTGATTGGGCACAGGTTGCAACTTTTCCCTTTCATTTTCATGATGGTGATCAGAACAATGTTATTGCAGCCTCTTTTGCTCCAACGCTGGAACAGGGATTTCGCGATTTTATGTTGTTTGTGCGGAAAATCTTACTGTAGCGCTTTGCGATAGAACCTATCCCAAAATTTACGAAGGCGGTGGTTGAGCCTGTCGAAATCAGCGTTGGGTCTCGGCAGGCTCGACCACCGGTGGAATTTTCAGACGGGTTCTTGACTCTCCTGAAAGAAGTCGCACTTTAACACCACCCCATAGCCCGGCGGCGG
>CAZDDI010000038.1:0-41144 GCA_964504195.1 uncultured Anaerolineales bacterium
GGCAGTATGCTCAAAACACGCCTATTGACGGCTTTGACAGGGTGACTTTGGCGCTGTTGCCTTTTTATGACCCGGTACATTGTGGGTCAATGGCATTAAGTTTAGGGCATAGACCTGGCAGGTTTGAGGATATCAGTATTCGATGACGGTCACAACTGGCTCAAGGTAGAGATAATACTCAATATCGCTCAATTGCATCTTTTTCAAAGGCGTATACAAGCCGGTTATCTCAAACCTTACTGTCTGACCATGAGCCTGTTTCACTGCGTCTAATTCTTCATAGAGTTGGGTAATAATTTGAGAGCGATAGGATTCAAGATCGCCCAAATCCGCTTCGACGGATAATACGCGAAGGGTCACCGATTCGGGTAGTTTGACCGCGTTTAGGAAATTGTTGAAATTAGAAACAGCTCTCACAAAATCATAATCGTGTTGTGCCAAGTTAGTAGTCAGCCGCAAAGTAACTTCTGATACATCTAAATTTTGAACGCTGGATGTCGTTCCCTCTTTTCTGGGATAGCCGCTGTTGATTTGATTGACCGATATGCGTTCCACAAGGAGTCCATCGCTTTCTGCTGCAACTCGCGCAATCTCATCAACTGCCTGTTGAATATCTACCATGCGCTCGGAGATATTGGAGCGTGAAGAGTTTACGATTAAATTCAGTGCCGCTGTTTCTGCTTTCACTGTTACCCCATAAGGGAACAGTGTGGGGCTTTGAGATAATTGCATCGTTGGGTATTCGGTTACGCGCAGTGCGGGCATATCATAAGGCGTATTTCTGGTACGGCAACTCACCAACAGCAGAATCAAGATGGGAAACACCAGCATTTTCTTGAGCATGACAGTCCCTCCCTTTGGGGCTTATACACTTTTCAGGTAGATCAAGAATAGTTTCAATTGTAAGCGGCTTTGGCGATACGTCAAGAAAATAGCAGCGCAAGGCTGTGAGGCAAGACACACCTCACGGCGCAAGCTCCTCCCCCCGCACCGCGACCCGCTCCCACGCCTGGAACAACACCTCTTTGAACCGTGCCGGATCATGGATGTGCTCCGGCATGTTGACCGGCGAGCCGGCCTCCCCCTGCGCCAGTACGAGCGAGCCGGTTTCCAGATCCGCTACCGTCGAGCGCAGCCGCACCGGGCGCGGCGCGAAGAGCTCCGGGTGGGAGAGGTACACTGCGGGCAGCAGATCCCACAGGTAGAAGACGTCCACGCCGCACCACGCGCCGAAGGTCTCCAGCCAGCCCTGCACGCTGGCGCGGGTGGGCGCGTCCCATGGCAGCCGCGCCAAATCGCCCGCACCGAAGGGCGCTTGCAGGCAGACGTGCGCGTTCATCACGGTGACGGGGCAGGGCGCGTGGAGCGTGGCGTATGCGCCCTCCGGGTCGCACGAGAAGTTGAGTTCGGCTACGTCACGCTGGCCGATGCGCAGCGGGTGCAGGTAGCCGCCCATGCAGGCGATTTGCCGGACGTGGCCGAAGAAGCCGGGATCGAGCTCTGCGGCGGCGCGCAAGTTGCCCAGCGGGCCGATGGCGAGCACGGCGACTTCGCCAGGGCGCGCGGCGACCGTCTCGGCGAGGAAGCGGGCGGCGGCGGTGGGCGGTTGTCCACGCTGGCCCGCGCCTTCCAGCACGGGGATGTCCTCGCGGCCCAGGGCGCGCAACAACCGTTGCGTCGCCGGGTAGACCGCCTCGATAGGCCCGTTGCCGAACGTGGTGGTCACGCCGAGCACTTCAATATCTGGACGCCCCAGCAGGTAAAGCAGCGTCAGCCCGTCATCAATCTCCTTGCCGGGCAGACCCATGGTATTGTCACAATCGAGAATGACAGGGAGAGGCATAGTTGACTCCTTAGTGAATGGCGAATGGCGAATCAGCGAAAAGGCGAAAAAGCGGATGGCGAATGAATTTACACTTGCAGACATTACGCAGTACGCATCACGCAGTACGCATCACTCCGCCGGTAAGAGCCACAGTTTATCCGCCGGGATGTGAATGCCCACGCTATCGCCCACCCGGAAGCGCTCGCTGGCGGCGGCTTCATCTTCGACGATGATTTCCAGGCCATCCACCTGCACTTTGAAGCGGGCGGCGGTGCCCAGGTAGAGCGCGGAGGTGATGCGGCCCTGCGCGCCGGGCGTGAGGCGGAGCGCCTCTGCGCGCGCGGTGGCGAGGCACGCGCCGGTGATGTCGCAGCCTTCCGGCGCGGGAAAATCGCCTAGCGGCGTGGCGACCCGGTCGCCGTGGCGCGTGGCGGGGATGAAGTTCACGCCGCCGAAGAAGCGCGCCGTCTGCATATCCACCGGGCGGCGGTAGAAGTCGCTAGGGCCGCCCAGCTGCCGCAACCGACCATCGAACAGCAGCGCGATGCGGTCGCCCATCACCACCGCCTCCTGTTGATCGTGTGTGACCAGCAGCGTGGTGATGCGGAACTGGCGTTGCAGGTCAAGGATGAGCTCGCGCATCTCGTCGCGCAGGTGGGCGTCGAGGTTGGAGAGGGGTTCGTCGAGCAACAGCACTTTCGGCTCGACGATGAGGGCGCGCGCCAGCGCCACCCGCTGTTGTTGCCCGCCGGAGAGCTGGTGCGGACGCCGGTCGGCGACGCCGGGCAGCTGCACACGCTCCAGCAGCTCCTTCACGCGCCGGCGGATGCTGGCCTTATCCACACCGCGGATCGCCAGCCCAAAGCCCACATTCTCGGCGATGGTCATGTAGGGGAACAGCAGCCGGTTCTGGAAGACCATTACAGCCCCGCGCCGCTCGGCAGGCACGTCCAGCACCGATGCGCCATCGAAGGTGATGTCGCCAGCGGTGGGGTACAGCAGCCCGGCAATCATCTTGAGCGTAGTGGTCTTGCCGCAGCCCGAAGGGCCGAGCAGCACCGTAATCTCGCCCGGCGCAAAGGTCAGATCGAGCGCATGGACGGCAGCGTCGCGCTTGCGCGCATCGAAGCGCTTGGTCAGCTGGTGCAGTTGAACGGTAATCATAGCATTCCCTGAAAAGGAAGTTTCACCACAGAGACACAGAGGACACTGAGGTGTTTTTTATTTTGAATACAAAAATTTGCTACCGTACACTTGTAGATTTTTGCCACGAATTCACTCGAATTAACACAAAAACAATAAGAAATTCGTAAAATTCGTGCTAATTCGTGGCTAAAACTGAATGCGCTTGGAAAATGTACGGTAGACAATACAAAAATAGATTTCTCCGTGCTCTCTGTGCCTCAGTGGTGATAAACTCACGTCTTTCAATGGATTCCCCCCAGCGCGGTGTTTTCGCCGGTGAGATAGCGGGCAGTGAAGGCCAGCAGCAGCAGGTTGGGGGCGATGAGAAGCAGCGCGAGCGCGGCGGTGACGGCGTTGTTGCCGCTGCCGGTGAACGAGAACAGCAGCAGGGGGAGCGTCATCACCTGCCCGCTGCCGATGAGTAGGGTGAGGAGGTATTGCTCCCACGAGATGATGAAGGCGAACATACCCGCGACCATTAGGCCGGGGAAGATGGCGGGCAATGTGACCCGGTGGAAGACTTGCCAGGAGCGCGCGCCGAGCGTGCGCGCCTGCTGCTCGAATTCCGGGTCGTAGTTGGCGAACAGCCCGGCCATGACCATCGTTACATAAGGTGTGGTGGGGATGAGATGCACGAGAATCACGCCCGGCAGGGTTCCGGTCAACCGCAGCCGGATGAACAGCACATGGATGCCCATCACCACCGCGATGCCCGGCACGAGCGTGGGGGCCAGCAGCAGGAATTGGATGAGTTTTTTGCCGCGAAAGCTGTAGAGTCCCAGCGCGCGGCCGGCCGGGACGCCCACCAGCAGCGCGAGCGCCGTTGTGACCAGTGCAATCCACAGCCCCTGCACAAAGCCGCGCCCCACCTGCGAGGCGGGCGAGAAGAGGTAGCCCCAGGCGCGTAGGTTCCAGGCGGAGGGTAACAGGGCGGGGAAGTACCAGCGATAGGCAAAGGCCCAGAGCAGCAGCGGGACTAAGGGTAACAGTACGGCAAGGGCCGCCAGCACGGAGGCGGCGGCGCTGGTAATGCGGCGGATGCGTGTATCCCGGTCAGCAGGACGCATGGGTTACTCCGCGCGCACGAAGAACTCGGTGAGCTTCGTGTAGGCGATGATGAGCGCCACGATGATGGCGGTGATGACCATGCTCATCGCCATCGCTTCGGGGCGCGCGGCGAGGTCAACATTGGTGTAGTTGCGGTAAGCCAGTACCGGCAACACGGCGGGGTAGGTCTGTCCCAGCAAATAGGGCACCTCGAACGCGCCGAAGGTGAACGCGAAGACCAGAATCGAAGCGCGCAGCATCCCCGGCAGCAGCAAGGGCCACAGGACGTAGCGGAAGCGCTGCCAGCGGTTGGCGCCCAGGTTGCGGGCGACGTTCTCGTAGTCCTCGCTCACGGCTTGCAGCACGGCCAGCAGGATGATGGCCGTGAAGGGCGTGCTCTTCCACAAGTACTCCAGGATGATGCCCGCGCCGAGCGGGTCAAAGATGAGCGCGGGGAAGTCGGCGGGCTGGGTGATGGCCCCCAGGCCGTAGGCGATGCGCGCCAGCAGTCCGCTCTGGCTGAAGAGGAACATCACGGCAATGCCGCCGACCAGGTGCGGGATGGGGATGTTGAGCTGGAACAGGAACGTGATGAGGCGCTTGCCCGCGAAATCGCGGCGCAGGGCCAGGGCGCAGAGCGTGGCGAGCGCGGTGGAGAGCGCGGTCGAGAGCAGGCTGATCCAGGCGGTGAGCGCGAGCGAGCGCAGGAACGCCGGCGCGCGGAACAGGTTGAGGTAAGGCTGCACGGTGGGCTGCGTGCGCCCAATCAGGGGCATGTAATCGAAGCTTTGCAGCAGCCCCAACAGCAGCCCGCCCAGAAACAGCCCTACCACAATCGTGAGGGCCGGGAGGAGCATCAACACCAGTTTCAGCTGTTCGCGCCGGTCATTCATAAGGATACAGAGACCTATCGTATAAGATAGTCCGGTTGGGTTCTTACGGGTTAGCCGGATTGTTTGGATAGAGAGAAGCGCCGAATTTCAACCACGATAACCCGCTCCAGGAGTCCTTCGTTCGAACTCGTCACAGACAAATGTTTCTTGGACCAATCTATCATATCTATCGTGAATTTTCCAGAAATCTTTTTTTGTTCGCACTTGGTTATATGCCTGCTTTAGGTTTCTAAAGCACATCATAGCCCCGAATGCACCATGACCGCAGGGACTATAATCTGAGAACTGGCAGTTTATACACGCTTTAACAAACACATTATTGGGCAACTGCCTTTGAATTTCCAGGAGCTCATCTTCAAACCAGCCGGATTTTCCAGAGGAATGTATTTGTTTACTCCCATAGACTAGAGACATTTCATATCTCTCTTCATCAAGACCGCCTCGATTATTTGGTTTACCCAATTTAACGATGATGGACAATTCAGATGATACTAATTTGTATTCGTCACTAATCAAAGTAGGTATCTTAAATGAAAATTTGCAATCGCAAAGTGCACCATGATGAAGTCTAAATCTATCGCCCAAAGATTCTTGATTTCTAGGTTCGAGGTTATCGAACTCTGCTCCAATAAATTCCCATTCGCCAAGCATTACCCTTACCTTTTCGCCATTATTCGTCATTTCTCCTGATATTTTACCCAAATGGTCTTCGTATACAAAATTGAAATTTATCATCTCAGTCCCTTTGCACCTTTTATTTCTATGACCAATAGTTCGTAAGTTAAATGAGATGCGGTAGTATATAGTTGCACTTAGCAAGGGTTTTGCTTAACGGGGCGGCGTATAAATAGCTTATTTGGCAGTACCGCAAAACTGACCCTGTAGTATGGCATATTGACGGCTTTGACAGGGCGACTTTTGCGCGATTGCCGTCCAAGGCAATGCTGTAGAGCAATTGGGAGAGGCTTCGACAGGCTCAGCCACCGGGCTTCTCCGGTGCCTGAGCCTGTCGAAGGCCTCTGCGCTCGTCAAAGGCAGTACCGCAAAACTTACCCTGTAGTATAGCATATTAACGGCTTTGACAGGGCGACTTTTGCGCTATTGCCTTATTTAAGTCAGCTTGCGGTAGCAGTCTGCCAATTCATTGTCAGGGTAGGCGTAGTGATTGGTAGTATTACACACCACGCACTATTTTTGCAACACTTCCCGCGTCCAGGCTTCTTCGATGGCAATGAGCCAGGGCGCTTGGAGTTCTGGTAGGCGGCGGGGAGCGAGCTCGTCCGGCGGAAGCATGGCCGCGCCGCGCGGGACGGCAACGAAGGCGGCCTGCCACTCGGCGGGGGCGCGGGAGAGATCGAGCGGTGTGGTCCAGCTGTGGTTCTGGGCGGCGCTGTGCTGCGCGGAAAGGCCGCACAGGAAGTTCGCCACCACCAGCGCGGCGGCTTTGCGCGGTGAGTTATAGGCAATGGCGATGTAGTTGGTGTTGGCAATCGTGCCTTCATCGAATACGAACGTGGCGGCGGTTTCCGGGTAGCGGCCCGAATCAATGCGGCTCTGCACGCCGCCCACATCGTAGCTCATCTCGAAGTAGACCTCCCCGTTGGCGAAGAGTTCTTGCAGTGCGCTGACCGTCTCCGGGTAGGTTTGCCCCTCACGCCACAGGTACGGCTCGATCTCATTGAGCAGCTCCCAACACGCCGGGAAGCGCTGCTCGAAGAGGCCCTGATCGAACTCGCCCAGGAATGCGGTGTAATCGCCTGTGGCATGATAGCAGAGGTGGCGGACGAAGACGCTGCCAGTAAAATCGGGGGGCGCGGGATAGGTGAACTTGCCGGGATTGGCTTTGATCCAGGCAATGAGCGCGGCGATAGATTGCGGTGGCTCCGGCACAAAGGCGCGGTTGTAGCCCATGACGAACTGCGCCGAGCCGTAGGGCAGCTCGTAGCCCTCCACGGGGAAGCCAAAATCGTAGGCGATGCTGCCATCGCTCCAATCAATGTAGCGGCTGGTGGGGACGGCCTGCGCCCACGGCCCGTAGAGCAGGTCGGCCTCGCGCATCGTGCGGAAATTCTCACCATTGATCCACATAATGTCCACGCTGCCGTTGGTATCATTACCGGCCTGCTTCTCGCCAAGTACCTGGTTGATGAACTCGGTCGGCCCGGCGACGGGCACTTGATTGAGCGTGATGTTGTAGCGCGCCTTGAGCTCCGCCTTCACCCAACCGTTCACCCAGCTGTTGATGACGTCCGAGCCGCCCCACATCCACCAGTTCACGGTCTGCCCGTCGGCGGCGGCGACGATTTGCTCCCACGTCATCCCGTTGAGGTCGCCAGCCAGCGCGAGCGGCGCGGCATCGGCGGCGGGTTCGGTCAGGCCGGTAGCGAGGGGCTGGGTGGGCGTGGGCGCGCAGGCGCTCAGTAGTACGAGGAAAAATATCAGGCAAGCAGCACAACGTCTTACAGATTGCATCGGTTAAGTCCTCCTGTATGCGATTGTGTTGGCGTTAGCACGAAAGCATTATAACATATTTGCCAATCATCCTTCGTACTGTAAGTTTACCAACAATAAACGACTTTTATAGAACGCGCAAAACATGAAACGGGAGCAGATAATCATGCTTTACGTTTTACCCAGTCCGTCTGTCGCCAGAAATGATAATCCGCAACCGTATCCAGATCAATCAAAGTAGGCAAATAAACTGGCGCGAGGCTCTGCGCGTATGCCAGCGATTCGGTCTGGGCCAGCACGTCGCTGGTGCTCCAGGCGATGCCGTCGAAGAGTGCCGCGCCGGGCGCGCGTTGCCCGATGAGGTAGTAGCCGCCATCCGCCGCCGGGCCGAGCACGAGCGGGGCGGTTTCGAGCAGGGTGAAAGTTTGCCGTACCAGGGCCGCATCCAGACCGGGGATGTCGCTGCCGGTGAGCACCGCAGTCTCTGCACCCGCAGCGAACGCTTGCACAAACGAGGCCGCCATGCGCTGCCCCAGATCGCCCTGGATTTGGGGGACGATGCGCCACTCCGGGAATGCTTCCGCGAAGAAAGGGGCGTCTTCCGGCGCGGCGACGGCGACGGTGACGGCGACATCGTCCCACCCGGCGCGCAACACGTCATGCAGGTAGCCGTAGAGCAGCCGCGCATAGACTCCGGCGGCCTGCTCCGCGCCGATAGCCTGCCCCAGCCGCGTCTTAGCATGTCCTGGCAATGGGCGTTTGGCGTAGATAATGAGGGTGTTCATAAGTAATGCGTACTGCGTAATACGTAAGGAGATTTTATGGTTACGTATTACTCTCCCGACTGGAACGATATACGGCGGCAATCTGCTCTGCGGTAGCCCCCAGATACAGGTAGCGGAACACGTTCCAGACGTTACGCAACGACTGGCGCAGGATGCCACGCTCCACAAATCGCCGACTGGATGTAATCACGCGCAAGTGGGATGGCGGGCGGACGAGTCGCCCGGCGCGGTGTAAAGCGCGGGACATTTCGACGTCCTCCATCAAGGGGATTTCCCGGAAGCCGCCCACGCGCTCGAAGGTGGCGCGAGACATGAACTGCACCTGATCTCCCATCATGCCACGCCAGTTGGCCGAGAAAACGACGCGATTGCGCGGATGCAGAGCACCAAACGCCGGGAGGATGAGGGTCTGGAACGTGCCCCCACTCACCGCAGGATCGCTAAGCGCAGCGATGACAGCCTCGCGCCAACCGGCAGGCAACAGCGAGTCGGCATGGCAGAAGACGAAGAGATCCCCTTGCGCTGCCGCCGCGCCGCGATTGAGTTGCACAGCCCGTCCGCGCGGCGAGCGTAGCAGCGTTACGTCCGGCGACACAAGGTCAGGCGTGCCATCCGTGCTGCCGCCGTCCACGACGATGATCTCCAGCTCAGCGGGTGCATAGTCTCGCCGCGCCGCAACGATGCAGGCCGCGATGTTTTCGGCTTCATTGAGAGCAGGGATGATGACAGAAACGAGCATGGGGGACTCCTGGATTGAATCATGCGTAGTGTTTGAATACGCTTTGCGCACTACATTTTGTAGTACGGGATTTATCCTGTACTACTACGCAGGATGAATCCTGCGCCACAGGGCATAATTCTTTACGCAGTATGCATTACGAACTACGCATATAGTCATCGAACATCCCGCGTAAAAACGTCAAATCCAGATAGGCTGTAATCTTCTGGAACGTGTCCTCATTGCGAACGGCGTGGTCGCCGGTCTGGTATGTCACCCAGGCCATCGCCGACCAGGAGATGCCGCGCAGGTAGTTGAAGGGATCACGCAGTCGCACGCGCTCGTCGAGCGTGTCGCGCAAATGGGGATCGGGAATGGCAGCCTTATAGGTCTCCAGAAAGCGGCGTTTGTCGTCTGCATTCATGCGATAATCGCTCTTCCAGAGGGTCGTCATTGGCGCGCAGAAGTGCGAGAGGTCTTGCGAGGGGTCGCCATAGAGCGGCTTCTCCCAATCCACCAGATGCAGCGTGTCGCGCTCACGGTTGGCGATGAAGTTGCCGGAGTTGACCTCGGTGTTGATGATGCAGGGGCAGGGATCGGCGGCGAAATAGCGCTCGGCGTGGCGGGACTCGGCGGCCCAGGCGAGCACGTCGGCGAGGTAGGCGCTCAGAGCCGGGGCTGCCAGTGACGAGTCCAGATACACCGGCAGCAGGCGCGCACACTCGTCGTAGGTCATGGAGAGCGGGCGCGTTTCGCAGATGAGCGGGTTATCCTCAGCGGGGACAGGTGTGGTGTGGACGCGGGCGAAGAGCCGGGCGGCGGATTCCAGATCGCGGCGGTAATCGAGCGCGCCGCCGGGCAGATACTCCATCCCTAGCACGCCGTAGGGGAGATGGATGCGGCTATCATCCACAAAATGCGGGCGCGGGGTGACGCCGGACTCGGCCAGCAGGCACAGCGCGCGGTACTCGTAGGCAATCTGATCATCACGCTGGATTTGCGTGCCCAGATTCACACGAAGCACCCATGCCGCGCCGTTTTGCCGCACCAGGTAGTTGAGATTGTACTCCCCCTGCGCCAGCGGTGCGATAGTGAAAGATTCTCCCTGACAGCGGGTGTGCTGGAGATAAGTTTCGACAGCGGGGAGCAAGGTCTGCAAATCCATTCAATGCCACCTGTTCTGAAACGTGATGCGTGACCAGAAAATCTTCACGTTTCACGCCTCACGTTTCACGCCTCAGCCTCATCTTCCGCTGCGTTCTGCTCCCGCAGGTCTTTGGCGCGGGTGCGCAACGTCTGGAAGTAATCGGTCTCGGTGATCTCGCTGACCTGGCGCTCCCGTTTCTCGTGATCAATCTTGACTTGCAACCGGTAGATTTCGCGTTGCAGTTCTTGCTCGCGTTTCTGCACCTGCGCGGCCATCTGCGCGAAATCCGCTGCTAACTCTTCCATGGTTGCATCCTTGTAGCCGGCCTCTGGCTTAAATTCGCGCTCGTATTTGCCCTCAGCCACGCGCTTCACCCAATCCTGCACTTCGCCGAGGAAGTCGGTGGTGTAGCGGATGCGCTCGTTGAGGCCGGCCATCACTTGCAGGGCGATGTCGGGATAGTCGCGCAGCAGGCGGCGGAAGTCCTCGCCGTTCAACACCCGCATCTGGCTATCTGTGAGGGCGCGCGCGCTCAGCGAGCGGGGCTTGTGGTCAATCAGTGCCATCTCGCCGAAAATTTGCCCGGCCTGGAAGACGCGGATAGGGCTTTCCGAGCCGGGATTGGCGGGATCGGGCGCGAAGATGGCGACCTGGCCGCTTTCGACGAGATACAGCTCGTCGCCGGGATCGCCCTGGTTGAACAGAATCGCGCTGGCGGCCAATGTCTGGGGTTGCAGCGCATTGGCGACTTCGGTGAGTGCTTCAGCCGCGAGATGGCTGAATAGGGGAACGGTATTCAATTGTGTGGCCATGGTGCCTCCTGAGCGAAAAAGCGAATCAGCGAGTCAGCGAATGGCGAATGGCGAATGGCGAATTTTACACTGAGTGCAACTGTTTACGGACTAGAGACTATCTGACTATCTGACTATCTGACTACGGACTCAGAACTAGGTTTTTGAATAGCAACAACACCTTCCCCGCGTCGTCGTAGGGTTGCCAGCGCCAGGGCGGCCAGGGGCCGGGAGCGTTGCGTTGCAGGGCGGCCTCGATAAGGTCGCGTTCGGCGCGGGCAGCGTCCCCTATATTATGCACCCAAACGCGCGCTTCTTCAAGTCGCTGGAGCGCGATCTGACTGTCGCCTGCGCGGGTGTGGGCTTCGGCCTGGCGATAGGCCGCCAATGCCAGCCCCCAGGCGTCCTGCTCCGGCTCGCAGAGGGCGGCGGCTTGCGCGTAGTGTTCCTGCGCGGATGGGATGTCGCCCGCTGCTAGCTGCACATCTCCCCAGCGGCACGCGGCGAGCGCGGCGTTGCCGGGCAGGTCGAGCGCGCGGTACGCTTGCAGCGCGGCCTCCCACGCCCCGGTCAGCTCGTGCAGCAGCGCGGCGATGGCCGGGGGCGGCTCAGCGATAGCGCGAGCTTCTGCGAGGACTTGCGCGGCGTCTGGTGCGCCCGCACGCCCGATGAGCCAGGCCAGCATCGCCAGCGCGGGCAGTGGATCGGCGTCTTGCGCGGCGGCGCGGGCGTGAGCGAGCGCGGCATCCGGCTCGCCGCTGGGGGCCAGGGCGAGCGCCAACCGCAGGCGCAAGTCCAGCGGGATGGCCTCTGCCGGATGCAGGGCGCGCGCTTGTTGGTAGAGAACGGCGGCCTCGGCAAAGTCTTGGATGAGTAGGGCGATGTCGCCTTGAGCAACGTGCAGGCTGGCGCGAAGTTGCGCCAGCGCGGAGGTGTGGGCCTCTGGCGGTATCGGGTCGAGCAAAGCCAAAGCGCGGGTGTAAAGCTCCCGCGCCTGCGGGTAGGCGTAGCGGCGGGTGGCCGCGCGCCCGGCGAGCAGCAGGTAGCGCGCGGCGGGGAGGGGCTGCTGCGCCTGAGTGTAGTGGTAGGCCAGCAGCTCGGCGATGGGGTCGAGCGCGGCGGCGTGGTGGCTCTCCAAATGCGCGGCGATGCGGCTGTGCAGGTGGCGGCGCTGCTCGAAGGCCAGGCTGCCGTAGGTGATTTCGCGCACCAGCGTTTGGACGAAGGCGTAGTGGGCGGCGGCGTCTTCGCTGAGCGGCAGCAACAGACCGGCCTCTACCAGAGCGTCGAGCGTGGCGCGGAAGGCGGCATCGAGCGGGGTGGCATCCTCCAACACCGGCGCGAGATCCGTGGCGGCAAAGTCTTCGCCCACAACGGATGCGCCGCGAATGGCGCGCTGCGCGGGATGGAGCAGCCGATCAATGCGGCTGATGACGAGCTCTTGCAGGGTGAGCGATGTGCCGAGCGCGCCTGTGAGCGCGGCAGGGCTGCGGTCGGGCTGCTGCGCCAGCCAGTGGGCGAGCTCTTCGATGTAGAGCGGGTTGCCGCCGGTGTGCGCGTGGAGCTGCGCGCCGAACGCGGCGGGCAGGGCGGCTTCGCCCAGCAAATGGGCGACCAGCGCGGCGCTGCCTTCAGGGCTGAGCGGTTCCAGCGCGATGCTTGCGCCGCAGAGGGCGGTGCTGAGCGGCGGGCGCAGGGCGCGCGCGATGAGGAAGGGCTGCGGGCGGGGCCGGTCGCACAGCCACGCGAGCAGCTCCTGCGAGGGCGTATCCATCCATTGGGCGTTCTCGAAGAGCAGGAGCAGCGGCGACTGGGAGGCGAGGGCGTTGAGCAAGGCTTCCACGCCGGCAAAGAGGCGCTCGCGCTCCCGCGCCGCGATACGCCCGCTGAGCGATTGCCAGCCGGAGGTCGCCGCGATTGGCTGCCGTTCCTGCACGACTTGCCAGAGGCCAGGGCGTTGGGACGGCGGGATGGTGGGCTGGGCGATTTTTTGTCCCAGCTGCGCAAAAATCCCCGCGCGTGCGGGCACGGTCTGGCGGGACGGGCTGGGGGGCGCAGCGGATGTTGCCAGTTCGGGCCAGCCCAGCAGGCGGGCCAGCGGTTCCAGGTGGATGGGGGCCAGTGCGGCTCCGGTCAACAAACGCTGCAACTGTGGTTGCGCGAATTCGGGCGGGTCGCCGGGGGCGCTGTCTGCAAGCGCATGGAGGAGCGCGATCCACGCGGCATAGGGGGCGGCGGCGGTGTAGGCGGTACATTCGGCCAGGTAGACGCGCGCGCCGCGCTCTTGGGCGTGAGCGGCGAGCGCGTCGAGCAGCTGGCTCTTGCCGCTGCCCGCCGGGCCGGTGATGGTGAGGAGTCGCTGGCGACGGGAAAGGGCCTGCTGGAGCGCGGCTTTGGCCTGGAGCAGCGCCTCTTCGCGCTCTATCAGTTCCACGCGGGCGGCCAGGCGGCGGGCGAGCCGTCCGGCGCGCAAGCCATCGAGCTGGTGAAGGGGGATGGGCTGTTGCTTGCCTTTGACCATAATCGCGGGGAGCGCGGTGAAGGCGAAGGCGTCGCGCGCGGCGGCGTGGAGCGGCGCGGAGGCGAGGGTCTGGCCGGGTTGGGCCGCGCTCATCAGCCGCGCCGCCAGGTTGACCTCGTCACCCATTACCGTGTACTCGTGGCGGGTGGGCGAGCCGGCCTCAACGGTGAAGACGCGCCCGTAGGTCACGCCGAAGCGGTGGCGGATGGGCGGCTCGCTGAGGCTGAGCCGTCGCTGCCAGCGCGTGTTGAGCGCGGCGAGCGCGCGATGCAGGGCCAGCGCGGTGTGCAGCGCGCGGTGGGGATCGTCCTCGTGCGCGACGGGTGCGCCAAAGAGGATGAGCAGCTTGCTGCCGTTGGAGTAGGGGTCAATGCGGCTGAGGATGCCACCGTACTGGGCGATGGCTTCGTGCAGGGCGATGAGGTACTCGCGCCACATTTGGGCGATCTCTGCGACGCTGTCGGGCGTGAGCAGGGCCTCGAAGCCGGTCACATTGCCAAAGAGGATGGCGGCGGGGCGGAACTCGCTGGGCAGGCGGCGTTGTTTGCCGCCGGTGCTGAGCTGCGCGACGAGCGGCGCGGGCAGGTAGGGGCTGAGCGTATCGAGCTGGGCGACGAGCGTGACGATTTCGGCCTGGATAGCTTCGAGGCTGCTCTCCCAGAGTGCGGCGGAGCGGCGACGCCAGCCGGTTTCGGCCTTGATCTCGAAGTCGTCCAGTGCCTCGGTGGGCGGGTGGACGAGATACAGCTCCGGCGTGAGGGCGGTCGTTGCGTCGGCAGCGGTCGTTGCGCGAGCAACGAGCGCGGCAACGGTGGCGGCATCGGCGACGATCTGCCCGGCCTGCGCCTGGCCTTCGGCGTGTAGCGTGCGGGCGACGGTTGCGCCCAGAATGATGTACTCCATGCGCGCCGCGTTGCCTATGCCGGCTTCCATGAATTCGCCTGTGCTCAGGCCGATTTTCATGCGCAGGCGCATGGGGCCGGCGGCGGTCTCGAAGGCGGCGAAGCGCTCCATCGCGCGCATCATGCGGTGCGCGGCGCGGATGGCCCAGCCGGTCTGCGCCGCGTTGGCTTGGGCGGGGAAGTAAGCCAGCAGCGCATCGCCCGCGAACTTGAGCAGGCTGCCGCCGGAGCGCGCGAGGATATCGAGCATTTGCTCGAAGTAGTCATTGATGGCGGCGGTGAGGAGCTCCGCGCCATCGGGCTGGGCGGCGAGTTGTTCGGAGAGGGCGGTGAAGCCGCTCACGTCGCAGAAGAGCAGGCTGCCCGCGCGCCATGTGCTGTGGTTAGCGCCAGGGCGCGGCTCGCGCTTGAGGGGTTCGATGAGATGCTCTGGTAGGAACGCGCTCAGGCGGCCCTGCACCGCGCGCAAGTGGTGTAGGGCGTTGAGCAACAGCCCTGTGCTGGCAGGGTCGGCCTCCAGCTTGCTCCACAGGCTATCGGGCAGGTAGCGCCGGAGCCGGGGCGGCAACGCGGGTGGGTCTTGAGTATTCATGGTTGGTTTTAGTTTTTACCACAGAGTTTTCACCACAGAGACACAGAGGACACGGAGATTTTTGATTTTGCGTACAAGAACAAAGAATTCTCTGTGCTCTCTGTGTCTCTGTGGTACATCTAATTTTCAGCGGGAGGTGCTGGATCGCGGGGTTCTTGCGCCGCTTGCAGCCGGGCGAAGAGGTTTTGCTTGGGCGCTTCGGATTCGGGTTTCTTTTCCAGCATTTGCGTCCAGCGTTGCAAATCCGCCGGGCCGCTCTGCACGGCGACCATTTCGAGCCGGCCCCAAATATCCAGCGCGCCTTCGGGGAAGACGCTACGGACGTAGGCCAGGATGAATGGGCCGATTTGTTTGCGTAGTTCTTGGATGTGAGCCTGGAGTTGTTCGATTTCCGGTTCGAGTTGCGTCTTGAGTTTGGCGTTATCGAGCTGCTGATGCACTTTGCGCTTGATGCCGAGCTGGGCCTGGCACAGTAGCAGGTCGCGGATCTCATCGGCCTTTTTGGGGAACTGGTCAATGAGCGGCTGGATCATCTCGTCAATTGTACCGTAGGATTGCGTCGCGCGGCGGTCGGCGTCAATCACGCCCACTTGCCGGGTAAGGGTGTCCGTGAGCCACTCGCGTTGCTCTTTGAGGCCGCGCATAATGAAAAAGGCAATTAAAGCTACGCCCGCGAAGCCAATCAGGATACCAGCGATGGGGTTGCGGGCTGGGTAGCGATTGAAGAGGGCGTGCAGGAGAATCGCAGCAATCCAGCCGCCAAGGAGTCCCAGGATTTTGCCGCCGGAACGGCTGAAGCGCGCGCGCCCTATGGCTGCGCCCACCAGCCCGGCGGCAGTGCCGTGCATCAAGCAAGTGGAAAAGGCACGTACTAGCGCAATGGCGATGACCTGTGAAGGATTTTGTTCCATGTAGAGGAAAATCTCATGGATAGCAAAGCCGATGCCGGCGGCGAAGCCATAGATGGCCCCATCTATAAAATAGGTAAACTCTTTGCGGCGGGAGATGTAGAAAAGGGAGAGTGATTTGGCGAGTTCTTCAACCACCGGGGCGAAGTAAATAGGAAGCATAGCATAGCTCAATCCCAGCAACCGTAAACCCACATGGACGTTGAGCTGGTAGGAGATGAAGTACGCGCCAATCGCGCCCCAGAGGAAGGCCAGCACGACCAGCCGGAAGTTCCGCGAGGCGTACAGGTCGAGCGCGTAGATGGCGAGGAGAAAGATGGATGGGATGCCGATGGCAATGGCGGCGGCGATGATGGTGCTGAAGCTCATGTGAGGCTCCTGTTTGGAATGTTAGGCTGGTTTGATTATGCGTATATTAGCCACAAATTAACACGAATTTTACGAATTTTTCTGATTCTAATGAATTTTGTGAGAGCGCAACTATGACTCTACTGAAAAAACAGATTTTTACCACAGAGACACAAAGGACACGGAGATTTTTAACTTGTGGATTTAACAAATAATTCTCTGTGCTCTCTGTGCCTCTGTGGTGAATTTTTTCTTTTTTCAGGGGGCAACAAGAGACTCTACGCAATGGTGTATCACTCCCCCTCTGGCTTCGGGCGGGTCTTGCTATCCAGGGCCGACCATAGCCCCAGGGGGATTTGCGCGCCGCGCTTTTGAGCGAAGCGGATGCGGTAGACCCATTCTTCGTCGCGCAGCTCACGATCCAGATAGGACTCTTTGATAAGGGTATCCAGCATGACTTGAACTTCTTCCACGGGTAGTTTCATGTGGGCAGCAGCTTCTTGGGCCGTCTGTTCTTCTTTACGGTTGATGCGGTTCATCAAACGACGCAAATTCTCCGGCAAATCGAGCAGTTCAGCAGGGGAGATGCCTTCGCGCTTGTCACGTTCTTCGATTTCGCTCTGTAGGTTTTTGAAGAGACCCATCGCCTACCTCCTCAATAGAACTCAGGAACTTCGATAGGCTCTGGCTGTGGTTGGCACTCGCCACACCACAGGACATTGGACACGACCACGGCCTTGAGTGTATCCTCACGCCCCGGATACATGGCAAGGATGGCGGGCATGACCGTCTTATAGTGCTCTTTGCACACTGCGCGCCCGCAGAAGGCGCACACACCGCGCGCTGGTTCTTCGCATTTATGGCATAACATCGACTGCTCCTAATCTTCAAGCGTTTCGATGAGCGCTGCGATGGCGTGCATACTCTTGGAGAACGGGTGCTCTGGGTAGCGTAACGAGAAGATGTCCGCCGATTGCATCCGCGCCACGTCCTCGGAAAGGGGTAGAATAGCCGCGACGGGGCAACCGTAAATAGATTCGATCTGCGCTTGCAGGTCTGCAAAGTCGTAGGAGGTGAGCGCCTTGTTGATGATGAGGTACAGGTTGGGGACTTCGAGCCGCTGGGCTACATCCACTGTAACCGCTGTCCCCTGGAAGTCCTGCTGGTCAGGCCGCATGATAATGAAGAGAATATCGGAAATAGCGATAGAGAGCAAAGTTTCCTCGTTGAGGCCGGGGTGTGTATCAATGATGAGGTAATCCAGGCGGAGCTTCTTCACCAACGCGCGGAAGCCATCGTTGAGCAGGCCCACATCGTAGCCCTCGCGCAGGACTTTGGTGATTTCGCCAGCGCGGATGCTGGAGGGGATCAGGTAGATGTCACTGCCCATGAGCAACACCTCGCCCGTGCCGATGCGTGCAGTGACATCGTAGGCGGTGTCTTCGATAGGACATAGGCCCCAGAGATAATCGTTGAGCGATTTATCTATCTTTTCCTCGTCCATGCCGAACAGGACGTGGATGCCCGGCGATTGGATATCGGTATCAATGACACCCACGCGCCGCCCTAACCGAGCGAGCTGCGCGGAGATGTTGGCGGAGATGTTAGATTTTCCCGTGCCGCCCCGGAACGAATGGATCGAGATGATTTTGGACATAGTTTCCTCCTGCGAGCGTAACCATCGAAGTTATAGTAAATGAACAGAGAAAAAACTCCGCGTTCTGATAGCACACTCAAGTCTACGCAATCAGCCGGGCAGCAATCTGTTTGTAAATCTGTGTGACCGGATGATCCGGGTAGTGTAATGAAAAGACCCCCGAACTCGCCAAGACCATCAGATCATCCGAGTGGGGGATGATGCCCGCGACCTCGCAGTGGTAGGTGTCTTCCACCCGTTTCTTGACCGCCGCCGCATCAAAGACTGAGGGGAGCTTGTTGACAATCAATACCATGCGCGGAACACCGAGCTTACGAGCAATTTCTACCGTAACGCTCGTACCCTGATAGTCTTGGCTATCCGGGCGCAGGATAATCGCCAGCGCATCTGAAATCGCCACGGAAAGCAACGTCTCCTCGTTCAGGCCGGGGTGCGTGTCAATCATCAACACGTCGAGGTTGAGGGTTTGGATGAGTTCATCGAACCCGTCGTTGAGCATACTCACATCGTAGCCCTCGCGCAGCACGCGCGCAATTTCACCAGCCTTGATGCTCGAAGGAATGAGGTAAACTTTACCCTTGATGGGAGCCGCCAGCCTATCAGTGACATCCAACGCGGTCTCTTCGATCTTGCACTTGCCCCACAGGTAATCATTGAGCGAGTGCTCCATATCCTCTTCATTCAATCCAAACAAGACATGGATACCCGGCGATTGAATGTCGGTATCTACGATACCGACCCGCCGTCCATCAGCGGCTAAGATGGCTGCGATATTAGCTGTGGAATTAGATTTGCCCGTGCCGCCGCGAAATGAGTGAACGGAAATGATTTTAGACATAACGCACTCCTTTGTTGTCAGCCCTAAAACGTGAGAGGGTCACGTTTCAGGGCCTTACCTTGCTCATATTCTTAGTATAGTATGATTTATGTCGTATTGCAACTTGCAAATGTTAAAAAAACGTTCGTGTTACAGGGTTGTCAGCGCTGCACGCATCCGCGTGATAATGTCTTGCAATACAGCGCGCGGGCAGCCAAAGTTGAGCCGCACAAAGCCCTCTCCGCCTGGCCCGAAAATCGCTCCATCGTTGAGCGCGACCCGGCCCTGCTCCAGGAAAAACTCGTAGGGATTGCCAGGAATGCCTGCATGACGGCAATCGAGCCAGGCGAGGTAGGTGGCTTCCGGTAGGTTCATCGTGATGCCCGGCAGCTCGCCAGCCTCTATTGCCGTTTTGAGCAGGTCGCGGTTCTCCTCCAGGTAGCACAGCACCGCATCGAGCCAGGGCTGCCCGTCGCGGTAGGCGGCGAGCGCGGCCGTGTAACCCAGGATGTTCGCTGCGGGCACCAGTCCGCCCCGCGCCTGCTTGAATTGCTGCCGCAGTTCCGGGTTCGGAATGACGGCGAAAGCACACTCCAGCCCGGCGATGTTGAAGGTCTTGCTGGGGGCCATGAGGGTAATCGTGAGAGCGGCGATTTCAGGATCGAGCGCGGCAATGGGGATGTGTTGCTGCCCACTGAAGATGAGATCGCAATGGATTTCGTCGGAGCAGATCAGGATGTTGCGGCGCAGGCAGATTTCCGCCAATTGCTCCAGTTCCGCACGGGTAAACATGCACCCCACCGGGTTGTGCGGATTGCAGAGGATGAACAGCTGCGTTTGCTCGGTGATGGCGGACTCGAAGTCGGCGAAGTCAATGGTGTACCGGCCATCTGCGCTGCGGGCCAGCGGCGCCGTCTGGCGCTCCAGCGCGTGGTTCTCCGCCGCGTGCAGGATAGGGTGGTACACCGGGGTTTGGATCAACAGCCCCTCACCCGACTGTGCGAAGGCGCGACAGGCCAGGTTGAAGCCCGGCACCACGCCCGGCATGAATGTGAGGGCGTCCGGCTCGACCTGCCAATCATACAGCTGCGCGAGCCGCGTCACAATGACCTCGCGCAACTCGCGGGGCGGCAGGCCATAGCCAAAGATGCTATGCTCCACGCGCGCGTGCAGCGCGGCAATGACGGGTTCAGGCGCGGGGAAATCCATATCAGCGACCCAGGCAGGCAATACGTCGGGATCGTAGTAGTCCCATTTGATGCTGGCGGTGTTACGGCGTTCGATCAGGCGATTGAAATCACAGGTTGTCATAGGGCCTCCATACGTTGGGGTAATGAGGGGATTATACCACTGGGTGCAGGCAAGGGAAGCCGTGCAGTATGGGTAATTTTGTGTTTTTTGCACAAGGCGCTAGAAATGCAAAACGGTAGACCCTGAGAGCCTACCGTTTTGTGAGCGTTATTGCCAAATTTATAGTGTACTGCGGATGCCTTCCAGCGTCTCGCGGGCGGGTGGAACCATAGCAAAGAAGTTAGTCAACTTCTCGCAGGCGTAGTCCGTACAGTGGGCGCAGTTACTCACGCCCCGCTCCACGCCACAGGCGCGAATCTCGCACAGCCCGCAGTAGCCGCCGTGTCTCCCGTCGCCTACACAGCCATCGCAAATCACATCTTCTAACTTCATTTCAGGAGCGCTGTACTCCACCCGCCACTTGGCAAGCAGTTTCTCCTGTCCTTCCGTATCGTTGGCCTGGGTCAACAGGTAGGCCTCACACTCCGAACAAACCAATCCACAATAGGCAATGATGCGTTCCATGTTGGCGGCTCCTTACTTCTGGATGGGGATGTAAATTTCAAACTGCGCTGCGGGATTGTTAGCATCGAAGGTTGGCCCGTACAGCTCAAATTCAGGCGAGGGGGCGTGTGCGTAGCCGGATTGTGGCAGCCACTGTTGATAGATCATGTCATAGGTCTCTTGAATCGTTGGCATGGTGCAGGTGAACACGGCATAAGTCGCTGCGGGGATGTCCGTTTTCTCCATCCCGGCGGGGATGGGCGCGGCAGCCTCCACGCTGAAGGCGGCGATGTAATCCCAGCCGCCGCTAGCTTCGTCGTAGTTAGTCATCAGCCCGTAGGAGACGCCTTCCTCGACGATACCCTCAATCTCCCCCATGCGTCCCATGAGTTCACCCCATAGCTGCGGGATGTTGTTAGGCTGATCCATGAAGCAGCGGCTTTTCATGCCAATAGTGCTGAATCCATCTTTTTGAACGATTTGTGGTTCCATTGGTTGCCTCCTAAACTAAAAGGGTTTTGTGGTTGGTACATTTTGATTATAGCACATACGTTCTATTTGTCAACCGGTGGACCCTGACGGATACGTTCATAGAAGGCTTCGAGCGGCCACGCTGCATCAAATTCCAATCCCAGGCGGTAGGGTGCGATGCCCTCCAGCCACCATGTTGCGCCGGCCTCAGCATACGCGCCAACCATCTCGGCAGCTACAGCCGGGGCGTCGCCCGGCGTCACCCCGGTGACAGCCACCTCAAAGGGGGCAGCGGGGTCGCTGCGCTGGGCACGCACATAAGCCAGCGCCTCCCGTAGCCGCGGCAATACCTTGTCCATTTCCCATTCCTCGAAGAGCGGGAACATCCCATCCCAGCGCGCCATGCGGCGGAAGGGGGCTTTATTCGGCCAAAAACCACCCACCCAGACGGGCACGCGCGGCGATTGTACGGGGGTGGGCAGGAAACACATCTCTTTGACGTGATAATACTCACCCGTGTAGCTAAACGGCTCGCCTGACCAGAGGCCCGTGAGCACATCCAGCCCTTCATCGAGCATCGCGCCACGCTTTTTGAGATCGGTCTCCTCACCCAGATCGTCCCACTCTGCCGGGCCGACGCCTGTGCCGACGATGAGGGTGAACCGTCCGCCAGAGAGCCGGTCAAGCGAGGCGGTCTCGCGGGCCAGCTTCCACGGGCGGCGGCGCGGCAAGGGTGTGATGCAGCCGAAGCGCAGGCGCGTGGTCGCCAGGGCCACGGCGGTCAGCGTGACCCACGGATCGAAGATGGCGTGCGGCCAACCGGCGACATGATCCCACAGGAAGAAACCGTCCCAGCCGGCGGTTTCTGCTGCGCGGGCCATGTCGGCCAGGTCGGCGGGACTGGTGTAAGGGCCGAAGTTGGGGGTATAAATGGCATATTTCATGCGAAAATCTCCTCCGGCGCGTGGAGCTCCGGATCGTTTGCGTATAGGGTGCGTATCTCATCGAAGGCTGCGTCGCCCCCAAGGGTGAGCGCGGCGAGGTGATCCAGCGGACCGAAGTCGGTGCCCGCCTCCACGCTCTCTGCCAGCGATGGGTTAAGGTAGCCCCAGCCGCCATCCCACGGCAGAATCTCGATCTTGTTGAGCGCAAGAAAGTCACGTAGCAGGTCACCTGCCACAAAAGCCATGCCGTGCCATTCGAAGATGCCGAACTTTTGCGGGTCTTCTTGCCCGGAGCGGCACAGCTGCCACGCCTGCCCGCCCACGATGAAGCGGTCGCGGGGCACGTCAAGCGGATCGAAGTCAATGGGGAGTTTCTCCAGCATCAACGCATCGAGCTGCGCATCCACCAGAATCCAGCGCACCTGTTCCGCGTTCCAATACTCGCAGACCCAGTGATCCTCAAAGTGATCAGGCAGGAAGTAAGTGCCAAAACCACAGCGTGCACGGGCGGGCACGCCCTGATGCCGCAGGATGGCTGTCAGCATCACTGAGAAGTCGCGGCAGTTACCCACCAGCCGACGCTCCGGCGAGCGCGCTTCTGTGAGGGGGCGCGGGTCAAGTTCCAGCAGGCGCGCGAGCTGGCACTCCACACGGCGCAAGTTGACTTCGGACTTACGCTCATCAGTGAGCTGTAACCCGTATGCTTCAGCCCAGAAGATATGCACCATAAAGCCCTGAATGGTTTTGACCAAGGCAGGGATTTCGGAAGGCAGCCCATCGAGCAACGCCGCGCGCGGGCCAGGATCGGTCATCGGTCCAGGGGTAGCATAGTACTTCAATAATTCGTCCATATAAGTCCTCCTCATGTATGTCTGACCGGAAACGGATGCCCAATACGCACCTTGCGAGCCTGCGGGTCATCCGTCCCCGGTCTTCGGTCTACCGCGTGTTTATGCTTTCACGACGGGGATATATACGTACAACTGCGAGTTGTTGGCATCGGCCGGATTAAAGGTGTAATCATAATACTCGAAGTCCGGGCCATCACCGCGCTGATAGCCAGATTGCGGCAGCCATTCCTCGAAAGCATAGCGGTAGGCTTCGCCGATGGTGGCGAGTTTGCAAGGAAAGACGGCATAGGTTTGCTCTGGCACGTCCCACCGTTCCATCCCTTCGGGAATCTCGCGGATGGCTTTAATCTCGAGTCCTGCCAGATACGCGAAGACACCATCGGCTTCCATATCACGGCAGATGCCATAAGCCGCGCCCAATCCTTCGGCAGCAGCGACAATTTCCTCAGCGCGGGCATTGGCAATGCCCCACATCGCAGCGATCTCCTGGTTCTCGTTCTTACCCCGGTACTTAAGGCCCACAACACTGAAAGCGGGTTTGGTAACAATCATCGGTTGCATGGTGTTTTTCTCCTTCTCTAAATATGAAATATATACGGATACAGGTTTGCGTTCTACAGGGAACAGCACTTCGGCAATCACTTCGGATTGCGCACTGGCGCTCTCTGGCCCACGCAGGTAGATTTCGCAGTTAGGACCAGTAATACGGTAGCCGTTCTGTTCAATCCAGGGGAGCAAGGCGTTATAGGCGTGACTGAGATCCTCCAAGCGCCCGTGATGCACGGTGCAAGCTGCCGTTTCAACTGCGGGCAGTGTCCACACGGTCATCCCCGGCCCAGCAGGAATGGGGCGTGCCAACATCGCAGCAACTTCCACATCCACACTATGCTCGCGGTACTCCTGGTCATAGTAGATGATGAGATAAGGATGCGCCTCGTCACTTTCGACAGCGTGCGTATGAAGGTGAGCGCTGAGCTGCTCGAACAGAGCGAAGATGCCGCCATAGATCGGGACGGTTTGGCGCAATCCCAAGATACGCTGCCGTTGGAGTGACTTGAGCACTACTTCATAGGGAGGCAATGCACCTTCATGGTCAATTTGTTGTAACCGCGTCTCGATGCGGGCCAGGCGTGCCTGCTCCGCCTGCACGAGCTGCTCCAGCTCCGCCGCTTTCATTCGCAGCATCCCGCGCAACTCCGCGGCGGGGAGCTCCTTGCGTAGCAACGCTGCGATCTGGTCGAGCGAGAAGCCCAAGTCCTTGAGCGCCAGGATGCGATTGAGGCGCGGCAGCTGTTCGGGTGTGTAGTAGCGATAGCTGGTGAAGCGATCAATCCACGCCGGTTTGAGCAGTCCCAGCTCCGCATAGTAGCGCAGCGTCTTCACCGAGACCTGCGCTAGCTTGGAGAAGTCACCGATCTTGAACATGGTTTAGTCCTTTAGTCCATAGTCATGTAGTCACATAGTCAGATGGTTGCGTAGTCTTTTGACTATTGGACTACGCGACCATTCGACTAAACTGTCTATAGTATACACCCTCCCGTAAGGGGAGAGTCAAGAGGCAATCGTGAATTTGCTTGCGCGATATAATCCAATTTCTCCTGAAACTTACCTGAGGTGTTTTACGTAGACTATACAGTGCCATGATTTGATCTGGGAGGGACAATGCCTGCGAAACGATTTTGGACAGTGCTTCTGGTGTTGGTTTTACTCACCGCAAATGTGAGCGGACTGGCGGCGCATCCGGCTCGATCCACGGATGCTCGGCCCCTCGATCCGGTGGAACTGACGGTGTTTTTCGAGGGTCTGATGAGCGCGCAGTTGGCCGGGGCGCGGATCCCCGGCGCAACAGTGACGGTGGTCGCGGATGGCGAAATTCTGCTGGCCGAGGGCTACGGTTATGCCGACCTCGCGCGGCAGATTCGGGTGGATGGCGCGCGGACGCTCTTTCGTCCTGGCTCGATTTCCAAGCTGTTCACGTGGACAGCGGTGATGCAATTGGTGGAGCAGGGCCGGCTCGATCTGAACGCGGATATCAACACCTATCTGGATTTCGAGATCCCTGCGACCTATCCCGAACCGATTACGCTGTATCATTTGATGGCGCACACCCCCGGTTTCGAGGATCAGGGGATGGGGCTGTTTCTCCGTGATGCGGCGGATTTGCCCCCGCTCGACGAGTTTCTCCGAGCGAATGTGCCGGCGCGAGTCTTCGCACCTGGCGCAGTCGGTGCGTACTCCAACTACGGTTCGACGTTGGCGGGTTACATCGTGGAGCGGGTCTCCGGGGAGCCTTTCGAGGTCTATATCGAAAACCACATCTTCGAACCGCTGGGGATGGAGCACAGCACCTTCCACCAGCCCTTGCCCGAGGCTTTGGCCCCCGCGATGGCAAACGGTTATGCTTACAGCCGGGGTACATTCATCCACGGGGGATTTGAGGTCGTGGGCGCGCCGCCCGCGGGCGCGTTGAGCGCCACCAGCGAGGATATGGCGCGATTTATGATCGCGCACCTTCAGGAGGGGCGTTATGGCGATGCACGCATCCTGGCGGCTGATACGGCCCAAGAGATGCATCGCCAGCATCACACGGCGGATCCCCGGGTCAGCGGGATGGCGCACGGCTTCATGGAGCAGACGGTCAACGGGCGGCGGATCATCTATCACGGCGGCGACACCTTTCTGTTCCACAGCGCGCTGTATCTGATCCCCGAGGAGAATGTGGGATTGTATGTCTCGTATAACAGCGCTGGGGCAGCGGGTAACACCGTGCGCGAAGATTTGCTCCGCGCCTTCATGGATCGTTATTTCCCCGGAGCGGAAGCGCCGGAGCCGGAGCCGCCGGCGGATTTCGCGGAACGCGCTGCGCGTTATGTGGGGGAATATCACATGGCCCGCGCCAACTTCTCAACGCCGGAGAAGTTGATCGTGCTGTTACAGGCGCTTCAAGTCACCGCGACGCCTGATAACCACCTGGTGGTTTCGTTTGGGGGGCAATCCCAAACCTACGTCGAGATCGCGCTCGACGTTTTCCAAAACGTGTTGGATCTAGATACGCGGATCACGTTTTTCTCGCTCGATAACGGGGATCTGGCGGTTCAAATGGAGGGGTTATCGCCGCTGGCCTTTGTCAAGGCGCCTTTCCACGCGACCACGGGCTTTCATCTGTTGCTGCTGTTGGGAAGCCTTTTGCTGGCGCTCTCTGTGTTGATTGGCTGGCCCATTGCGTTTATCAATCGGCGCGGGAAGCTGTATGGGGAGCGGTGGCTGCCACGCATCGCGCGTTTTGTAGGGGCGGGCTTTGCGCTGCTGACGCTCGTCTTCATTATCGGGTTCTTTGCGGTCTTTGGAGATTTAGATCCGGCCTATGGCGTGCCCAATATCTTTTTCGGGCTGACGCCAACCTTCCTTGCTTTGAACAGACTGTTGCCGGTGGTGCTCATTCTGGGTGTGGGGGTCGTGATCTTCGCGGCGCTGGCGTGGATTGGTGTGGGAAATCGCGGGAAGCCCTATTGGCGTCTCGGTGGACGTGTGCATTACACGGCGCTGGCTATCGCTGCGGCGGCGGTCCTCTGGTTGCTGAGCTTCTGGAGGCTCTGGGGCGGTATGTGATTGTTTGTAATACCATGATGCACCGCGTAGGGGAGCACGCCCCCTACGCGGTGCTTTTGTGAGGGTCAGAGCCAGCGTGTCACTTCGTCCAATCCCTTGCGGGGACGGGCGGTGGGCGCTTCGTCGGCGTAGCCGAACGAGACAGCAGCGATCAGCTGGTAGGGCATTTCGAGCCAGCGGCAGAACTCACCGTAGGCGTAGAAGATGTCGCAGATCCACAGACTGCCCACGCCTAGTTCTTGTGCGGCCAGCAGCATGTTCTGGATCGCCGCGCCGATGGATTGGACATCCACCCTATTGCCGAACACGTCGCCGAAGTTTCTGGGGCCGAAGGGGGCTTCCTCATCTGCATTGAAGACGAAGACGGTGACAGACGCTTGTTGCATCACCTTTGCCGCCCACTCGCTGCTGCCCAACGGGATGCCCTCGGCCTTGCGGGCAGCGATGCCCGCGCGCATGACGTCCACCATCTCCGTGCGCTTATCTTCGCGCACGACGACGAAGCGCCAGGGTTGCGCATTCTTGCCGGAAGGGGCCAGAATCGCGGCGGTCAGAATCTCCCGAAGCGCGTCCTCCGGCAGCGGATCGGGCTTGAAGCGGCGGATACTCCGGCGGCTACGGATGGCTTCTAATGTGTTCATGTCATTCTCCTTCACTCGTTTCAGGTTTCGCAACTGTCCATAGCATACACCCTCCAGCCAGGGGAGAGTCAAGAAGGAAAATGGATGAATTTCTGATTTTGCCCACCGGATGTTTGGGGTACAATAGGTGTATGGTGATTAATAGAGATGGCAACTTTGATTGGACGGCTGAACCGTGCTCGCTCGTAGAACGGCTATTCCCACATCCTGATAACGTATCTCAAGGCGAGTATCACGCTATTTATGATCTACTGCTCAACATGGATGAGCGTGATAACCCGCAAGCGCTTGCCGGGGTGTTGCGCGAATTTGCCGGCTGGGCAATGTATATGCTAAAGCAGCTCAAGTCCGCCGGTCTCATCGGTGAATCTGAGCTAGCTATTGAGTTGTAATCAAATGCTTGTAACCCAAAACCACATCCACAATCTTGCCGCTTATGCTGTGGATAGCACTTTCGAGCCATTGTTGCTGCCCGGCAATGCGCTGGATGTGTTGCGTATGTTTCCACCGGCTTATTTTGATTGTTGCATGACCAGTCCGCCTTATTGGGGACAGCGACAGTATCATAATGGCGGCATCGGTCTTGAATCTGACGCTAGTGATTATATCGCGCATGTGCTGGCGATATGCAGCGAGGTTAAACGTGTCCTCAAACCAGAAGGCTCGTTTTGGCTTAACCTGGGCGATACTTATGCCAATAAGCGATTGCTGGGTATTCCCTGGCGCCTTGCGCTGGCGCTTATGGATGAGCAAGGGTGGATTTTGCGTAACAGTGTGATTTGGAACAAGATCAAAGGCGGACTGGATAATACATCGGATCGCCTCAGCAATGTTCACGAGCATATATTCCACTTCACACAAATAGAAAAAGGCTACTATTACGATATGGATGCCATTCGCGCCAATCCGCGCAAGACAAAAGTGGTCAATGGCGCGGTCGTATCGGCTACTGGTGTGACCGGTGTGCGCTACAAACGGCAAATCGAACTTTCTACCGCTTTGAGCGAAAGCGAAAAACAAGCGGCAATGGCCGCGCTGGAAGATATGTTGAACCAGATTCGGCTAGGTGAAATCGCCGATTTCAGAATGATCATTCGCGGGCAACAGCGCACCACACACTCCAATTCCAAGAGCGTGTCCGGCCGCGCGCGTGAATTGGCCGACAAAGGCTTCTACTTCCTCAAATATCATCCTAACGGCAGTAAACCAGGGGACGTATGGGACATTCTACCCGAAGACACCCAATCCCGCGAAGCGCATTACGCGCCTTACCCCGAAGACCTGTGCAAGCTCCCCATTCTGGCAACATGTCCCGAAAATGGCATTGTGCTGGATCCATTTTGCGGCACAGGCACAACGCTGTTAGTAGCGCGTACCTTATTTCGCAAGTCAGTAGGCATTGATATTAGCGAAGCTTATTTGCAGATTGCCGAAGAGCGTTGTATGAGGTTGTTATGAGCAAAATTCTGGAATTGTACTCGGTCGCCGCGCAAACGCAGGCAGCAGTGGATTGGCAGATGTTGATTCAACAACAGCAGTGTGCCTACCTGCAACGCAAATGTTTGAAGGTGCGGAAAAGCGCGCCGGAGGTTTCTATCGGCACCTGCACAGTGCGTTACGGTAGCCGTGAACCCAAGCCTATTATGATTTGCCCTTACCGGCTGCTGGAACGGCATCAGGTTTTCATGGATTGTATACACTTGCTGACCCTACACGAACCGGGGAACGAATTGCATATCGTGCAGGAGGTCCCCATTCCCGGCGGATCGGTGGACTATTTCCTGGTTTCGACACAAGCGCGCAAAGTCCGCGATTTTGTGGGCCTGGAACTTCAAACGCTCGATACTACCGGAACTGTGTGGCCTGAGCGCCAGCGATTTCTCCAAGCACAGGGAGTTGTCTCGGATGTGAAAAATGTGGATAGGTCATTCGGAATGAACTGGAAGATGACAGCAAAGACCACATTGATGCAGTTGCACCACGAAACGCAGACCTTTGAGTTTCTGAGCAAACATCTGGTACTGGTCATTCAGGATCACTTTCTGGATTATATGCGCCGCGCTTTTCAGTTCGAGCATCTCACCCCGGCGCGACTTGGCGACCCATTGCATCTCCATGCCTATGCGCTCACTCAAACTGATAGCGGTGATTTTCGTCTGGCGCTCGGCTCGCGTTTTAGCACGGACACCGCCGGTATAGCACGTTGTCTGGGCTTGCAGGCTGATCCCCGAATGGAACTCCAACATCTTACCGCATTTTTGGAGAGCAAGATAGGCGATCACACGCTGCTTTCTCTCCGCTAAAGATTCTTCTTCACGCCTTACGCTTCACTTGCTACGCGCCGGGCGGCCCCTTGCGTGCCGCTCAGTCACGGAAACGCCCATCCCTGACACTAGATGTCACATCTCCCTGCTACAATTACTTTGTGGTATAATGGAAATAGATAGAACCTACGTTCTAAGGGGGATTAACATGGAACCCAACGAGATCATCATTCGCGGCGCGCAGCAGCACAACCTCAAGCATATTGACGTGCGCATTCCGCGCAACCAGCTGGTGGTGCTGACCGGCGTGAGCGGCAGCGGCAAGTCGTCGCTGGCCTTCGATACGATCTATGCCGAGGGGCAGCGCCGCTATGTGGAGAGCCTCTCCTCGTATGCGCGGCAGTTCCTGGGGCAGATGGAAAAGCCCCGCGTGGACTTCATCGGCGGCCTCAGCCCGGCCATCGCCATCGAGCAGAAGGCCGTGAGCAAGAACCCGCGCTCGACGGTGGGCACGGTCACTGAGGTGATGGACTACCTCCGCGTGCTTTTCGCGCGGGTGGGTGAGGCGCACTGCCCGGAGTGTGGACGCGCGGTTCACGCGCAAAGCGCGCAGCAGATCGCGGATCGCATTGCCGCGCTGCCCGCTGGGACGCGCTTCCAGCTTCTCGCGCCGGTGGTGCAGAAGCGCAAGGGCACGCACGCGGAGCTGCTGGAGCAGGCGCGACGTGACGGTTACGTCCGCGCCCGCGTGGACGGCGTCCCCGTCGAGCTCACTGATTCCATCAAACTGGCGAAAACCAAAGTCCACACCATCGAGCTGATTGTGGATCGCCTGCATATTTCTGATCAGCCAGATGATGATTTTCGCGCGCGGCTGCTGGATTCGGTGGAGACGGCGTTGCGGGCCACCGAGGGCGTGCTGGTGGTGGATGTCATCGAGGGCGAGGAGCTGCTCTTCAGCGAGCATCACGCCTGCGCGCATTGCGGCATCAGCTTCCCGGAGCTCTCCCCCGCGCTGTTTAGCTTCAACTCGCCTACCGGCATGTGCCCGGACTGCAACGGCCTGGGCACAAAGCTAGAGGTGGACGTGAACCTCATCATCAACGACCCGGCGCTCTCGCTGATGGATGGCGCGCTGCGCTGGTACGGCGATCTCCGCAAGAAGCAACTCAGCTGGACGCAGCGGGAGCTGAATGCCATTGCCCGGCATTACGACGCGAATTTGAACACCCCCTGGCAGGACTTGTCCGAACACTTCCGCCACGTTTTGCTCTATGGCTCCGGCAAAGAGCGCATCAATTTCTCGTTTAGTGGCGACCGCGAGGAGGCCACCTGGTCGGGCGAGGTGCAACGCCCCTTCGAGGGGGTCATCGCCTGCATCCGGCGGCGCTTCCGCCAGACCAAGTCGGAGTACACGCAGCGCTGGTATCTCAGTTTTATGAGCGAGCAGCCGTGCCCGGCGTGCCAGGGCGCGCGCCTGCGGCCCGAAGCGCGCGGCGTGACGGTGGGCGGCAAGACTCTGCTGGACATTGGTCGCCTGACCATTGACGCGGCGCACGCCTGGATCGCATCGCTGTGGGAGATTTTCGATATCGAGCAGCTCGAAATCGGCGGGGAGGTGCTCAAGGAAATCCGCGACCGCTTGCAGTTTATGCTCAACGTGGGCCTGCACTACCTCACGCTCGACCGCCCCGCGCCGTCGCTCTCCGGCGGCGAAGGGCAGCGCATCCGCCTGGCAAGCCAGATCGGATGCGGGCTGGTGGGCGTGCTCTACATCCTCGATGAGCCGAGCATCGGCCTGCACGCGCGCGACAACCGCGCCCTGCTCGATACGCTCCTACGCCTGCGCGATATGGGCAACACGGTGCTGGTGGTCGAGCACGATGAGGAGACCATGCGCGACGCCGATTGGATTGTGGATCTTGGCCCTGGCGCGGGCGTGCTTGGCGGCGAGGTGGTAATCTCCGCCCCACCGGCGCAGGTGATGGCGGATGCCCGCTCGCTCACCGGGCGTTACCTGAGCGGCGCGCTCACGGTCATCTCACCGAACGGCGGGCGGCGCACGCCGCTGAACGGCAGTCTGGTGTTGCGCGGCGCGACGCTGCACAATCTCAAGTCGGTCGAGGCGCGTTTCCCGCTCGGCGTGATGACGTGCGTCACTGGCGTGAGCGGCAGCGGCAAGAGCAGCCTCGTCGCCGAGACGCTGTACCCCGCGCTGGCGAAGCTCCTCAACCGCGCCGAAACCCGCCCCGGCCCTTACGAGCAGCTCGAAGGGCTGGAGCATCTGGACAAGGTCATCAACATCACGCAAGACCCTATCGGGCGCACGCCGCGCTCGAACCCGGCCACTTACATCGGTGTCTTCGATGAGATCCGCCGCGTGTTCGCCGCCACGCCGGAGGCGAAGATGCGCGGCTACGGGATTGGGCGGTTCAGTTTCAACGCGAAGGGCGGGCGTTGCGAGGCGTGCAAGGGACACGGGCAGAAGCGCATCGAGATGCACTTCCTGGCGGATGTGTGGGTGACGTGCAAGGATTGCCAGGGCACGCGCTACAACCGCGAGACCTTGCAGATTCGCTACAAGGGCAAAAATATCACCGAGGTGCTCAACATGGATGTGCAGGAGGCGCTGGCGTTCTTTGAGGCGCATCCCAAGATCGCGCGGCAGCTCCAGACCTTGCATGATGTGGGGCTGGATTACGTCAAGCTGGGGCAGGCGGCGACGACGCTCAGCGGCGGCGAGGCGCAGCGGGTGAAGCTGGCGAAGGAGCTGAGCAAGGTCGCCACCGGGCGCACCATCTACATCCTTGATGAGCCGACGACGGGCCTGCACTTCGCCGACATCCAGAAGCTGCTCGACGTGCTGCACCGTCTCACCGATGCGGGGAACACCGTCATCGTCATCGAGCATAACCTGGACGTGATTAAGACGGCGGACTGGCTGCTCGATCTAGGGCCGGAGGGCGGCGACGCGGGCGGCTACATCCTCGCCGAAGGCCCGCCGGAAGCCGTTGCCCAGGTCGGCGCGAGCTACACGGGGCAGTTCTTGCAGCGGGTATTGAATGCGTAAATTATGATATAATAAAGATATAAATAGTAATATATCAAAGGAATACGCCATGCCTAACCAGCTTGCCAAAGAATCGAGTCGTTACCTGCAACAACACGCCGCCAACCCGGTGGACTGGTATCCCTGGAGCGACGCTGCTTTCGAGAAGGCCCGGCGCGAGGACAAGCCCATCTTCCTCAGTATCGGCTACTCCGCCTGCCACTGGTGCCACGTCATGGCGCACGAGTCCTTCGAGGATGAAGCGACCGCCGCACTACTCAACGCGCATTTCGTCAGCATCAAAGTAGATCGTGAGGAGCGCCCCGATCTCGACCGCATCTACATGAGCGCAGTGCAGGCGCTTACGGGACAGGGCGGTTGGCCGATGTCGGTTTTCCTCACGCCAGAGGGCGCCCCCTTCTACGGCGGCACCTACTTCCCCAAGACCGCGCGCTATGGGATGCCCGCGTTCACGCAAGTCTTGCACGCTATCGCCGAGGCGTGGCGCGAAAGCCGGGAGCAACTGCTGCAAGGGGGGCAACAAGTGGTCGCTGCCCTGCGCGAGCAGGCCGAGAGCATCGCCACAGCAGCAGCGGGCGCGCTATCTGCCACCACGCTGGAGCAGGCTTATCAAGCCTTGCACCGCAGCTTCGATGCCACACATGGCGGATGGGGCAACGCACCCAAGTTCCCCCAGCCCATGCTCCTCGAATTCCTGCTGCGCTACCACCACACCACCGACGACCCAGAAGCCCTGCGCATGGTAACATACACGCTCGAATCCATGGCACGCGGCGGCATCTACGATCAACTGGACGGCGGATTCCATCGCTACGCCGTGGATGCAACCTGGTTGACGCCCCACTTCGAGAAGATGCTCTACGACAATGCGCTGCTCGTTCCCGTCTACCTCCACGCCTGGCAAGTGACGGGCGAGCCGCTGTTCCGCGCCATCGTTGAAGAGACGCTCGATTATGTGCTCCGCGAGATGACCGCGCCCGAAGGTGGCTTCTATGCCACGCAGGATGCGGATTCCGAAGGGGAAGAGGGTAAGTTCTTCGTGTGGACGCCGGACGAGGTGCGTGCAGCGCTCGGCGGCCCGGCGACGCGCTTCCTGGAGATTTACGGCGTCACGGAGTCAGGCAACTTCGAGGGGCACAACATCCTCACATTCGGTGGCACTGCTGAGGAACGCGAGGCCATTACCGGCGCACGGCGAACGCTGTTCGAGGCGCGCGCGCAGCGCGTCCAGCCGGGGCGCGACGAGAAAGTGCTCACTTCGTGGAATGGGCTGATGTTGCGTGCAATGGCCGAAGCCGCACATGTCCTCGAGCGTGACGATTACCGGCAAGCCGCCGAGCACAACGCGGCCTTCTTACTGCAAGCATTATGCACGGCTGAAGGGCGGCTTTGGCATGTGTCGCATAACGGCACAGCGCAAATTGCGGGCTTCCTCGAGGATTATACGCACCTGGCTTGGGGACTGCTCACACTCTATCAAACCACATTTGATCAGCAACATTACCGGGCTGCCAGGGATTTGATGGAAACCGTTCTGGAGCATTTCCGCGCGGAGATTGGCTTTTATGACACGGCGGATGATGCTCCCGCACTCGTCCTACGGCCCAAAGAACTGCAAGACAATGCTGTACCTTCCGGCAACGCAGTCGCAATAACGGTGTTGCTAGAGCTGGCCCGCCTGGGAATAGCACCGCACTATCACGACCTGGCCTGCGCCACCCTCAGCCGGATGCAAAAGGTGTTGGCACACCACCCCATGGGATTTGGGCAATGGTTGATTGCTTTGGATTCCGCGCTGGCTACCACAACAGAAATCGCTATCGTGGGCGATCCGCAGGCTGCCAACATCCAGGCCTTGCGCAGCATAGCACAGACCGGTTATGCGCCGCACCGGCTAACGGCTGTGGGACTTGGACAAGAGCCTGCACTACTGGCAGAGCGCGCCCCTTTGCAGGGAAGCCCCACCGCCTATCTTTGCCGGAAGCACGTTTGCTATCCACCACTAACCGACCCGGATGCGCTAAAACAGCTCCTGCAATAATACGCGATACCATGTCTTAAGTTTAGCACATAGACCTGGCAGGTTTGAAAAACTTGACGCTACAACTACCCGTTATTCACCTGGAAAATGCGGGCAAACATAATTTTAGCAAAACCTACCAGGTCTTAACTCAATAACATTGATATGCCTCCCGCGAGAGCCTCAGCGCCGTCAGAGATTGGCACACAATTGTAACATTTCCCTAACCCAAGATGATAGTCAAAAAATCAAAAAGTCGTTATAATGGAGTATAGGGAGATATAATCATGAGCGAACACAAAAACACAGCTACGACCCCACTCCGCGTCCTCATTGCGGATGATGTGCAGGAAACACGCCACAGTCTCGAACTCCTACTTGATCTGATTCCCAACGTAGAACTGGTCGCCGTCGCCAAGAACGGGCGTGAAGCGGTGGAGCTCGCTCAACAGCACCGCCCAAACCTCGCCTTCATGGATGTGAATATGCCGGAACTCGACGGCCTCTCAGCGATTCAGGCCATGATGCTGGTACAACCCGATCTCGTCTGTATCGTTGTCTCTGCCGAAAAACAAAGCGAGACCTTGCAACGCGCCATCCACGTTGGTGCAAAAGGCTACCTCATCAAGCCATTCAACGTGCAACAGGTGATGGAAGTAACGGAACGCTCGCGCGAGTGGTTGCAAGAACGCCAGCGACAGGCGGAAGAACTCGTACTACAACAGCGCCAACAGCAGTCCCAACTTGAGCAGCAGGCCGCCGAATATGCCCGCGCCCGGCGCACCGATGATCAAGCCACAGTTCTCTTCGAAACCCTCGCTGCCGCACCCGACTGCCCGGAACGCTGGCTCCAGGTGCTAGCGATGATGTACATCGTGCGCAAGGACTGGATGAAGCTTCGCGGCCTAGCCACACACCTGGAACGTACCACATCCCCGCACTGATCTTGTAACTGCTCTGAAAATAGCAAATTGCGAATGGCAAATCTCAAATGCTTACCCAGTCGCGGATCTAGCGATCCGCTCTGAGCACGCTGGCTCTGAGGGGCACGTCAGTTCCCCGAATTTTCATCCACCCGCTGGTGAACCACCGGTTAATGATGAATGCCTCTCCCTGTATTAAAAACGTCTTGCCTTTTGCTCTCTTTATGGTAAAATGTCACTGTCGTGGTGGGCGTGGCCTAATGGTTAAGGCTCCTGACTGTGACTCAGGCAACTGTGGGTTCGAGCCCCACCGTCCACCCTCATGGCCGGGCGTAAGTCCGGCCATTTGCATACCGCCCCCGTGGCGCAATTGGACAGCGCGCCGGACTTCGAATCCGATGGTTGCAGGTTCGATTCCTGCCGGGGGCACACCAGATAAAACATGAGGCGTGAAACGTGATCATAAATTCACGTTTCACGCCTCATGTTTTCACGCCACGGGGTATACGACAGATTATTGGAAAAATATCTCTGTCTGAAAAATACTCTCCAAGAGCTGTGGCTCGGTCTGGAGACCGGCCCTAGCAAAAAACAAACTCGCCCGTAATTTGTCCTATACCCCTATTTGACTTATCCCCAATTCATGTTATCACAGGATGTATGATAACGTTGCTGGGTAAATTACTCAAAGGCTTATTGCAACCGCGCCGGGTGGCCTTGCCGCCGCTGTTTTGGCTGTTATTACTAGGAGGCATGGTTGCAATAGCATTACGCACCGAGACGCCAGTCGTTATCGGCAGCGAAGCCCAAATACAGTACATCGTACTTACCCCCACGCCAGGCCATGCACCCGCCGCCCCAGCCATCACCCCCACCCCAATAGGCAGCGGCGGAACGCTGGCCTTCGCTATGCGTCACAACGGCAATACTGACATCTACGCAATCTCGCAAAGCGACGGTAAATTGCTCCGCCTCACATATGATCCCGCCGAAGACCGCGATCCGGCCTGGTCGCCCGATGGCCGCTGGTTGGCTTTCACTTCGCGCCGCTCTAATAGCTGGGACCTCTATCTATTCGATGCAACCTCGGGTGCCATTCAACGCATCACGCGCGATCCCGGCTTTGTGGGCGGGCCATCCTGGTCGCCGGACAGCCTCTGGCTGGCCTATGAATACTACCACGAGGACAATCTCGACATCTACATCATCAGCATTGATGGACAACAACGCCACCGGCTTACCACCCACCCTGCGCCCAATTACTCACCCGCCTGGTCGCCGGATGGACGCCATATCGCCTTTACTTCGTTCCGCAACGGCAACCAGGATATCTACATCTTCCCACTTGATGGCGGTGAGGACCTTGTCGTTAATCTCACTAACACACCCGAACAGAACGAGGACAACGCCGCCTGGTCGCCGGACGGGGATTACATCGTTTACAGCTCCGGCAATCCGGGTGACGAATACATCCGTATGTTGCCGTTTTCTCCCGACGTGGCCGCTTCCGGCGAGCTGCGCTCGATGCCGTTTGGAATCGGCGGCAGCCCTACCTGGTCCCCAGATGGCACGGCGCTAGCTTATGTGTTGCGCCAGGGTATGACCTCGCGGCTGATTGCAGCCAGCGCCACCGGGTGGGCCATGGCGCAAGAGGGCTACAGCTCCACCGACTGGATGGATTCGCCCAGCTGGACTTCCACGACGCTGGCCCCCGATCTAATCGCCCGGTTGGAAGCGCGCATGACCGAGCCGGATCCACCGCTCTACACTGAATTGTTCCTCGGCAAAAAGCCTGACGACACCTATCAGCTGGTCAATTTACCCAACGTGAACCGCAGCGACCGCGCCGAACAGTTGAGTGATCGCGTAAACGACAGCTACAATGCTATGCGCCGCCGTGTGGAAGAAGAAACCGGGTGGGATTATCTGGCTATTCTGGGAGATTCGTGGCGCACGATGAACCACACACCGCGACCGGGACAGGGACGCATCTCATGGCACGTCTGCGGGCGCGCGGTAGACATCAACCAGGGTTTTCTCACGGATCGGCGCATTGAGCTGGTACGGGAGGACATCAGCGGGGTGACATTCTGGCGCGTCTACATCCAGGCTGCGCGCCAGGATGGTAGCATGGGCGAGCCGTTGCGCCGAACGCCCTGGGACTTGAGCGCGCGCTCCAAAGGCGGCCTGGCGACCGCGCTGGGCGGCGAACTGCGTGCGGAGATTCCCAGTGGCTACTATGTGGATTTCACCACCATCGCCGCCGATTACGGTTGGGAACGCCGCAACGCACTCTCGAACTGGCGCAATTCATACTTCGATATTGAGTGGTGGCACTTCCAGAAAACCGAGGGGCTAAGCTGGTACGAATGTATGGTAGAGCTCTACCCGGAAGAAGAGGTTATCGAATCCTACGGGCAATTGCCCTGGTGGACGAAATTACCCGAAATGCAGGTGGTTTTTCTGCCCTGAATCTTAGATTCCACCGCTAAGAACGCACAGCGCGCTGAGATCATGAAAATCTCAGCACGCTTTTTTGTCTGACCACATTTCACTTCGCCTGGCTACTTCGCCAACAACAAATCTATCGTCGTCAGCAGCTCCCGCTTGAAGCGCTCCACACCGAACCGCTCAGCGTTAGCGCGACAGGCCGCCGGGTCTATGCTACGCGCGTCGAACGTCTGCACCGCTTCCATGAGCGATTCTACCGTCGGCTCGCGGAAGAACGTCCCCGTAATTCCCTCTACCACCGAGTCGAGCGCCCCCCCCGCGCCATAGGCAATGACGGGACGCCCAGCGGCTTGTGCTTCCACCGGCGTTAGCCCAAAATCCTCGCAGCCGGGGAAGATAAGCGCACGGCAACGGGGCAAGAGGCCGATCAGGTCTTCATCGGGAACGCGGCCCAAAAACGTGATGGTTGGCCCAGCCATAGCTTCCAGCGCCTTACGGTCGCGCCCATCACCGGCGATCAATAGCGGCAAGCCTAAACGGGTGAAGGCTTGCACCGCCAAATCAATACGCTTGTACGGCGCAAGCCGCGAAATAATCATATAATAGTCATCATGCCGCCGCGAGGGATAATAACGGCTTACATCCACTGGCGGATGAATGATCTTTGCATCGCGCCCGTAATGCGTCCGAATACGCTGTTGCACTTCAGTGGAAATGGCAACGAACTGCAACGTGGGGCGTTGCGCCACGGTATAATCCCACCGGCGTAACAGTGACACCAACGGCTTAAGTCCGCTTTTGATGATCGGAGCGATATTTTCGCGCGCCGTGTACGCCTCATAGTCCCACACATAGCGGGTAGGAGTCAGACAATAGCAGAGGTGCGGCGTCTCTCCGGTGCGTACACCGTGGGAAAAGCCGCTCTTGTTGCTCAACACCAATTCGTAACCCTGGTTGCCCAGGTTGAGGTTGGCAAACATCATGGCGTACAGGGGAAAATACCATTGGTGATGACGATGGATACCCGGCAAAAGATTGAGCCAAGACGGGCGAATATCCCAGGCGCGATACGCCGCAGGCAGCCCATCGGCCCAATAGATGCTGGTATAGAGTGGTGACCCAGGAAACGCGACCATGAGCTGCTCCAAAACGCGCTCAGCACCGCCGTGTTGATTGAGCCAATCGTGAACCAGGGCTATTTCAGTCATACAGAGTGTTCCTCTTGCGCCGCTGTAGGCAGAGTCGCCAAAAACTCACCGCGCAAGGCCTGCCGCAGCGCCGTCCGATCATCCCAGGGGTATTCTTCCGTGCCAAAGCACATGCTCTGCTCATGGCCTTTGCCACAGGTGATGACAACATCCCCGGCGCGTGCCAACCGCGCTGCGTGGAGCAGGGCCTTGCCGCGATCAGGAACACGCCAGAAGCTCTCTCCCTCGTGGCGACCACCATCTTCCAGAGCTTGCGCCGTCTCCGCCATAATCGCTGCGAGCGATTCCGTGCGCGGGTCTTCCGCCGTAATCACGGTCACGTCGGCCAGCGCCGCCGCCACCTCCCCCATCATACGCCGCTTTTGCCGATCACGCAAGCCTGCACATCCAAAAACAGTGATGACGCGCCCGCCAGGAGCCGCTAAGCGGCGAGCCGCCTGAAGCACCCGCTGAAGCGCGTTAGGCGTATGGGCAAAATCCACGATAGCTGTAAAGTCTTGGCCCTCGTCAATACGCTCCATGCGGCCCGGAACCCCAGTCACCGCAGCGACACCATCGCGCACCGCCGCCGGGGATACGTCCAGCGCCAATGCCGTTGTCGCCGCAGCGAGGATATTGCTCACATTGTAATCGCCCACCAGTGGTGAGACGATTTCCAGCTCCCCCCAGCCACCCTCCAGAATGAACCGTAGCCCTTGCGGGGTATGCCGCACGTCCTGCGCTGTCACATCCACATCCTCACGCTCCACACCGTAGGTGTACTGTTGCTCCACAGCTATCGCCCGCAAATACTCATAGGAGCCGGGATCGTCTGCATTCAGCACGGCCACTTTGGATACGCCGGGCTTGCGCGCAGAGGCCGCCAACCCGCGAAAGAGCTGCGACTTGGCCTCACGGTAGGCCTCCCAGGAACCGTGATAATCAAGGTGCTCGTGCGTAAGGTTGGTAATCACCGCCACATCAAAATCGCACCCGGCGAGACGTTGCTGCACCAGCCCATGCGAGGTAGTCTCCAACACTGCGTGAGTGGCCCCGGCCTGCACCATCCGCGCGAGGTAGCCCTGCATCGCATCCGCGTGCGGAGTAGTGGTGTGCAAGCCCGTATCGTAACTTTCATCACCAATTTGCGCATTGACCGTACTGACCATGCCGGCCTTGATCCCCGCAGCGCGCAGAATCGCATAGAGCAGGTTGGTGGTCGTGGTTTTGCCATCGGTACCAGTGATGCCAATGAGTGTCATCCGGCGCGCAGGGAAGCCTTGCAACGCCGCGTGCAGCCAGCCCAACGTCTCCCGCGCATCCGGAACGATGGCATACGGCACAGGCAATGGCGCAGGCAATGGACGCTCGCCCACCACAGCAAGCGCGCCCGCTGCTACCGCCTGAGGGATGTAATTGTGCCCATCCACTGTAAGCCCAGGGATTGCCACGAACACATAGCCAGGCCGCACCTGGCGTGAATCATCGCTCACGCCAGCAACATACACTCCGGCGGGTATATCTTCGACAAAAACCGGCAAACTGGTGAACAACTCCTGCAATAACATCCTCTCCCCCATCACAAAGGTATCCCGCAAGTGTTATACTCGATTTTAGCCAAATTTCAAGACGGCACGACGCGCAAAGCAGAGCTGATTAAACCGTGATTGATTTGGGTGTGTTTCATTTCAGTTATGGAACGAAAACTGGCGCGGGCAGAGATCGACCAAAGCGTGCTAGGGCCGGTCTCCGACCGCGCCCCTCCCAAGTAAGAAAAACGTGACACAAGCGAAGATCAAGCGGGGCATGATAGATAGCTATAAAAGTGACTTCAGCCGCTCTAGGGAAGCGCAAGCCACGGCGCATTCAGAAATTCCGCCGTCGCGCCAAGCAGGCAAACACCGACCCTAGTTTCAGCAAGCTCAAGCAGCATCGAGCGCATTTCCGGATAGGCCCTAAAGCCTGCTTCGCTAAAAGAATTTCAGACTTTTTGGCAAGAAAACCCGCACAAAATCCGCTAACCCAATGCTTAGCAACCTCCCCGGAAATAACACCAGCAAAAGTACCAGCAGAAACCGGTTTAGATTATCCGAAACTCTAAAGGGATTATTAACCCAGCCGCCAAACCACCCCAAATTTGAACGGTCAGGGAGCGGTTTGACAAAATAAGCCAGCAAAAGATAGGGAACCTCAAAAATTAACACTGTGAGTAACCAGCCCAACAAGTATGGAGTGCCGCGCCAACGCATGTACATAGACACAATTGGGAATAAAGTTATAACTCGACTTTTGCACCTTAACAAAGAATACTCCACCAGCCAAAAACCGGCTG
>CAZDDI010000039.1:0-40716 GCA_964504195.1 uncultured Anaerolineales bacterium
GGCGTGGGGAGGGGGCAAGGGGGTGGGGCAAAATTCTCAATTTGTAAATTTTTAAAGAGTGATTCTTGCAAATGGTTTTATTTCCGGTTTATTTTTTTAATTTTCATGAGCCGACTTTGTATAGCAGCCAGCGAATTCATTCGCTGGGCGGTGACGCGGCTACGTTGTCTGTTGATGGGGGTTGTGGGTGGATGGTTTGTACGTCCCCGAATGTTTGCCAGCCAGGATACATTCGTGTTTCGTGACCCAATTCGAGGACGGCCTTTGCCCTTCCCGCGCCAAAGCGATGGCGCGCTTGACCCTGGATTCGAGTTCGCATATAATGGTTATGTTAGTGGAAATAACTCCGCACTGCTTTTGTGTAGGGAGCAATTATGTGTACCGCAACAAATTTGAAAGAACTTGACGCGCTAACGGATGACATGATTGATACTTCTGAAATTCCCCCATTGACCGAAGCGTTTTTTGCCACGGCGCACTGGCGAATGCCCCAATCTAAAGTCCAAATCACGGTTGAGGTAGAACCTGAAATATGGGAATGGTTCAAAGCCCAAGGGGATCGTTACCAACAATCGCTAACCGCCGCCTTGCGGCTTTATGCGTTGGCGCATCAATCGCCAAGATAGATGCACCTGGCAGCGGGTGCAGGCCGTCCGCGAATGTATACACGAATACACGAATATTTACCAGACAAGGCAAATTCGTGGTTTCGTGGCCCAATTCGAGGACGGCCTTTGCCCCTCCCCGCGCCAGAGCAATGAATGTGCATCTTGAAAATTAAACAACCTTATGTTACTATAGAAGCATGTACAAGATTGTCTACACGACCCAGGCTGCCAAATCTTTGCTGAAGATGCCCCGTAATATAGCGCAGCGCATTCGGGAAAAAGTGGAGTTAGTGGCAAATGTTGCAAGATGTGCAAGATTATGACACGTCGAAGGCAGCGATAGCGCGCGGAGACGAAGCTCTGGTTCCCAGTGAAGTCGTACACGCTATCCTGGATGGAGAAAACCCCATCCAGGTCTGGCGTCAACATCGCGGCCTGTCTCGACAAGAGCTCGCCGCAAATGCAGGGATTACGCTCTCCTATCTATCCCAGCTGGAGACCAATGAGCGCGCAGCGCCTTTGGACGTTTTATCCGCGCTGGCTAAGGCGCTGAACGCTCCGCCCGAAACGCTAACCTCCACAGAGGCCTTGTAGTCCTATTTCCGACAAACACACGCCCCGCTTATGAGCGGGGCGTGTGTGTCTGCTATTGACGACGGCCTTTGCCCTCCCCGCGCCAAAGCGATGGCGCGTTTGATCCTGGATTCAAGTCCGCATATAATTAGGAGAAGAGACACCATTCAAACGGTATCGCCTACTTTTGCAGCGGTTGGGTTGGACACTGAAAGGAGCATGAGATGTTCAGGTGGTTCAAAATTGCGGTAGAAAAACATGCTGATGGCTATGTGGCCTATCTTCTCGACCTGCGCGGTGTGGTTATCGGTGAGGGGGATACCTACGAGGATGCGTTAGCCGATGTTAAGTCGGCCATTGCGTTTCACATCGAGACTTTTGGGAGTTCTGTGCTGGAACAACGAGAATGGACGTCGAGATTAAAGTGTTGGGATTTGAAATTCTGTCCCGCTATTTGGGCCTGGTGGAAGCGGAACGGTTCATTGCATTGATCCAACGGGAAAAGTTCGATTATACTCAATGGCGACAGAATCTTTTTGCGGATTTGAGCGGAGAGGAAATCAGTCGCCAAGCGTTGGCGTTTCAACAGCGCAAATCAACCGGCGAAGACCTGCCTGGCTAATGTGTGCTATCACTGTTTTTGGAGAACGTGAGTGCAAAAGCAATTATACAAGACTTGCGTGAAATACGGATGCTCTCGAGCTACTGTATGGTATGGCCTGGCTTTGCTTCGGATGTTGGGGATAGCTTTGTTGTGTGCTATTGCAGTTGTTGCGAGTGCAGTATTTGCTCCTCGTTTCCTCCGTGTCGTGCTTATTTTGGCTGGAATTGTAATCTTGGTGGAAGTCAAGCACGAAATGTTCACATCTTCATTCGTTGCGAATGGGATAGGCGTTTTTTTAGTCGCTTTGGTGATGGGAGCCTGTGTGTATGGTATCCTGAGAACTTTATGTGGACATTATGAAGGCGCTGAGAAGCAGCTACTTATAGGGATAATGTCCCGCTGTGTGAAGCTTAACGTGAGTTTTATCGTGATTGCTACTGTGGCTAGCCCTGTAATGATGGGATGTCTAATGTTGTGGATAAAGCTGCTGGCCTGGGTTAAGCAGCGATAAGTAAGGTTTATTATAAGGGAGGGTCAACATACTATGAGCATCAAAGAAATAGAAATGGCGATCATGCAACTACCGCCCTCAGATTTTGGTGAATTAAGGACGTGGTTTGAGAATTATGTGGCTCAAATGTGGGATAAGCAGATTGAAAAAGACTTAAACGCGGGGCGTCTCGATGTACTGTTGACTGAGGTTGACCAGGAATATGAGGCCGGATTGGGACAACCGTTGTGAAGCATCTTATGTGGCCCAATTCGAGGACGGCCTTTGCCCCTCCCCGCGCCAAAGCGATGGCACGCTTGCCCCTGGATTCGAGTGCGCGTATAATCAGAAAAAGAGCATGGTCTGTGCGATAGTTTGCGAGGCCGTCCACGAATGTATACACGAATGCACGAATATTTACCAGACAAGGCAAATTCGTGGTTTCGTGACCCAATTCGAGGACGGCTTTTGCTCGTCCCGCGCCACAGCGATGGCGCGCTTGACCCTGGATTCAGGTGCGCGTATAATCAGAAAAAGAGCAAGGTCTGTGCGATAGTTTGCGGGCCGTCCACGAATACTTACACGAATGCACGAATGTTTACAGACTCGAGGCGATTTTATGAAAATAAGCACTAAGGCAATAATGTTGATTATTTGCTTGCTGACGGCTTGTTCTTCCCCTATTGGAGATGTAACTTTTGAAACACAGGGTACTGATGAAGCATTAGCTGCTTCTCCACGACCGGCCACATTATCTGCGGTAAGGCAATCTTCTACTGTTGTTGCTGCTGTTACAGAAACGCCTATTCCTGTTCTAACACCAACTCCAGCGCTGACACTTCCTCCTACTCGGACGCCTATTCCTATAGTAGAGATTGAATCGTATGCAAAGTTGTTTCCTAAGCCCTGGCCGCTTACTCCACTTACTGAAGAACAAATCATGGCCGTGCAGACCTGTAACATAGAGGATCTCGCTGAACAGCGGTATCCACAGCGGATAAAAATAGAAGAGTTACCCGGTGCCTATGATTTGGTATCAGCGTGTGATTGGGCTGTGCTTGCGACTATTTATGCAAAACGCACACAATCTCGTGAGTCTTTACCTGAAGCTGCCACACGGGCTTATGCTCAAGCAGTTGTGCGTAATCCGGGGTTTGCATTGGTAGAACCCCTCTTCTCTACCTATTTCTCTGCACTACCTCTAGTTGAAACTCCTCCCTTCGTACAGCGGGCAATTGTTGAAGTTCAGATAGACTATTGGTGGGGGGGGATGGGTGTTCCTGTGAGTTATACAGCTAGAATAGCGGATGCTAATACCATTCCTTACATAACTGTAGCTTATTGGTATTTTGGTGAAGAACCTCTACCGGACACTGTGTTATCAGCAGAACAACGCCTCACCGTAATTCAGGTTAATGATGACTATGGAGGGTGGGAAATGCTAGAAGACCCAGTGGATTATAATGTTCAGATATTGAGCGATTTGAATTTGACTGTGGAGGCAAGCGTGGTTCAATCGCTTTCTCTTGCCTTAACTGACTTAGTACCTGTCGAGTCTCAGTTTACTTTACAACCGTGCGATGACAATATGCCAGACTGGACTGTTTATATAGGCTTCGAGGATGGTACAAACCTGGAGTTGGTGACTAACAGCTCGAATTTTATGTATGCTGGTGGGCCTTGGTACACTAAGATTGACGGTCAAAATTATATTCAACTATCACCAGCGTTTTTGCGTGCAATAGGTGAGTTGGTTGATGCTTTGCGGTTGCCGCGAGGGCAACCTGCTGCTATGGCTTGTTTTGGCAGGCAGAATCCTCTTGAGATGGCTTATCCGAAAGAGTAAGTAGGATTTTGTCTATTTTGTAGTGGCCTTTCTTCTTCTGCGCCAGGGATCGTTCTCTTGCATGGACATAGACTCTGCCATTATCATCTATTTCTACCCCACCGCCCCCTATTCCCGTCCCAGGAAATAGGGGGCGGTGCTTTTACAAAAACGCACTTCTCTCTTCACGCATCACGTTTCACGTTTCACGCTGTTTCCCCACCCACCGCTTGAGTGGATTCCCCTCGTACCTCCACCCCGCGCGGCGGAGCTGCCATGTCCCGACGATGCCGTAGAGCGATGAAGCGTATGCCGAAGACGCGCAGCCAGCGCCGTGCTCTTGCCGTAGCCTGTCCCCGCCTGGAGGATGGTGAGACGATAGTCGAGCGCCTCCAGCAGGCGCGTGGTCAGGCGCGGGCGTTGGAGCACGCGCCGGGGCAGGCGGGGCGGGGTTAGTTTGGTGTGGATTACCAGCACTTTGGGCATCGTTACCTCAAGGTGGATTGTAGTCTGTTTTGGGAGAGAGACAAATGTGGGTGGATACAGCGTACTGCGTAAATCGTACTGCGTAAAGAAGAAGTTGCTGCTAGATGCGCTAAAATGCATATACTTGGAAAGTTTACGCAAATTGACACGGTTGCAAAGTGCGCTTATAATTTGTAGAGAATCCAGTGCATTCAGTCGGTATTTTCGCACACCACAATATTCCGCCCAAGTACCACAGTAGGGATATTATACGGAAAAAATTCTGGATAAGACCACACAGGAGCACATTTTACGGAAATTGGATCAGGGGCTTATACGAAAAAGTTTCCGTATAATACATAGTTGGGCGGCAAGCCCAGAAAGGAAAATACAGTGACTACAAAAGACCAAGTAGCAGAAGCAATTTTAGAGACTCTTGTTTCGCCAAATGAATCTGACAGCAATTTTGAAAGTGCCAATGTTGTTGACGGACTTTTCGCTATTGCTCATGCGCTTAACAAAGTTGCACAGGCATTAGAGCGATTAGGAACAAATGACGCCGCTACACCAATGGGTGCAATAGAAATGCTCTCGCTTGAAATAAAAAACGGTTTTGAAAAACTGGCAATGTCTCGAGAGGAAATATCTTAATGGAAAATTTAGGTGAAACAGAAAAGTTGAACTTGCTTCTTCACCTCAATAATCAAATTAAAGAAGAAGTAAATTTTTTGAGAGACCGCCAAGACAAGATTTTTAGTTGGACAAGCGGTATACTTATGGCTTTAATTGGAGCATTACTAATTGTCGAACCATCAAAAGACCCTATATGGGCATCTCAATTCGGAAGCAAATTAGTTGTCTCAATAGCCCTGATTGCATTCGTTATGTTTTCTGTCATTTGGCAACAGAGAACTCGCCGGTGGCAAGGAGAAAATGGGCAAGTAATCCTGAAAATGGAACAGATAATGCACTGTTTTGATAAAGGATATTTTGACCCTACTGGCGAAATGATACTATTTCCAGTCCGTTGGAACAAACCCCCTGAAGCAGAGATACCAAAGTTTACAAAAAGAGTATTTGCCGCCAACTATGTCTCAGCAACTATTTTACTTGGCATCTTGGCAGTTTTAATGGTTTGGTTACGTAGGTAAAAGCCGCCCAACATCGGTTGCAGGCGACGCGGCTTCGCCGCCTTCCAGCGCAGGAGCCACGCGCACAAACAGGTTTGCTATTGAAGGTACTACGCCGCACCCGCCGCGCGCCTGAACCCCGGCCGTTAGGCGGCGCAAGACAAATGTTGCTGAGAGTAAAGAAACAACGAAATGGGGAGGATTATGAAGAGAATATATGTATTGGTTGGCGTACTTGTTGTGATGCTTGTTGTACTCAGTTCGTGTGGGACAACAACGGGCAGTATAAGTGGAAGAGTTGTGGATGCTGATGGGGTACCAATCAAGTCCGCTACAGTTGAGGTCGCGGGCATATCGGTGCTAACTGATGAAGATGGCAACTATGAGGTTTCGGATGTGCCAGTAGGAGAGCACCGAATAACAGCAACGAAAACAGGTGTGGGCACACTTACTTCAGAGGTTACAGTGAGAGATGGTGTTACGACGCCGTTTGATATCGCGCTGATGCCAGCAAATGAATAGCCAGTTAGTGGTATAGAGTAGTTACATACCAAGTCGAGCCGCCTAACAAGGGCGTCAACCCGACCGCGCTGGCGCGCGTGCTAGCGGCGGCGAAACGCGCTTTGCAGCTAGATTTTTAGCGAAAGTGATTTCCACGCAGTCGGCGCGGCGGGTTACGCCCAGGTCGTTAGCCTGCCTCGCGGTGAGATTGGGATATTATGACACCATTGCTTCGAATAGCAGCATCGCAATTCCCTGTTTCCGGCAATATTGCTCGTAATGGACGATACATCCGGGTACAGATGCAGGAAGCGGCGACGAGCGGGGTTCACGTGATTCACTTTCCTGAGACAGCCCTTTCAGGATATGGGCCGACACACATTGAATCGTTCAACAACTACGCTTGGAATCTTCTCGATTATCACACGCGGACCATTTGTGCACTCGCAGGATCACTCAATCTGTGGGTGATCTTAGGGTCAACACGCCAGATCGACGGCCAATTGCCACGGAATTGTGTGCATGTGATTTCGAACACTGGCGTGATCGTTGGAAGTTATGACAAACAACGGCTATATCGTCGGGAAAAGGATTATTACAGCCCTGGGCATGAACCATTGGTCATCCACATCAACGGAGTGACGTGTGGGTTTTTGATCTGCTACGATAACTGCTATCCGGCCCTCTACGAGGTCTATCGAAATAGGGGCGTGAGGCTTCTGTTCCATTCCTTTCATAATGCAGGCAATCGTCACGTCACCAGTATCAAAGATCTGATGCGTGCCATACTCATCGTCCGTGCGGCTGATCATCAGATGTGGATTTCTGCCAGTAACTCATCAACCCGCTATTCGCCGTTATCAGCGTGTATCGTGCGGCCAGACGGATCGATGGTCAAATCACGGCGGCATGTTGCCGGTATGGTCATCGAGGATTACCCGAATGTTGAGTTGGGGTGGACGTATGACAATCGAACAATCTAGCAACCAGAGAGCCTCTATCTTTCCTTGTTCCAATGTCCAGAACCTATACACAGAGGGTTTGGCTAACACTTCAGAGGATACCCTTGATAATTCTATCAGGATAAAATGTTAGGGGCAGGCTAACACTGCATGCACCCGACCGCCCATACGCCGCGAGTTCCAAGGCTACTTTCGCGTGGTCATCGCTCTTCGGGGCGCGAGCGCCGTTCGTCGCAGCCTGGGCGGCGGGTGATGCTTACGTTAGCCCCTCCACACCAAAGCACACCCCCTATTCCCTGCCGCCAGAGAATAGGGGGTTTCCTTTGTCTCTCTTCACGCCTCTCCAACCACCGCTTGAGTGGATTCCCCTGGTACTTCCACTCGGCGCGGCGGAGCTGCCACGTCCCGACGCTGCCGTAGAGCGATGAAGCGTACGCCGAAGACGCGCGGCCAGCGTCGCCAGTGCCGTGCTTTTGCGGTAAATGCACCTGGTACATTTACTGCCCGTTTTGTTTGTGCTGTTTGAGCTATTCTCTCCCGAAGGGGTGAATATCAGTAATAGTAATGAACGGCGAAGCCATGTCAGTTTTGCCATCATCACCAGCGTAGGTCAGGCCTTGATCGCGGGGGCTAAGATAAATCTCGATCAATGGGTCGGCGGCATCCAGAGCCAGGTCTTTTCCGTTGAGCCGCTCCATTGCTGCCTGATCAACCGCATCAAAGTTCACCCAGAGGGTAAAAGGCGCCTGGCGCGTTGGCTCGTCCAAAAATGCTCCCAGTGACCCGCCCATAGTGAACAACCCGACGCCGGTTGTGCGGCCCCGGAGCTGAATCCCCATGACTGTGCGCCGCAAATCCACTTCTGCGGTGGGGGAGAAGTGTAAGGCCAGCGCGTATGTTTCCCCGTTGGGATGCAGGCTGTAACGCTCCAATATCACATCTTCAACTTGCAATCCGATAGTCTCACTTGCCACGGATTGCCGGATGTCAGTGCCTGCGGGGGCTTGAGCCGAGATTCCTACTGCGAAGATTTTTTCTGGCCGTTCTATTATTTGCACTTCGCTGCTGCTAAAGTCAACGCCATTATGCGCGCGCGCATTGCTGTAGATCGTGATTGCAATGGCTCCGCCAAATATCACGCATGCCAGCGCAATCCACACTATTTGAGAGAACTTATTCTTGGACACGGGTTGCCTCCTTTTCGTTTAGATTGAAACTCGACCTTACTTCCAACAGCAGGGTTATTATAATGCTCTTTTTGGGAGGCAACAACTAATCTAAAATGTTTCATTTGTTATCCGCGCGTTTCTGATAGCCAACATTGCCAATTTGTTTTGAGGCTTGATAATCCGGCGATTTGTGCCAGAATAGGCTCTGGGAAATCGGGAAAAGGAGCTATCTATGACGCAACCGGCGATTCTCGTTGAAGATTTGACGTACAGCTACGGCCAAAATCTGGCTGTGGATCACATCAACTTTTGTATGGATGAAGGGGAAATTCTGGGCTTTCTAGGGCCGAACGGCGCGGGCAAATCCACCACGGTGAAGATGCTCACGGGGCAGCTGCGCCCGCAAGCTGGCCGCGCCACGCTGCTGGGCCTGGATGTGGCCCGGCAGCCCAAGCAGGTGCAGGCGCAGATCGGCATCTGTTTCGAGGTCACTAACCTGTATGAAGAGATGAGCGGTGTGGAGAATCTCACGCTCTTCGCTCGCCTCTTCGGCGCGCGGGATTTCGACGCGGGCGCGTTGCTCAAGCGCGTGGGCCTCGATGGGCGCGGCACGGACAAGGTCGAGCGGTACTCGAAGGGGATGAAGCAGCGGTTGATGATTGCGCGCGCGCTGGTGAACCATCCCAAAATTCTGTTCCTCGATGAACCCACCGAGGGCCTCGATCCCACGTCGGCGCAGGCGATCCGCGCGCTGATTCTGGAGGAGCGTGAACGCGGCGCGACCATCTTCCTCACCACGCACGATATGCACGAAGCGGACATCCTCTGTAACCGGGTGGCCTTTATCGAGCGTGGCAAAATTGTGGCGCTGGATACGCCGCACGCGCTCAAGCAGGCGCATGGCAAGCGCATGGTGCGCGCCCAGATCGCCCGGCCTGATGGCGGCCTGGAGGTGCGCGAAATCCTTCTCGACCGCCCGGAGACGGCTGAGGAAATCCAAAAGATGTTCGCGGGCGAGCAAGTGATCACGCTGCACAGTACCGAAGCCACGTTGGAGGATATCTTCGTGCGCATCACGGGGCGAGGGCTGGCATGAACGCGCGGATGTTGCTCGCGCTGCTGCGCAAAGATCTCAAAGTCTACTTTGCCAATCGCTTTTTTGCGCTGGTGACGGTGCTGGGGCTGGTGGCGTATACCATCATGTTCTTCCTGCTGCCCACGACGGTAGATGAGACGCTGGAACTGGGTATCTACATGGCGCAGATGCCGCCCGCGCTGGAAGCGTTGCTGGCCGATGAGGAAGTGGTCTTCTACCGCGCTGAGTCTGAGGCCGCGCTCCGGCAGGCGGTGCTGGATGGCGAGATTCCGGCGGGCTATGCGTTCCCCGATGACACGCTGGCGCGGTTGCGTGCGGGGGAGCGCCTGCCGGTGACATTGTACCTCTCGCCGGAGCTGCCGCCGGACTTCGATGGCATCTACGCGATGGTGTTGGACGAGTTCGGTTTTGCGCTGAGTGGGCAAACGCTCGACATCGCAGCGACGGAGGTCACGCTAGGGCCGGATATGGCCGGGCAGCAGATCGCCCCCCGCCAGCGGATGCTGCCCCTGCTTACGGTCTTTATCCTGATGATAGAGTGCCTGGGGCTGGCGAGCCTCATCAGCACGGAGATCGAAAGCGGCACGCTGCGCGCCTTGCTGGTGACGCCGCTCACGCTGGGTGGCCTGTTCGCGGCCAAAGGGATTTTCGGGACGGGGTTCGCCTTCGCGCAGGCCAGTCTGCTGATGTTGATTACCGGCGGGTTTCGCACACAGCCGGTGTTGATCGCAACGGCGCTGCTGCTGGGCGCGGTGATGGTCACGGGCGTGGCGTTCCTCATCGCCTCGGTGGGCAAGGATCTGATGTCCGTGATGGGGTGGGGCGTTCTGGGGATGCTGCTGCTCGCGCTGCCTTCGTTCAGTGTGCTGATCCCCGGCCTGACAACCCAGTGGGTCAAGGCGATTCCTTCATACTACTTGGTGGATACCGTCTACCGGGTGATGAATCACGCCGCCGGGTGGGGGGATGTGATCGGGAATCTGCTCGCGCTCGTGGTCGCGGCGGCGGTCTTGATGGCCGCCGGGATTGCAGTGCTCCAACGTAAATTCCGATAGACCTTCGGATTTCACCACAGAGACGCAGAGGGAACAGAGAAATCAAAAAAATCTCTGTGTTCTCTGCGCCTCCGTGGTGAATCTTCTGTTGTTAGCAGGAGTGTACCATGAATCTTAAACGCATCGCTGTATTGCTGTTCAAAGAATTAGGGCAAGGCCCTAAGAATTTCATGTTCATCTTCGCCGTAGTTGTGCCGCTGGTGATGACGGCGGTGCTCACATTGCTCTTCGGCGCGCTCTTTTCCGGTCAACCGCGCCTGGGGCTGGCCGATGCCGGCGCTTCGCGGGTGACGCAAGCCGCGCTGGCACTGGACGCGCTCGTGGTGAAGACCTATTCCACCGAGGCCGCGCTCAAAGCCGCCGCTGAATCTGGCGCGGTGGATGTGGGGCTGGTGCTGCCTGCGAACTTCGATGCGCAAATCACCAGCGGCGGCACGGCGGCGTTGACGGTGTACGTCTGGGGCGAGAGCCTCATCAAGCATCGCGCTGCCATCGTTGCGGCGGTGGCCGTGTGGCTGCGCGACATCGCCGGGCAGACCTCGCCCGTAGACATCACCAGCGTCGTGCTGGGCGAAGCCTCCACCCTGCCCTGGGAGCAACGGCTGCTGCCCTTCGTCGTGCTGATGAGCATCATGCTGGGCGGCACGATGCTGCCGGCGTCATCCCTGGTGCTGGAGAAGCAGAAGCGCACGCTCACCGCGCTCGCCGTCACACCGGCTACGATGAGCGAAATCTACGTCGCCAAAGGCGTGATGGGCGTGTTGATTAGCGTGTTCATGGGATGGCTCACCCTGGCCCTGAATCGGGCTTTTGGCGGTGAACCGCTCTTGCTCGTCGGCGTGCTGGCGTTGGGGGCCGCCTTCGCAGCGGAGTTTGGGGTGCTGCTGGGGATACTCGTCAAAGACATCAACACGCTCTTTGCCACCATCAAATCTGTGGGCATTTTGCTCTACGCGCCCGCGTTGATTAGCATGTTCCCGGAAGTCCCGCAGTGGATCGGGCAGCTGTTCCCCACCTACTACATCATCCAGCCGGTGACGGACATCGCCCAGAAAGGCGCGGGCTTGAGCGACGTTGCCGGTATGTTGGCGATTTTGGTCGCGCTGATGCTGCTGCTCGGCGCGGGGCTGGGCGTGCTTACGCGCCGGATGCAGCGGGTGGAGGGGTAGTGAAGTGCAAATCAGGAGCCTATCATGAACACAATTGGCCGTTACGAAATCATCCAGGAGTTGGGGCAGGGGGGCATGGCAACGGTCTTTCTGGCGCATGATCCTTATATGCGCCGCCAGGTGGCGCTCAAAGTGCTCTCGTACAGCCTGGCAGCGGATGATTTGCACCAGGAATACTTCCAGCGGGAGGCTGAAGCCATCGCCGCCCTGGAAGCCCCCACCATTGCGCCGATATTCGATTTTGGCTGGTATGGCGCGCAACCCTATTTCGTCATGCGTTACATGGCGGGCGGTTCGTTGGAGGATAAATTGCGCGCCGGGCCGCTGGCGCTACCCGAACTGGCGCATATCATCGAGCGGGTCGCGGCGGGGTTGGATGTGGCCCACAAGCGCGGCATCGTTCATCGGGATGTCAAGCCGTCCAATATCCTCTTTGATGCCGATGGCGAGGCGTACCTTGCCGATTTTGGGCTGGCGAAGTTTCTGGAACGCACGGTGGAAGAGGATGGCGAGTCCGGGCTGCTGGTAGGTACGCCTGAATATATGAGTCCAGAGCAGGTGCGCGCCGAGGCGATAGATGGGCGTAGCGATGTTTACGCGCTGGGGGTGGTGCTGTATTATGCACTGGCGCGGTGTCTGCCGTATCAGGCGCATTCTTCCCTGACCACCGCGCGGGCGCATCTCACCGAGCCGGTGCCGGACATCTCACTGGTGCGGCCCGATTTGCGCCCGGTGTGGCGGGAGATCATCAGCCAGGCGCTGGCGAAAGACCCCGCGACGCGGTATGCAACTGCCGGTGAGTTAGCCACGGAAATCCGCGAAGCTGCCAGCGGACGTTGGTATCTGCGGAAGCTGATTTGAGGAGACTGGCAATTAAGAGCCAATGTATTAAGTTTAGGGTATAGACCTGGCAGGTTTCCAGGCCTTGAGTCTACAAAACGTCGTTATTCACCGGTAAAATACTACCCACCCCAATTTTTGCGAAACCTGCCGGGTCTTAATTTAATGACATTGAATCAAGAGCATGGTCAGAGAGATGCCAGTGAATGCACTTCCCGGGTGTTTTTGTGACTTTTTGGGGCAGGCCTTACTTGTTATTGTGAACTGTCCCGTATTATAAAAAGCCAAACCTGTTGTCTTATTATTCCTTCGCTACTTTATCGAAACAGCGTAGGAGTAGCCAGAGCAAAAGTGCCTGGTATGTCAGCCCTACTGTCGCGTAGACCCACACAAGTGGATCGCTCTCTTGGAACGCCCAGAAGACTTTGACCGGCCAGTAGGTGGGGGCAAGGCCGAACAGTAGTTGCCATGGCCCGTGGACGAAGTATGCAATTAGCGGTGGCAGTAGGATTACGCCGTTGCCCTTCATGATGGCGAAGCCTTGCACTTTGTTTTCGGCCAGCACCGCGAGTGCGACGGCCAACAGCGGCGCAAATGGCGCGGCGACGATGCTGACCACCAGCAATGCGCCAAACCCCAGTGAGACCAGCCCCGTGAGCGGCAAGATCGTGATTGCCAGCAAGATACTGATGATAACTGGCATGGTGATGCGATAGGCAAGATAGCCGCGCAATGCAAGCGGTGTAACCTGGAGTGCCAGCAGTGTGCGTGCGTCGCGCTCATCTAATAGCAGAAAGCCGATCACGGCCCCAAATAGAAGCGGTAGTATCATGATCAACAGACTGGCTAGCAAGGGATAGTATGCTGTGATATCGAAGCCGGTCAGCATTGAAATCCGCTCCCCCAGGAATGGGATTAGCCAGCGCACGCCGGCCACCATCAAAATCGGTACGGCTATTATGCCCCGCAGTAACGAATCACGTCGCACACTACGTATATCAATTGGGCCTAAGGCTTGCACTATTTGAATTGCGTTCATCTTTCCTCCTATCCCGCCCGCACAACGATGTGACGGTCAAATGCGCGCTGGCTGGCGATGTAGAAAACTCCGATCCACAGTGTCGTATAGCTCACACCGTAGATGATTTGCCAGGGGGCAAGGGGTTGGAATGCCGCTTGCACCAGTAGCAGGGGGGCTTGCGCCGGGTGCAGGTAGAATAGCGGACTCTGCCACAGTTTGAAATAATCCACCAATGGCAGGAGTAATACCGAGGTGTAGGCCATCGAAGGGATTAAGTAGGTGTTGATTTCTTCGTAACGCGCCACGACGGCGAACCCGTACAGGCTGAATAGCGTCGCGACTGCCGCGATGCCTACCGTAAACCAGAGTATGTTGAAGCGCAGCCCATAGGTGAAGGCCACAATCAGCAGCGCCTCCGCCAGTGAGAGTAGCGCTAGCGTGAGCACTTTCGCGGCTAGATACTCACTCGTTCGTAAGGGGGTGACCACCTGTGCTTGCAACGTCCCTTCGCCTTTTTCCAGTAGCACCAGCCCGCCGATGAAGTAGAAGGTGTTGATGAGCATATTGGCGACCACAAGCCCTGGCAACAGCTCGGATAGATCGAGCGCTGGGAATTGGCGCAGCAGTATGATCCACAGCGTCGCCACGAATGCTGCCGCGTAGTAGAAGCCGTTGCGAAATTGCAGGCGCACGTCGCACCTCATCGTAGCCAATAGTCGTGCTGCCAGGCGCTTCATGCCAACGCCCTCCCTGTCACGCGGATGAAAATATCTTCCAAAGTAGCCTCTTGCGTGTGGATAGTCTGGACTGTACCCGCGCGTAACACTTCCAGGAAGGCAGTATCTTGGCCCAGGGTTTCGAGTGCGAAATCGCGGTGCGCCCGATTGCCGTTGACGCCGTATTCGACTCGCACGCGCCGCTCGCCATAGTGCAGCTTTAGCTCGCGCGGCGTGTCAATCAAGCGGATCTCGCCATCCACGATGAAGGCCACCCGGTCGCATAACTCATCGGCGACGGCCATGTTGTGCGTGGTGAGGAACACGGTTTTGCCGGTTGCCTTTTGCGCTAGAATTAGCTCTTTGATTTTGCGTGCATTGACGGGATCGAGACCTGAGGTGGGTTCATCGAAGAACAAGAGCTCTGGGTCGTGTAGCAGGGCGCGCACTACGTTGAGCCGGTTTTTCATCCCTTTGGAATACTGCCCTACTGGCACAGCCCCGTTTTCTTCCAGTCCCACCAGCGCCAACAGTTCTTGGGGCGACTGCTTCGCGCCGCCGTACAATGCTCCGAAGTACGTCAGGTTCTCCAGCGCCGTGAGTTTGAGGTAATGGTTAGGCAACTCGAATGACACGCCTACGCGCTCGTAATAATCTGCGCCCCACTGGGCCAGCGGTTTGTCGAACACTGTGATATTGCCTGCATAGCCCCGCAGCAAGCCGATGAGGATTTTTTGCGTGGTGGATTTTCCTGCTCCGCTTGGCCCTAGAAAGCCGAAAATTTCACCGCGCTCGATGTTGAAGTGTAGCCCCTTGATGGCCGGCTCTGTGCTTTTTGCATACGTGAAGTATAAATCGTTGACCTGAATCATATTTTTACCTCTGGTAAGTAAGTTTATCCGTAACTGCTCAGGCCCCAACTTTATTTGTTATTGCGCGCTGTTTGCGGCATCCGTTCGCACGCGAACGGCGCAATCTTGTTCATAGTTGAGAGACGTGGCTCACAATGACAAGGCTGATAGGGCCTCAATCCTTCAACAAATACCCTACAACCATATTCAGCAACAAATCTAACACATGCGGGTAAGCCTCTGGCCCGAAATCGTCTTTGTGTAGTCCCACGAAGAAGAGGGCCTTCATCAACGCGGAAATTTCCTTGGGGTCGCCCTCAATGTTCAGTCCTAGCTCACGCCACTTATCCATAAAAACTGCCACGAATGTATCATCATCTTCCAGATGTGCCTGTATGCTTTCCGGCGGTAGGCGGCGCAGCAGCATCTCGTACTCCTCGCGCTTGAAGCCACGAAAGAAAGGATGTTCCTGCCAGGCGGTTAGCGCAAGTCGTAGCAATGTCCAGAGATTCTCGCGCGGTGATTTGTTGGGGTCGGGCGCAAATGCCATTAACGAAGTCCGATACGCTTCCTCGAAATGTTCCAAGACAGCGAAGAACAGTGCCTCTTTGGAATCGTAGAATAGATAGAAGGCGCCTTTTGAAATTCCTACGGCGCGTGTTATATCCTCGACCGTGGTCTTGTGTAGGCCGTAAGTTTCGAAGAGCTGTTGGCTTTGTTCTAATAAGCGTGCGCGCAGGTGTATCTTTTCTTCATCTGTAAAACCTTTGGGCATAATCGCTCCTGTTTATTTGTGACTGCATTATTTACACAGTCATACAGTATACAGGAAGTAGAATTTTTGTCAATGACAAGGCTGCTAAGGAGAAGGGTTTGTGTACACGCGAGTTCCCAATAATTTATCCTGTATTTGCTACCGTACACGTGTAGATTCTAGCCACGAATTCACTCGAATTAACACGAAAACAATAAGAAATTCGTAAAGCTCATGCTAATTCGTGGCTAAAACTGAATGCGCTTGAAAAATGTACGGTAGATAAATCCTGTACCTGTAACTGCGGGAGCATTTTTAGCAGAGTCATAAAATGGGTTATAATGTACGGAGGGTTTCAGGAGATAGGTGAACGCAGATTTGCTCTGATGAAATAGCTTTTCATAACTTACATAATAACGGAACTAACCATGAAAAAAAGTATTGCCTATTACATTGCTTTCATTGCACTTGGTCTGGTGACAGCTGCGCTTGGGCCAACATTGCCCGAACTGGCTACCCGCACCGGTACCGACCTGAGCGGCATCAGCCTGCTCTTTACCACCGGCTCTCTGGGTTATCTGCTTGGCTCGCTGCTCGGCGGGCGGCTCTACGACCGGATGCGCGGCCATCCGGTGATGGCTGCCGCGCTTATCGCGCAGCTGTTGCTGTTGGCGTTGATTCCGGGTGTGCCCTGGCTGCTCTTGCTGGCGTTCGTCTGGTTCCTGGTAGGCGCAGCCCAGGGCACGCTCGATGTGGGTGGCAATACGCTGATTATGTGGGTTCATGGTCATGCCGTTGGGCCATACATGAACGGCCTGCATTTCTTCTTCGGCGTGGGCGCGACGCTCTCCCCGCTGGTTATCGCACGCGCGGCGGAGCTCGGTGGCGACATTGCCTGGTCATTTTGGGTGTTAGCCATGCTCATGTTGCCAGCCGCGCTGTTGCTGCTCGCGCAGGGCAGCCCGGCATCGCGTACTAATGGAGAGCCGGGCGATGTCCTCAAGCCCAATGCCCCGCTTCTGGTAGTGTTATTTGTGGCGTTTTTCTTCTTCTATGTGAGCGCGGAAAGCAGCTTCGGTGGGTGGATTTTCACCTACGCTACGGCCATGCAGTTGGGCGACAGGGCCAACGCCGCCTACCTCACCTCGGCGTTCTGGGGCGCATTGACGGTGGGCCGGCTGGTCGCCATCCCCCTTGCGGTGAAATTCCGCCCGCGCACCATCCTCCTGGTCGACTTGCTCGGCTGTCTGGTGGGCGTTGCTACGGTATTGCTGTGGCCGCGCTCGATAGCCGCGATTTGGGCCGGGACGTTGCTTACGGGTTTTTCGATGGCTTCTGTCTTCCCCACCACCATGTCGCTGGCCGAGCGGCGGCTGACCATCACCGGGCAAATCACCAGTTTCTTCTTCGCTGGCGCGAGCCTGGGCGGGATGGTGTTGCCCTGGATGATCGGCCAGCTCTTCGAGCGTACCGGCCCTCAGGTGACGATGATCGGCATCTTGAGCGTGCTCGTAATTGAGTTGGTGCTATGGGGGATGTTGATCGGCGGCGCGTGGAAGCCGAACAGACAATAGCGAAATACCACAGCCCTGCCAGGTTTGAGAAAACCTGGCAGGGCTGTGTGTGCGAGGGGTGCGGCTACCGCACGCTGCTGGTAGACACAATATGCCGATCCAGTCCCAGTGCTTTTCGCTCCAACCCCAAGGCCAACCCTAGCAGCTGGGTGAAGAACACCACCGGCATAGCGAGCGACTGTTGCAGGGCGTGTTCGGCCTTGCCCTGGTAGGCGTCGAGCGCCATGTGGCACATGGGGCAGGCGAGCGAGACCACCTCCGCGCCGGCGTCTTTGGCGGCGACCAGCACGTTGCCTGTGAGCTGCGCGGTGACGCCCGCATGTGAGAGTGCCAGCGCGCCGCCGCAGCATTTTGCTTTCATGTGATAATCAATCACCTCCGCGCCCAGCGCCCGCATCAGGTCATCCATGCCACGTGGACGCTCGGTGCTGTCGAAATCGTCTTTGGGGCGGGTGAGCATACAGCCATAGTAGCTGGCGACCTTCCACCCGGCGAGCGGGTGCGTGACCTGCTCCTTGATGCGCGCCAGGCCGTACTCGTTCAGCAGCACATACAGCGGATGCAGCACGGTGATGTTGCCCTTGAGCTCCAGCCCTTCGGCGAGGCTCGCGTTGAGCGTCTGCCGGGCGGATTTGTTGGCGGCGATGGTCTTGCTGGCCTGCCGCAGGTTCTTGTAGCACGCGCTGCACGGCGTGATAACCGTCTCGAAGCCCTGCGCCTCGGCCAGTGCGAGGTTGCGCCCCGGCATGGCGTAGGCCCCGCTGGGGTTGTTGATGTCCGAGTGAACCGCGCCGCAGCAGTTCCAATCCTCCAACTCCACCAGCTCGATGCCCAGTTTGGCGAACACCGCCCGCATCGAGAGATCGTATTCCTGTTCGCCCTTCCCCAAACTACACCCAGGATAATAAGCGTATCGCATAACCACTCCTTAGCAAATGGCAAATGGCAAATGGCGAACAATGGATTCGCCATTCGCCTATTCGCCATTCATTTTTTATTCCCGTTGAGGCGGAACCAGAGGCCGGCCAACGCGCCCATGAGTACCAGGCCGCCGCCGCCGAGAGTCAGCAGGGTGCGGCTGAGTTGGCTCATCGGCGCGCGCTTCGAGTCCGGCGGTGCGGCGCAAAGCGGGTCCAAATCCTGCGGGGACTTGATCCGCTCGGCGATGAAGGGGATTTTGCCCTTGAGCAGCATTTGGATGCCCAAAGGAATCATCCCGATCAGCCCAGCGATGTCCCAGGTGCGCAGGTAGTAGCGCATCATCAGCTCTGGTTCGAACATCCGCCCGTTGGCGTTCACCGTCTCGACGAACGCCTGCCCCAGCTCGGCCTCCCGGTCGTGCGCGTAGCCCTGATGCAGGGCCATGTGCCGCAGATCGGCCATGAGCGCGGTGATGGGGATGTCGCGCGGGCAGCGGTTGGCGCACGAGTAGCATGAGACGCAGTACCACATGTCGCCGCTGGTGAGCACTTCTTTCTTGTGACCCAGCTGGATCAGGTGCATCAGGCGGCGGGGGCCGTAATCCATTTCGTTGATGACGGGGCAACTGCCGGAGCAGGTACCGCACTGATAACATTGCAACACGCGCTCCCCGCCGACGGTCGCCTGCACTTCTACGACGAAGGGGTTGAGTGTCCCGCTCATGCCTGCCCTCCTTGTACGCCTTGCGCGACGGCGATGTTCATCGCTTGTTCTGTCTCGGTCTTCAGCCCGGCCAGCCGCGCCGACTCGCTCAGGTGCAGCACCTCCGCCACGCCGGGCGTCTCTGCCATCCGTTGGAGGCGCTTGGTGAGATGTGGGCGCGCGGTCTCGTTCTCGGTCTTGATGGCCTCTGGCCCCATGCCCGTTACTACCTCGCTCAGATCGCGCATGATGCGGGACCACTTCGCGCCCTCGGTCGCCGAAACCGATTCCAGCCGGAAGCGGTTGGGCGAGATGCCGATCTTCTCCAGTTGCCCGAACAGGCGCACGATACGCTTTTCTGCATTGTTGCGCCCGTCAATGTAGTGGCAGTCCTGCGGATGGCAGCCCGATACCAGCACGGCGCCCGCGCCCAGCCGGAACGCTTCCATCACAAAGTCCGCATCCACGCGCCCGGCGCACATCACCAGGAGGTTGCGCGTGTTGGCCGGATACTCGAAGTGGCTTACACCCGCGTTATCCGCGCCCATGCCGCTGCACCAGCGGCAGGTGAAGGCCAGCACCTTCTCTTCGGGCTTTTCCGCCAGGAGTGCGTGCATTTGCGCCAGAATTTGCCCATCCGTGAAGTGATACTGCGTGATGGCGTTCTGCGGGCACTCGGCCACACAGGTGCCGCAGCCGTGACACTTCGCCGGGACGATGTAGGTGGCCTTGCCCGAACCGGGGCGACAATCCACCGCACCATAAGGGCAGGCGCGATAACACAGATCGCATTTGCCGCCCGTCGCATTGATGCAGCGCTCCGGGTCAACATACGCCACGATGGGGTCAATTTCCCAGGTCTCGTGCGAGAGCACGCGCGCCGCGCGCCCCGCTGCACCGGAGCCTTGCCCCACGCTCTGAGGGATGTCCTTCGGCCCTTGCGCCGCACCCGCCAGATAGATACCTTCGGTCGGCGTATCAATCGGCTTGAGCTTGGGGTGTGATTCCAGGAACCAGCCATGTGTATCATTGGGCACCGTGAGCACGCGCCCCAGGTCGGTGGAGCCGGCTGACGGGATGGCGGCGGTGGATAAGCCCACCATCTCGAACTCGTATTCTGCCGAGCGGCCCAGGTTCACGTTATCGGAGCGCACGATGAGGTTTTTGGTGACGGGATCCTCACGGATTTCGGCGGGACGACCCTGCACGAAGTGGATGCCCGCCTCGCGCGCCCGCTCGTAGAACTCCTCGTAGGTCTTGCCCGGCGTGCGGATGTCAATGCGGAAGATGGTGATGTCCATCTCCGGGTAGAGCCACTTGAGCAGCATGGCGTTTTTGATCGTGTACATGCAGCAGAAGCCGGAACAATACTCGTTATAGCGCTTGTCGCGTGAGCCGACGCACTGGATGAGGCCCAGCGTCTTAGGAACCTTGCGATCCGAGGGGCGCTCGAACTCGCCCACCGTCGGCCCGCCCGCGCAGTGCAGCCGCTCGATTTCCATCATCGTCGTGACATTGTCGTACACGCCGAAGCCGTATTCCTCGATTTCGGTGGGGTCCCACATATCCAACCCGGTGGCGACGATGATGGTGCCGACATCGAGTTCGATGATCTCCGATTGCTCAGCGAAATCAATTGCTTGCAGCTGCCCACACGCCTCCACGCATTTGAAACATTCGATACAGGCGTCGCGGTCAATGGTGTAGATCGAAGGGACTGCCTGCGCCATCGGCACATAGATCGCTTTGCGCGGCCCCAATCCTTCTTCGAATTCGTTCGGGACCGAGATTGGGCAGACCTCGACGCACAGACCGCAGCCTGTGCAGCGGTCAAGCAGCACATAGCGCGGTTTGCGCTCTATTTTGACCTTGAAGTTGCCGATGTAGCCATTGACCTCTTTGACCTCAGCGTAAGCAATCAAGTGGATGTGCTTATTCTTGCCCACGTCCACCATCTTGGGGGCTTCGATGCAGATTGAGCAGTCCATGGTGGGGAAGGTCTTATCGAGCTGCGCCATGCGCCCGCCAATGGTGGGCGTTTTCTCGATCATGTAGGTTTCCACTTCCATATCGGCCAGATCGAGCGCGGCGCTGATACCCGCAATGCCGCCGCCGATGACGAGCGCGCGCTTGGTCACAGGCACCTCGAAGCGCTGTAGCGGCGTCACATACGTCACTTTTGCCACTGCCCCGGCCACAATATCTTTGGCTTTCTGGGTGGCAGCCTCTTTTTCGTGGGAATGTACCCATGAGGCGTGTTCGCGGATGTTCGCCATCTGGAACATGAACGGATTGAGACCTGCTTCAGCGATACATGCCTGGAATGTCGGTTCGTGCATGGCGACGCTACAGGCGGCTACCACGATCCGGTCTAGCTTGTAATCGGCAATATCCTTCTGAATCAATGTCTGGCCCGGATCGGAGCACATATAGCGATGCTCCTTCGAGATCACGACGCCGGGCAGGTCTTTGGCGTATTCCACCACTTCAGCCGGTGTGACCACACTGGCGATGTTCGACCCGCAATGGCAGACGTATACTCCGATGCGCGGTTCATTTTCGTTAGTTTTATCGTCCACACTATACTCCTGGGGAAATCTGCAAATCTGCAAATCAAAAAATCAGCAAATCGCAAATTTGCGAATGGCGCTTCCAAAATCTAAAATCAAAAATCCAAAATCACGAGCCGATGACTTCAGTGATTGCCAGCTTGTGACGGGCTTTCTGCGCGCGACGGTCGGGCGTGGTCAGCTCCAGTGCTTCCTTCGGGCACCACTTCACGCACTGTGGGCCGTCTTCCAGCTCTTCGCACTGATCGCAGATTTCCGCCATCTTCGTCGCCGGGTTGATAGAGATCGCGCCGAAGTCGCAGGCTTCGATACACCAGGCGCAGCCATCGCAGCGACCCGCATCAATACGAATGATGCCGGTCTCCGGGTCTTGCGTCATCGCATCGCGCGTGCAGGCGATCACACAGGGCGGGTCTTCGCAGGTGCGGCAGGCTACGGCCGTGATCAAAATCTCCTCAGAGCGCACCGTGCGGATGCGGCTGCGATAGGTGTTGAACGCTTTGGTCTTGGTGAACGAGCAGATATACTCACACAGCTGGCATCCGATACACTTCTCTGCATCGCAGGTAATATATTGATATTTCGAGGTTGATGGTAACATGAAAAGCTCCTCTTAAACGATTAAACGAGTCAGCGAGAAAGCGAAAAGGCAATAAAGCGAATCAGCGAGTCAGCGAATCCCATTCGCCATTCGCACATTCGCACATTCGCCATTGGTCATACACCTATCACTTCGGCCACATCTTCCATCCCCAATTCCACCAACTTCGCTTTGGGGATCAGGCCCTCTTTCGTCCAACCCTTCGCCGCATAGTACAAATCCTTGAGGTACTCCAGCTCTTCCACGGTGACGACGTGGCCCGCCGAAGCACCCTTCGTCATCGGGTCGTGATGCCAGCGATAGGGCAGTACATCGTCGTCACGTTTCCATCCTTCGCGGATGTTAAAGGCTTTCTTGATCGTGTGCGCGCGCACGCCAATCATATCTACATCATCATAGCCGAAGTCCCAGCCGGTAGTAGCGTTGATCAGCTTGGCGATGGTGGGCCACGCGCCGGCCCGGTCGGCCTTGCCCGTGAAGCAGCGGCGGATGAACTTGCACAGGGGCAGCGTATCGTAGACGGCGGCGTACTCCTCGCTGCTGGCGGCCAACTGCCCGCGCGTCTCATCCACGCTGAAGCGATCCACCTCCCCCTGAATGTCAGGGTCGTAGGCGGCGGTGCGGTTGTGACAGCCGCCGCGCGTGCCTACGGCAATCCCCACAGAGAACGTCTTGAGACCGCGCGCATCATAGCCGGGGCTTTCCAATCCCTTGCTATTCATTGCCCACTTGTACGTCTCCGTGCCGCGCTGCTCATCAATCGTGCGGCTGGCGATCCGGGTACCTTTCGACAGCAAATCACCGATGCCCTCGCGATCGCGGATCATCTCGGCCAGCGTTACGGCAGCTTCACCGTTGCCGAAGTTCGGCTCGAAGCCCTCTGGGTACTTGGCACACTTGAAGTCTTCCTTCTTGAAGATGCCCTTCTCGAACGTCTCCATCGCCCAGGAGATGGTCACGCCGCTGCTCATCGCATCCATGCCGCCTTCATCCGCAATATCAATCAGCTTGATGACGGCGCGCAGGTCATTGAGGCCCAGGTTCGGCCCATTGGCGTAGAGACATTCGTACTCGATGCCGGTAATCGCCCCGGCCCATGGCCCATCCTTCACCATAGACATCTGCTCGCAGGCGATGGGGCATTGCGCGCACGCAATCGTTTTGACCTTGTAGTGCTCGGCCAAATACTCGCCGCTGACCAGCTCCGCATCCTCGAAGGTGCCTTCCTGGTAGTTGCGGGTGGGCAGCAGGCCAAACTTGTTCATGTTGAGCACGTTGGTCACAGTGCCTAGCACGCGATACTTGGAGGTGTACGGCCCTTGCGCTTCCTGCGAAATATCGAACGACATCTGCATCAGCGTCTCAGGATCGGCTACCGCCACGCCGCCCGTGCCGCGCACGGAAACGGCCTTGAGCTTCTTCGCGCCCCAGACCGCGCCGTGTCCCGTGCGCCCGGCCTGGCGACCGTCGTTGGTGACATTGGCGAACAGTACCCCGTTCTCGCCCGCCGGCCCGATGGTCGCCGAGCGCACCTGGTCATCGCCCAGCTGCTCGCGGATTGTCTCTTCGGTCTCAAACGTGTCCAGTCCCAGCAGCTTGCTGGCATCGCGGAACTGCACGCGCCCATCATCAATGAAAACGTTGACCCATGTCTCGCTGCTGCCGTGGATGACGATGCCATCCCACCCGGCGCGCTTGAGCGCGATGGAGAACCAGCTGCCAGAGAGGCTATCGCCGATCCAACCGGTCAGCGGGGATTTGGAGGCCAGCCCGAACTTGCCGCCCACCGGCACCGGCGTCCCTGCGAAAATGCCGTTGGCGATGCAGATGGGGTTGTCCGGGCCAAGCGCATCGCTGCCTGGTTTGCTGTTTTCCCAGAGCAAGCGTGATGCCATCGAGACGCCGCCGATGTAGAGCTTGTACCAGGATTCCGGTTTCTCTTCAACCCACGTTTTACGCTGGGTCAGATCAATGTGCAGTATCTTGCCGTGATAACCATACATGCGCAACCTCCTGTGAAATAATAGCGAATGGCGAATGGCGAATGGCGAATAGCGATCACATTGTTCTGAAATTCGCCATTCGCCATTCGTAATTTTTCTACCCGCCTGCCATGATGGACATGAGAATCAAGCGGTCGCCGTCGTGAGGGCTGGTATCCAGTGCTTCCGGGCGGATCATTTCCTTACCGTTGCGGTTCAACATATTCGAGCCGATGAGCGCCCCGCCATCGGCGGTGAGGACCTGTCCAAGCAGTGGGGGATAGGCCGCGCCCAGGTGGTGCAGTACGTCGCGGAATGTCGCGGTATCTTCGAGGGTGAGCAGGTGTTGCTGCGCGCCGCTCAAGATGCGGGCAATGCCATTAAACTCAACCAAGACTTGCATATGTTGTCCTCACCAGTAACTGTGTGCTGCTGCTATTCTATACCAAAATCAAGCCAGCGCAACGCATCTATTGTCCCTATTTTGCCGCGAAATGTCAAGCGCTGTGCTACTGTAGTCATAGTTCATGTATTCGTAATTGGGCATCAGTATAAATGTATGTCAAAAGACATTTGCCTTTTGTGAGAGTCCATACTACACTGGTTTTAGAGTTGGCGCGACATGTGGTTATGTTTGCGTATTATGGCAATCGCGCAAAAGTCGCCTGTCAAAGCTGTCAATATGCGTGTTTTGAGCCTACTACAGGGTTAGTGTTGCGGTACTGCGTATCATGGCTCAAGCTACATTTGTTTAGAATCTATCTGGAAATTCACGAAAGTGTGGTGCGTTAGTCGAACCTAACGCCAGGTTTCGCAGACTCGCCCACGACGGAATTTTCGGACGTGGTTGTTATGCTCCAGCTGATAGATATTTATTCCAAGGAGGTTTTTAGATGACGATAGATGCCCAAGTTATGCCTGAAGGCCCGGTCAATTGGGAACGCTTCCTGGCAGAGCGTACCCAGGCTATGAAGAGTTCCGCCATCCGCGAACTGCTCAAAATCACACAGCAACCCAATGTGATTTCCTTTGCAGGCGGCCTGCCTGCACCGGAGCTCTTCCCGGTGCGTGAGATTGAAGAAGCCTGCCATTATTTGCTCCGGGAGGAGCCGCAACGTGCGCTCCAATACAGCACCACTGAAGGCCATCGGCCTCTGCGGGAATTTCTGGCCGAATCTATGGCAAAGTACCGCATCCAACACACGCCCGATAATATCCTCATCACTACCGGTTCACAACAAGCGTTGGATCTTGTCGGCAAGATATTCATTGACCCGCACAGCACTGTTCTTACAGGCCGCCCCACCTACCTGGGCGCGATTCAGGCCTGGCGCGCATATCAAGCTGAGTTTGTGACCGTTCCGCTTGATGAGCAGGGGATGCGGGTGGATTTGCTGGAAGAGGTGTTGAGTAAGGTAACGCCGCGCTTCATCTATGTGTTGCCTAACTTCCATAACCCGGCGGGGACAACCTTGCCAGAAGAGCGTCGCCATCAGCTGGTCGCTATCGCTCGCAAATATGATGTAGTCATCGTCGAAGACGATCCTTACGGCGCATTACGTTTTGAGGGCGAGGATATCATCCCCATTGCGGCATTAGCCCCTGAGCGGACCATCTATCTAGGCACATTCTCCAAGACCCTCACGCCCGGCCTGCGCATCGGTTGGATTGTGGCCCCTGAGGCCATGATTCACCGCTTGGTGCAGGGAAAGCAGGGTGCGGATTTGCACAGCAGTACCTTTGATCAGATGATTGCTAACGATGTTGCGCAACGGGGCATCCTCAAGGCCCACATTAAGAAGATTCGTCAGGTTTACGGCGAACGGCGTGACACGATGCTCGATGCGCTGACGGAACTGTGGCCGGAGGGGTGTTCATGGACAAAGCCGGAGGGTGGGTTGTTTCTGTGGGCGCGCGTGCCGGAGCAAATCAATACCACCAAATTTATGCGCAAAGCATTGGAAAAGAAGGTGGCTTATGTGCCCGGTAGCAACTTCTTCCCACAAGAGGACGGTGGCTTTGATGCCATGCGGTTGAATTTCTCTAACTCTGAGCCGGATAAAATCGTGGAAGGCATTCGACGATTAGGTGAAGCGCTCAAAGAGGAGCTCAAGGGATAATCTCAGTAGCTCACGAATTTGCTTGTAGAGCACGATTATGAAAATTAAGAAAATGAACCGAAAATAAAACAATTTGCAAGAATCACTTCTTAAAAATTTACAAATTGAGAATTTTGCCCCATCCCCCTGCCCCCCTTTCCCCGCTTGCGGAGGAAAGGGGGCAGGGGGAAAGGGGGTATCATTTTATTTTTAGAACGACCAACTTGGCACAAAACCTTATTTGCGGATTAATTTCTTAAAATTCATTATCGTGCTTCTGGTATGCCCAAAACATACTACGAGGTCATTCAGTTTAGGGCATAGACCTGGCAGGTTTCCAGGCCTTGAGTCTACAAACCGTCGTTATTCATCGGTAAAATACTCCCTCACCCAATTTGGGCGAAACCTGCCAAGTCTTAGGTTGATTCTAAAGGTTAACGGTAGGCATGCAGGCCCTTACCAGATAGGAACAGCGGGAATCCATCCCACGGAGAAAGCCGGTTTATGGATAGCTCTGCTAGATGGATTTCCGCTGTGCTGGTTGTTTAGAGGCTTCACGCCGTAGATTCCTGGCTGAGCAGCTATCTTTGCCCGCGCGAAGACGCGGGAATGACAGGTGTGAGATATATGGGGAATACTTCCGCAGAATTCGTATGATCCGTAAAATCCGTGTTCTAAATCTTCAAATCAGCCCTGGTGGTAATTTGAGTTAACCTGGAAACCTCTGGTGTGAGCGGTTTTGACAGATGCGCAGACCGCCGTATACTAAAGGCCATCATGAAGACTCGCATCTACCCGGTAGCTCTTATTACAGGTATATTAACGCTCCTAATTCTGGGAGTGATGACTGCGTTTGACCCACTGCCCTTGACCTTATTGCCCCTCTGGATGATTTTTTGTGGGCTGATAGTTTTCTCTGCTGTTTTCAGTATCCCCATGGGTGGTGGGGCGGTTTCATTGTTACCCATGCTCTCAGTTGCCAGCTATCTGGTGCTAGGGCCGGTCGCCGCCGGGTGGGCCGCTGCCTGTGCGGCTGTTCTGTACACTGTCGCGCGCCATTATTGGTCCCCACGCCTGGAAAATGCGCAACGTCCCGATTGGCTATATACACTCAATACCGTCTTTGCCAATATAACCTTGAATGTCACTTCGATTTTGGGTGGCGGGGTGGTTTATATTGGGTTGGGGGGAATGCTTCCACTACGAGAAGCTGTGTTAGCCAATTTACTTCCACTGTCAGGGTTGTCTTTAGTTTATCTTGCTATTAATTACACCCTGGCGGGTGCTATCATCATCAGTTGGAAGCGCGCTTCGTTTCAGACGTATCTGGGGTCGCTTAGACGTATTTTGCTTTATGAAGCCGTGCCCCTGGTCTTTGCCTCTCTGGCTGCGTTGATTTACACCCGCATCGGTTTTCTTCATTTTTTGCTTTTTACCGCAATTCTGGTAGGGGTTTCTTTGATTGCGCGTAATCTTTATCGTGCCAGTCAACGGTTGGAACGCCGGGTACAAGAGCTGGATAGTTTATATGTCGTGGGTCAAGCGCTGAGCGCCAGTCTGCAACTTGAAACCATTATTGCTACTATCTATGAGCAGGTAGCCCGTCTGATGTCCGCTGAGAACTTCTATGTGGCCCTCTATAACCCAGAGACTAATGAGGTCTCGTTCCCGTTGGCCGTGGAAAATGGTGAATTTGTGCATTGGCGCTCGCGGTGTGCCGGGGAAGGTTTGACAGAGCATATTTTACACACTCGCGTTCCGCTGTTGATCTGTCGTGATGTCGCCGCGCATATCAAGTCTCTGGGAATTGACCAAATCGGTAGAAGCGCTAAATGCTGGCTGGGTATCCCGATTCTGGCGGGGACGGAGCCACTGGGTGTTATTACTGTGCAATCCTATACCGAGAGCGAAGTTTACGATACTTCGCATCAGGACCTCCTCTTTACTATTGCCAGCCAAGCCGCGATTGCTATTCAAAACGCGCGGCTCTATGAGCGGACAGATGAAGCCTTGACCCGGCGTGTGCAAGAACTCAATTCGATTCTTCGTACAACACGCGAAGGCATTTTGCTGCTTGATCCAGAACTGCGCATATTGGCAATCAATCGCGCTTTGGCGGAGCTCGTCGGCGCGACGCAGACGGAATTGTCTGGGCAACAGCTTGGAGCCGACTTGCTGAGCAACTTCGGTTACTCTCTTGAAACATGGGAGGCAGATTGTGCCGTACTTATCGCGGGCACGCTGGACCAAACACAACGGACGGTGATGTTGGGGCAGGAGAAACGTGCGATGGCGCGCACATTGAGTGCGGTGCGTGATCGTGAAGGGGCTATTGACGGTTGGTTGCTCAATTTCCGTGATATCACCGAAGAGTTGGAACTGGCACGCCTACGTGAAGACATGACCGATATGCTCGTTCATGATTTGCGCTCGCCGCTTACAGTGGTTATGGGGAGTCTGACGCTGCTGCGGCGCAAGAAAGGTGCGGCCTTCGAGCAGCTGCTCGATATGGCGCAGCAGAACAGCGAGCGTATTCTTAGCATGGTAAATGAGCTGTTGGACATCAGTAAGTTGGAAAATGGGCAGCTGCCTCTGCGTTACGAGTCGGTCAATATAGTGAACGTGATTGAGGACGTGGTGGAGCGTTTTACGCCACTGGCACTTGAAGCCGATATCAGTCTGGAAACGGAGCTCGCGCCGCAACTGCCGATACTCCACGCTGACATGGAAATCCTCAAGCGTGTGTTGGGTAATCTAGTGGATAATGCGATTAAATTTACGCCTGATGGCGGGCATGTCCGGTTGTGGGCGCGCAACGAAACCCTACCCGAAGTCCGCGCGCTAGTGTTTGGGGTGAGTGATGATGGCCCGGGTATTCCGGATGAAATTCAGACCCATCTATTCGAGAAATTTCAGCAGGCAGAAACACTTGAAGCCCGCCGACGCGGTACTGGCCTGGGCTTGGCCTTCTGTAAACTTGCTGTCGAGGCGCATGGCGGCCATGTGTGGGTCAAAAGCGCCCCCGGTCAGGGCGCAACATTTGCTATCGTATTACCGCTCTCCTAGCACTATTGGCCTTGCTTCTGTCTCGTGCTTCCCCAAATTCCCGCGCATCCAGGCCGCGATGGCCGTCGTGAGGGGTACTGCCAACATTAGCCCCAGACTGCCCACCAACGTCCGCACAATTTCCTCAGCGATGAGCTCCCGGTTGAGCGTGAGGTACCAGGGTTCGGGAAACAGATAGAAGAGAATGATGAGCGGGAGCGAGGCGCTGGCATACGCCAGCATCAGCGTATTGACCATCGAAGCCAGATGGGCCACCCCGACCTTCATCCCTCGGCGATAGAGATCGCGCGCGGTCAGGTGTGCATCGGTGGCGGCGAGCTCGTACACAGCCACTGCTTGCGCCAGTACCACATCATCCAGCACCCCTGCCGCACCGATGATCATCCCGGCTAGCAGCAACCCGCGCATTCCTACCCCCACGCCGATAGCCTGCAAGTAGAGCGTCTCCTCAGACCCGAAGCCCGTGAGATGTGCCAGTGATGTCCATAGCCAGGCCAGTAGCCCGGTAAATGCCAGGCTCGCCAGCAGTCCCAACAGCGCCGTATGAGCGATAGAATTCCACCCCTGGATTAAGTACAGCGTGATCCCCATCAACAGCGCCATGCCGGCGAGCGAGACCACCACAGGGTCACGCAACGCGAGAATTTGCGGCAGGATGAACCCGCCGATGGTTAGCCCGCCTAGGACCAACCCCAACAGCGCGCGCAGTCCTTGCCAGCGACCTACCAGCACTGTCACTAGCGCGAATAGAAGCGCCAGCGCGCCCAAAGGCCACCAGCGGACGTGATCGGCGACGGCGTAGAACGTCGGTTCATCGGGCCATTCCGAAACCATCAGCAACGCTTGTTGCCCCGGCTTGAACCGGATTGAGTCTACGTCTGGCCCTAGCCCGTTATAGACCACTTCGATCTGTCGGCCCTCGTACTCACCGCGCGCGAGGATAACCATCTCTAGCGTTTGTGACACGCGTACCAGGCCCGAAGGGTCGGTGGCGGATTCTTCGTGTAGTACACGCAGCACGCGCGCGTTGACGGTGTCCTCTAGCGAGGCCATCCCCGCCGTAAAGGGAATTTCCGGGCGCGTGAAGTGTAACACGATGACCGCCATCGCTGTTAAAACTAGTAGCCCCACGGCTATCCCCTCTAGCACATAGTGTGCGCGGTATGCACTTAAACGGTTTTGTTCCATGGTTCGCCTCCACTTGCATTATACCAAGTGAAACGTGAAACGTGAAACGTGAGGTGTGAAGAAAATCTCGATGACGCTTTACATTTTTGCAATCACCTCCGGGCTGCTCCGGTGCCTGAGCCTGTCGAAGGCCTCTGCGCGCATCAAAGGCCGTACCGCAAACCTAACCCTGTAGGATGGCTCAAAACACGCCTATTGCCGGCTTTGACAGGGTGACTTTGGCGCGATTGCCGTCCAAGGCAATGCCGGAGGGCAACCGGGAGAGGCTTCGGCAGGCTCAGCCACCGGGCTGCTTCCGGTGACTGAGCCTGTCGAAGGCCTCTGCGCGCGTCAAAGGCCATACCGCAAACCTAACCCTGTAGGATGCTCAAAACACGCCTATTGCCGGCTTTGATCGGGTGACTTTGGCGCGATTGCGAAAAATCCGTGTCCTAAATCTCTTCACATTGCCCGCATCACGTCCCCCGGCCTATCGCCTTTAGAAAACTTATCCCATCACATAGCGGTTGCGCTGCTAACTGCGTTTCAGCGGAGTGATACCCCTAATCACGTCCCACGTTTCACGTCTCCTCGCATCATGCTATAATGGAGTAGGAATCATGACCATGCGAGTTATCTTAACCCACGAGAACGCCGATTTTGACGCGATAGCGAGCCTGCTGGGAGCGCACAAGCTTTTCCCTGAAGCGCGCCCAATTTTGCCGCGGCGCATCAACCGCAATGTGCAGGCTTTCCTCGCGCTCTACAACTCACAGCTTCCTTTTGTGGATGCCGATACGCTCCCGCGTGGGCAGCATATCCACCGCGTTATCCTGGTGGATACGCAGACCCTCGTCACCGTGCGTGGGATGGGGCCGGAAGTAGATGAAGTTCTCATTATTGATCATCACACGCCCCCTGAAACCCTCCCTGCCCACTGGCGCTTTCAGGGCCAGCCCATCGGTGCGACGACCACCCTGCTGGTCGAATCTATTTCCGCGCGCCTGATTCCCCTCAACGGCGTAGAAGCCACGCTGCTGCTCTCCGGCATCTACGAAGATACTGGTTCGCTCTCCTATTCTGCCACTACGGCCCGCGATTTACGCGCCGCTGCGTGGCTCATGGGCCAGGGTGCTAGCCTCGACATCGTTATGGACTTCCTCCAGCATCCGCTCACCGAAGGGCAGAAAATCCTTTACGAGGCATTGCTCGAACAATCGGAGACTTTGCACTTTGACGGTCATCCGGTCGTCATCGCCTGGGCGCGTGCCGGTGACTTGCAGGAGGAACTCTCTACTCTGGCGCATAAGCTGCGGGAGCTGCTCGACCCCTCTGCCCTCTTTGTTTTGGTGCAAATGGATCATAACACGCAGTTGGTGGCCCGTAGCACTAGTGACGACATCAACGTCGCCGATATCGCCGCGCACTTCGGCGGCAAGGGCCATGATCGGGCAGCTGCGGCCCTGGTGCGTGACCGTGACGTGGAAGCTGTGCGTGATGAACTGCGCACGCTGCTTGCGACATACGTGCGCGCCCGTGTCGCTGTGCGCGATTTGATGTCCTGGGGCGTGCGGACAGTCCCGCCGGATATGCACATCGAGGTTGTCGCTGCGCAGATGCAGCGCACCGGACATGAAGGCTACCCTGTCGTTGAGGGCGACCGGGTAGTAGGTTTGGTCACGCGCAATGCCGTGGATCGTGCCCTGCGCCACGCCTGGCAACGCCAACCCGTCAGTCAGATTATGGAGGCGGGCGAAATCACCGTTGCCCCGGACGACTCCTCCGAGCGGGTGCGCGATCTGATGATTCAAACTGGGTGGGGGCAAATCCCCGTTGTCACCGCCGGACGCATTACCGGTGTTGTCACCCGCACCGATCTCATCCGCATTCCCCCCTCGGAGGTGGAACAAGAACGCCAAAAAATAGCCCGGCAAATTGCAGCGGCCTTCCCTATGCCTTTGCTCGATCTGATCAAACGGGCCGGCGCTGCCGCCGCAGAGCTGGGAGACCGGCTCTACTTCGTCGGTGGCCTCGTGCGCGATCTGCTGTTGCACTTTCCCATCTTCGATGTTGATTTGGTCGTCGAGGGCGACGCCATCCGGCTGGCGCGTAACCTCGTGGCGCAGTATGGCGGCGAGGTGCGCACCCACAGCCGTTTCGGCACCGCCAAATGGCTGCTCGATGCCGGGGTCTGGGCGCAGGTGGGCGCAGCAGATACCAGCGGCCTGCCGGAGTGCATTGACCTGGTCACGGCCCGTACCGAGTTTTACGACCACCCCACCGCGCTCCCGCTCGTCGAGCGCAGCTCCATCAAACAAGACCTGCACCGGCGCGATTTCACCATCAACACCCTGGCTTTGCGCCTCGATCCGGGCCATTGGGGTGAACTGCTCGATTTCTACAACGGCAAGGCCGACCTTGAAGCCGGCGTCATCCGTGTGCTGCACAGCCTTAGTTTTGTGGATGATCCCACCCGTATCTTGCGGGCGGCGCGCTTTGAGGCGCGTCTGGGCTTCAGCCTTGATGAGCGCAGCGAGCGGCTCATCGCTGAGGCGCTGCCGCTGCTCAACCGCGTTACTGGGGGGCGCATCCGCCACGAGCTAGAGCTCATCTTTGGCGAAGCCGCGCCCGAAAAAGCCCTGGCGCGGTTAGCGGAGCTGGGCGCACTTGAGCATATCGAACCGGCGCTCGGTGGCAACGGCTGGTTGCGCGAGCATTTTGTGCTCCTGCGCGAAACCCTCGATTTTGCCTTTTGGGGTCTTGATGCTGACGATCGCTGCTTTTTACATTGGGCCTTGTGGCTATATGTGTGCGATTCGGCGCTGGTGGGACGTTTGGCCCAGTACTTCCTCATGCCCCGGCAGCTTTCGGATGACTTATTGCGTTTGAAGGAATTGCAAGCGTTGCCGCAAGCCATGCAGTTGCTCGACCGGCCCAGCCAACTCTGCGCGCTGCTGGAGCCGTTCCCCGGACGCTTGTTAGCTTTACTCTGGTTGACCACGCCGAACGCGGCGACGCGGCAGCGTTTGCAGACCTATTGGAGTCAATGGCAACACATCCAACCGGAACTCACCGGGCGCGATTTACGCGCATTGGGCTTGCCGCCCGGCCCACGCTACACCGAGTTGTTGCGTCAACTGCGCGTTGCACGACTGGATGGCGAGATTACCTCGCGCGAAGAAGAGCTGCAGATTGTGAAACGTGATGCGTGAAAATTTCACCTTTCGCCGTTTGAGATTCGCCATTCACTGATTTTCCAGGGAGGGCGCCATGTCTGTCTCCAAAATGACCGTGTACACTGTGAACGAACAACAAGTCTACGTCCACGAAGAAGGGCGCGCCAACGGGCCACTCGCGGTGCTAATTCATGGTTGGTCGAGCTCCTGGTATGCGGTCTCGCCACTCCTGCCTATTGTCAACCGGCGTCATCGTTGTCTGGCTGTGGATTTACCAGGCTTTGGGCAATCCCCGCCTCTCAAAGGGCACACAATTATTGATGCTTATGTGGAATTGCTCGCTGATTTGATCCGTGCCGAAACAGATAAGCCAGTGGTACTGATTGGGCATTCAATGGGGGGGATGATTAGCATCAATCTGACGCTCAAGTACCCGGAGCTGGTAGAGCGCATGGTTTTGCTCTGTCCCACCATCAGCGGCAATCTGTCCATGTTTATCAACCTGTTCATGTACCCCTTTGTCTGGATGGAGCGGTTTGTGCTTACTCGCTGGTTGGTGGAAATACTGGAGCCGCAAATGTTGAGCGTTACCGATCGGTTGTTGCGCCCGGCACTCTTTGCTGATCGCAGCGGCATCACGGGCCAGGAGTACGAGCGTATCCGCGCCGATGCGCGCCGTAAAGGGCAAGGTCATGTGCGCGCCGAGTGCTTCGATGCGATGCGCAACAATGACTTGCGCGAACGGTTGAAAGAGTTGGATGTGCCCGCATTGGTGATCTGGGGCATGGAAGACAACACTGTGCCGTTGCGCGACGCCAGTGTTGTGGCTAAAGCCTGGTCTGAGGCCGACCTCCGCATCATTCCCAATGCCGGGCACTGGCCGCAGTTCGAGAAACCGTTGGTCACGGAGCGCTATGTGCGGGCTTTCTTGAGCACCCCGCTGAGCCTGCTCAAGTTTATGACAGAAGAATGACTCTGCCGCAAAACCCATATTTTTAACCACAGAGTTTTTTGATTTTTCTCAGACCTATCAGGTTTCAAAAACCTGATAGGTCTGAGAGGGAATGCTGGTGGTTTAGCGACTTTGCGTGAAATTTTAGCTTTTTGAGAGGTTTTACCTATGCCCAGATTTTACCCATCCTATCAAGCCCTGACGCTGGCTGATACAATTCTCGAAGAAGTAGGTCAGCGTATGGACGGCTACCAGGGGCGTATTGGTGCTGCCTGGTATTGGCGATTGCCAGGTGGTATCCTTGCTACGATTAACATTGACTTTACCGTTACTGAGCAACGCTGGGATCTGCTGCGCGCTCAGGCAGCTTCGCCCGCCGTCGGCGTCTTTCACGGTGCAGATTTCCCTTTTGCTGCTTACGGCACGCTGGAGAGCTCCCCGCCCTTCATCCATGATCTTGAGGGTGAAGCGGAATGGGCCAATCGCCTGTACTTTCAGCTGGGGTATCTCATCGAGGATATGACACTGTGGTTGGAGATGCTCCGCGCTGCTATCATCGAGCCACAAATCCGCCCGCCCGCCACGATTCCAGACATCACGCCGCTCCAACGTGAGCTGGTCAACTATGCCCTAACCGAGCTAGATGGTGACTTCCGCCTCAAAGATCTCCACGCCGCGTTCGAGCAACGCCTCTCTCGCCAACGCCTCTCCCGGCTGGCGCAGGAGTGGGAACAGTTGGGACTGCTTACCGAGCGCCCCCGTCGTGTCACCGTCGCCTTACGCAGCCTCTCGGAGAGAGGGTGAAAGTGTTGGGTATGGCCCTGGCCGCGCTTGACCAGCCACACAAGCGGTTATGCTCATCCGCGCATGACCCGTCACGCGCAACAAAAACCTTGCCCGCATAGCACCCGTACTGCGTAAAACGTAATGCGTAAAGAAGATGTAGAAAGCAGTTTTTCATTCACCATTCACCATTCGCTGATTTTTTAGATTTTTCCCAGGAGGACTTTGAATGCCTAACACTGAATTACAACAACGCTGTATCAACGCCTTGCGCGTGCTGGCAATGGACGCTGTCCAAAACGCCAACTCCGGCCATCCGGGAATGCCAATGGGTATGGCGGATGTCGCTTATGTGCTGTGGACGCGCCATCTCAAGCACAACCCCCATAACCCGCACTGGATCAACCGTGATCGGTTTGTGCTGTCCGCTGGTCATGGTTCGATGCTGCTGTACGCGCTCCTGCATCTCACTGGCTACCCCATTTTTATGGACGATCTCAAACGTTTTCGCCAGTGGGATAGCAAGACCCCCGGTCATCCCGAATACGATCTCGACCTGGGCATTGAAACGACCACCGGGCCGCTAGGACAGGGCTTCGCCAACGGCGTGGGCATGGCGATTGCGCAACAGCACCTTGTCGCGCGCTTCAACCGGTTGGGCTATCACATTCTCGATCACTACATCTACGCCATCGTCTCTGACGGCGATCTGATGGAGGGCATCAGCCACGAGGCCGCCTCGCTGGCGGGGCATTTGGGTCTCGAACGTCTCATCTATTTCTACGATGACAACGAGATCTCCATTGAAGGCTCCACCGACCTGGCCTTCACCGAAGATGTCGTGCAGCGCTTTCAGGCTTACGGCTGGCACGTCCAGAGCATTGATGCTCACGATACCGACGCCATTGACGCCGCTATCCGTGCCGCGCAAACCCACAAGGGCCAGCCGCACCTGATCTGCTGCAAGACCCATATCGCCTATGGGAGCCCCAATAAACAAGGTACGGCCTCTGCGCATGGTGAGCCGCTGGGGGTGGAAGAAATCCGTTTGACCAAAGCCGCGCTCGGTTGGCCTAGCGACGAACCCTTCTTTGTGCCGGATGACGTTCTGGCGCAATATCGTTTGGCCTTGCCGCAGGGGCAGCGTGTCGAGGCCGTTTGGCAGGAGCTCGTGACCAACTACGCGCGCGAGTATCCCGAAGACGCAGCCGAACTGCAACGCCTCACCGCGGGACACTTGCCCCCAGGTTGGGAAAGTGTGCTGCCTGTCTTCAAGCCGGAGGAAGGGCCGCTGGCGACGCGTGCCGCTTCCGGTAAGGCGCTCAATGCGCTCGCACCGGTCATCCCCGAACTGTTGGGCGGTTCGGCAGACTTACACCCCTCCACCAACACCTATCTCAAGGGCTTTCCCGATTTCCAGAAGGACACGACCATGGGGCGTAACTTCCACTTTGGCGTGCGCGAGCTGGGTATGGGTGGCATCCTTAACGGCATGGCGCTCTACGGCGGCTTGCGCGTCTATGGTGCGACGTTTATGGTTTTCAGTGATTACATCCGCCCGGCAGTGCGCCTTTCGGCAATCATGAAGCTGCCTGTAACTTACGTCTTTACCCACGATTCGATCTTTGTGGGCGAGGATGGCCCGACCCATCAGCCGGTAGAGCAATTGCTGGCGCTGCGGGCGATTCCTAACCTCACGGTGATGCGCCCGGCGGACGCTAATGAGACTGTCGCGGCATGGCGTTGGGCGCTGGGTGAAAAGCACGGCCCGGTTGTGCTGGCCCTTACCCGTCAGAAGTTACCGGTTTTCCCGGAGACCGCTGCTGCCGCCGCGCAAGGCGTGGCGCGCGGCGGGTACATTCTGCGCAACTCCTCCCTGGATCATACGGAGATGCTGCTTATTGCCACCGGTTCCGAGGTGGAAGTTGCCCTGGCTGCGCAGCAGGTGCTCGCCGAGCGGCGCATTGGGGTGCGCGTCATCAGTATGCCCTGCCGTGAGCTCTTCGATACGCAACCCCTCTTCTATCGGCTTACCGTGCTGCCGCCGGACATCCCCAAGCGGCTCGCCATTGAGGCCGGCGTCACCATCGGCTGGGAGAAGTACGTTGGTGAACAGGGCGCGATCATCGGCATCAACCGCTTCGGCGCATCGGCCCCGTACCAGATTTTGCAGCGCGAATTCGGTTTCACGGCTGAAGACATCGCTGATCGGGCGCAGAAGCTGCTGTTGGAGTAGGTGGAGAAGTTTATCGCAGCGTTCGTAAAAGTTGTTATGATTTTGTGATGGCATCGCGTTCTCAGTGCCTGCTGCAGTTAAAATCGGGTTAACGTAAGTTGCTGCCTGGTCTGATGCAGAGATTAGGGCTACGGATTTTACGGAGTAGACGATTTTGTCTGGTTCTTGTCCGTAAAATCTATGTGAATCCGTGGCCCATAACAATTCTGGCAGACAGGCAGCAACTTGAGTTAGGGCTATACGAGTCCTGTTGCTATGGAAATCAAAACCATCCAAAAAATTAAAATTGTTTTTGGGCTGGCGTTCTTCCTGCTCTACGCCGCCACTGCCGCCCACGACATTCTTCCCGCCGATAGCGGCGAGTTCCAGCTGGCAGCCGCCGGGTGGGGTATCTTGCATCCCCCCGGCTATCCGCTGTACACTGTACTCGGCGCGCTCTGGGTGCGGCTGTTGCCATTCGGCGCGCTTCCTTTTCGACTCAACCTTTTTAGCGCCGCGCTTGCTGCGCTTACGCTGGTGCTTGTGGGCGATGCCGTCCGGGTCTGGGCGCAACAGCTGCGCTTGCCAGAGCGCGCTGCTGTGCTGGGCGGTCTGGCTGCGACGCTGCTGTTGGGCCTTTCGCCCACTTTCTGGGCGCAGGCCACCACTGCCAATATCCGTATGCCTACCATGCTCTTCGGTGCGTGGGGCTTCCTGGCTCTGGGCTGCTATGCAACCGCAAAGAACTCTCGTGCTCTGGTGAGTCTGGCTCTCGCGTTGGGGCTGGGGGTGGGCCATCACCCTTCGCTGATTTTCATCGCTGCGAGCTGGGCATTTTATTTGCTACTGGCCGATGCGCGGCTCTTCGTCCGGCCGCGCTGCTGGTGGAAAGCTGCCCTCATCGGCGCAGCGGCGTGGTTGCTGCCGCAGCTCTATATTCCCTTGCGTGGGGGTATGGCGAATGTCCCCCTCGCTGATCCCGGCCTCAATACCTGGGGCGGATTTTGGCATCACGTCCTGGCGCAAGGTTTCAGCGGCGACATGCTCGCTTTCGCTAACTTGCCTGATCTGGCTTTGCGCCTGCCCCTTATCCCGGTGCTCTACACCTTCCAATTCGCGCCCCTCTGGTTGCTGGCGATAGGGATTGGTTGGGGCTGGCTCCTGCGCCGCGATGGGCCGCTCGCGCTCTCGCTGTTGGCCGGCTGGATGCTACACACGTTCATCACCATCACCTACCGCGCGCCGCAGACAGTGGAATATCTCATGCCTGCTTACCTGCCGCTGATGCTTGTATTTGGGGTGGCGGTGGCGAGAATGGCGAACGGCGAATGGCGAATCGCAAATCGCAAATCGCAAATCGCAAATCGCAAACCCAAAATCCAAAATCTAAAATCTAAAATTTTTATCTCTGGATTGTTATTATTGCTGTTCCGGCCTTTGTCTTCACGGTTGCCCGATTTCCTCGCGCTGGCTGCCGACACCTCCATCCGCGATCGGGTTGCGCCGCTGCTGGAAGCTGCGCCGTCTGGAGCGTTGATCCTTGCGGATTGGCACTGGGCCACGCCGCTGTGGGTCTTGCAGACTGTGGAAGGGTTGGGGGCGGATGTGGACGTGGCCTACGTCTACCCAGAGCCACCGCTGGATTACGAGGCCGTTTGGCTGGCCCGTGCCGAAGCTGCCGGGACTCGTGCGGTCTTCACCACGCACGCTTACGATTGGCCCGGTTGGGCGTCTGCGCCGGTGGGCGGCGGCTATCGGCTCTACCGGCAGCCGCTTACCGCGCTCGATCCGGCGTTGGGCTTTGCCCCGCTAGAGGCTGACCTCGGCCCGGTGCGCGTGCTGGGCTTCAAAGCCGTTGGCCCGCGCACACCGGGCAGCATCCTTGAAGTGCAGCTGGCGTGGCAGGCCACCGGCTCGCAGTCACCCGCGCCCTCGTTCGCCGGGCGGCTGTGGGGCGCGGATGGCACGTTCCTGGCCGCGGGTGATCGCTACTTGGGCGAGGATACGGCTGCGGGCGTGGTACGCTTTGCGCGGCTCGATCTGCTCCTACCACTCGATATGTGTCAGGCGATGGCGGAGCTGCGGGTAGGCGTCTATACGGTGAGCGCCGGTACGTTCCAGGATAGGGGCGATGTGGCGCTGGCGTCCCTCCCGCTCGATTGTCGCTATCCGCGCTTGCCGTCTGAGCATGTCACGCTCGGCTTTGTACCGGGCGGCCCTTTTTTGCGTGGCTATGATTATGATGTGGATGGCGAGCGCGCCACGCTGTACCTGCACTGGTGCGGGCCAGGCGCAGCTCTAGTCGCTCACAGCGGGGAGCAGACCGCGCTTGTTGGCTCGCTGGAGTGGGGGCATTGCCAGAGTGTGCGGTTGCCTGTCGCGTCGGACGCACGGCCCGTGTTGCACTTCACACGCCTGGATGGGCGTAGGGTGTCCTTGTGGTCAACGAGCTTGCCTGCGCCGCCGCAAGCAAGCCTTTATGTTCCCTTTGCCGACCGCATGGTGCTCACCGGCCTGGCGCAGCGCGAACGTGGCGGGCAGACGGTGCTGGATCTGCGCTGGCGCGTCACGCGCCCGCTGGTGGATGATTATGCCGTCAGCGCGCGTCTGTGGGGCGCCGATAGATCACTGCTCGCCATGCATGATTTCCAGCCGGCACTGAGCACCATCCCTACGCTCAAATGGGTCACGCGGGGCGGGTACATCCTCGACTCGCATCCCTTTGCGCCATTGGAAACTGCACCCACCTACGCGGAAATCGCCGTTTATGAGCGGTTTCGCCTCACATCCTTGCCCTCCGCGCGTGGCGAGCAAGTGTGGATTGCATTAGAACCCTGACCCTTTAGCACAAGGGTATACGACAAATTATTGGATAAAGAACGATTCTTATCTGAAAAATACCTTTCTAAACTTGCAGCTCGCCTCATTTTGAGAATTTTGCCCCCTCCCCACGCCGCTATGCGGTGCGGGGAGGGGGAGAAAATAAAGGGAGTTTTGTGGGGGGGGGGGGGCCCCCCCCCCCACCCCCCCCAAAAAAAAAACCCCCGGGCCCCCCGGGGGGGGGGGGGGGGGCGGGGGG
>CAZDDI010000040.1:0-39049 GCA_964504195.1 uncultured Anaerolineales bacterium
TGGTTGCTGGTTGCTGGTTGCTGGTTACTGGTTGCTGGTTGCTGGTTGCTAGCTTCCAGTTTCCAGCTTCCAGTTTCCAGCTTCTAGTTTCAAGCAAGAGCCAGGGAGAGCAGGCCGAAGCCGAAGCTTTTGCCGCTGCCGAGGCCGCTTTGGACGGTGCGCCAGAGGGCGTCGGGATCGGTGACTTGTAAGACGCCCTCGAAGCGGACGGCGTGGAGGGTGAGTTTACGAAATTTGGGTTGCGCTGTGTCTGCTTCGCCCTCGGAGATCTCCGCTTTGGGTAAGGGTTGTCGCCCGTAGGTATTACCCTCACCGGCGATGTGGAGCTGCACGATGCGGAAGCCGCCCTGTGCGCCCTTGCGTTCCAACCAGGCACGTTGCTCTTCCTCGCGGTAGAGAGGATCGCGGCGGCCTTGTTTCTCACCCGGCGCGGAGTGTTTGATGGTGGGGTTGGCGCGCAGGCGGAAAGAGAGCTGCAGCTCCGGCGCGAAGGTGAGCGTGAAGGGTTTGCTTTCCGGGGCTTGGAGCAGGTAGTGCGCCGCGCCCGGCTCGCCCAACCACGCCCAATCCGGCGCGGTGTGCGATTGGAGCAGCACGGTGGGGACGCCGGTGCGCTCGTCCACGTCCACGCGGAAGAGCACACGCTCGCTGGCGGGGAGCTGTTCCGGGAAGGCGCGCAGCAGCGTGCGGTGCAGCTCGTAAGGATTGGCGAGCTCGCGCTGCACGCGCCGCGTGCGCGGGTTCAGGGTCAGGCGGGAGAGGTACATGGGGAGCCTCCTGCAGATAACTCTGATGGGTTTATGGGCTGGACTTGAACCGTAATTGACATATCGTATGTGTAGCGCGGCGCGTAAGTGTGGCGTGAGCGTGAGACGATTTCATCACGGCGACGCGCGCCGATAGGTTGATTGTTTGTCACCACCGCCCGCGCTTGAATGGTATGCGGTTCCACGTCCCAGCGATACCAGGGCTGTTGCTTGAGCGCGTCCTCCAACGAGGAATAATCACCAAGCCCTGCAAAGGGCGGGCAAGATGCGGGGCAGGCTTTGCGACCCAGGTAGAGCGTCCAGATTGGATTTTGCACAGCCCAGGCTAATTGGTCAATCAACTCTGGCACAGCTTGTACTGCGACCAAAAACGATGCGTCACAAAGGTAGGCGCGGTGAGAAATCGCAGTTTCCGGTTCGCCCGTTTTGGCATTACGTTTGATTTTGCCCTCGCTCATAATGCCACTAACAATGGTGTGGTAGTCCCACAATAGCGTGCCAGGCTGGTCACAACGCACGCCGACGCGAATTTGTTGCGAGAGCGCACGGAGATCTTCATCAGCGTTCCAGCCGAGGGCGCAGGCTAACAATCCCACCACACCGGATTTGGTAGGTTCGGGCGCAGTGTCGCGCACGTCCCATTTGGCGCGTTCGCCCCAGGATTGCAAGGGGCCTTCCAGACGTAAAAATAACGTATTTGCCATCTTAGCCCTCCGAGAGTTGTTGCTCAAGCCACGTTTGCAAATCCTCCAACGAGGCGCACTCTTCCGCGCCCGGCAAAGTGTAATCCTGAATGGCGACTAGCGCACGCTTATCAGAGGTCAGCCCATAAGCGCGCCCGACGCGGGTGAGATAATCGGCAAGTTTGGCGACAGAATCGTCCATCACCGTTTGCTCATACCCCTGGCGCGCCGGCTTGATAAACGCATTCGCATAGTTGACCGGTAGGTTTTTCTCACGCACTTCTATCAAAACCACATCAGGCAGGCAGTGCGCGGCGAAGGTGTTTTGCTTTCCGGTCGGTTGCGCCGTCGCCGCCGCCTGTACCAACGCCAGCACCGCTCTCCGCGCCACGGCGATATCTCCACCGAGGTTCTCGATCAATTGCTCCCAATGTACGTTGATGTATTTATAGTAGGTGGAGCAGTTGTATTCTATGTCGCCAATCATCCCTGCGCCGGATTCGCCGGAAAGGTCGTCTACAGCGGTGTAATAGTCAAATTCCTCAGCCAGCGCGTTGGTAGAGAGCGCGTGGGCAACCTGCACAGCCGCCTGCATATCTTCAAACGCTTCGGAAGTGGTCATCCGGCCAAACATCGCCACATCCACCGAGCGCGGAACGCTGGATCCGAGGGCTTTGGTGATGTCGGCAATTTTGACCTTCGCCCATTTTTTGCTGTCGCCATACTGCTGATAGAGGTCTAACAGTTTTTCAGCCAGTGAATGCACTTCATCCATACCCATGAAAATCAATTGTTTGGTTCCGCTTCCCGCAGCAGTTTCGGCATCAGTAGCTTCGCTCTCTTCTTCGCCCGTTGTTTCTTCATCTTTGCGCTTGGTGGATTCGCGCCCAATTTCGGAGGCGCGCGCCACAATTGCGGAAATGGTTGTGGGGTCGGCATTCAAGTCTTGCAAGGCTTTTTCAAGCAATTGCGGCAGTTGCTTGGTGCGCACGGCCAGCAAATTATCTTTAACAAACGCCTCGGCGAAAGCCGCTGACTTGCGCATACTACGCTTGAGGCACTGGCTGGAGATGCGGCCACGCCGCACGCCGCCAAAGAGTGCGTCTTTAGGAGAACCGGTATCATCACGGTTCAGGTTTGCGGGACTGTAATTCTGCAACAAATGGATTTGGATCAACATAGCAAGCTCCTTTTTGAAATTAGATTGGTTTTTAAGGTAGGACAAGCCGCTGGCTTGTCACGCAAGCTGGAGGCTTGCGTTACTTCTGCGCTTCAGCAAAATACGACCTGGCCCAGCGTTGTTGCACTTTACGGCCAGGCGCATTCCACCATAGCAAATCGGATAGCAGCAGCGGCCAATTCACTTTGACGCGATTGGATTGCAAGAAGTGAATCGCCTGCCGGAGACGAAACGGCAATTGGTTTCTATCAGCATCGAGTAGAATCTCTACGCGCCGATCCAGGCCGCTTTTGTTGCTCACGCTCTGCGCGCGCCGCAATGTGTGACCTAAATTGCCCGCGCTGCCAGCTTCGGCAATTGGGTAGAGTGTGGCAACCAGGAAATAGGTCTCAACCTCGTACTCGGACAATCCTGGCGGTAACAGGTGATAAAAAGAACTCACGTTGCGGGCTTCCGCCAGAGTCCGTCCGGCATTGCGTTTGAGCCGCGCCCGGTCGCCCGGCTTGAGTTGCGCCAACCGGTCAATAAACAGCTGCACTTGCGGGGAAATCGTCGGTTCATTCATACGGTTACTCCTTTCCTGAATTTGACCCGATTTGAAATTTCTTACGTTTGACATTCAACATAAACCGGCAGCGATCTTCGCCCTGCACCCGCTGCCGCAAACTCGCGGCGTCGTCGCCGATGCTGTCGGCGGCCTGCTTGAAGGCTTGCATAGCTGTTGCAACAACGGTATCAGCCCAACAGCCGGTTTCCGGCATCCGTGCGGCCGGCGTTTCGGCTGCGCCTAACGCCAGCATATAGAAGCGGAAGGGTTCGGCTAAAGCGCTCCAATAGGCTTCACTCATTTGCCACTTGAGATGCTGGTTACGCTCGGTTTTCTTGAATTTGCCGCCGAAATGTTGTTGGAATACAGCCATGAGTTCTTTTTCGCAGTCTTCAGCAAATTCCAATGCCTGGCTGATATGATATGCAACATCTGCATCTCTGAGTACGACTGGCGGCACTTCAAAACCAGCGTCAATCCACTCGAAAAATTTCGGCTGCCCTAGCCGCGTGCGTGGAGCGATACAACGTACAGGATAGATAGGCCAATCTATTGCTAGATCTAGATCAACTATTTGATCCAGTACCCGCGGACGCAAAGCCGCCTTGTTTCCTTTGGATTGCGATACTAACAGTCCTACAAACTCACGCCACAGTGCCTTGCTAACTTGAGGTTTACCAGATTGAGATTTACCAGCTTGGGAGCGAATGGGAACCGGCTTTTTGTCACCACTTTGACGATAAGCGACGAAGGGATCCTGCCAGAATTGTGTCGCTTTCGCCTCATTGGAGCGACACTCTCCGGCCTCAAAAAACATTACTCGGATGCCCCACTGACTATTTTCGCCGCAGCGGGTGCAAGGGCCGGTTGGCACTTCAGGAATCAAGCGCACGCGGCGGGCCGGGAACGTAAGGCTGTACAGATAGCCGATGTCTTCTACGTCACCGGAAGTCACAACCGGCGCATGTTCCCACCAGGGCGTGTCGCTTTGCGCGCGGACAACGGGTTGATAATCCGGCAACAACACTGAAGCAATCAGGCTTTGGTAGAGCGTTGCGCCGCCGGGCAGCATATAGAGGGGCGGTTCGCCATTGATAGAAGGTTTCAAGCCGCGTCCGCCTGAAGTGATGAACATTGGAATCGTCACCAAGCCCCGCGCCGCGCAAACCGGGCAAAATTGCTCATCCATTTCACGCCCGTGCCGGTAATGTTGCAATGCCGTGCTGCGCGAAGTTTCCACCGTCAACTGCGAGACGCTTTTGAGTTTGCTTTGCTCGGCTTTGCCTGGATGCAGTGGCAAATCGGCGCTTTGGAAGAAAGGGGCTGTTTCCGAGAAGAGATCAAACCGGTCAGCATAGCGCGCGCCAAACGCCGCCACCCTGTCAGCCGGAAAACCATCCGCGTGCCACAATGCTTTCAAATCATTGGGGCGTTGCGGATTACAGATGGCCTGCGCGATGGCGGTCAGCAGACGGTGTATCCCTGCAATCACCAACGGCGATGAGTCATACAGTGCAACGAATTCTTGCGCTCGCTGTAGCGTATCGGCCAGCCCCAGGCGGTCCACACCACCGTCGGGCCGCTCCAACGTAATCCAGGGAGCAGTCCACAGATTAAAATGAGGGTCTTGAGATTCAAGCATACTTACGCTCCTTTCTTGCGAATTTGCAACCCAAGTTTATCGTCTAAGTGTACTTCCAACACCCCTTTTTGCAAAGGTAATTCGGCCATGCCATCGGTCAACCACAGCGGCAGGCAGTCTTTCAATAGCGCCGACCGGGTAAACAGCGCGGGCAGTTCTGATTTTTGCGCCTTGAGCGCGGAGACCGCATCGTGGTGACTGATGCGCAACTGTCGGCGCAACAATTCCAACTGCACTTCACGCGGCGCAGCCTGATTGAGCGCAACTTGAGGGCCACCTGCCCAACCCCAAGCCATAGTATCCCGCCGTTCCAATGGAATCACGGTGACGCTCTCTGCGCCCAAGCGCGTCTTGCCCACAATCCACGCGGCGCTGGTCTCACTTTCTTCAAACGTGAGGCGGTTCATTCGGGAAGAGAACGCCCATTCAGAGTCCGGTTCCGGCAGCAAGCGAATGTTGGCTTCGCCCACGGCGTCTTTTTCTTTGCGCCCAAGTTGTTGCCATTCTGCAAAGAAGAGATGGTCAGCAGCAGGGCTTATGCCATAGACAGCTTCCACCAACAGGCGATAGTCGCGCGGCAGGACAATTTCAGCGCAGTCGGCAAGCGTAGCCCAGGTTTGGAGCAACAAAAAGGGTGCGTACACCCACCGGTCGGGGTCTAATGAGGGCCGGTTTTCTGCCGTCAGCGGTGCGTTAATCCACAAGCGGGGGGTCGGGTGTGTGGACGGGCGCGCGCGGGTGTGGCGATGCAATCGGCCTGCGCGTTGCAAAAGCAAATCCACCGGCGCCAGGTCGGAAACCAGCGCATCGAAATCTAGATCGAGGCTTTGCTCCAAAACTTGTGTGCCAATGATAATCCCCTGCGCCGGACGCCGGGTTTTATCATCTGGCGGACCGTATTTCTCACGGAGCGCAGTTTCGCGGCGCTCGCGCTCACACAGCGGCAATTGCGCGTGGAGCAACATACAGTCTATTTCAGGGTCGGCCAGACGCTCTACTGCTTCAAAGATTTCCTGGGCGCGACGCACGGTATTGGTCATCCAGCAAACGCAGCCGCCCTGGGAGGCTTGCTCTAACAGCCAACGCGCTTTATTTTCGGCTTCTTCATCACTCCAACGTAGCCAATCCAACTGTAAAATACGTTTTGCTTGCATCGCGGGCGGTTCGGCGTGATACGGTTCACCAGCACCGAAGACCCACAACGCCGGATAGTCTCGCGCCGCAACTGCGTCGCCTGTTTCCACCCCATAAGCCCGTGCTAAAGCCGCACGGCGCGCTTGCGGCAGCGTCGCCGAGAGCAAGATGACCGAGGCATCCAACGCGCGTAACCAGCGTAGCAACGATTCAATGATGGTGGTCATATAGGTATCGTAAGCATGAACCTCATCCAGAATGACCACTTTGCCCGCCAGCCCAATCATCCGCAATGCCGTATGTTTGACATTGAGTGTTGCCAATTCTGCCTGGTCAATCGTGCCGACGCCAAACGGGGCCAATAAAGCGCGTTTTTTAGGGCCGAACCATTCCAGAGCGGCTTCCTGATGTTCATCAGTAGCATCTTCAAGCGGTTCTGGCCGCAAATCATCCTCTACTAGAAATGCCTGCCCGTGAATCAGCTTGACTTGCGTCTCCAGTCCCAGCCGGTCGTGCAGGTGCGTTTGCAACCGGATAAACATTTGATTGCTAGTCGCAGTGGTGGGCAGCGCATAATACATTTCGTCCGAGCCGCGCGCTTGTGCGATGCGATGCGCCAGTGCCAAAGCCGCTTCAGTTTTCCCTTCTCCGGTGGGGGCTTCCAGAATTGCCAAACACGGCTCGGTGAGTATGTCGGCTGGAATATCATCAATCGCAGTTTGCAGTGGACGCGGCGGTTGTTTATCCGGGAACAGTTCGGCAAACCGCGTTGGCGTGGGACTGCTGGAAGCGGCGAAAAAGCCAGCAGCAGTAACAGCCGCGTGCGCCTGCTGCTGGCTATCCGAGAAATAGTCTTCCACACTGGTGTCCGGGCGCGGAGAAAAGTGTTTGCCGTCCGAGCCTAACCAGTCGCAGAGAATAGTAAAACCTGTGAGCGCCATAATCGCAGCTGAGATATTCGATGGTGTAGGCCATTTGGCCGGTTGGTTCAGCAGTAATTGTGATTTCAGGACAGAAATAGCCGTGGTGCGTAATTCACGCCACTCAGCTGGCTCATAGGTTTTGAGATAATGGCGTGCTGACTTTACCGGGTCATTGCCTGAAAATTTACCGTGGTGGCTACCAATCATCTCAGCGATGGTATCACGCAAGGTTTCTGGAATCCCCCAACCGTCCACAAGTTCAAGGAAACTAACCTGTCCAAGAGTGGAATGATGATGGTCGCCAAAATCTCCAAAGCTGAAACCTTGTTGTTTAAGCCGTGTTTTCTGCGCCGGTCTGGCGCATTGAAAGGGCGGAGAAATTTTGCCTAAGTCGTGTAAGGCAAGGAAATAGGGCAACCATTCATACAACGTTTCGGCTTCTGCGCCCAAGGCGCGCGCCAGCACTTGTCGCCAACGCGGCGAGGCCGGTTCCTGCAGCAAAGTCTGAGCCACATAGCCCACATCCAGCAAGTGGAACAATGCGGGATGAAAGTCCTCAGTGCGCTTGCCAGTTTTTCCCCAACATTGAAGTAGACGCTCTACATTAGGGTTTTTAGGAGTGTTGCCCACCCCATACACCTTCGCCATCCGCCGCACCTCCTTCACCACGGCCTCGCGCAACCACGCCGGCTCCAGCACCTCGCAACTGCTGCCCCACCCGCGGATCCACGGGAGCATCTCGCGCGGCTCGGCGACCAGGGCCTCCCAGATGCAGCCGCCATCGGGCGTTTCGACCAACGGTTTTTGCTGGGGATGCCAGATGCTCTCTTTGAGCCGGGTGATGGCTGCGCTGCCGGTGAATTTGAGCCGCACAGTGACCGGTTCTTGTTGATTCGTCCAAATGCCCCAAGCGAAGCGTAACAACTCTTGTTCATCAAAGGTTTCGGGAATCGTGAACGGCGCGGCGCTGAGATGCGCATCCTGGATGCGTTCCACGCTGAAGGTGGTGAGAGCGTCAAACACATCGCTGTACCCGATCACATAGATCGCGTCGCTCCAGATAGAAGGTTCAATGAGATAGGGTCTGAACAAATGCGTGGTGGGCCGGTCGGCGCGAAGTCCCTGGTAGGTGAGACGCACCTGGATGTGCTCGGCCCAGCCGCGCGTCAGAGTTTCCAGAATGCGCACCCGTTCGGGACGCGGCGGTTGCTGCTCTAGTGAGGTTGCTGCATGCACCAGGTGTTCCGTCATCGGCTCCTTGAGCGCCATCGCCAGTTTCTCCAATGCGCTAACCACATGGGTTTGATAAGTGCGCGTGTGCCGCGACATGCGCCGCGCCGCCAGATACAGGGCTAACGCCTCGGTCAGATTGAGGCGCACGGCTGAGATATATTTCATCCGGTCAACGGTGTATTTCCCGGTCTCCACTTCTTGCAGCGGTACTTCGCACTCCAACTCGGTGCGATCCCGGAAAATAGTGGTACGGTCTACGCCAAAGCGTTCCGCCAATTCCATATCACTCAACCCCTCGCGATGTTGAAAATACAGACGTTCCATTTCCCGCAGGCGCTCTGATTTCTTCATTCCCCGGCCCATAGTCCCTCCCAAATCATTCGATTATTCATCAGTATACTGCATTTTGTTGTAAAATCCCGCAACACCGACGCGCGAAATTTCACTTTTGCTTCCCAAACGGCCACAAGCCGCCGCGCTCATCCTCACTGTAAAGATAGCCGGCCTCTTCCAGGCTCGGCAATCGCCGGGTGATCGTCGAACGGGACACGCTCAACTCCCTGGCAATCTCTGCCGGACGAATCCCCGGCTGTTGCTCGATGACCTGATCCATCTCCTCAAACTCCGCGTGCTTCTTGCTCCAGAACGGCATCTCGCCACCTCCATCTTGGAATTTACTTCCAGGATAGCGGCGGCATGTTGCAAGTAATGCAACAGGTAAGGAACAGTAGTCACAGTAGTTACGCGGTTTGTTCCATCGAACGCTCGTTAAGCACAAAAAGTGATTTTCGTGGATGGACTACACCTGCCCACGAAAATCACTCCTTTTTTAGCGGCTTTGGCCGCCAAGTTTGCTTTGAGCCGGTAGCGCAAACAGCAACCGCGTAACTACTGTGGTTATACAGTTTGTACCATTGGGAACTTTGCCCCACGCCGATGCCCCCCAAACTCGTAAACAATTACCTTCTCCCCCCCACTTGCGGAGGACAGGGGACAGGGGGATAGGGGAGATCATTTAGGATTGTGTATCACAAAAAACGGCCCGCAACGCATTTGCGGGCCGAAAATAAGCAACGCCGGGTTCTTCTTAGGGTTGGCTATTCCGCCGATTCCCTGGCTCCGCCAATGCGGGACATCCGGTCGCGTCACGCGGGGTGAAGTTGTCATCGGGCGTCACGGTCTCGACAGTCACAGCCTTGAACTCGCCATCCGCATGAAAACCGACCACGCTCACTTCATCGCCCACGGTGATAGTAAAACCGACCTGCTCGCGACACCAGGCTGGCCCTAAACCCGCCACCCCCTCGTCGCCAGTAGCAGCACGCACCAGAATCTCGCTATCGCTAATGGTCACGCTACCGCGACTGCGGTGTGTAAATCTCGCCCCTGCGTTGGTCAAGCGGCCGCACAAAAGATCGGCTTTGCCGGTTTGCACGCTGAGTTCCTCCAGATCCGGAACGTCAATCTCCTCACCAGCAAGCATGATGCTCCTCAACGAAGCCCGGTAGCCCGGCAATCTCAATCACCTCCCCTTCAGCGGTGCGAACCGTCCCTGCGTAATGGCCAAATAACTGATGTAGTTTACTGGTGATCAGCAGCAGATTCGTCGCCGCCACCCGCTCCAAAAAGGGCGTGAACGTCACATCAAACCGTCCATCCGGCGCTACCATCCGCCACGGGCGCATGAAATCACTGCTATCGTAGCTAAACTCTACCACGCCCAATTTGTGAATCCGCCCATCCAGAAAGAGCGCGTTCTCCGTCGCTGCGCTCGTATCACCGAAGCCAAAGCCCAGGTTGAGACCGACGGGACGCCGATCGGGCAGGAAACTCGACGCGCTGGCCCATACCCAGAAGGAACGATAGTCCCATACGCCCCGGCCCCAGTCCAGATTCCCCAAGTGTTGCTCCGGCGAAAACGTCATTCGCTGCCCCTGATACTCAAGCCAGCCCTCCACCGGCAAACAGTTGACCTTACGATTATAATAGAAGCGCCGCTCCGCGATGGGAATGGTGATTACCAGCGATTCATGCTGTGGCGGCAGGTGGAAAAAAATCTCGGCTGCCAGCCCCTTACCTCCAAAATTGGGCCAAGTCACTGCCAGCCGCCGCCCCACCGATGTAGCCTCAAAGGTTATCTGTGCCTGACGTCCCTTGTATGCGCTAATGCCCGTCGTACTGTTGCGCGGCAGGGTAATGCCCCGCGCCAACGGCAGAGTCAGCGTCTCCTCATGATATGTGCGGGACTCAAAATCTACCACATAGGCAAAAACTTGGCCCACATAGCCCACATCAGCCAGAGTAAAGGAATAGAAATGTGTGTCGGTTGTCAAACCATAGTAGTCCCAGCGCTTGACGCGGAACCGTTGTAAGGGACGCAGTAACCGCGGATAAAACCGCACCGCCTCCAGATTGCAATCGAGCAATGGTTGTGTCGCCCAGCCCACCTGGTTGAGCGCACCGTGCGCGTCCAGAAGGGGCGCAGCTTGGGTTAGTTTACGTTGAGTCATCAACACCTCCATGTGTGATAGTTTTCGGTTTCTTTGTCTTCCAGGAGCGATGTACATCCATAACCACGCAAATAATTGAGCTACGTTAAAAATATAACATCAGTAGTTACGCGGTTGCCGTTTGCATCACCGGCTCAAAGCGAACTTGATGGCTAATAAGGTTTTGTGTGAAATCGGTTGTTCTAAAAATAAAATGATACCCCTATCCCCTGCCCCCTTTCCCTCGCAACAAGGGAAAGGGGGTGATTTTTTTTTGTGGGTTTTTGGGGCGGCGGCTGTGCCGCCGCCCCAAAAACCCGTTATTCTTCTCCCCCCCCCCGCGCCGTTGCGTGGCGCAGGGGGGGCCAGGGGGTAATGGTTTTATTTCTGGTCTATTTTCTTAATTTTCATAGCCGCTAAGAAAGGAGTGTTTTTAGCTTAAAGATCGTTTAATGGAACAAACCGGGCAACTATTGTAACATGATGTGGTTCTCACTACAGAGAAATAGCTTTATTGCGACGTGAAGGTGTTTTCTGGCGCAGCACTATCAGTATAACTCCAAACGAGACAAAGCACAAAATAGATGTGGGTATAAAATATCCATCACTTTTTCACAGAACGGTGTTTATCGCAGGTTCGCTAAGCGCATTAAAATACACTCACGAAAGAAAACTTTGCTATGTATTTTCCCCCCTCCTTTCCCTGGCAGGGTAAAAAAGGGGCTTTGAGGTGGGCAGGTTCGCCGCCACATAGCGGCGCAAGTAAGGAAAGCGACTGAGGGTAGAGTAAGTTCTCAATAGACAAATGATTAGCGAGTGGGTTTTCTGCGCGGGTCAGTCTCCAGAGCCAGTCACAGTGGACGCAGTCTAAAAACCGACCAAAAATCTTGAAGAACACGGACCTAGGGGGATTCTCTAGCACCATCCCGTAACGCATCCCGCCCCTATGCCGGCAATAATATAGCCCCGCGACAAAAAGAAAGCCCCTATCGTGCAAATTTTCTAGCAGACCTATAATGAAGCAGGCCCTATCTCAGAAGAGGCTAAAATTTTAAGGTTCGCCAGGCTCAAAAGGCTTGCTTTACCATCGCAACCATGATATAATACCAGTGTCCCAGGAGTAGTGCTCCACCGCAAGCCAACCACTACATTTAGTTAATCCTAACCAACAAAGGTCACAACATGCGCTGCCCATACTGTACGTCCGTCGAAACGAAGGTAATTGATACCCGCCGCGATCCGCAAGGAAATATGCGCCGCCGCCGGGAGTGTATTAGCTGCAACGAACGCTTCTCCACGCTGGAGCGGCCCATCATTAACAATCCCCAGGTCATCAAGCGCGATGGGCGGCGCGAAGTTTTCGACCGCTACAAGCTACTATCCGGTCTGCAAATCGCGTGTGCGCGCCGCTCTGTTGCGATGGAAGACCTGGAACGCATCGTAGATCATGTCGAATACACGCTACGCGAGAGTCATCGCGCGGAAACCTCCAGCCGAGTCATCGGCGATCTGGTCATCGAAGAACTCCGCAAACTCGATGAGGTCGCCTACATGCGTTACGCCATCGTCTATCTAGGTCTCGCTGACCTGGAAGCCGTCCGCGCCGAGATTGACCGGTTGCGGGCACAACGCCACTAATCCCCCAGTCAACTTGGCCGCTTCAAAGGCGGCTATTTTTGCGCCCCACCCCACCGTGAGGCCACTACAACCGCGCCAGGAGTATAGAATATGTCAATATTTATAGAACCCATCCTTTCTGAAGAAGACCTAACGGCTCAATTCACCGCTAATTCTGTGACAGTACTGCAAAAGCGCTATTTGCGTAAAGACGAGAACGGGACACCCACTGAGAGCATCGCTGCGATGTTTCGGCGCGTGGCACACCACATCGCGCAGGGCGATGATGAAGCCACCCGCGAGGAGACCGAGACGCGCTTCTACAACCTCCTCAGCCGCCTGCACTTTGTGCCCAACTCCCCCACCTTCACCGGGGCGGGTACCCCGCTCGGTCAGCTCGCCGCGTGTTTTGTAATCCCCATTGATGACGACATGGGTCGCAAGCCGGGCGGTATCTTCCAATCCCTGCGCGATGCCGCGCTCATCCAGCAGACGGGCGGCGGCAACGGCTTCTCGTTCTCGCGCCTGCGCCCTAAGAATAGCCTGGTCGTTTCCAGCATGGGCAAGGCCACCGGGCCGGTAGGCTTCCTCCGCGTCTATGATCGCGCCTTTGGGGAGATCGCGCAGGGGGGCTGCTTGACGCCGGACACGCTAGTTTTTACAGCCAACGGGCTGCTGCGGCTCGATGAAATCGTGGCGCAGGATACGCCCGGATGGCAACCGCACTCACTGACCGTCGCCACCGATGAAGGCGCACAACGCTCCACGCAAGGGTTCAATCATGGCGTTGGGCCAGTCCTGCGTGTAAAAACCGATTGCGGCCTCGAACTAACCGGAACCCCCGAACACAAAATCAAAGTGCTCACCCCCACCGGCCCGGTATGGCAACAACTGGATACGTTGCAGCCCGGTGAAGCCATCCAGGTCATCCTGAATCAACACGCTGGACAGCTCCGCCCGCTCCAACATCCCGTGCAACACCACGGCAATCAAATCATGCCGCAGTTCCCTGCCCAGCTGGATGATGCGTTAGCCTTCTTCATCGGATACTTGATCGGCGATGGTTTTGTCGCGCAAGGCAATAGCGATCACCGGGTGGGCGTGAGCGTGGCGCACAGCAGCTATCTCATGGATGCGCTGCCCGTCTTGATGCACCAGCTCTTCGGGGACGCAGTCACCATCCACACCCAACAAAAGCCGGAAGACGCCTCGGTGACATTTGTGATTGACAATTGCGCCCTCAAAGATTTCTTGCTGCTCAATGGCCTGGGCAAAAGCACCAGCCATACGGTGACTGTGCCGCGCTTGATCCGGCAAAGCCCGCCGGAAGTTGTCGGCGCGTTCCTGCGCGGGCTGTTCGAGGCGGATGGCGCGCTCTCACACGGGTATCCCATGCTTTTGAGCAGCTCAGAAACCCTGATCCGCGAAGTAGCCACGCTGTTGATGGGGCTGGGTTGCCCGGTTAAAATTGCCCCACAGGCCAGCCATGAAGACCGCTACGGCGCAGCTCCGATGTGGTTGGTGCGCGTCCATTCCTGCCTCGGATTGGAGCAATGGCAAGCCCGCATCGGCTGCGATCCGCGCTCGCGCTTCCAGGCTTGCCATACGTTTGAACCCGATCTGGCGCGTGAGTCCAGCTACGCGCTGCCCCATCCAGCCTACTGGGTCGCCCCCGTGCTGGAAGCTATCACCTTGCCGCAAATTGATCGGCGCGGGCGCGGGCAGGGCAAACACTTCCGCTCCGCTGCCCCGCAACTGCGCAAACAACTGTTGCGTTACACGCGCGGCGAGCGGCAATTGACGCTATCGGCTCACCGCCAGCTGAGCGCCCAGTATCCTGAGTTTGCCCAACACGCGCGCCCGGTCGGCAATAGCTGGTATGTAACCGTCACAGCTATCGAACCAGCGGGCGAATCGCTCACCCTGGATTTGGAGGTGGAACACAACCACACCTATCTAGCCAATGGGATGACGGTTCACAACTCCCGGCGTGGCGCCAATATGGCCGTGCTGCGCATTGACCACCCGGACATCGAGGAGTTCATCAGCTGCAAGACCACTGAGGGCGCGATCAGCAACTTCAATATCTCGGTGGGCATGGTGGATGCGTTCATGGAGGCGGTAGAGCAGGATACGGACTGGCCGCTGGTCTTCCCCGATACACAAGATTCCAACTATCGGAGCTTTGAGGGCACGATCGAGGATGCGCGCGAGGCGAGCTTGCCGCTATTGACACATCAGACCGTAGCCGCGCGCGACCTCTTCAACCGCATCGTCAAGCAAGCGTGGCGCAACGGCGAACCGGGGATGCTGTTCCTCGACGCCGCCCAGCGCGACAATCCCGTGCCGCATCTTGGCAGATATGAAAGTACGAACCCGTGTCTGGTGGGCGACACCTGGGTCATCACGGCGGAAGGGCCGCGCCAAATCCACAGCCTGGTAGGACTAGCCACCTCCTTGCTGCTCGATGACACCTTCCACGCTACGACAGACGCCGGCTTTTTCAGCACCGGCCACCGCGAGGTGTTGGAAATCCAAACGCACAACGGCCACCGGCTCACGCTCACGGCCAATCACCCCCTCAAAGTCGTCACCCGCAAGACGCGCTACACACTCCAGAGCGCATGGCGCGAGGCCGGGCAGCTCCAGGTGGGCGACGAACTGCTCCTGGCGAACCATCGCGGGGTATCTTGGGCTGGCGCGGGCACCAGCGATGAAGGCTATCTGCTGGGCGCACTGGTCGGCGATGGAACAATCACGATTGGCCGAGCGATTCTGTCGGTCTGGGGCGACGGCCCTAGCGCACAGGCCGTCCGCGAGGAAATTCTGCGCATCGCGCAACAATTCCCGCATCGCGCCGATTTTCAGGGATTTGTGACTATCGAAGAACGTAACGAAACCCGCCTGACATTGAAATCCATCTATGAACTGGCGCTCCAATTTGGCCTATCGGAGACCTTCAAGGGCATCTCCGCAGAGATAGAGCAGAGCAGCAGCGACTTCTACGCGGGTTTCTTGCGCGGCTTGTTCGACACAGATGGCACGATCATCGGCGCGCAAGAGAAAGGGGTCTCGGTACGACTGGCGCAATCTGACCTGGCCTTGCTCGAAGGGACCCAGCGGATGTTACAGCGTTTGGGCATCATCAGCACCATCTACCAGAACCGCCGTCCGGCAGGCAGCACCCAGCTCCCGGATGGGCACGGCAACACCCGCGACTATCCCACGCGCGCCCAACATGAACTGGTCATCAACAGCGACAATTTGGCCGTTTTCGCCGAGCGCATCGGGTTCAAGGATGTGGAAAAAGCGGCGAAACTAACCGAGCGACTCAACGCTTACCAGCGCAAACTCAACCGCGAACGGTTTGTGGATCCGATTGTTGCCATCACGTCCAAAGGCACAGCGGATGTGTTCGATGTGCAAATCCCCGATGTCCACGCCTTCGCGGCCAATGGCATCCACACACACAACTGCGGAGAGCAATTCCTGCTCCCTTACGAGAACTGCTGTCTCGGCTCGATCAACCTCGCCCGCCACCTCGCCGTTACCGCCGAGGGCGCGCCTACGGTGGATTGGGACACGCTGGCGGAAACCATCGCTGTCGGTGTGCATTTCCTGGACAACGTGGTGACGGTGAACGCCTACGTCCCTGCCGTGCCACAGTTGCGCGAAGCCGCGCACAACTCCCGGCGCATCGGGCTGGGGATTATGGGACTGGCCGATTTGCTCTTCCATGTGGGCATCGCCTACGGCTCCGAGGCCGGTCAGGACATGGCCGCGCAGGTCATGGAATTCTGCCGTTACCACGCCATGCTCAGCAGCATCCAGCTCGCCAAAACGCGCGGCCCCTTCCCCGCCATCAGCGGCAGCCGCTACGACCCGCAACACGTCACCTGGGAACCGCCACAATGGCCGGACTGGCTCGGTGGCGCACCGCAACACGACTGGGGACGCCCGACATTGGATTGGGCGGGGCTGGTCAAGAAACTCAAGAAACACGGCATCCGCAACGCCGCGCAGTTGACCATCGCGCCCACCGGCACGATCGCTACCATCTCCGGCGCGGAAGGCTACGGCTGCGAGCCGATCTTCGCGCTCAGTTACACGCGCAATATGCTGGATGAAGGCCGCCAGATTGCGCTGCGCTATTCCAGCCCACACTTCATCCACGCATTAGAAGCCGCCGGCATAGATACCGACACACAGGAGCAGATACTGGAGCAGGTAGCGCTCACCGGCAGCTGCCAAACGGTCGAAGAAATTCCCGCCGCCATCCGCGACATATTTGTGGTCGCATCCGACATCTCTGCCGAGGGGCACATTCGGATGCAAGCCGCGCTCCAAGTCTTCACCGATGCCAGCATCAGCAAGACGATCAACTTCCCGGCCACCGCCACGTCCGATGACATCGCCGAAGCGTTCCGGCTGGCGTGGCGTCTGGGTTGCAAGGGGCTGACGGTCTATGTGGCCGGGTCGCGCGAGCAAGAGGTGCTGGAGACGGAATCGGTGCGGCAGCAAAAGCAAGGGATAGAAGCAGCGCCCATCACACCGGTTCCCACGCCCAAGCCCTGGGAAGGCAACGCCGTGCGCCCACGCCCCAAGTGCCTTAACGGGCGCACCTACCGCGTCCCCACGCCGTTGGGCACAGCCTACGTTAACATCAACATCAATGGGCACGATCAGCCTTTTGAAGTGTTCCTCAACATCGCTAAGGCCGGCTCGGATACGGCAGCGGTAGCAGAAGCGATGGCGCGTTTGATTTCGCTGACGCTGCGCCTGCCTTCACCGATGGAGCCGCGCCGCCGCCTGGAGGAGGTAGTGGATCAGCTGGGCGGCATCGGCGGGGGACGGCCCTTGGGCTTCGGGCACAATCGCGTGCTGAGCCTGCCGGATGGAGTCGCGCGCGTGCTCAACGATTACCTGAAAGAGACAGAGGTTACCGAGGAAAACGATGGTAACACCGGCGCAACGGTCACTGTGGCATCCAAACAACAGCTGGCGCTGTTCCCGGTGGGCGATCTCTGCCCAATGTGTGGGCAGGCCGCGATGGCCTACACAGAGGGCTGTCGCCGGTGCTACGCCTGCGGGCACAGCGAGTGTTAGCGTCCCCTGAGCCTGCCGAAGGGAGCCTGCCGAAGGGTACACATAGTTACCGAAGGGCCGCCGCCTTCGACAGGCTCAGAGGCCTTCGACAGGCTCAGAGGCCTTCGACAGGCTCAGGCAACGGGATTGCGCGCCTAGCGTCCCCTGAGCCTGCCGAAGGGGGCCTGCCAAAGGGTACACAAAAGACCTGACAGGTTTGAGAAAACCTGTCAGGTCTTGATTGAAGCCGCGTTTATTGCACGCTCAGAATGCGGAAACGCATCTCGCCGCCGGGCGCACTGACTGTAACCACGTCACCCACGCGCCGCCCCAGCAAGGCCACGCCTAGTGGCGACTCATGCGAGATATAACCCTTGCTAGGATCAGCCTCAGTCGGGCCAACCAGCCAGTACGTTTCAGGCTCGTCGTAGCCGTCTTCTGTCACTGTGACCTGCGACCCTAGCGCAGCGCTGCCATCAGCAGTGTCCGGCTCGCGCTCGATGAGCACCGCGTTACGCAGTTTGTGTTGTACCTCGCGGATGCGGCCCTCCAAAAAGCCCTGCTCTTCTTTGGCTGAGATATAATCCGCGTTCTCCGAGAGATCACCCTGCTTGATGGCCGCGTGGAGCCGTGCCGCCAACGCAGGGCGTTTAACGTCAAGCAACTCCGTCAACTCCGCTTCCAGAGCGGCTTTACCCTCAGCCGTCAAATATACCGGATCTTGAATATCCATACTCACTTGTCCTCCACCAATTTCATCTATTCTACCACACGTTACGCAGTTTTGCTACTTTTATAATCTGTGCTACACTTATAAAAACGGGTTTGGGGAAGTTTGGCCCTGCGCATTTGGATAACCCACAGGCAATCGCAAGGAAAAGATAGATGCAATCAGCTGTACAAACTGAAACGCTAGAACAATCTGCAATGCTGACCCAACTTGTTCCGGCTGTTCGTAAATTATCCGCCATTGATAAACTACGGCTTATCCGCATCTTGGCTGAAGAACTCGAAGATGCCAAAGAGATTTTCCCCTTTGAAGCTGGCAAGACCTATTACCTTCCGACGCCTTACAATTCCTTCAACGCGGCTACAATTCTGGCTGAGGCTATGGCTTCTTATCAGGAAGAGATTAACTGATACTGGGGGGCAAATGAATTTCTTTATGGAATTTGATGTGTGTTTTTACCGTTCACAATTGGAATTTGAGGTCAAACCTAGGGTCCGCTCAATCTAAAATCTGGCAGAGTAAAGGCAATACCATGGATAAAGACACTTTCCTCGTCAAGTTACGCGGGGTGCGCGGCGGATACCCCATGCCCGGCCCGACTACGGTGAAGTATGGTGGCAATACCACCTGCATTGAGGTGCGCGTGGGCGGTCATCTCATCATCGTGGATGCCGGCACCGGAATCATCGCGCTGGGGCAGGAGATGCTCCGCGCCTACGAAACCGACCACGCGCCGATGCGCATGACCATGTTGCTTACCCACCTGCACCATGACCACACACAAGGCTTCCCTTTCTTCGTGCCAGGACGCCATCCGCATAGCCGCCTCTGTATCCTCGGCCCGCGCCCGCAACAGGAACAAGACCTGGAAAGCGCGCTCAACCAGGTACTCCAACCGCCCGTATTTCCGGTCGGCCTGGAAGGGCTGCACAGCGAGCGGCATATCGGCCATGTACGCGAAGGCGATATGCTAGTGTTGAACGAGCCTAATGACCACCCCACCTTGCTGAGCGTGCAAGAGAATCAAACTCAAGTTCCAGCAGATGCGGTCACGGTCAATGTGATGCGAGGCTACCATCACCCACGTGAAGGCGTTTTATGTTACCGTATCAACTATCAGGGGCGCAGCGCCGTTGTCGCTACAGATACAGAAGGCTACATCGGCATAGACCGGCGGCTGGCTAAATTCGCACAGGGCGCGGATTTATTGATTCATGATGCTGAATATGACGAGCACGAGTATGCCGACACGCCGCCGGTACGGCAGGGCTGGGGCCATAGCACCTGGCGCATGGCGGTCGAGTTGGCACAAGCCGCACAAGTCAAGCATTTGGTAATGACCCACCACAATCCCGGCCACAATGACGCTTACCTGGATGAAATGGAGCGCAAAGCACAAGCGCTGTTCCCCAACGCTTTTATGGCTATCGAAAATCACCCGATCTACCTCTAACTACGGAGAGCAATAGTATGGAAGAATATCCCCGTTATACTTTGGCCGTCCTCGGCGGCACCGGCAACGAAGGCCCTGGTCTGGCATTGCGTTGGGCGCGCGCCGGGCATACCGTCATCATCGGCTCGCGGCAGGCTGAAAAAGCGCAGCGCGTGGCCGAAGACCTCAATACCAAACTCGGCACACCGCTGATTGTGGGGATGGATAACCTCGCTGCAGCTGAAGCCTGCGACGTGGCCGTGATTACCGTGCCCTATAGCGCGCAGAACGCGCTCCTGGAAAGCCTCAAACCGGCCTTGCAAGGCAAGGTGCTGGTCAATGTTACGGTAGCGATGAAGCCACCCAAAGTGGCGCGCGCTTATATTCCGCCGGAAGGCTCGGCCTGCGAGCAATCGCAAGCACTGCTCGGCCCTGAGGTGCGCGTAGTTGCCGCCTTCCAGAACGTCGGCGCGCATTACCTGGAAGACGCAGACCACCCAGTGGATTGTGATGTGCTGATTTGCGGTGATGACAAAGATGCCAAGCGCATCGCCATCCAGCTGGCAGAGGATATCGGCACGCGCGGCATTGACGCCGGGCCATTGGTCAACGCCAAAGTAATTGAAGGGCTGACCTCTGTACTTATCGGCATCAACATCCGCTACAAAGTCCCCGGCGCCGGCATCCGGATTACGGGCTTATCACTCGAATAAGCCGCTAGATGCCAGCCCCACAGCTCGCCCTCTACGCCCTGCGCACCCTCCCCAACATTCAGGCCGGGGATGATCTCACCGCGCTGCTGCTTGCCGCGCTCCACAACGAATCGCTCACGCTGAGCGACGGCGATGTGCTCGTCGTCACCCAAAAAATCGTCTCCAAGTCCGAGGGCTGCGCCGTGCCGCTGGAAACGGTCATACCCTCACCCGAAGCGCACCGCCTCGCTGCTGCGGCCCAAAAAGACCCCCGGCTGGTGGAGGTGATTTTGCAAGGCTCGCGCGGCGTCGTGCGGCAATCCGGGCCGGTGCTCATCATGGAAACCCGCCACGGCTGGATTTGCGCGAACGCCGGGGTGGATCGCTCCAACGTGGCCGGGCCGGAGGGCGAGATAGCTTTACCGCTGCCGGTTGATCCCGACGCCTCCGCACACCGCATCCGTGCAGCGCTCCGTCAGGCGACCGGGGCGGATATTGCCGTCATCATCAGTGATACGCACGGGCGGCCCTGGCGCGAGGGAACGGTCAACGTGGCGCTGGGCGTGGCGGGGATGTTGCCCCTGGCCGATTTGCGCGGGCAGCCGGATATGTTCGGCTACACGCTGCAAGTGACCGTAGTCGCCCGCGCCGATGAGCTTGCCGCCGCCGCCGGGCTGCTGATGGGACAGGCTGCCGAGCGCATCCCGGTGGTACTGATCCGGGGCGCAGACTATCCACGCGGCGACGGGCGCGCTGTAACTATGCAACGTCCGCCGGAACGCGATTTGTTCCGGTGAATACCAATTAAAAATTTACGAATTGAGAATTTTGCCCTACCCCCTTGCCCCCTCCCCACGCCGCTGTGCGGCGCGGGGAGGGGGCAGGGGGAAAGGGGGGATCATTTTATTTTTAGAGCGACCGATTTCACACAAAACCTTATTTACGGATTAATTTCTTAAAATTCATAAGCCTGTGCTACAGAGAGAGAATGCGCCGTTCGCCGCTACGTGAAGCTTGTCTACCGTACATTTTCCAAGCGCATTCAGTTTTAGCCACGAATTAGCATGAATTTTACGAATTTCTTATTGTTTTCGTGTTAATTCGAGTGAATTCGTGGCAAAAATCTACAAGTGTACGGTAGCAAACGTGAAGCAAACGCTTCGCGTTACAATAGTTTTGATTTGCCATTCACCATTCACCATTTTCAAGGGAGGATTGAGTATGCCACAGAATATTATTCCACGAGTAGCCCTATACCTTCAGGACGCGCATCCTATCCGCGACGGGATGGCGTATGCGCAATACGCCGAAAAGCGCGGCTTCGAGGCCGTCTGGCAGGCGGAGAGCCGCCTGGTGCGCGATGCCATCGTGCCGATGGCCGCTTTTGCCGCCGTGACCGAGCACATCAAGATTGGGTCAGGCGTCATCAACAACTGGACGCGCAACATTGGCCTGCTGGCGGCCACCTACCTCACGCTCGACGATCTTGCGCCCGATCGCATCATCTGCGGCATCGGCGCATGGTGGGATCCGCTGGCGCGCAACGTGGGGATCGAGCGGCGCAAGCCGTTGACTGCCATGCGTGAAACCATCGAAGTGCTGCGCAAGCTGTTGGCGCTGGAAAATGTCACTTACGAAGGCGAATTTCACAGCGTCAAGGGCATCGAGCTGGACGTGATCCACGGGCGACGCGAGCCGCGCAATGTGCCGATTATGATCGGCGCGACCGGCGATAAGATGATGGAGCTGACCGGCGAGATTTCCGATGGCGCGGTACTGAACTACTGCGTTCCGCCGGAGTACAACGACCGCGCGCTGGAGCTGCTCGAAGCGGGCGCGCGCAAAGCCGGGCGCACGCTGGATGAGATTGATCGCCCGCAGCTCATCGTCTGCTCCGTCCACGAGGATCGCGCGGAGGCCATCCGGGGCGCGAAGATGCTGCTCACGCAATATCTGGCGCAGCAGCCCCATATCGCCAAAGCCAGCGGCGTCAAGCCGGAAATTGTGACGCAAATCCAGTCTATCCTGGGCTGGCCCGCTACTAAAGAACAAATCGAAAAGGCAATGGTGTATGTGCCGGACGAGCTGATCCTGCGCATCACGGCTACCGGCACGCCGGAAGAGGCCATCGCCAAAGTACAGGAATACGTCAAGCGCGGCGCAACGTGCCCCATCCTCTACCCGCTGGGCGATGTCAAACTGATGATTGATACGTTTGCGATACAGTAAGACGTACTGCGTAATGCGTGCTGCGTAATGTATGATATAATAGGTGTATACATCACGCAAGGAGGCACCGCATGACAACAATGATCCGCAAACAGGTATATCTTGAGGCTCGACAAGATTCACAAATCAAAGAGCTCGCAGGAGAACGCAGCGTCACTGAAGCTGAAATTATCCGTGAAGCCATAGACTTGTTTATGGCTGAGATAAAGCATCGGCGTAGAGCGCAAGCAGCTTGGGAAGAAGCCCAAGCGTTAATGATGGCGCGCGCGGCTCAGGGCATGGAAACAGGACAACAGTTCAACACAGTGCGAGAAGCGGCAACATGGACGCGCGACGAGCTTTACTCAGAGCGACTTGAGCGCTATGGATAAGGTGCTGCTTGATACTAATATCCTCATCTATGCCTACGATCAGAATACACCTAGCAAACAACACCGCGCCATTGAAGTTCTGAATCGTGTGCGTGATGCCCGAGCAGGATTCATTAGTGCGCAGGTACTATCTGAGTTTTACAATGTGTCCACGCGCAAATTAAAACCGCCTTTAACGTCTACTCAAGCTGTAGCCCAGCTGCAAATCCTTGCTATGCAATGGCCGGTTCTACCTATCACTGGATCTATTGTGTTGACCGCTGCCCGTGGCGCTCAAGTTTACCAACTACACTTCTGGGATGCTCAAATCTGGGCAATCGCGCGCTTGCATGGCATCCCCTTGATTTTTAGCGAGGATTTCAACTCTGGCGCGGTCATTGAAGGTGTGCGCTTTGTCAACCCACTTGTAGACAGCATTGCGTAACCTAGCCAATAAGGATCAAACTATGGCCGATCTGACTACACACATCTGCGGACTGACGCTTGCCCATCCCATCATGCCGGGGGCAGGGCCGCCGGTGCGCGACGGGGCGGCGTTGCTGGCTTGCGCGCAGGGCGGTGCCGCGGCGCTGGTAACGAAGACGATCTCCGTCAAGGCTGCCAATGTGCCCGCACCGAATATGGCCGACTTCAAGAGCTACTTCCTCAACACGGAACTATGGTCGGAGCTGTCGCCGGAGCAATGGCTGGAGGTGGAGTACCCGGTGACGAAAACGGCTGGGTTGCCGATCATCGTGGGACTGGGGTACACGGCGGAGGATATCGCCTGGTTGGCACCCAAAGTCGCGCCGTTCGCCGACGCTATCGAGCTGAGCACGCACTACATAGACGATGACCCCCGCCCCATGCAAGACGCCGTCCGCGCGGCCAAAGAGGGCACAGGCCTGCCAGTGCTGGTGAAGATGAGTCCCTTCCGCGAGCCGCAGGCCGCCGCCCGCGCCGCGCAAGAGGCCGGGGCGGATGCTATCGTGGCAACCAACTCCTTCGGCCCGGCGTTTGGCGTGGACATTGAACATGGCGGGCGACCCTGGATGGGCGGCAAGGGCTACGGTTGGATTTCTGGCCCGGCGCTCAAGCCCATTGCGCTGCGGATGGTGTACGATATCGCACATGTGGTAGACATCCCGGTGATTGGCGTGGGCGGCATCAGCACCGCCACGGACGTGGTGGAATATCTGATGGCCGGAGCGCGCGCGGTGCAGGTCTGTACGGCAGCCATCACCAAAGGCCCAGGTATCTACGGCAAGCTGGCTGTGCAACTCGACGCCTGGCTCGACAAGCACGGGTATGCCGGGGTGGATGCCATCTACGGACTATCGCTCAAGCAGGCGATTCCGCAGATGACGCAACCACCCGTACTGCTTCCCGAACGCTGCACCGGCTGCAACCTGTGTGTGACCAGCTGCGTCTATGGCGCGCTGTATCTGGAAGAGAAGAAGATTCACATCCACGCGGAGCACTGCGAGAAGTGTGGGCTATGCCTGAGCCGCTGCCCGGTCGCCGCGTTGCAACCGCCAGGGTGAGGGGATTTCGGATTTTCGATTTTGGATTTTGGCACAAGAACACGGGACGCGCTATAGCGCGTCCCGTGTGGTTTTCGATCAAATAACCCCAAATGCTATCTGCTAGATTGACCAGCGATCACAGAGCACGATTAGCTCCCAAAGGTCGTCCGTGGGCCGTCGTCTGTGGTCAAAAGTGCGGGCAAACTCCTTCTCCAGCAGATTATCGGCGCGGGCGCAATCAGGTACTATGTGCGGCTCACTGACAATCGCCGTGATAGATTTCCGGCACGAAGGTCTGATCCGTAATCGGCGGGCGGATGTAACCGGTGGCTTCTTTGCGCGCAGGCAAGGCGAGCGTTTCGTGGGGGATGTCCTGGTAAGGGATCATGCTGATCAGGTGGGCAATACAGTTCAAGCGCGCGTGCCGCTTCACATCGGCGTTGACGACGTACCAGGGCGCTTGTTTGATGTCCGTGTACTTGAACATCTCATCCTTTGCCTTGGAGTATTCCACCCAGCGCGTGACGGATTCCAGATCCATCGGGCTGAGCTTCCACCGCTTAGTGGGATCGTCAATGCGATCCTGAAAGCGCCGCTGCTGCTCATCATCGCTCACGGAGAACCAATACTTGAGAAGGATGATCCCGGAGCGCACCAGCATCCGCTCGAACTCCGGGCAGGAGCGCAAAAACTCGCGGTATTCCTCCTCGGTGCAGAAGCCCATCACCCGCTCGACGCCCGCGCGGTTGTACCAGCTCCGGTCGAACAGCACCATCTCCCCGGCAGCGGGCAGGTAGGGGACATACCGCTGGAAATACCACTGCGTCTTTTCGCGCTCAGTGGGGACGCCCAGCGCCACCACGCGCGCGTGGCGGGGATTGAGCGGCTCCATGATGCGTTTGATGACACCGCCCTTCCCCGCAGCATCGCGCCCCTCGAAAATCACCACGACTTTAAGCCCCGTGTGCCGAATCCACTCCTGCAATTTCGAGAGCTCGATATGCAGCCGGAGCAGTTCGCGCTCATAAGCCTTGGCGCTCATCTTGGTGCGGGTCTTGCGGTTGGCCTCTGAGGAAAAATCCTGGATCACGGGGTTGCCATTGCAATCCAAAATCGTGCCGGGCGGCCACGTCACCGGCGGCGGCGCGATAGGGGAATCAACCGGGGGGGTCTCGTGGTCTTTCTTCTTTTTCTTGCCCGTCATCACATCACCTCCTTTCAAGAGTTAACAAATCAACATGGATTATCTTCATTATAGGGGATTTTGCGCTGACTGACAACTAAAGCTATTCCAACAAAACAATCCTTCCACTTGCTCCCGCTGGACGGTGTCCCGTGAAGCAAAGCGCAACGGGATTGCCAAATCCAGCGGGTTGCCAGATATCTGATAGGGCAAAGGCGTGGATTTGACAATCCACGCCGAGCGAGGTGGACGCCTTTAATTCTTGGAGCGGCCTAAGCTCACCCCCGCGCCAGGGGCAGGATCAGGCAACTGGGGCCGCCAGAACCTTTGACGAACTCGGACAGATCGAGCGCGTGGACGATGAAGCCCACCGCGCGCAGGGCAGCGATGGCACTCGCGTTGCGGTGCTCGGCAATGACTTCCCCGCGCCCTAGTGTGATGACGTTGCCGCTAATGAAACTTTCTTGCGGGATGGTGATGACCTCGAAGCCCTGGAAGAAGCCCGGCGGGAACTGCTCGCGGCACGCCAAGACCTGCCCTGGCCCGATGACGCTCATCATGCCGCCGATGTGCAAGGACGAGTCCGGCACAGCGGCGACCCGCAGCGCATAGCCGCGCTGCTCCAACAGGGGCGCGAGCTGCTGGATACCTGCGTCGTTAGTGCGCGCTGAACGGCCCACGAAGGCCACACTGCCCGCCAGGATAACATCGCCGCCTTCCAGCGTACCGGGCGGCTCGATACGGCCCACTTCCGGCAGCCCCGCCGCTGTGAGAGCCGCCGCCATCCACGCCGGTTCGCCTGCACGCGTGGGCAGCCCCATCCGCAGCCGGATGAAGCCATCGGGAACAGCCAGCGCCACATCCTGCGTGAAGACACTGTTGGGATGCCCCGCGAGCTCCGGCACCAGCAGCACCTCCGCACCACACCCGGCCAACGTCTCGCGCAAGGCGCGATGCTGTGCGACGGCCTGATGCGAATCAGCGCGCTCAAAGATATTGTGCGCTGTCAAATCCTCCACAGTGGAGTAAGCCGCGCCCGGCGCGCTCACGGCCACCCAGGTCAAAGGTTCACCTTCATTGCGTAGCATCTTGCAGCATCTCCTGTTTTGAGTCTATTTCTGCTCCAAGCCCTTCGACCACTGTAAAATCAGCGGCGAGTGGACGCAGGCCGACAGCGGTATGCGGCGGAAAACCTACACCCAACGCTGTGCCGATAACGATGACCGCGGCCTCTTGCGCGCCAGCGTAAACGGAAGCCGCCGCCGCGCCATCGTGGATGAGGTGAACGCGCCAGGCACGCCCGGTGCGTTCCATAAGGTGCTCAGCGATGAGCGCGCCCACGTTATCTGCAAGTGTCTGCATCCGCGCATAGAGGCCATTGCCCATCAGCCGCCCCTGATGGATATACGACGCGCAGCTGACCATAATGTCTGGCCCTGGCGTGTGTCCCTGAGCGCGTGCCGCAGCCAGGGCCTCTACCAGCACCGTGACGCTGAAATCCAACACATCCACAGCGGGAATGGCCTGACCGGTATCATGGTAGTTCTCCCAATCCCAGGGCACCGGGAAGGGCGCGAGCGTGTGTAATTGCGTGAGCGTTCCCCGATCCACCCGCACTATCCCTTGCTTGATGAGTGTCTGACCGAAATCGAAACAAAGCCCGGTCGTGATGACCGCTGGCAGATAGCGCGCCGCGCCGACCAGCGCCACTGTGCCGCCATAGGCTGCACGCGCCAGCCGTATCTGGTCGGCATAACCCAGCTCCGCCAAGAGTTCACGCGCCGCAGTGACCAACTGTGCGCCGAACAGCCCGCGGGTCAGACCTCCCCCCACCCATATAGGGTGTATCTGTGCCCACAAGTCCCACTCGCGAGCGCCCCAATCAGGACGGGCAGCACGGTTAGCAACATCACCCCGGTGTAAAGTGATGAGAATATAGCCGAGGTTACGCCCCAAGCGGTGCGCGACGGCCTGCGCGGCGGCGCGGACTGCCGAGTCAGGCGCATTCAGTGCTGCCGCGACCAAACGCGGTAACTCCACACGAGCGCCCGTGGTACGAGGCGACAAATCGGGCAAAGCCAAAGCCGGTTGTTCGCGAGCATACTGGATGAGCGCGGGAGTAGACAGAAGATTATAAGCACACATCCCCAACACTCCCGCATCTATGCACAAACCAGGTAGCGCAGCCAGCTGTACACGGTTAATAGAAGCATTGCACGGCGTTTCGGGTAATTGTAATGTTATCATACCGATATTATAGTCAACGCGCTGTAACAAACAACCCTATCGCTGCAAGTGTCATGGTACTCATTGAGCCACAAGTTTAATAGCCATGTCATCCCAGTAAGCGTGATTACAGAGCAATCTGGCATCCTCAATGAAGAGCGGGATGTCCGTGGGCATTACGACCGATTAGCTTGTCACGTACTTTTCTCAAGGCGCCTGATACAACTGCCGAATAAAGGGGCGCCAGAACGGGTCGGCGACGAGATCCGTATTATCACTTATCATATCCAGTCCGCCAATCACGCGCCGGGAAGCGATGTGCCTGACAGCGGGGTCTGTGATGCAGCGCAGCAGCGCAGCGGCAAATCCATGTTGCGCGATGACTTGCAAGGGTCGTCCGAAGAACGGTTTGACCTGTTCCGGCAATGGCGCGGTCAAACCAAGGGCATTATGCTGTACCGCCAACTGTTCATAGGCGCTAACCAGCTGCACCTCGCGTTCTTGCCAACTATGCGCATGTACAGCAGTTTCCAACACGGGCCACAACTCTGTAGCACAGGGCAATTGTTTGAACGCCGTCCCCCACCATTTGGGGTAAGGTGCGTAGGTTTTCGCCATCAGGAAACATAAGCGCATAATGTCCCGGACCAAGCGCGCACCAATGATAGCTGAACCGACCTCATCCTCCACCATCCCGGCGCGCCCCATGAGATGTTCCTCTTGCCCTAAACGCGTCCAGCCTGCGGCCAGGAGATACAACCACACATCATACGGATAGTAAGCAAAACGCGAGCGTACCGCTTCCAGTCCTATAGCATCGTAATAAACGGCCCCGCCGGTAAGACTGCGCAAGCGGTGCTCGGAAAAAGTGAGCCAATCCGCGGGTTCGAGCGCGTGTGAGATATCAAAACCCAGGTATTCGGCGAAAAAACCGCCTACCGATTGTACTGTAACACGATGATTGATCGGCCCTTCTGCACAAGTTTGTAGTTGCTGGGTTCCCCCATCCGTTGGATCAGGGAGCGTGAAATGGGTTGAGTAGCCGTGAAAGGTCTGAGGCAACTGTTGCGCCAACACTTGCCGGAGGTGCTCCGCTACTGGTAGGGCTTCAGCTTCCACCAACAGTAACAACCGGGGACCCCAATCATGGTCAGTGGAGGTCTGATCGTCAAAACCCAGCACCTCAGACCCACTGCCGAGCAAAGCCGCAGCATATTTCAAAGCCGGGAAATGCGCATGCAAGATCGGGCGAACCGCTTCTTGGTAGAACTGTGCACACAGTGTAATGCCTGGGATAAAGGACAGGTGCATCTATGCAATACTCCTGCTTTAGGATCAACCGGAGGGGGCTATTGCTGGCTGTGTTACCGAATTTGGGGAAAGCCATGGCCCACGCCTTCCTCGAAAACCTCTCCCAACAGCCCTGGCTTGTCACTGCCTGGGTCGCAAGTATAATAACAGCCAATGGCATTAAGTTTAGGGCATTGACCTGACAGGTTTCAAGGCTTTGAGTCTACAAAACGTCTGATTCACCGGTAAAAGACTACCCAACCCAATTGGGACGAAACTTGCCAGGTCTTAACTTACTGACATTGATTTGGATTATAATAGTTGCAAGCACCCCGCGCCCGTTGAGGGCGCGACACACAATTTACGAACGGAATAAACCTTACTGCTATGCTAGTTATACCACGTCCCTACCTGCTAGACAATCCCATTCAACCCTACGCCTGGGGCACACAAGGAGCAACGGCATTCATCCCGCAGCTGCTGGGCATCCCCGCCGAGCCGAACCGCCCCTACGCCGAACTATGGATTGGCGCGCACCCTTCCGCCCCATCTACCGTACAACTCGATGGTGAAACGCTCCCGCTGGATCGCTGGATTGCCGAAGCGCCCGCCGAATTACTAGGGCGGCGCGTCGCTGCGCAGTTTGCGAACCGCCTGCCCTTCCTCTGTAAGGTGCTTTCAGCCGCCCGCCCTCTTTCTATCCAAGCACACCCCAACCGTACACAAGCTGCACAGTTACATCACCGCGATCCCACCCACTATCCCGACACCAACCACAAGCCGGAAATAGCGATTGCCATAGATTCACTGACCGCACTAGTAGGCTTCCGCCCTTTTCCAGAACTGCGACAGATACTGCTCGATTATCCCGAACTCAGCGAGTTCATCGGGCCGCCCGCCGATCCATTAGCAGCGGGCGAGCTGGCAAGCGAGGAAGCTGCGCGCGCCTGTCTGCGGGCAAGCTACACCGCGCTCATAGCTCGCGCCACCACTGACCCCGCAGCACTCGCCCACACTTGCGCGCAGCTCGCCGCACGCTTCACGCGCGAAACTGACCCGCGCATCCCTATCGAACAGCTTTTTATGGAGCTCTATCCCCACTACCCTAACGGCGACGTGGGCCTGCTCACACTTTTTCTGCTCAATCTGGTACAATTGCGAACCGGCGAAGGTCTATTCACCGGCGCAGGAGTGCTTCATGCTTATTTGCGGGGAAACCTTGTGGAGTGCATGGCGAATTCGGACAATGTGCTCCGCGCCGGGCTGACCAGGAAGTTTACAGATGCGGAGCAGTTAGCGAAGATTCTGATTTACGAGGCAAGCCCACCCGTGGTGCTGCGCCCCGCGACACAAAACGGCGTAACTGTCTATACTACGCCCGCCACGGAGTTCGAGGTAAGCCGGTGGCAGCTTGCACCGGGCGAACGCCGCACACTTACCAACATGGACAGCCCGGAGACTCTGCTGGCGATACGGGGAACAGCAACCTTATCCTGGGGTACGCATGAGGAGCTCCGGCTAGGGCGGGGGCAGGCCGCGCTGATTCCGGCGGTGCTGCGCACCTATGCGCTCACCGGGGGGACAGACGGGGTAGATATATTCCGCGTCGTGACGCCGGACACTCACAGCTCCAGCGCGTAGACCTCGCGCCGCGCCCAACCCGCTAACGCTGCCACCTCGCGGGCCGCCTGAGAGCGGCTAACGCCCTCGGCCAATCGGGCCGCTAAACACCCCCGCACCTGCTCTACATCCCAACGCGCAGCCAACTCCTGCGCACCACCCACCACCAGCGTATACTCGCCGCGCGGGGGCTGCGCTGCCACATGCGCCAACGCCCCTTCCACATCCCCACGCCAGACTTCCTCATACAGTTTAGTGATCTCGCGGCACAACGCCAGCGGACGATTACCTAACGTCTCGCGCAAAGTTTCCAAAGTGGCGGCCAAGCGGTGCGGCGCTTCATAGAACACGAGCGTTACCGGCAGCGCGACGAACGGCTCTAACGCCGTGCGTCGCTCGGTTGCACGGCGCGGCAAAAAACCGAGAAAAAGGAAGCGGTCTGTGGGAAGACCAGAAAGAATCAGCGCCGCAGTATGGGCTGTCGGGCCAGGAATCGGTACAACAGGGTATCCCGCCTCCAGCGCAGCCCGCACCAGTACAAAGCCGGGATCGGCTATGCCCGGCATCCCGGCTTCCGAAATCAACGCCACATCCCCCACCGCCAACGCCGCCAGCAATGGGGCTAGTTTGCGCTGCTCATTGCCCGCAAAGAACGAGGTCAACGGGGTATGAATATCATAATGTTGCAGCAGCACCCGCGCCTTACGGGTGTCCTCAGCAGCAATGAGCGGCACAGTTTTGAGGATCCGCACCGCCCGCAACGTAATATCTTCCAAGTTGCCGATGGGCGTTCCCACCACATAGAGTGTGGGCATGTCTGCCTCGCTGCTTAATGATTCTGAATAAAGGTCACCAGCGCCAATGCCTTGGAGCAATAACCATCGAAATTCAATATGATTTCCGGCGAAACTGGGGGATGGCTGGGATTGTCGCGAGAGTGCAGCTGCACGCGAAAGACCCCTTGCGCTTCAAAGGGCATACTATTGAAGAACTGCTCCCACCCTGAATCGCCATACGCCGGCGCATCACCGGACAATACCACCAAATCCAATCCACCACCCCAAACGCGAATAGGATAACCACGCAATGGATTACCATCGAGGTCTTGCACCAAGCCGGCAACGCCGCTCCAGGCACAACTGCCGTAGATAGGCGATTGGTACTCGATTTCAGCAGTGAAAGGATAGGGCGAGCGTGTGACCCGTGGTGTAGGCGTGATGGGCGTCGCCGATGGGCGCGGAGTATTGGTCGGGCCGGGAGTGCGCGTGGCCGTAGGGGTGAAGGTTGGCCAGCGTGTAGGCGTAGTGGTCGGCGAAGGTGTCGCCGTCCAGGTAGGCGGGGCCAGATCCGGCGTGGGCGTCGGCGTGCTCGTTGACAGCAAAATCAACGCAACTTGGGTAGGTGGAGGAAAGGGATTGTAAAACACATTGGGATCATTGGCAATCCCAATATAGCAAGCGATAGTCAAAACCGTCAACCCCAATACCACCAATGTCAACATGTCAAAAGTACGGCTTCCTCGTTTCACGGTCTGCCTCCTACGGTGTGATAAAACGCTCAATCTGGGCTTGCCCCCACAGACCAGCGACCCAATCTTCGCGCGCCGCATCCTGCAATAGGCGCATATTATCCGGGCTAATGTCCATCTCTGGTGTCCGTTCCACAACCTGAATGATATGATACCCTAACTGGCTGGGAATACTGGTACTGATTTGCCCTGGCTCTAATGCAAAGGCTACCGCTTCTACCTCTGGAGCAGTGAGTATACCGCGCGAGAAGTATCCTAAATCGCCGCCCTCCTCACGGGTAAATCTGTCTTGCGAGTACGCCCGCGCCAACGCGCCAAAATCCGCACCCGCCTGCAATTGCGTAATCACTTGTTGCGCCTCAGCCTCTGTGGATAATTGAATATGCCGCGCTCGCACATGCTCAGCCCGTGCAGGTACAGTCTGCGTTACCTGATCAATAATTTTGCCGATCATCAAGCTGCGCCAAATCTGGTAACGCACCTCTTCGAGTGACAGGCCTTCACTCGCCAGGCGTTGATCAAAGGTGGCTTGCCCGATCTGTTGCACGACCCCCTGAATGTTAGCGGTGACTTCATCATCGGAAACTACAATGCCCGCCTCGGTAGCCGCCTGGATAATCAAGGTTTGCTCGATAAGCCCTTCCAAAATATGTACCCGTGCTTCAGCCATCACCAGCTGGCCTTCATCGGAGCTAGGGTCTTGGCCGCCCGCCGCCAGAGAAGTTTCGTACCAACTCAGCGCCCGCTGATAAGTGACCAACGTAATCGGTTCACCATTGACCCGCGCCGCCAACGGTTCAGCCGTAGGCGTAGGCGTGGGAACATCAGTCTGAGGCACCGGCGTCTCCTGCGGTTCCGTCGGCGGTACAACCGTTGGTGGTAGGGGTGATGGAGTGCAAGCTCCCAGCCCGCCCAACAGCAGCGCCAACACCACCCAATATCGCAATGATTTCATACCTTCCCTCCTACACCAGTTTACCAACCGATGTTATAATTCTACCTCATTATAGTCTGAGCGGTAGATTGTGCAATTGCCGTAAAACATACAGAGGTAACAAAAACCCCGGTTTAAGTTCGACAAATCAGCAGTTATTCAAAACATAAAGTTTGCGCATAAAGTTAATAATATAAACCTAATACACTTATTAAACTAAATAAAATCAAGTCACTACTTGACATTATTGATTAATTGTATTATAATTTAAATAAATCCAAGTTACACCTATGCACCAGAATCTTGATTGGACACAGATTTTACGAATAAGAACTCTAAAAATCCGTCTGATCCGTAAAACCCATCTTAAGGAGACAACTATGTACCCCATACCCGGTCAATGTCCGATCTGTCACGGAGACCTTTTTGTGGAGCGTTTGACTTGCACACAATGCGGCACTACCATCAACGGTAACTTTACGTTGCAACGGCTGGCGCGGCTCACTGCAGAACAGTGGTTATTCGTAGAACTCTTCATCCGCTGTGAGGGCAAGCTTAATCGTATGCAAGAAGAACTGGACCTCTCCTACCCCACCATCCGCAATCGCCTCAATGAAGTCATCGAGGCGTTGGGCTACGAAATCGCCCGCGAAAGTGCTGAACCAGCAGATAGCCGACAAAGCATCCTGAACGACCTGGCACAAGGTAAAATCAACGTAGATGATGCAGTGCGCATGCTGAAGAAAGGCGCGTAATATGGCCGCAGCCATCCCGATTCGCATCCAACATGGTGAACAAGGTATACGTCCGCTGGATACGCTACGCGATTTACCTACCGTTGTGAATCTGGTGGAACAGGGATTTGGCCCAGAACTCGATCCACCAGGGCAACGGATGCTTATACGAATGCGCCGGGCAGCACAGCGCAACTGGTGGGCGCGCTTCTGGGGACTGGAAACGCTCGATCTGCCAGGTTTTGTGTGGGTAGAAGACGGTACAGTGATTGCTAATCTCTCGATACGCCGCACACCTACTGGGCCACGAGGCGGCTGGGTTATCGGTAACGTTGTAGTCCACCCCGCGCACCGGCAACGCGGCATTGGACGTGCACTAATGGAAACCGCGCTGAATACGGTCGAAGAACGCGGTGGACGCTGGATAGGGCTAGAAGTACGTGCTGATAATGCCGCCGCGCACACACTCTACACGCGCCTGGGGTTCAAAACGGTAGGGGAAACCGCACATCTGCTGCGCCCAGCCGGACTCCCCTGGCCTGCAACAACACCGGTCACACGAGACTGGCGCCCCCACCGCGATGGCGACGAAAATCGTTGGTACGCGCTCGCTAGACAAGTCTATCCGCATCCGCAAAACGAGTTACTGGAAGTACGCCGCTCAGAGTACACCTATGGCGGCTGGGAGCGCACGCTACAACTCTGGCTCGAGGGGCGGCACGAACGGGCCTGGCTACACACCGCACCGGAGCCACGGCTGGCCCTGTGTGCGCAAACTGATCGCCGCTTTCGATTTCACATCTGGGAATTGCTGGCCCACCCTAGCGCCGATGCAACAGAGGTCAGCGCATTGACTACACAAGCATTGTATGCCATGCGTAAGCAAGCGGCATGGCCGACCACCAGCATCGTCGCCCCACAACCGTTGCTCCTGACAGCGCTGACCCAGGTGGGGTTTCAAGTCCACCGGATGTTGATGCAAATGAAGATGACTTTGTAAGTGTAGGGTTTGAAATACCAATAAATTTGTTGATTTTGCTGATTTCTTTATGGAGGTAGATGATGACACAGGAAGAACGCTTGAAGGTACTGGAGATGGTACAAGCGGGCGAACTCACGCCCGAAGAGGCCATGCGGTTGCTAACAGCCCTAGGCAACGAACCGGCATCTGAGCCAGAAGCAGATGCATCCCCCCACGCATCGCGCAAACCGCGCTGGCTACACATCCGCGTCACGGATACAGACAAGAATCAGCAACGGGTGAATCTTGTGCTACCGGTAGCCCTGGCAAAGTTCGGACTAAAAATGGGCGCACGCTTCGGCCCAGAAATCGAGGGCCTGGATTGGACCAACTTCGAGGGCTTGTTCAACGGGGAAATTATCGGTTCGCTTGTGGACGTCGTAGATGATGAAGATGGCGAGCATGTAGAGATCTTCTTGGATTAGCACCGAGGAACACTTAACCCTGGCAAGTTGAAACTTGCCAGGGCTAAAGTTTCAAACACGGCGCTGCCGTAACACCTCGTAGAGCGCAATCGAGCCAGCAACAGCAGCATTGAGCGAATTGATATGTCCGCACATAGGTAGCGCCAACAGCCAATCACAGCGCTCTCGCACCAAACGGCGCATCCCCGCACCTTCACTACCTACCACCAGCCCCAACGGAATGGTCAAATCCACGGTAGTATAAGCCAGCGCGCCAGGCACATCTTCCAGACCGGCGAACCACAGCCCAGCAGTCTTAAGCCGCTCCATCGCCTGGGAAAGATTGGCGACCTGCGCTACCAGCAAGTGCTCAACGGCCCCAGCAGATGTGTGTACCGCCGCCGGGGTGATTCCAGCCGCACGACGCTCTTGCACCAGCACCCCATGTACTCCCACCGCCTCCGCGGACCGCAGCAAGCTCCCCAGGTTGTGCACGTCCTGAATCTGATCGAGCAACAACAATAACGGAGCAACAGCGCGCTCGCGGGCCAGCGTCAACATATCCACAACCTCGGCGTAGGGAAAAGGTTCGACCTCCAACAAGATGCCCTGGTGTTCAGTATTTTGAGCCAGAGAATCAAGCGCCTGGCGGGGTAAAGTTTCAATACGCACACGCCGCTGTTGCGCCAACGCAGTAATATCATCAAGGATTGGTGCGCGCGCACCACCCTCACGAAAAAGCAAGCGATAAACCCGTCGCTTCCCCGCACGTAATGCCTCACGCACGGCCTGGCGACCGTAAAGCAATTCACGCATCAAGAGTACTCAAGCTTCAATGCGCCAGTGCGTGCCGTCGGCGCCATCTTCGAGAATAATTCCCATCTCGGTCAAACGGCTACGGATGGCATCAGCCTGGCTCCAGTTCTTGGCAGAACGCGCTTCTTGACGCAATTCGGCCAAGTAGCCCACCAAACTATCGAGCGTCTCGCCACCAACCGGATCAGTGAGTTTTTCGGGAAGGATACCCAAGACCTTGCCCGCTAGATCGCTGAAGATTTTGTCCATCGCGGCAAGCGTGCCCATGCGCAGCTCATCGCTCTGATCCAATTGCCGGTTGACTTCTTTAACAAAATCAAACAATGTTGCCAGAGCCTGTGGCGTGTTAAAATCATCATCCATGCAGGTCTGGAAAGCTTCACGATAATCTTCAAGACCCGCTACCTGCGAAAGAATGGCTGTTCCGGCAGGCGGGGCCTGCTTCATTTGCTGACGCAGCTTGCGTGCCGTGTTATGCAGGCGTTGGATACCCTGTTGTGCAGCCTGAAGCGCATCGCGGCTGAAATCCACCGGGCCACGATAGTGCCCGCTGAGGATAAAATAGCGAATAGCCTCTGGCGTGTAAAGTTGCAGGGCCTCCTGAATGGTGAGGAAATTACCCAGGCTCTTGCTCATCTTGGTGCCGCTAACCGTGAGCGACCCCACCAGCAGCCAATAGTTAGCGAAGCGGGCATCGGGATCATGCGCCTCAGCCTGTGCAATTTCGCACTCGTTGTGAGGGAAGATGTTTTCCAGACCGCCGCCGTGGATATCGAAAGTCGTCCCCAGATACTTGGTCGCCATAACCGAGCACTCAATGTGCCAACCGGGGTAGCCCTCGCCCCACGGGCTGGGCCAGCGCATGATATGTTCTGGATCAGCGCGCTTCCACAAAGCAAAATCAGCAGGATTACGCTTCTCCTCACGAACTTGTACACGTGCTCCAGCTTCCAGGTCTTCTACCACGCGCCGCGAGAGCTTGCCGTACTCCGGGAACTTTTCAATGGAGAAGTAGACGTTGCCGTTCACCTCATAAGCGAAGCCCTGGTCAAGCAACGCCTGCGTCCAAGCGATGATTTCAGGAATATGGCAAGCAGCGCGCGGCAAGATATGGGGACGCAACACATTCAGCGCGTCCATATCACGCAGATAGCTTGCCATATACGTCTCTACCAACTCCATCGGATCTATGCGCTCGCGGCGCACCCCCCGCGCGATACGATCTTCGCCATTGTCGAGCAGGTGCCCCACATCGGTAATGTTGCGCACGTGGCGTACTTTGTAGCCCAGATACATGAAATAACGCACAATAACATCCATTGCCACATACGTCTTGGCGTGACCGAGATGCGAATGATCGTAAACCGTCGGGCCACAGACGTAAATATGCACCCGGTCACGCTGTACCGGTCTGAAGGGTTCCAGCTCACGCGATAAATAATTGTAGACTTTCAAAGCCATACGCCCACTCCTTCCACCCGCTACGGTTAGGATTCTCTCTCAGTCTCCGGGCGGGCAAAAATCATGCGCCCGGCGGATGTTTGCAAAACTTTACTCACCACCACCGAGACGGTTTTGTTCAAGTAAGCTCGCCCATCTTCAACAACCACCATCGTCCCATCATCGAGATAACCGACGCCCTGATTGGCCTCTTTACCTTCTTGCAGCACATGAATCATGAAGCCCTCCCCCGGCAACAACACTGTCTTAACCGCATTCGCCAAGTCGTTGACATTGAGAACTTTCACGCCTTGCAGCTCGGCTACTCGGTTCAAGTTGTAATCGTTAGTGAGGATATAGCCACTGAGTTGGCGGGCGAGATTGATAAGCTTGTCATCCACCTCGCGCACGCCCTCGGCATCAGCGTCGGTGATGCGGACGGGCAACGTGGCCTCATCTTGCATCTGCCGCAAAATCTCCAGGCCGCGACGCCCACGGTTACGGCGCAAGGTGTCGGAAGAGTCAGCAATGTGTTGGAGCTCGTTGAGCACGAACAGCGGCACTACCAGCTCCCCTTGGATGAAACCGGTACGACATATATCAGCAATCCGCCCATCAATAATGACGCTGGTATCCAACAAAATCGCAGCAGATACAGGCATTTCAGTTACGATTTCCTTCGGGAAAAAGCGATTGCGCATCCCCTGAGTAAGTTCGGGACGGGCAATGGTAACATTGATGCCCAAATAACCGAAAAAGGCGGCGGCAAAAAACGGGAGTATCTGCCCAAAGGGGATAGGTAAATAGGAAATCGGCACCGCCGCCAGCGCCCCCAGTATCAGACCCACAATTAATCCCAGGATGGCTGAGAAAAGCTGTGAAAGTGACAAACGATCAATGAGGCGGCGCAAACGCCGGAAGGGCCGCGTGGAAATCGTAGGGGCGAAAACAGTACCAAAGATGGCAAATAAAGCGCCGGTCCCAATGGGAAAGTAGGGTTGCTCAAGCAACATGATACCGGGCAACCAATCTGAGATCTGATTCCCAATAGAAATACCAACCCAAGCGAACAACACTAAACCAAACAGGCGTGCAATACGATCCGCGTTCAAATAAGACCTCCTCAAAATAACAAGTATAAATGCACGTCACAGAGGACGTTACAGAGATTCACATTATCATACAGTCAGCGCAATAAAATAATGATAATATAAATAAATACACACGCTGGCTTCTTCACTATCTTAACATAGTCAGTCGAAAAGTCAAAATTTTATAAGCAGTTTCTTCTAAATTGGCAATTCTCAGTCTGTGTAGCCTCCAAGCAACCACAAAAAACGCACGTACAGAAACTCCGAAATTTAAGTCATCGCCACCTTGCTTAGCGCGGATGGTTAAATCCACGCCTCCGGCCTGCCCACGGCTGAAAAGTTCGCTGGATTATATGAATTTTAAGAAATTAATCCGTAAATAAGGTTTTATGTGAAATCTGTCACTATAAAAATAAAATGATACCCCCTATCCCCCTGCCCCCCTTCCCCCCGCAAGCGGGGGAAAGGGGGGATTTTTTTGTGGTTTTTTTGGGCGGCGGCTT
>CAZDDI010000041.1:0-38567 GCA_964504195.1 uncultured Anaerolineales bacterium
TTTTAAAGTGCCTAATCTACAAAGGTTAACAATCACATAGTGTATGGTAGTGAAAATCTCAAATCTCAAACCTCAGACTTCAAATCTTAAATGACGATTGAAGCCGTTGATTGAGCCTCCCAAAACCAGCAGCGGACGTTCATTGAAAACAGTTGTGGTACGGAGCGCCACTCCGCCTGCGCTGCGCTGACAACCCATGTTGTGTCAGCCGTTACAAGTGCGGCACGCCTGAGCTCTAACGTATCGCCCGCTGGTTTTGACTCCCCCGTAATACAAAGGTCAAGGCGAACCCGGCGATGAAGCCGCCAACGTGCGCCATGTACGCCACGCCGCCCGTATCGGCTGTGTTGGTAATGGAACCAATGCTACTGAAAAGCTGTAGCACAATCCACAGCCCGATCACTACCAGGGCCGGCATGGGAACCACGCTGCGGCCCATCAACACCCTGACCTTCCCCTGCGGGAACAACAAAATGTAAGCGCCGAGCACACCCGCAACCGCGCCGGATGCGCCCAGATTCGGCACGTTGGAGTCGAGGCTAAATGCCAACTGTGCGAAAGTCGCCGCCAGACCACAGAGCAAGTAGAAGACCGTGAATTGGATATGCCCGAAACGGTCTTCCACATTGTCACCGAAGATCCATAAGTAAAGCATATTGCCGCCCAGATGCAGCCATCCCGCGTGCATGAACATAGCCGTGAAGAGCGTCAGGGAATCACCGACGGGATCGGCCATGAAGCGGCTGGGAACAAAGGCCCATTGCTGGATGAAAGCGTCGCCGCCAGCTAACTCCACAAAGAAAAACAGTATATTTAGCGCGATCAAGGCATAAGTTACTAGCGGAAACCTTCTCCGAGAACTGTTATCGTCACCAATAGGGAACATCGAATGTGCCTCCTGCGAAAATCTACAAATCAGCAAATCGCAAATCAGAACCAATGTAGCGTGAAGCGTCTGCTTCGCTCCCGCACGCGAACGGCGCATCTATGTTAGGTCACTGCCTTATCTATGGGCAGGCAGGAGCAGCAAGGGAAACACGCTCAATGGTTGCGTTGGCTCGCGGGCTACAGTGAGCGCCAGCCCATCGCCGGCAGAGACCGACACGCGTCGGCCTTGCAGCGCTTCCTCCCATTGCACCCATAGCGCCGGGTTCAGCCATACATCACGTGAGATACCCGCCAAACGCTGCATATCCAGCACAAAAATACAGCGGTCCGGCAACAGGATGGCATCAGCCACCGGTACCATGTCGCCGCCTTGTTGTGGCCGTTCGGTAAGCAAGCCCAGTTGACGCATAACGCCGACGATTTGCTGCCAATACCCCACGACTTCGTCAGTCTGTGTTCTCTCGCTCATGGGCCTTCCTCCTGATGCGCCGCCAGGTCACTTCCAGACTGTCTATCAATGGGCCAGACAGAAAACCCGCTTGCCGCGCCTGGTCGAGCCGCCGCAAGATGCGCACACTGCGCAAGCCTGTGGCCGAAGGCATGGGGGTTTCGATGGGGATCAGTTGTGCCGCCGTATCGCCTTCGACCTCTGGCTCTAGCTGCGAATCGGGGCTAGTGCTGGCTTGGAGGTTTTCGGCCTCGTAAACAGTGGTGCGCCGGGCGTACTGGCGCGCGGCATAGATAGCCAGAAGTACGATGCAGCCGAGCAACACCAAGAGCGCGCCCGGGATACCATAGTTGCGCCATGCAGCCAGTGTTTTCTGCTCTTGCTGCGCCTCGCGGATTGCCTCTGCCCGATCCTCTGCCTGCGCACTCAGGATACTTTCAGCCGTGGCGGTCGCCTGGCCCTCCCAGGCCAACCGGGTAGCCGTCGCGGCCACAGCGACAGCTTGAGCGGTCACTGTGGCTTGTTGCGCGATAGCGGTTGCTTCCCATTCACGCGCCTGTTGCGTGGCCGTCGCTTGCAGCGCGATAGCCGTCGCTTCCCAGTAACGCGCCTGTTGTGTTGCCGTTGCCTGGTATGCCTGTGCGGTCGCCATTGCGATGGCGGCATCTACCTCCACCTGAGCCTGGGCGGCGATAGCGGTAGCCTGTTGCGCGTCCGCCAGGCGTTGTTCCGTTTGGCGTGCCTGATCCGCGTTGACGGTAGCGTAGTAGTTCTCTGCCAGGGCTGTGGCGGTGGCTTGATGCAGTTGGATCGCAACCACCTCCGCCGCGCTCTGCGTCGCATAGCGCTCCAGCGCGAGGGCTTGAGGTGTGTCCTCAAGCGGCACCGGCGTGACCGGGGGCCAGTCTGTTGTGTATGACTCACACCCGAACACGAGTATCACCAGCAGGATGATGCCGCCCAGCAGAATTGCCGATCTTCGCCTCGCTACCATGTTGCTCTCCATGCACCTACAGCGGTGGTCTATGTACAGTCAATGTCATAAGTTAAGACCTGGCAGGTTTCGCCCAAATTGGGCGGGGTAGTATTTTACCGGTGAATAACGATGTTTTGTTGACTTAAGGCCTGGAAACCTGCCAAGTCTATGCCCTAAACTTAATGACACTGATATACAGGTAGTGACTCGCTCCCGGAACTTCTACGAACCCTTAGCTGGCGCAACCGGGGATTTGCGAGCGGCTTGTTTCAACCGCCGGATATACTTGCGCTGGCTTTGCGGCAAGCGTTTCTTCTTCTTCTTCGTCTCATTTGGCTTGTCTGTCTTGTCGGTCATGATATCAACTCCTTATGCTGTCGTAATCGCTCAATCTCAGTAGCTCACGAATTGGCGTTGTGGGCCGTCCACGAATAGGGCCACGAATCCCGCTTGCGCGGGACAAGTTACACGGATGAACCTCAAATGGGATAAATTCGTGTATTCGTGATCGGATTCGTGGCCGGTCGGCATATTACTCTCAACTTATTAAACTTGTGGCCTACTGAGCCTACTCTATCATCTGATATACTCTTAGCATATACCGCAATGCGCAGCGTGTCATCAGTGCCGCGTGGATTTGTAGCTCCACATTTTACTGACCAGGCATGAGTGCGCTTGCCCGTTATTGAACTACTGGGCCTACCTTCGCATCACGAGGGGGAGGTAGGTTCGGTTGGCCCATGGGACGATGTTTCGATTGATCCGTAGCGCCGGGTCGCCCAAGAGCGTGAAGGTGTCCAGCAGATCGCTATGCTGACCGGTAGCCGCCAGCGACAATTTCCCGGCCAACGTCGCCTCGCCTACGGTGTTGACCGTGTCGCTGAACACGGCTTGCCAGAAGCCCGCAGCCAGGTGGCTGTGACCGGTGCTGAGGCCCAGCCCCGTCGCGCCCCAGGTCGCCGCCGCGCCGCCGTCGCGCTGGGTGACTAATCCCGCGTCGAGCGTGGCTTCTGGCCGGTGGAACGCGCCGGTGAAGCACGTCATTTCCAGCACAATCGGCCAGCGGCGGTCGTTGTGCAGCGCGGCGAGGTCATCCAGGTGCAGGAAGCGCTCCCCGGCCCATTGTTGCCACGAGGAATGGCCGGTGTATTGGATGATCAATGTGCCGTTATTAAAAGCCTGCAACACGGCCTGCTGCGTGGTCGTCACGGATGTGCTCGGCGGCGTGAAGTAAATGCGCTGCGCCGTGAACGGCGCAGTGATGTAGGTCGTCGCCAGCGCGTCGGACATTGCCGCAAAGTCGCCCGCCCCATCCGCATCGTCGGCCACCAATGTCACCGCCGCGTTCCAGCCGCCGGGGAAGGGCTGCGTCTCGTACTGCACGATTTTAGCCACAACGGTATACGTTTCAGCCAAAGTGTGAACCGGCAGGCGGCCAATCAGCATATCCGGCAGCGTATCCGCCCCATCCACGGCGACGTAGCGATTATCGGCAGCCGTTTCGCCGGCCCACGGGTCTACATTGGCCAGGTACGGCGGGATCAGCGTGGGCGGCGATGCGCTGCGATAGCGGCGCGGGTCAAAGTTGCCCGCGCCGACCAGTAAAACGTAGGTAGGACGTGGTGTCCAGGTAGCGTAGGCGTGTACCAGGTACGCGCGGATGGCGGCAGGATCGGGCCGCCCATCTCCGTAAGTATCGTAGATGGCTTGTACAGTTTCGACGGCAACGGTTAGCCCCTGCGCGCGCCGCATCGCGACTAAATCATCCAGCGCGGGGATGAAGGCGGCTGGCGCAATCATCATATAATCGGCCCCGCCGGTGGGTTGCGGGGCTTGTGCCGGGCGGATAGCGACGGGGAAGCGCAAGCCGCGCTCGGTCGTCACCGTGGTGTGATGCGGCCCGCCCGTCAGCGGGTCGCTCAACGTGATGGCGTTCCCATCCGTCACCACGCCGGTCAGGCGGAGCGGATGTTCCGGGTGTGTGACATCGTAAGCGCGGAGGCCCGCCGTGGTGTTGAGTGCGAGCGTGTAGGTGCGCGCCGCCGGCTCGCCGGTGAAGCTGACCGCATCCTCCATCGGCGTGTTGCCGCGCGCATAGTGGATGGCAAAGGCATCCAGCCACGCGCCCTCGATAGCCACGCCCGGCAATCCGGGCAAGGTCAGCGTGAGCGCGTTGGCGGTGCGCAACAAGCCGGGGGGGATGGGCAGGGTGGCGGTGATGGCTTGTTTCCCGTTCCAATCCACGTTTCCCAGGAACGTACCATTGAGGGTCGCGGCCACGCGATGGTCGGGGCTGATGTCGGGTAAATCCGTGTAGCTCAGCAGCCATAGGGTCAACGTGGCTGATTGCGCCGCGTCCACCGTCGGCAAGGCGAGCGGATAGGCCGCGGACGCCGGGCCGGGTCGCTTCAAATCGTCCCACACCCAGCGGTCGCCGTCGCGGCCGGCCGGGAGCGTCCCGCAAAAGCAATCGGGGGTATACAGCTGATTGGTTTCAGCAGTGGCTTCAACCCAGACGCTCCCCAGGGGTTGACCGGAGGGGGTTGCCGACCGGGTCGCCATGCGCAGACCCAGCGCGTTATCTTCCCACAAGAGAACTACGTCGTTCGCCGTCAACCGGCTAAAGCGCGGCGCGGCGTAGAACAGCAGGCGCTCACCCGGCTCGAAGCTCGTATTTGCGTTGCCATCCCACTCGGCGGCGATGTCTTCGCCCGCGCGCGTCAGGCGCAGCCGGTGCGGGTCAACATCATCCACTGGAAAACCGCTCTCCGCCAGAGCTGTGTATGTGACAGCGGTTATGCCGGGGGCGTTGACCTCCACCATCCAGACCGCGCCGGAGGTGAGGGGCAGTGGTGAAGCCTGGATCGTGGCTTCCGGCTGCACTTGCGCCGGGTTGATGACCGCGGCGCGCACGGCAGCGAGCAAGGCATCGGGCGATGCAGTAGCGGGCGCGGCGGCGCGCGGCTCGGCAAAGGTGAGGACGATGCGGATGTGGGTGGTCACGCGCAAGCGCGTCTGGGGATAGGCCCCCAGCGGGCGGGCCGGGTAGAAGACCAACCGCGCCAGGTTCACGCCGCGCACCACACCCACCGGCTCCAATATCACCGGAGCGTCGGCATTGAGCGCAGATTCCGCCGCTGACGCTGGCACAAAGTCGCCGCCAATGACCCGTCCGGCTGCGTCGCGTTGGACGCCGGCGGGGAACGGCGCCAACGCTAAGGGGCCGGGCAACCGCCGCTCGGTCTCTTCTATCTGGAGGACGTGTAGCGTGGACAGCGCGCCCGGCGGCACGGCGACTAACACGGAGAGAAACGGGAGCGCCGGTGTGCCGGGCCGGGCCGTATGCTCAGTATCGGGCACGAGCACCTCCGTAGTTCCATCGGCGCGCGCCACGAGCTGCGCCTCCGGGATGCGCCACTCCACGAGCAGTTCTGTGGCGGAGGCTGTCACGGTGGGGGACAATGAAAACGTCGGCGGCGAGGGGCTTTCGCCGCCGACGTTGCTATGGAACAGGCTGCTCAAAATGAGCAACCCTAACCACCACCCGCGCCATAGCATGATGATCAGAGTGGGGCGTGTTCGTTGCTGCTTGACCATGCCCACATCACTTTAGCGAGAGCGATACCAGTTGCCTAAAACGCTGGCCTCCAGGCTTTGCTTGCTGATCAAGGGGAGATAGATGTAATGTAAGGCGTTGGGTTGCAGAGCAATGGTGATGGGCGTGTCGTGAAACGTCTCACGCCCGTAAGTATCCACATCTGCCAGCCAGTACCACCACCGGCCCGCGTAGGGCGGCGTATCAACATAATTGTAGGTCGCGCCGGAGCCGCCGCCTTGCGCGCTCGCGGGTTCAAAGTGGATCAGGCTGGCGTGGCGCACGTCATGGGTAGCGGCGCGATACAGGTTGAAGCCAAAGTTATCCACTTCCAGCGCCGTGGCCCATTGTAACTGCACCTGTTGGCCGCTCAGTGGGATGGCCTGAAAGTACAGCAGCTCCACCGCAGTGGGTTCAACGGTAAGCACTTCACATGGGCCATCGTCGGCATCGTAGTTACGATCCCCGCCGTAATGCGCCAGGTAAGATAGGCCGGCGCTGGTCAGCGTTGCCGTATAGCTGGGGTCGGCCACGCTTACCCCGCTCGCACTTGCTACTAACGGGATCGCACCGGCGAAGTCGCCAGCCCCAGTACAGTCCAGGTTGTGGTAGACCGTGAAGGTGATGGTTCCCGTGGGCGTGATGTCCAACGTGCCGCTGATGGTCGCCATGTCATGGACGATGGTGCCGATTGGGGCAGAGAAAACTTCTACATGGTTAGCATCGTGAATCTCCGTGGTAATCATTGGCATGGCCATGGGGCAGATGGGGAGGGTGATGAGGTTCTGATCCAACGTCACGGCACCCGTGCGCGCCAGTGCCCGGCCATTCAAGGCGGCGCGAGAAGCCAGGGTGATACTCGTGTAGGCGATAATACTGCCGGCTAATGAAGTGTCCACACCCAGCGTGGCGGAGCTGCCGACCTGCCACCACACCTGGCAAGGCGGGCCGCCTGTGAGAAGAACCACATCAGTAACGCCGGAAACAGTAAGCATGTATGCCGATCTGAAAATCCAGACATCCGTGGCTGCGCCATCGAGGGTGAGGATTCCCGACAATGTAAAGTTATCGGCGCAATAGACGCCTGGCGGGAGGGTTGCTCCACCCAGCTCATGCACAGCCTCTGGGTAGGTGGTCGTGCAGGGCTGGCCGTCTAGCGCAGTGTTTGCAGCCTCCAGATCGTTTTTAGCGATGGTCAGTAAGGCGGGGTCAACGACTGAACCGGCGGGGCCGCCCGCAGTTGTGGCGTAGATTGTGCCAGTTACTTCAGCTGCGGTTAATCCGGCATAACTGCTACCGGCAGCTGGACTCAACCCCACATCTCCAGTGATATCAGAAGTAGGAACATTGGTGATTTCCGTGTGGGCCAGAACCACAAAACTATCCGCCGTAGCCAGGTCTGGAGGCGTGGCCATGAGTACCGCTGCTGAAGAAGGCCCCCCGGCGAGCGAGAAAATAACGACGAGCGCGACAAGTTGGGTAAGCAGTCGTTTATGTAACATGGAATACCTCCTACTTTGCTCTGACCATAACATGGCTGATAACCGCGAGGAGCAAAAGTAGCGCGCCGGCCATGACTACAAAGATGCTCCCAACTTGAGCCAGTCCATTTCCCACGCCACCTGCGTCGGGTAAAAACGGTGCCGGCGTGGCGGTGAGCGGGGTTTCGACCGGCGGCGTAGGCGTGATTTCGGTTGGCGGCGATACGGGCGTAGCTGTAGGCGGAATAGGCGTGACGGTGGGTGTGATGGCAGGCGTGATGGTCGGTGTGATGGTGGGCGTGATGGTGGGCGTAGCGGTTGGTGTAATGCCGACTGGCGTGGGAGTCGGTGTGATGCCAGCCAATACTGGCGCAACCTGCCCCATGGCAACGATCGCCAATAGAATTAAGATCGCGGTAGCGCTGATAGAGAACAGTTTAGACTTCATGCGATAACCTCCTATGTTTTCCTAGTGCATTATAATTTGAATAGTTTCAAACGAATCGAATGCGGATAGCGCGTAGGTGTATTTCATCGGAATACGCACTACGTTTCACACTTCGAATGAAACCCGCAGTCAATGTCATGTAAGTTAAGAACCCTGAACTCGCTTGCCGTCCTCGAATTCGGCCACGAATCCCGTCTGCGCAGGACAAGTTACACGAATTCACCCTGTCTTGTAACCATTCGTGTATTCGTGAACCCTTCGGGGCCGGCCGGCAAACCTTAACTTAATGACATTAAACCCGTAGTTACTTCACAATTTCACGATAGGTGCTGTACAAATCAGCTAACCGCTCTGCGGCAGCCGGGTCGCTACGTGCTAGCAGCGTGACCAGCTCATCACGTTGATCCAGCAGCAGGCGGATTTCCTCGCTTTGCGCCGGGGAGAAGGCTGAATCCGCGCCTTTATCAATCTCTGCCTGTATAGCCGTGAAAAAATCGCCCGCAGATTGATGGGCTGACTCATAGTTGCCTTGCCGCGCGTCAATGGCAGTGGATCCCAGGATGTTCTGCATCTGCGCCAGGGTTAATTGCTGCTCGTACTGCGCCAGGCGGCGGGAAACTTCACGCGACTTCAACCATATAGGGACAAAGCCAAGCATAAAGACGACCAGCAGCACAATGCTATAGCCGAGGATCCGGGACATCCATGCGGGCTTACGCGGTGCGGATTGCATATTCCTATTCATAGTAACTCCTTTCAGAAAAAATATCAGTAAAATCTCACAATCTGTCAGTTACGCCAGATAATCCTGGCCTTCGCCTTTTGAACAATGTCATTAAGTTCACCACATTGATTCCGGTCGCCGCCTCGAATTAGGTCACGCATTCCGCTTGCGCGGGACAAGTTACACGAATTCCCCTTGTTTTGTAGACATTCGTGTATTCGTGGAAGCATTCGTGGAAGCATTCGTGGACGGCCTGCAAACCTTAACTTAATGGCATTTACCTTTTGGATACTTTTAGCATACACCGCAACGCGCGGGGAGCCATCGGTGCAGTATGGATTTTTAGCTCCACATTTTGCTGACCGGGACATGGCCGCGCTCCGCACTATGTGGAGAAGAACCTATGCTCAGCGTGGAGGCAAAATTACCCGGTTCGCTATATAATTAAGGAGTGTTACTGAACATGGTACAGCCCTGCTAATGAAAACAGTGCGCAGAGAGCCGTGAGCAGTGAGAACGCCAGAACCTGCTCGCAGCTCTCTCATAACTACTTTCAGAGGGGCGTGAACTGTACTATCTGATCGTGGCCGCAGACTTTTTTTACCTTCCCGCCCCGGTCAGCACAAGTGAAAGGAGGGGTCTTATGCAATATCGCTTTGCCGAGCTGGTAGACTTGCCCGGCTTTCAAAAAGTGATGCAGTCTTGGTATAGCGTTGCCGGCGTCGCTACCGCGCTGCTGGATACGGAGCGCCAGGTGCTTTGCGTCGTGGGTTGGCAGGATCTCTGCACGCGCTTCCATGCCCTGCCGCCGGAGGCTGCTGGACGCTGCCCCTACAGCGATGATCACCTCTTCAGGCATTTACAGGAAGGCAGCGTTGCGGTACACGCCTGCCCGCAGGGATTGCTGAATTGTGCCATGCCGGTGCTGATGAAAGGCGAGCCACTCGCCACTCTGGTCATGGGCCAATTCCTGCACACGCCGCCCGATGCCGCATTCTTCCGCCAGCAAGCGCAAGAGATGGGAATTGACGCCGAGACTTATCTGGCGGCGCTCCAACAGGTACCTATCATTGCCGAAGACCGGCTCCGGGTGATTATGACAGCGCAAGTCCAGCTGGCCCAAATGCTGGCGACGCTGGGTTGGGAACACAAGCAACTGCTGGGCGCCTCGGCCACCTTCAACGCCGACCTCATCAAAGCACAACAACATATCTCCCTGATGTTACACACGGCCCAGACCACTAGCAGCGCGTTGGAACCGGATCAAGTGCTGGAGCGGGTGGCAGATGCTTTGATTGCGGCGGTAGATGTGCCGTACTGCGGCATCTATCTGCTGGATGCAGAAGGCGGGGTGCTCGTGCCGCGCGTGCTGCGCGGGCCGATGAATGAGAACGGCCACCCGGGATTGCGTGAGCCACAATTAGATCCGGTGGTCAATACGTTGATGGGGGAAGCGTTGGCGCAGCAATCGCCGGCGGTTTGGTACGATGCGGCGACGGATCCTCGACTCAGCCGGGAGATGGCGCAAACCTGGAACATCAAATCGGTGTTGGCCGTGCCCATTCGCGTGAGCGTCAAGGTGTTGGGGATGGCCTTGCTCAGCACCTCCAGCGATTACCGGCATTTTACCCCTGATGAGATCGAGCTGGTCTGGGGCATTGCGAACTCGGTGGCCCTGGCGGTAGATAACGCCCGGCTGTACGCTGAGACGCGCCAACACCTGGCCGAAAGCCAGGGGCTGCAACGGGTGGCCGCCGCGTTGCTCCACAAGGTCAGCCCGGAAGAAGTGCTGGCGATTGTCTGCGCCGAGGCCCAACACCTCACCGGCGCGACCGGGAGTGCGGTCTTGCTCGTTGAAGACAGCGACTGGCTGCGCGTAGCCTACAACAGCGTCGCGGAATCCACCTTCTTTGAGCGCATCCCTATCGCCGGGTCGTTGGCCGGCCTCGCAGTGCAGGAGAATGCCCCCTTTTTGACCAATGCGCTCGCCAGTGAATCTTACGAATATCTACAAGGGAAACGCCCTACGGCGTTTTTAGCCGTGCCGTTGTACGCCAACAGCGATGTTATCGGTGTGTTGGAAGTGCTCAACAAGCCTGGTGGCTTTGTGAAGGATGACATCCGCGTCGTTAGCCTCTTTGCCAATCAGGCCGCCATCAATATCGAACACGCCCGCCTCAATCAGCAGGCCGGGCAACTGGCGGTGTTGGAGGAGCGGCAACGGCTGGCGCGGGAGCTGCACGATTCGGTGGTGCAATCGCTCTACAGCATGGCGCTCTACGCGGATGCGGCCGGGCTGGCCCTGGCGTCCGGCAAACAGGACGTGACCGTGAGTCACCTGCAAGAATTGCGCGAAACGGCGCGGAGCGCGATGTACGATATGCGGCTGCTGATTTTTGAGCTACATCCGCCCACGCTGGAGCAAGAAGGTCTGATTACCGCCTTGCGCGTCCGGTTGGCAGCGGTGGAGGCACGCGCTGGCGTGCGCGCCGAGCTGGAAGTGGAAGGCGAACGCCGCTTGCCCATTGCCGTCGAACAGGAACTTTACCGTATCGTGCAAGAAGCGCTCAATAACATTATGAAACACGCTCGGGCGCAGCATGTCACGCTCCGGGTGCGCTTCGATGACAAGACCGTGTCCCTGCAAATCCACGATGACGGCGCCGGTTTCGATCTGCGCAGCGTTGAGGGCGGGGGGATGGGGTTGCACAGTTTCGCGGCGCGGGCCGCCAAGATCGGTGGGCAGGTCACAGTAGATAGCCAGCCGGGGCAAGGCACCACGGTAACGGTACACGTCGCCATCGAAAATGAGGAGGCCGTATGAGCAAGACCATTCGCGTTCTGATTGTGGATGACCACACCATCGTCCGTAAAGGCATCCGCGCTTTGCTCGCGGAGATTGCTGGCCTGGAGGTCGTGGGGGAAGGCGCCGATGGACAGGAAGCCATCGCGCTGGCCGCCCGGCTCAACCCGGACGTGATCCTGATGGATCTCGGTATGCCCCGGCTAGATGGCATCGAAGCTACCCGTCAGATCCGGACGCGGCAGCCGGAGAGCCGTATCCTCGTGATGACCAGCTTTGCCACCGATGACAAAGTGCTCCCGGCCATCAAAGCGGGGGCGCAGGGCTACTTGCTCAAAGAATCCGCGCCGGATGACCTGGTACAGGCGATTCGGCAGATTTATCGCGGCGAATCATCGCTGCATCCGGTCATCGCCCGCAAAGTCCTGCAAGAGATCGCCCACCCGGCGGATCAGCCCCCGACGCCCGACCCCTTGACTGAGCGCGAGGTCGAAGTCCTGCGGCTGGTGGCGCAAGGCCAGGGTAATCAGGACATTGCCCAAAAATTGCACATCAGCGACCCGACCGTGCGCACGCATGTGAGCAACATCATGAGCAAGCTATACCTGGCGAATCGGGTGCAGGCCGCGCTCTATGCCCTGCGCGAAGGACTGACCTCACTAGACGCGGGAGCTCTTGGAAAAGACATCTCGTAGTGCGTACTTGAGCACCTCTACAATGCGGAATAGAAGGTGGGGCAATTTCAGTTTGTCCCAAGCCTTTGTGCTACTTTGACGAAAATGTAGCGCGAACGGGCCGCGCATGGATGCGCCGTTCGCAGCCACGCGAAGCAGACGCTTCGCGCTATGCTAGTTCTGATTCGCCATTCGCCATTCGCCATTCGCCATTTTTAAGGGAGAAACAGATGAAGCCAAGAGAAATATGTGCCGGTGTACATTGGGTGGGCGCGGTTGACTGGAATCGGCGGCTATTCGATGCCCTGATCCCTTTGCCGGATGGCACCAGTTACAATGCCTATCTCGTTCAGGGGCTAGAAAAAACAGCACTATTGGACACGGTTGATCCAGCCATGGAAAGTGTCTTGGCAAGCCACCTGGCAAATGTAGCGCGCATAGATTACGTTGTTGCCCAACACGCCGAACAAGATCACTCCGGATGCCTTCCTTTTATCCTGCAAAAGTATGGTGAAGCCCAGGTCGTGTGTACTCCCAAAGCGAAGGCGCTGTTGGTGGATCATGTGGACATCGCGCCCGAACGCATCATCACCGTTGAAGATGGCGAGACCCTGGCGCTAGGCGGCAAGACGCTGCGCTTTGTGTATACCCCCTGGGTTCACTGGCCTGAGACTATGGTCACACACTTGCCTGAAGATCGCATTCTGTTCTCATGCGATTTCTTCGGCTCACACATCGCCACCTCCGATCTGTTTGCCGGTAACGATCCCTACGTTCTCGAGGCGGCCAAGCGGTACTATGCTGAGATTATGATGCCCTTCCGCAAGATGGTTCAGAAGAATCTGGTGAAAGTGCGGGAAATGGATTTTGACTTTATCGCGCCCAGTCACGGCCCGATCTACGATCACCCGGAAGGCATTTTGTCCGCCCATGAAGACTGGGCCTCTGACCGGGTCTCGAATTTAGTGGTTATTCCTTACATTTCAATGCACGGCAGCACTGAAACGCTGGTCAACTACCTGGTCGCGGCGTTGATCGAGCGCGGCATCAAAGTTCAAAAGTTCGAACTATCCACCACCGATATTGGGAAACTGGCAATGGCACTGGTGGATGCGGCGACCATTGTGATTGGTACCCCTACCGTGCATCTAGGGCCTCATCCGAGCGTTTTTTCAGCCACGCACCTGGCGAATGCCCTGCGGCCTAAGTTGAAATACGCAGCCATTATCGGTTCCTATGGCTGGGGCACCAAAGCGGTAGAGCAAATTTCCGACTTGATACCGAATTTGAAAGTCGAAGTGCTGGGCACGGTTTTGTGCAAAGGCTTTCCCCGCGCCGAGGCGTTTGCAGCTCTGGAGTCTCTCGCAGACACGATTGGAAAAAAACACGCCGCGTTATAATCGTTCGCGAAGTTGGCCCCGCAGAGTTTGCTACAACAATGATTAAAAGCCGCGGCCCTGGAACATGACATTCCAGGGCCGTTTCGCTTGTTTATGTGTACTTTCCGTATTTTGGATTATACTAACGCAAGTTGCCATCGGGCTGATTTAGAGATTTAGGACACGGATTTTACGGATTACACGGATTTTTTCTGATTCTTATCCGTAAAATCCGTGCGAATCCGTGTCCTATAAAAATTCTGGCGGGCGGGTAGCAACTTGGGTTATACTAATCGCTCTACCTGGCTTGGAAAGGATATACCATGACACACGCAAAAATTCGTTGGGGCATTTTGAGCACGGGCAAAATTGCGCACGCCTTCGCACAGGGATTGCGCATTTTGCCCGATGCGGAACTTGTGGCTGTCGGCTCGCGGAGCGTGGCGACGGCGGAGGAGTTTGGTCGCCAATACCAGATTCCGCATCGCCATGCTACTTATGAAGCGCTGGCGCAAGACCCGGATGTGGATGTGATTTACATCGGCACGCCGCACCCCTTCCATAAAGATAACACGTTGCTGTGCCTGGAGCACGGCAAGGCGGTGCTGTGTGAGAAGCCATTCGCCATCAACGCGGCGGAGGCGCAGGCGATGGTGGATGCGGCGCGCGCGCGGGGCTTGTTCCTGATGGAGGCGATGTGGATGCGCTATCTGCCCGCCATCGCCAAAGTGCGCGCACTGCTGGCCGAGGGCGCGCTGGGTGAAGTGCAACTGCTCACGGCGGATTTTGGCTTCCGCGCCGAGTTCGACCCGGAGAGCCGCCTCTTCAACCCGGCGTTGGGCGGCGGCACGCTGCTCGATTTGGGCATCTACCCGCTCTCGTTGACCGTGATGGTGCTGGGCCTGCCGGAGCGTGTCACCGGGATGGCGCATCTTGGCGCAACCGGCGTGGACGAGCAGATGGCGGTGGTGTTGGGCTATCCCAGCGGGCAACACGCGCTGCTTTCGGCCTCGTTTCGCGCATCGCTGCCCACCGAGGCGCTGATTGTGGGGACGCGGGGGCGGCTCAAAATCCACAACCCTGTCTTCAGGCCGCAGCAGCTCACGCTCTATCCCGAAGGCCCTTGGCCGCCGCCGAGTTCGCGCGTCCCGTCGCGCCTCAAGCGGTGGGGTCGCCGGCTGGGGCTGGATCGGCTATGGCAGCGGTTGCAACGGCTGCCCGGCAAAGCGATGTCCTTCCCGCTGGAGGGCAACGGCTATAACTATGAGGCCGCTGAGGTGATGCGCTGCCTGCGGGCGGGCGCGCTCGAAAGCCCCATCATGCCGCTGGACGAGACGCTCGCTATTATGCGCCTCATGGATGACATCCGCGCCCAATGGGGGCTGCGTTATCCGATGGAAGAGACCTCACGCTAAGGCGCAAAGCCGCTAAGGGATTTCAAGCAAAAGACAGCCCGGCTAAGGACTTCCCAAAATTTAAAACTTTCCACACTCGCTTGGTGTGGATCGGCAAATCCACGCCTTTGGCCCATGCAATGTTTGGTAAATCACTGGATTTAGCAGAACCGTTGCGCAGGGCTGGGTCTGACGATCCAGTCCGAGCAAAATGTGATCTACTAAGTTTGCTTTCTTGAGATAATTTGTCTGCCGTACATTTTCCAAGTGCATTCAGTTTTAGCCACGAATTAGCACGAATTTTACGAATTTCTTATTGTTTTTGAGTGAATTCGTGGCAAAAATCTACAAGTGTACGGTAGTAAAGAGATAATAAAAAATCTCCGTGTCTCTGTGGTGAAAATTATTGCAAGGAATTATTTATGAACACATTACTCGAACGTCTCCCCTGGTTGCGGCGTTTACCGCAGACCGTGCAGCACATGTGGCAGGCAATCCGCCCCGGCCCGCGCGCGTGGCGCGGAGCGGCGCTGGGCGTGGTTGCGGTAGCAACCTTCTTCATGCTGCTGCTGGCTTACGAATTTTTTGCTATCGCCGGGTTGGTCTACTACCTGGTGGGGGCGCTGATTCTGCTGGCAGCGCTGATGCTGATCTCTGTGGTTACGCTGCTGCTGGAAAAACTGTGGCTACACCTGCCGCCAATCTATCGCTGGGTGCTGCCCGGCGTGTTGCTGGGGCTGATGCTGAGTTTCACTTCATCGCTGTTCTTCGGCGTGGTGTTGACTGTGCTGACGCTTATCGTGATGGCCTCGCTGGTGGGCGCAGGCGTGGGCGCGCTATGGCGCGGCGGTTGGCGCGAGCTCTCGCGGGCGCAACGGGGTGTCGCCCTGACCGGGCTGTTCGTGGGTGTGGTGGGCCTCGCTGGGCTGGGCTATGTTTTGCTGATTGATGGCTTCGCCAGTGAGCCGCCCATCAACGCGGCTGCGCAATCCGCTGCCGCTATCCAACCCCTCACGTTGCCCGATCCCTCGCAGCCGGGAGCATATTCCGTTCGCGCGTTCACCTACGGCAGCGGCGCTGACCGGCGGCGTCCCGAATATGGTGCGCAGGTCACACTCAAGACCGCCCCGGTGGATGGCACGCCCTTCCTGGAAGGCTGGTCGGCGCTGCGCACAGCCTACTGGGGCTTCGAGCCGGACGCGCTCCCGCGCAACGGGCGCGTCTGGTATCCCGCAGGCGCCGGCCCCTTCCCGCTGGTGCTCATCGTCCACGGCAACCACCAGATGGAAGACTATTCCGATCCTGGCTACGCCTACTTGGGCGAGCTGCTCGCCAGCCGGGGTTTCATCGCCGTTTCGGTGGATCAGAACTTCCTCAACTTGTCGCTCCACGCGGACGCGCTATTCTTCGCCGGGCTGAAGGATGAAAACGACGCGCGCGCCTGGCTCCTGCTGGAGCATCTGACCCTCTGGCGCGCGTGGAACGCCGAGTCCGGGCATCCGTTCCATAACAAAGTGGATATGGACAACGTTGCCCTCATCGGCCACTCGCGCGGCGGCGATGCGGTCGCCATCGCGGCGGCCTTCAACCGGCTGAGCCACTATCCCGATGACGCGACGGTGGCTTTCGACTACGATTTCAACATTCGTGCCGTGATCGCCATTGCACCGGTGGATGGGCAATACCGGCCCACCGGTCAGTACGCGCCGCTGGAAAACATCAACTATTTGGTGCTGCATGGCGCACACGATATGGATGTCGTCACCTTCGATGGCGCGCGTGCCTACGAGCGGGTGCGGTTCACTGAGGGGGACTGGTTCAAGGCTGCGTTGTACATCTACGGGGCCAATCACGGGCAGTTCAATACCGTGTGGGGCCGTGAGGATTTTCTAGGGCCGGGGATACGGCTGTTCAACCTCCGCCAACTGCTGCTAGCAGAGGAACAACAACAGATCGCCAAAGTGACCATCACCGCCTTCTTGGAGGCCGCGCTGCACGGTGAGCGGGGCTACCTGCCGCTGTTCCGCGATTATCGCGTGGCCCGCGCGTGGCTGCCCGATACGATCTACCTGAATCAGTATCTCGATGCGGATACAGTGCTGGTGGCTACGTTCGATGAAGACCTCGATGTCGCAACGACAACGCTGCCCGGCGGTGGGGTATCAAGCTCGCATCTAATGGTCTGGCGCGAGCAGCGCGTCCCGGCGAAGGTAGGGGGTTTGGGGACCAATGCCGTCTATCTGGGCTGGGATCGTACCGCTGGCAGCGCGGCGGCCTCCTACAGCGTGCGGCTGCCCCGCCAGGGCTTGCGCGTGGATGCGCAGAGCGTGCTCACGTTTGTTCTGGCGGATGCGGATGAAGACCCCAATCCCGCCACGCCCAAGCAAGGCGAGGCTGCGCCGGAGGACGGTGCCCCGCTCGATCTGACCATCGAGCTGATTGATGGGCGCGGCATGACCACGCGGCTGCCGCTGAGCCACTTCGCGCCCGTGCAGCCGCAAATTGTGGGGCAGCTGGGCAAACTGGCATTTTTCGCGGCCACACCGCAAGCGCAAATCGTTTTCCAGACCTTCGAGTTCTCCTTGGCCGATTTTGCCCGCGCCAACGCGCTCTTCGATCCCGGCGATCTGCGCACCGTGCGCTTCGTCTTTGACCGCACCGAGGCGGGTGTGCTCGTGCTGGATAATTTGGGGTTTCGGGCGGGGGAGTAGATCAGACCCAAAGACCTGGCAGGTTTTCAAAACCTGCCAGGTCTCAAGAGAGGCACATGATGAAACTTCGCTGGTTGCTTGGCTTATCGTTTGTGCTGGTGTTGGCGCTGCTGGCGTTGGGCTTGTTTGTGTACATAACCCAGGTGCGCACGAAGCCGCCGGGCGCGTTGCTGCCGCCGGTAAGCGCGCAGACGCCGTTGCCTGCGGATGCGTTCGATTTTCCACTCGACCCGGAGCGCTTCGGGCCGTACGTCCCGCGTGTCTCCGGGCCGCTGCCTGTGGATACGCGCTTCGCGGCGCAGAATCCTGGCGTGGGGAGCGATGGCAAGTGCTTCGCCAATTTGGCCGGAGAGCGCATCCCCTTCAACCAGCTCTATCACGCCGGCGAGGATTGGTTCTCGCTCGATAGCGGGGGCCGCGTGACCGGGCGGCCCGGCGCGGGCGCGCCGGTACACGCGGTGGCGAACGGCGTCGTCGTGTGGGCGCAGGCGTTGGGCAGCGACGGCCATGTATTGATGCTCGCGCACAACCTGCCGGATGGCACACAAGTTTGGTCGGTCTACTGGCATGTGGCCGATGTGCAGGTGGCGGTGGGGGAGGCCGTGGTGTTGGGGCAGCCCATCGCCGCCATCCACGACCGGGGCTTTAACAGTCACCTGCACTGGGAAATCCGCACGTTCGAGGATGCCAGCGTGCTCTTCCCGGCGGATGCGGCGGGCGGGCGCGGCACCTGCAACGGGCGTAGGGTCGGCGTGGGCTATACCTGGGACGACGACCCGGAACGCGCCCGCCCGGAATTCTGGGGCTATCTGCCCCCCTCGGAGTTCGTGCGGGGGCATTGAACATCAGACCTGGCAGGTTTTCTGAAACCTGCCAGGTCTCTCCCCTGAAAGCATAGCGTGCGGCTACTCATGCGCGGATAAGCATACCCGAGGGTATACGACAAATTATTGGATAAAGAACGATTCTTATCTGAAAAATACCTCCCAGACTTGTCGGCTGTCTCATGTTGAGAATTTTGCCCTTCCCCCTGGCCCCCTCTCCACGCCGCTATGCGGCGCGGGGAGGGGGAGAAAATAACAGGTGTTTTGGACGGCGGCGAACCGCCGTCCAAAACACCTTCAAAAACATCCCCCTATCCCCCGCTTGCGGGGGATAGAGGGAAAATCTCCAATAATTTGTCCTATACCCCATACCCGATGCTGGTTTGTCTCAGGGGTCAAATGGTTTATAATCAGCGCAGGGTGATTGCCCGTGCGAATCAGGTCGAGCGACCCTTTTTGTAGTACAATCACTCTGGTATATCACAGGGTCGAGGTGTAACGTCATGAAGTATGAGAATGTCTGTATTGAGGGGATGGGTTTTGTTATCCCCGATCATATTGTCCCCACCGAGTGGTTCGAGGAGCAGCTAGCCCCCCTCTACAAGAAACTGGGCGTGCCACGCGGTTTTTTCGCGCGTGTCACCGGCATCCGCGAGCGCCGTTGGTGGGATGAAGGTGTCGAACCTTCGGATGGCTCCGCGATGGCGGGCCTGAAGGCTATCGAAAACGCGGGTATTGATAAACAAGAGGTGCAATGCCTCATCCACGCGGCTGTCTGCCGTGACTACATCGAGCCGGCCACCGCCGTTATCGCCCATCACAAGATGGGACTGCGCCCAGATGTGCTAAACTTCGACGTAGTCAATGCTTGCCTGGGCTTCATCAACGGCATGTTAATCGTCGCCAACATGATCGAGTTGGGGCAGATTGACACCGGCATGGTGGTGGCGGCAGAATCGCCACGCGAGGGGCAACTGTTGACCATCAAGCGGTTGCTGGGCAATAACATCACCAAAGACGAAATTCGTGACAATCTGGCCTCGTTCACGCTGGGCGCGGCCTCGGTAGGGATAGTGCTGACGCACAAGTCCAAATCAAAGACTGGTAAGCGCCTGCTTGGTGGCGCACATTACAGCGGCACGCATAACCATCATTTGTGTGTAGCGCAGCGTGAGTGGATGCGTACCGATTCTTCAGCTTTGCTGAGCGAAGGTGGTAAGGTGGTTATCAGGGCCTGGGAACTCTTCCAGGAAGAGCTCGGTTGGAAAAAAACCGACATTAATCGTGTTTTTGCCCATCAAATCAGTGAGCCGCAACGATTACACGGCTTGAAGGTGTTGGGTCTGCCCGCTAATGGCATTGATTACCCCAACCTGTATACACTGGGCAACACCGGCTCGGTCGCTGCGCCGCTGTGCCTGGCGCAGGGTATCGCCGATGGTATTCTCCATGCGGGCGATAAGGCCTGCCTGATGGGCGTGGGCAGCGGGGTGAACAGTATTATCCTGGGGATTCAGTGGTGAGCTGGCGCGAGCAGTATCCGTTTTCCTCGCACTACCTGCCGCTGGAGGGCGCGCGGTTGCACTACCTGGATGAAGGCCCGCGTGATGCGCCGGTGGTGGTGATGCTGCACGGCAACCCTACCTGGTCGTTCTACTGGCGGACGCTCATCCCTGGCGTGAGCCAGACGCACCGCGTCATCGTTCCGGATCACATCGGCTGTGGCCTTTCGGATAAGCCGCAGGATTACCCCTACACGTTGGAGCAGCATATCTGCAACCTGGCAGCGCTGCTGGCGCACCTGGATGTGCGCAACGTCACGCTGCTCATGCATGACTGGGGTGGGGGGATTGGCATGGGGTATGCCACCCGTCACCCGGACAACATCGCACGCCTGATAGCCTGTAATACCTCGGCTTTTTTCGAGCCGGTGCTCTACTGGCCTATCAAACTTGCGCGCTGGCCGGTTTTGGGTGATGTGGCCCTGCGCGGGTTCAACGCCTTCGCGCTGGCCGCGCTGGTCTCCGGGACGGCGCAACGGCGACGGTTTACCCCAACGGTGCGCGCGGGCTATCTCGCGCCCTACCGCTCCTGGCGCGACCGCGTCGCCATCCTGCGCTTTGTACAGGATATTCCGATGGAGGCCGGGCATCCCACCCGCCAAACGATTGATGAGATCGAGTCCAGGCTGCCGTTGTTGCGCGACAAGCCCTTGCGCCTCTTCTGGGGCGCGCGCGATCCGGTCTTCACGGTGGATACATTCCTGGCAGGTTGGCGCAAACGCTTTCCAGAGGCCCAAGCAACCGTCTTCGAGGATGCCGGGCATTATGTGATCGAAGACGCGCACGAGCGCATTTTACCGTTGTTGTTGGAGTTTTTGGGTAACGCAAAGACGCCATGATGCAAAGGCGCAAAGAAAATCAAAAAATGACTCTACTGAAAAAAGGTTGAGAAACCCGATTTCTACGAGTTATTTCAGAGGTCTTAAAAATGAACCAGCTGGCTTTGCGCGAGGTTTGCTATTTGCAATTTGAGATTTGAGATTTTGCTATGTCAAAACAATTTACTCGTCGCGATTTCTTGAAGCTGGGCGCAGCTGCTGCCGCTGCGGCAGCGCTTGCCCCGGCATTACGCGCTGGGGCGCGCCCGCCTGCGCAAGTGCCGCCCCCTACGCTGCCGCCCGTTGCTGCGGGCGGCACGCTCTATGGACGGGCGATTCATCAGGTGACTTTCTACGAAGAACCCAAGACTTCCGCCACCCGCCTGGAGACGCGCGCGCGCGACCTGGGCTTCCGCATCCTGGGCGAAGTGCGCGCGCCGTTCAGCGCCCACAACGATCTGTGGTACGAGACGGAGCTGGGCTTTGTGCATTCGGCGTGGGTGCTGCCGGTGCTGGTCTATGCGCCGCAGCCGTTCATCCGCGACATCGGTACGTGGGGCTTCTGGGGCGAGGTGAGCCAGATTCACACGGAGGCCTACACTGCTCCCAGCATCCAGGCCGGGCGGGCGTATCGCTTCTACGGGGGAAGCACGTTTCACGTCATCGAGGCACAGGAGGACGTTGCCGGGGAGGGGTGGTATAAGGTCTTCGATGACTATCCGCCCCGCACGCGTGACCGTTTCCAGTGGGTGCTGGCCCGCGACCTGCGTCGCATTCCCAAAGAGGAATTCGCGCCGATTAACCCGTTCGTCGGGCGCAAACGCATCGAAATAGACTTGAGCCGCCAACTGTTGACCTGTTACGAGGGCGACAATGCGGTCTTTGTCACCCAGACGGCTTCTGGGCGTGGGGGGAAGGAAACGCCGCGTGGTGAGTTTGTGGTGATGCTGAAGCAGGCATCGCGGCACATGAGCAACGCTCCTTATGGGGACGTGCCTGCGCCGGCGGCGGAAGACCTGTTCGATTTGCCGGGTATTCCGTGGGTAGTCTTTTTTGATTTGCTAGGGCACGCCATTCATGGCGCTTACTGGCATAACGATTATGGCATTCCCCGGAGCAGCGGCTGTATCAACGTCCCCATTGCTGCAGCGCGGTTTATCTACTTGTGGGCACATCCCATTGGCGGCTATGAGGATGATTTCATCCGCGCCGACCAGCGTAACGGTACGCCAATCATTGTGTTTTAGGGAACCAGGCTGAAGGTGTCGGCCAGCGCCCGGAGCACTGGGGGGATGTCCCCTTGTAGTCCGCGAATACGTAGCACGAAGAGCTGGTAATTTGGCGCTTGCATGACCCAGGCTTCGCCGGCGTGGCTGTCTGTTGTTGTGGCGCTGCTACCGCGCCATGAACTGCCGGTTGCGCCTCCCCATTGCTCGCGGAAGAGATAGGCCGGACGACCTTGCCATGTGGTTGCCATACTTGCTGTTACGGTGGGCCGTTGGTCGCTGGGGTGTGTGGCAATGAGCATGATCTCGGCGGTGTCCGGTTGCAGGACCTGGATTGGCCCGGGTGCCCACCACAGGCTGATTTCCCCCTCGTTGTAGCGCCAGACGCGCGCCCCGGCCCACGCATCGCCGTGTGTTTCCACCTCGAAGAGCGCGCGGGGGATGTGCAGGGTCACGCCCGCAGGGAGACCATCGCCCAGATCGCGCGCATCCAGCTGCATGGGCTGGAACACGACCTCTGCACGGCCTCGCGCGCCTTGAGCGGAAGCCGCAGTCACAATCACACGCCAATCGCCTGCCAACGGCTCCAGCGCCAGCAGCAAGGGTTGTTCTGCGGCGTACTGGTAGTTTCCCAGGGGATACAAGTCGGCGATCCTCCGTATTTGGCCTTCCGGGTCGAGCACAACAGCGCGCACGTGTATCGGGTCGGTGACATTTGCTGGGGGCATGACGGCAGCTGCTAGTGGGATGGGGGCCAGTGCTGAGACCGCGCTCGGCCAGGCGATGGTGACGTGCAGCTGAGGAATCGGCGTGGCGGTGGGGGTGGGCGCTGGCGTGGCCGTGGGGGCTGGGGTGGGGGTGAGGCCAGGCGTGGGAGTAGGGGCCGCAGTTGCCGGGGCGCAAGCTGCGAGGATGAGCAATAACGGGATGAGCAACCAGTTTCTGTGTATCATGAGGGCTATGATAGCACAAGCCGGGTATAGAACAAGCGGGGCGGGACACCACCTTCCTTGATAGGGCTGCCTGCCGCATCTACCTTCCAAAACCTCAGGTATTCGCCTGCTGCTTCGTGTTACGACTCGCTCAATGCACTGGCCGTGGTTTCCGCCAGCGTCAGGGCGACTCCGAATAAACCCACCGGCAGCGCAACGGTCAATAATGTGAGCATCCCGGTTATCAGCAAGCCCCATGCGTCTGCCTGCGCGTTGGCGTGGATTGCTGCGGCTGCGCCCACAGCTCCACACAACCCGCCCGCGCCCACGAAGCCAACGAGCCGCGAGGGAACGGCGGTGACGCCTTCTGCTTGCAGGGCGGCCTCCGTTATCCGGGCAACCGGCAAGACGAACAGTCCCACAAACAGCATGACGCCCACGATGATCGCATCAAACAGCACAATCGCAATCACCACGAATCCGATGGGCAGGCCCACGGCCAGGAGGAGCGCAAGTCCTGGTGGACTGGCTGCGCCGGCAATGACGCTGCCCAACAGCAATAGCGAATAGGCAATGACACAGAGTCCACCGATAACGGTGAACGCAGCCGCCAGCAGCAGCGGCACAACACCCAGCGCCAACGCGGTGGCGACAGTCGCGCGCGGATAGCGTGATACGCGCCAGATGCGCTTAATGACGGTTAGATCCAAAGACCTCAAATTCATTCCTTTGCATTTTGAGATTGTAGCGCCACGAACAGTCCCCCGTGTCTGGCTGATACGCCCAAGAAAAACAACCCCACGAGGCCAAGCATGGCATAAAGCCACAGCTTATCGTTCGGTATCATCCGTTCTGTGTAGAAATAGGGCCGACTGTTTAACGGGGCAATCCACATCATTTTATTGGAAATCCCCGCAATGGTAATGGATGTTATTCCCCTGGTGCGGGCAATTGCATATCGTAAAACAACATCTGGCAACGCAACCAGTAGTGGTGAACCTATTGCCCAAGCGAGGAGTTTGTAAGGCCGCAATCCGGTTGCGGTAGCAATGGTGCGCAATGAGAACCCAAAGTACAGACTTCCTATTCCCAGAAATACACCTAATACCAGATACGAAAACCAGAGATACAAACCCATATCAATAACCAGATAGCGCACCAGCGCACTTACGGCCACAAACAACCATGCAGCCAAGAACAAGGGATGTTTCCGTAGAAAACTCTCGAGATACTCCAACACAGTGATTTTTAGCATGGCAAACTCCTTTTGGGTAGTAGAAACAATGTTCTTCCAAGATTGTACCCACTGCACGTGAACAGCGAGTCGTTTGCCATTATGACCGTCTTGCAACGAAATATCAACTGCGGTTTCCTCTAGTTTCCCTGCAAAGGCCCCTGTGGTTTTCCCTAGAGCGAGAATCGCTTCAACTCTGGAGCTTACCTGCAATTTAGTATACACATTGGTCAGGTGAAATTCAATGGTGCGCTCTGATATACCCAGCGCAAGAGCGAGTTGCTTATTGCTCTTGCCTTGCAGAAGCAAAGTCACTACGTCTTTTTCACGGCGACTTAAGGATGGTATGTGTTCCACGTTGTCTCACTCTTGTAGTTGCTCACGGAGCTACCTGGCTATAGTATCGCTTTTTCAATGTCATGCATTTGCTCGCGCCAATAGTTGCGCTCATGCTCAAAGATAAACTGACCTGTCGTATCAATTTCGAGAGTCACACGCACATGGGTCTTTTGATCAAGGCGCTCACCTATTTGAATGACTGCATTTACGGGGCACCCTTTCGCACTTAGCGAAAGAAATTTACCGCGCCGGTAAGCTAATAGGTGCGGCTGGGAGATGCTTTGCTGATAGCCTGCAAGAGCGAAATAGGCTGTTAGCCTTTCATGTATTATGCTTTCATTGAGTTCTGTTGTGATGCTTCGCTCTAACTTCACGGTCTCACCTCTCGCATAGTCTGCGGTTTCCTTTTGATTGGCGTTTAACGGTCAGGATCGGGCGTGCGGCGGCGATGCCATCCCTGCGAGCATAGCTCTGGTGGGGGGCTGGCCCGCACATTAATAAATCCTGGTTCTAACGGATTCTGTGAAAATACAAGTAGTAATACCTGTTCCCTTACCTCTGTCATTCCCGCGTGCTAATGCGTGTGAGAGAGTAGCAAACGTGAACTTGGCAGCGTGGGCGGCGCTGCGTGACCAGAACAGCGGGAATCCATCCGGTAGAGAAAGCCGATTTATGGGTTCCCTTACCGGATGGATTCCCGCTGTCTCTATCTGGCAAGACCTGGCGCGCTGCCTTTAACCAACCTACCCTAGGGTCTTGCCCGCACAAGACGCGGGAATGACGTTGTTAGAGGTCCTGTGCCAGGCTGATTTTCAAAAACCACAGAATTCATTAGAAGCAGAACAGCAACATCCAAATAGACTTTTTCACTATGGAATCCTTTTCTGAGCCAGACCACCTAATAGTATTTCTGTCATTCCAAGGAACGCCGTGACGAGGCATCACGTTGCGCTGAAACGCGATGCCTCACTATGCTCGGAATGACCACTTCCGTTTGAAGCGCTTCGCAAACTAAATCGAGGATCTTTGTTTTCCCCAATGTATAAGTTTGGTAAATTCTCCAAGCATACCCAAGGGTTGCCACAGCAACTACGCAACCAATCAGCAAGCCTTCCCCTAAATTCGATGATAGTATGTGGACAATGGCGCCAAAGCCAGCAAGCACGCTAATGAGTAACGAAAAAACCAGGAAGCCCCAGTAAAATTTTGAAAAAGGTTTAGATAATTGAAGGCGAAGCCGAATTATCGCTCCTTCTTCTGAAGGGTGAATTTCTCCGAGCAACTTGAAGTAAACGTAAGCATAGTTCTTGAATCTTTCAGGGTCGCAAATAATAAACAGGTTAAAACAATTTTCGCTGACTTCAATAGAATCAATGTTAATGTGGAGAATAAAACCGCCTGATGAAAAATAAAAATGCCGCTTCTTAGCAAGTTTCTCTAAGCGTTGATAGCAATCTTGCGGGGATAGAGGCGATATGAATGTATACGGTTCGGTCATCTTCATGGGAAATATAGCCATACTGTTGGTAATCCAACAATGCACCCTTTACTTGCTTGTGTTATTGAATAAGGTTCGCATAGCGGATACAAGAAGATACATAAGCCAGCAATAAAGAACCCCAGCCAAAGCAGCCGCTAATGGAGTTAGTAGAACGTAGCCCCAACCGCGATTGTGGAGTTGATCCAATACGCTTGCCATACCCAATACATAAAACGAAATACCAGCCGCCAGAGATAGTGATAAAACTACTCTCTTTTTGTTGTTTCCAAAGGTATTGATAAGAATGATTGGGCTAACCACCAACATGATTAACGCACTGAATATCAATCCGATTTGTAGCGCCACTGTAGTGCGAAAAAGAAGCCCGATAAGAATTGGCGCAATCAATAAGAAAACAAAGCCCATAACAATATTTTTGGCTACCATCTGGGTACGCTTATGTAAATTCTCCATACTCACTCCTGATTGATGTTACAGACAGTCACCGCCCCATTAGGCCACGTTAATCTTACTGGATTGTTCATGGCTGGGACACTTGCTCATCCTGCCAGAGCGCGTGACAGGGATACTTTTCTCGTATCCAGCGGGTGCCTGGATTATCATCCATATTGATCGTGGCTATCCCCACCACGCTGCCGCCTTGCCTCTCGACCAGTTCAATCGCGGCTTTGATTTGCGCCCCGGTCTCTATCCATTCGTTAACAATAACAATCAGGATTCACTTCCCGTATTTTTCTTTGAGCTTTCGGATATCTTCTGTGTCATCAATCCACTCTTCACTATAGCCACATTGTCCACACAGATATCTGGTTACTGTCACTCTGTTAAAAACCGTCCAACCTGTAGAAATGTTATTACCACTTCCATAAGGCCCCACCATTCCTGGTATACGAATAATGTCCTGCGAATTACACTTGGGACAAACATGATTTTGTTTCACGATTTTTATCCTTTATCGAAAAACAACGATTGCTTTTTTTACGTCTGGCGATAACGGCTTTTGGGTGCTGTGAATGTTGTTCATGCGGTTATAACGCCTCATGGTGATGGCGGGTGGTTGATGGCGCGTGCTGCCGAACGGTTGGCTTCACCTGCACGTCGAGTGCAAGCCGTGGTTGGGCCGCTCGGTATCTCACTCCTGAAAGTTCGTCAGCAAGTTAACCGTGTGTTCAAGCAACCCAGGATCAAGGCGATCACCATGACCGGGAACCAGTACACCGAAGTCGAACTGGGCAAGATCGCGAACGGACTTGGGCCATGCCTCTAGATCTGCATCGGATGTGTTTCCCACTTCGTCCCGTCCTATGATCATACATGTTCCAAACAGTATCCTTCGACTTGGAAAGTAGACGACCACGTTGTCCGGCGAGTGCGATGGCCCTGGGTAGTAGACTTGGACGATTTCGTCCTCGAATTCCAATTGCAGACCTTCAGCTAGCTCAAATAGGTGCGTCGGAGCAATATATGCCAGGGTCTCGTGTGTCTCGTAGTAACGTTGATATTGGGGGGCCTGTAGCCAGTCCAAGGTCATTGTCCTCATCTCTTCTCCGCGTTCTTCAAGTAACTCAACCGTCAATTCCGAACCATAGACCGGGATTCCCTGTTCGATCAAGTACTCGTTGCCTCCCAGATTGTCATAGTGGAATCCAGTGTTGATGGCGATGATTTCTCGCTCACCGAGCTCGGTTTCGATCCACTCCAGCACCTCTCGTGTCGCCTCTGGCGTGTAGGGGGTGTCAACCAGAACCAACTCGGAACTCCTCATCTCGACAATCATCGAGTTTCCAGGCCAAGGGAATGCGTGGGTGATGACGAACACTCCAGCTTGTATCCTTCTTACATACAGATCCTCGTTGATGACAAAACGCTCGTACGAATCTGGGCCTGTTGTGTCGGCAGTTGGCTCGCCCAAATCTGGAAGCTGTGTAGTATTTTGTGTGGGTGTCGGGTCAGACGGCGACCTTCCACACGCAGCCAGAATCAGGGTAAGAAGGACCAGAGCGATAGTCCAGTGTGGCTGTTTCTTATGACGCATTGCTCACTACCTCCTACGAGTGCTGGGCGGTCGAACGGCTTGCGCATAACCCGCGCCGCGTCGCCGAAAGCACGCTACCCCGCAACAAAGTTACCTGCGGACGCGTTTTACCGCCGATTATACGCACGTAAGCGCGGTCGGGTTGACGCGCTTGTTGGGTGTATTTAACCCCATAACTGATTGTGGTGCTTCTCTTTCAGCTGTTCGGTTTATCACGAACAGATTGAGGATTTTTGCGCTTGGATAATGAGATTCGGCCGCATATTAGTTGTTAGGCATAGTTTATTTCTTAATCGGATTCATATCCTATTTCAATTCATAGACTTCGAATATTTTACTACATTCGGAACACTTCTTATGGTGGATATTTAAAATTCCACCACATTCAGGACATTTCAACCTCTCGTTTTCAAATCTCAAATAGTAATCCATGCCTTTTTCATTAATAACTTTCATATTGTTAATTAGACTTTCACTATAGCGGGTTCGATAACTCTTATCTAATCTTTTTATCAAAACACAAGGATAATCAAAACAGTCAAAGCAAAATAAAACAGCCCGCTCATTTGCACAGCCTTTTATTTTACATTTTCTGCAATGTTCCGGTTTTCCCTCATCACTTAGACGACAACCCAGGCATGGTTTTTTCTTTTTATGATGAGCATAACAATAAGTACAGTTCATTCCACAAAATGCTATCATTTTTTCTTCATTATTTGTTATTTCTAACATGTATATTTCTTTTCTAATTATTTACTGATAAATAAATTGCATCTGACGACCAGGGTCAGGCGTGTGGCGGCGATGCCATCCCTACGAGCGCTGCTACTAATGCGCCCCTAGCCTCGGTAGGTTCACGCGCAATGGCATTAAGTTAAGGTTTGCCGGCCGAGCGATTTGTTAATTATTCGTCAGATTTAAGCCGTAATTGCGAGAATGCTCCTGAAGAAAGCCCTTTCTCTAGCGATTCCACAATCTGTGTAACACACTCATCTACATCGAGAATAGACGTATCTACCTCAACATCGTACACCCCGTGGACATGAACCCGCTCGTATTGAAGTTTGGCCAGTCCCGGCGCCCGGTCACCGCGTTCGGCTTCACGCTGTTCCAAGATATGTAACGGGCATTTAACCCCCACAAAGAGAGTATCCAATCCTGCCCATAGTTCGACGCATTCCTTTAGCCACGCCTCTTTCTCCAGCACATGGTCAACAATGAGGTTGTTGCCAGCTTCCGCCAAGGCTGCGGCTGAGCGATGCAGCCCTGATACTATGCTTGGGATGAGCTGCTTTAGAACCATGAGCTCTTCTTGACTGGTTGGTTTTAGAATTCGCTCTGGATATAAGTGAAAAAGACCGTCAACAGCAAAATGCATATATGGTTCTGACAATCTTTCCTGTAAGGCTTTGGCAATGGTGGACTTGCCCGAACTAGATGTGCCATTCAAGAAGATAATGTGCCCTTTGGTCATATCTTAACTCCTTTGCTAAAGTGATAACAATTAGTAAAACCAACTAAAATTTATTCAAAGTCACTCAGAATCAAGCCCCATCTTCGCCTATCTCCCCTCTCAGTAAATCCCCGCCCGCCCCCAAGTCAAAGAATCGCAGAGACCCCACGCAAAGGCGTGAAGAGCAAAGAAGATCAAAAATCTTAGCGTGCTTAGCGGGTCAGATTATACGGCTAAGGCGTGAAGAAAATCAAAAAACTAGGCGTGTCTGGCGGCTTTGCGTGAAATCTTCATTGAACCGATGGCGAATCACCGATCTGTGCAAACCCTACACCCGTAGCGCGCCACGGAACCCCCTGCTGCCATAGTAAGATTCTGCGCCATTGTGATACACAAACACATGACCGTAGCGCCGATCACAAAAGAGCGCGCCGCCGCGTGCTCTAATCTCAGCCGGAGTTTTCACCCAACTCGACGTTTTCGTATCGAAATCTCCCAATTCTTGCAACGCCCGATATTGGGTTTCTGTCAACATCTCGATCCCCATAGCGGCGGCCATATCCATAGCGTTATCGGCTGGTTGATGGTCTTTCCTGGATTCTAACCCTTCACGGTCATAACACACGCTTCTGCGGCCGGGTGGACTTTGCGTTGAACAATCGTAGAAGATGTATTCGCCCGGCGTTTCATCATAACCCACCACATCCGGTTCGCCGCCCGTCCTTTCCATTGCATGGAGCGACCACAGCTTTTCAGGAGCGGCTTCCAGCCGGGCCTGGACGTTAGCCCATGCCAGCCCTGGATGGCGGTGCGGGTGGCTCTCGAAACGGGCTTGCAATGCTGCGAGCAGTGCCGCGCGTTGTTCTGGCGATAATGCCTTTTGGGTGCTATGAATGTTGTTCATGCGTTGAGACTACCTTGTGGTGATGGAGGGTGGTTGATGGTGCGGATTGCCTAATGGTTTGTGTTACATGTATATGGGCGTGGACTTTGCGTAGGAGCAAGATTCTGTTCGGGCGTAGAAAAATTCTAAACATGTCGCTGAATCCACACGACGGAGATATTCTGTGTTAGGGGGATTCATGCAACCTATTAAACCTACTTTTATAAGACCTTTTCAAGGTTATCGTATTTGAGAACTAATTTCGAGAACTCACTTTTGGTACAGATGGTGAAATCTAACTTACTTGTAGAACGATGAAAAATACGCTTGACTTCAGCAACCAATGCATCAACATTGCTAGTTGCTGTGTTGTCGTTGTAAACCAGAATAATATCTATGTCATCATAAACCTTGTTCCGTAAATAAGAGCCAAACAAATATATAGTACACTGGCCCTGAAGTAATTGACTCTTTTTCAACTCGATAGCAAACCATTCTATCCTTTCCCGTTTCTCTTTGCTTACAAGGTAATTGAGAAATTTGTCGTCGTCGTATCTAATTGCCCCCATGAATTCACCCAACATAAACAGGCCAACCTTATTCTCAATACAGAGCCTCTTTGCACCTTCAGAATACGTTGAATAAGGAGTAGAACAGATAATAGCATCAATATTGGGATCAACGGTCACGATTTTTTCAAAAGTATATTCTGTAAAATAGTAAGTATTAGTCACAAAAATTCTCAAGAGACGTTCGTTGATTAATTGTACTTCAAATATGCAGATATTCCATTTCTTCATAGATCTGATAAAGGAATGATTCGCCAAAAAATTGTCAATATAATCATCAATCGTTCTGCTTCTAAAGTCAATCTCTTCCCTGTCTCTAGACTCAGGCTCTTCTGCTTGTATTCCCAATTTTGATTTCACATAATAATCAAATTCTTGTGGAAACAATTTATAATCGTTCACTTTTTCATCGAAAAGGCAATTTTCTCGAAAGGAGTCGGCATGCATTTTATAACTCAGCATTTGACGATAAGCCGCCCACGGATATGCAAAACTACGTTTGTTTTTCTCGAAAATATCTATTATTCTTTGATTGTTTGGAAGTATAGTATCCAAACATCGTCTTTTCCAAATCTTGATAGTATCATCAGAATTGCCGGTTAACGCAAACTTTGAGAAGGGACCATAAGTCTCGAAGATAAACCTGTTTTCGTCGAGAAGATCGTTTACCTCCTTTAATAAGTCCTGTTCATCGCTAAAAGTAGGGACTACGAACGTAGCCTGTATTCTCTGAAAATGACGGGTTTTCCAGAGTTGCATCTCTTCAACGGAGAACTTGTGCTCCAGTTCATCCACTGTTTTGTGACAGTCTAAACAGAGCATTATTAGATTAGACAAGCCATCTTTCTGTATTACTCTAGCTAGCTCATGCTCAGAACGTGGACCAGTTTTGCCAGCACCTATTATATGGGCAATGTCGGCTAAGCTTACCAAATCACCTTCGATATTGGCAAAAAGATATTTGTTACAATCAGGATTTTGACAATAGCCACCGCATTGAGCCCAAAGCTCTCTCTTAATATTTGTTGGTATTGCTTTTCTTATCATATTTTTTTAGGAATGTCAGGGTGATTGGGCATTGAAATGTAGAATTCCAAGATTATGATTTTTTTGTATTTGATCAACCGGCCAACGGTAGGGTTCAGGCGCGCGACGGGTGCGGCATAGGACCTACGAGAGCAGACGCGTTTGTGCGCGTTTCCCTCCGCCTGTTAGCTGGTTTTACCACTTTTATGAGGCTTTCTACGTTGTTTACAATACTCTCTATACTCGTTCAGAGCTGTTTGAATCTCGTCCCTCGATACTTTTCTCAGCAAAGTTAATACTTCTGCCGAATACTTTGTTAATCCACCAACATCTGAATGCCAACACAAGTGCCTTTTTTCTTTTATCTCATATTTCCACACTATAGCATTAAAAGTGTATGAAGTAAATTTGATGCCATTCAACTCGTTACCCACCTCAGCAAGTATGTCTTTTTGTCTCAAAGTGTGCGAAATATTAGGGTCTACTCGTTTTTCTATAATCAAAGGTTCTTCATTATCCGCTAGACTTTTGACTCCAACCACTATATCAGCAGACGAAACTTTTCTTACGGAGTTAAGCTTTACTGTAAAGACCGTTAAGAAACGGGAGGTGTCAAAACTTTGTTCTTCAAGTTCTTTTGTGGCTTGCGATAATCGTCTCAGAAACTGTGCAACCGCTTTATTTCTAGGGGGATCAGATTTTGTGCGTTGCAAAAATTCAATTGGATCCGGATAAGTACCAAATGAAAGAGGTAACAAACTTACAGTCATTTCGTTGGTTATATCTATTCCAAAGGTCGAAAGCATCAAATCCTTGTAATTTATGATGCTTGTTTGTGCAAGACCGTAAATTATAATGCTTAAATCTTGTTGATTATAGAAATGTATAGCATTATTACGCAAAGCCGTCAACATTTCTATGTTTTGTGCAACAGGTTCAAAAGGAATGTCTGGTGGGAAGAGATTTTTTACTTTGTGAAGCGCATCTTGTATAGAATAGGTACGATAAGATTCATTTCTTCTTTTAAAATAGAAGATACTTTGCTTGTTTTTAGACAATATGGCCTTAAGTAGTAACTCCCAAGCATTTACCAACAAAATCAAGAAACATTCATCTCGATATTCAATTTGTGGCTTGTTGTAAATCTCTATCGCTGCAAGCATTGCAGCTTTGGAGTTGTTGCGTAAAGCTCGGTATGATCCTCTCAGATTCATATTAACACTCGCTTGCTTGATAAAGCATTTCTTGTTCTACCAGCCAAGGGGCGGCGGATAAACCATTTATCATCACCAACAACTAGCCTACACCCTCACCCCTCAGTATATCCCCGCTCGCCCCCAAGTCAACGCCGCGTGGACTTCTCGCGCTCCCATCACCGGAGCGAGGCGATAAACGCATCCACCTCAGCCTGATTCCAGGCCGCTTCTGGCCCGGTGATAGTGAACATCATCAAGCCCTTTTTCCCCACAAACAAGCTGCTCACGACCTCTCTCATCACCTTGCCGTTTTCATCCGTCCCTTCGTAGGTAGATAACACCACGTCTTGATCGCGTAAGGTGACACGTTGTTCACTCACCCGCTGCATTTCAACCCTTTGCCGGGATTGGGTCGAACTGAATTGGAGTTGCTGCTGAATTTCCTCCTCGCTCATCTCGACATTGGTCAATGCGATGAAGGAGATGGTGGGGCGCGCGTCGGTGGGGGTAATGGAGTCATCCGGGTCTAGCAGAATCATCTTGATAAAGCCCATATCCATAGCGCCTATTTCTCGATAGCCTGGTGGAAGATCGTAATCAATCAGGCTGGTGGCAAGCTGGCGGACTTCTGCGGGGTCGTCCATGACCATCGCATCTAACACCAGGAAGCCGGAAGCCGACAAAGCCACGAAGCCGCTGATACAGATGCACGCGCACAACAGCGCCACCCCTGCCACAACGCCGATGATGATTTTCGTATCCTTACGCATGGTTCCTCCTGAAAATAGTTTGTAGGCGCGGAATCCTTTTCGCGTCTCTACCTCGCGACAAGGATGTCGCGCCTACTTTTTCGTGGCTCCTTCTTAGACCTGACAGGTTTTTAAAACCTGTCAGGTCTGAATCATTTAATACTATCCTACCCAATTTGGGCGAAACCTGCCAGGTCTTAACCTAATGACATTGCGAAATTACGTTTGTGAAAGAGCCCAAAACCTACCCGTATGCAATAGAGTGAACATGCGTGCCTTCGAGCAATTATTCGTGGACGGCCTGCACACCTTCTTAAAGCGGTTGTTAGTCTCGCCCCCTCGCCTTAGCGCAGCACCAGCGGCAGGTAGATGTGATGCAGCGTTTCCACCACGCGCAGAATCAACGGCGCGGTTTCGGGTGGCGTAACCGTAGCATCGTACACGGTGACGAGGTACTCGCCCACCGCGCTGACATCCCCGGCAGAGATAGCGGCAGTCAGTCGGTGCGTGTCAATAAAGGTGGTGGGGCGGGCTGCACCATTCCAGCGCACCTGGCTGGTTGCGGCAAAGCCGAATCCATATACTTCGAGCGTGAAATCTGCGGCCTCGCTTACAATCACCCAGCCAGGGTTGATGCTCGCCAGCGTCAACGGCACCGGGCCATCATCTATCAGAATGCGCGAGGTGAAGGGTTGCAGGGTCATGCTCCCCAGCACATCAGCCTGATCCAGGTCGAGATAGCGCCGGTCGCCCAAATCCACCGTGAGCGGTTGGCGCGTGGGATTATAGAAGATGCGCGAGCGGGTAGGTTCTCCCGCGCTTTGGGTGAACCAGTTCGTGCGCGAGTGACTATCGCGCCCGCTGAACGTCTGCCATTCGGTAAACGCGTAGCGCGTCCACGCAGGGCCGTAGGCGATGTGTTTGTGTACATAGGGATGGAAGAAATAGTTGTGATCCGAAGCGATGAAGTTAGCGAGGTCGCGCGCGTAGAGCGTCCAGGCCTGCTTGCCCAGGGCATATAACACATTGCCGGATACTGTCGCGCGCGCATCCGTGCCCAGGCTGATGTGCCCAGCATACGCGACACCATCAGAGGCATTGTACACGGTGTTGTTTACAATCTGTCCGGTGGAGCGTTGGTAGTTGATGCCGGTGATGGTCGTGCTGATGATGGTGTTGCCGCGTGCTTCCACATCGCGCGAATAGCTGTCCACATACAGCCCCATGCCAAAGGCCGCACGCGAGGCCTCGCAGCCATCCACGTTACCTGGAATATCCACAATGATATTATTCAGCAAGCGGATGTTGTAGACCCGCGTGTCGGTTAGGTTATGGTTGCCGAAGGTTCGCACACCGCCACAATCGGCCTTGGCATAGCACGCCTGGATGATGACATTTTTCTCCACCGTCGTATCCGGCCCAAACACGTCTACCCCATTGTAGGCGATGCGCTCGAAGTGGTTATAACGCAAGGTGTTGCCGTAGCCGGAATCTCGAACATCGTAGCTGCGGATGCGGAAGCCGTCGCCGTTCTCGGTGCATTGATCCCACGTGAGCGCGCACCCCATGCCGGACTTATTCAAGTTCTCGATGAGGCCGATGTTCCGAATCGTATTCTCCTCAAAGGTCGAGGCGGCGAAGTAGCCGCTGATGCCGAAGTGATTGGCCCCATCAATAACATTGCCGGTGAAGACCAGGTTGTGCCCACCGCGCAGTCCCTTACGCCCATTGGAGGGCCGCTCCAGCCAGCTGCTCAGGTTGACCCCGGCGGCATCTACATTCTTGATGGTGAGATTACGCAGCGTGATATGATGATAGATGTCGCTGCTCATGCCACCTGGCGAACCGATGCCGTGGTTGAACCAGTTCTGGAGCCGTAGATTCTCGACACTGACGTAGGCTGTGGGTGAGCCATTACTAATCATCAGCCCGCCGTGGCGTAAAGTCTCCGCTTCCTCCAGCACGACCGAGCCTTCTATCTGCGTGGGCGCGCCACTGGTTGAGTAGACGTAGACTCTACGGGTGGCTGCATCGTAGTACCATTCACCATCCTGATCCAGGGTGCTCAGGTGGTTGCTGATGAAATACCCCCAGCCTGCACACGTTCCCCACGCTGAAACCAGGCATGAGACCCCCTGGTTGAGCGTCAGCGTCTTGCCACTGGTACCTGTCACGTCACGGGCAATAATGGACCAGCGGATATTGCGCAAGTGGACGCGCGCGCCGTTCCAGTTGATAGCGGGCAGTTCATTGTCGGTGATTTGTGCGCTACCGGTGCTATGGCTGTCTATGAAGGCGTAGCCGCCATTGCCCGCAGTGAGGTTCGGCCAACGGCCAAAGGGCAAGCGCTGATTCGCTCGAAAAAGCTGATTGATACCCAGGGGGAATTCGGCGGTTGGCAACGTCGCCATGTAGATGTTGCCACTGTGGACGCTCCAGCCGGTGATGGGCCGTGAGCCGGACAGGATGGGCTGATCCGTGCAGCCGTCGGGATACGAGCTGAAGGTAATCGGGGCTATTGCCGTACCTGATTTGCTCAGAATCAGCTGCTCGGCTTGCCAGGTATCGCCGCATTTGAACAGCACCCGATCGCCCGGTTGGAGCGCCAGCGCGTTGACCTGTGCAATGGTTTGGAAGGGGGTGGCGGGGGAAAGGCCGTTGTAGGCATCATCTCCGCTAGAGCTGGAGACGTAGTACGTTGTCGCAGTGGCCCGTGTTGGAGCAGCGGGTGTAACGAAGAGCAGTCCCAGTAGCAAACCGATGGATAGCCCGGTGGATAATATTCCATGAAGGCGTCGTTGTTGTGTCATGCGTTAGTTTCTCTTTCTTATTTTGCTACCGTACACTTGTAGATTTTTGCCACGAATTAACACGAAAACAATAAGAAATTCTTAAAATTCGTGCTAATTCGTGGCTAAAACTGAATGCGCTTGGAAAATGTACGGTAGACAATTTTTTATTAAATAACTGTACCATAAGCCGCTGGCTTGTGAGCGGCGCAGTTACATATCAAAACTCAACCGGTTGTGGATTTGACGTTCCAGCCAGTCGCAGCGTGTGTCAGGTAAAAAAGCGCGACGCACTGTGATGGGTGCGTCGCGCTTTGCTGCTGACTTTACGAGGACTTTTGCGCCGCGTTTTGCCCGGCGATGCGCCCGAAGCCGATGGCGACAGATACCGCCGTGCCGCTGCCGGGGTAGATTTTGCCGCGCCAGCCGCCTGTGGTGCTGCCGGCTGCGTACAAGCCCCGGATGGGTTCATCGTAGACGTTGATGACGCGCATGGCGACATCCACCTTGAGGCCGCCTGCCGTATCGCAAATGGCGGGCACGGTCTTGGCTGCGTAGAAGGGCGCGCGCTCGACCTGGCCCAGCCCCACCGTCTTGCCGAACTCGTCCGCGCCTTGTGCGACGTTGGCGTTGTACTTCGCCAGGGTCTCTTCAAGCACGGCGGGTTCGATCCCCAGCTGCTCCGCCAGTTCCGCCGGTGAATCTGCCTTGATGACCCAGCCTTGCGCGATTTCCTCGACCAGCCCCTCGCTGAAGGGTGGCACAACGATGCGATTGCTGCCCGATTCGGTGACCGTGTGATCCCAAATCGTCCACACCTGGCCGCCGGGGAGTTCGGCAATGTGATCGTAGAGGAATTCGTAGTACATATCCTCGCGGAAGTGGCGGCGACCATCCTGCCCCACCATGACGCAAGGCTGGCCCCAGATCGTGATGACCATGCAGGGGGTCATGCCTGGCACGGTTGGCACGCCGAAGACCGCCGCTTGCGGCACCCACATATTGACGAGCTGCGCACCCGCGCCCTGCCCCATCACGATGCCATCGCCCTGCTGCCACGACGAGCCGAACGAGCCGCCGGTCATCATTTTGGGCATGAAGTTGCGGATGAGCTCCGGGTTGCGGGAGAAGCCGGCGGTCGCCAGCACCACGCCCCGGCGCGCTTCGAGCAACAGCTGTGACTCGCCCTGCTGCGCTTCAAGGCCCGTCACGCCGCCGTCCGCATCGCTGAGCAGGCGTGTGCCCTGCGTCTCGAACATGAACTCCACGCCGAGCTCCTGCGCACGCCGGTAGAGCGCCTCCACGATGGGCCGCCCGCTGCGCGTGTCGGTGATGTGCCCGCGCGCCACCGGCGGGGTCACATCGGCAAACATCGGCTCGACGCCGGACATATACAGGTGGCTGACGGGAAACGCGACGCCTAATTCCTTCACCCATTCGAGCGTTGGGCCGGCGTCCATAGCCCACAGGTGGCGCAGGTCGGGATCATCGAAGCCCCCGCCAACAGCGGTAAGGTACTTCTCGAACTCCGCGATGGAGTCGCTGATGCCGGCTTCGCGCTGCACCGAGGTTTCTGCTGCCATCATCACGCCGCCGCAGGTGGCCGTGTTGGATTTGAGGATGCTGTCCAATACTTCTATCACCAGCACCGCGCTGCCGGATTCGGCGGCCCCAATCGCCGCCGCCAGTCCCGCGCCGCCCGCGCCTACCACAATCACATCGTAAGAGCTAGCCCATTCTGGCATGGTTCCTCCTTGTAGCTGGGGGGATGATACAATGCTTCCAGAAAGAGTATATGCGAAATCCCAAACTGGTCAATTGGACGGGGGTATAGGACAAATTATTGGGGAGTTTTCCCCCTATCCCCCTGCCCCCTTTCCCCCGCAAGCGGGGGAAAGGGGGATTTTTTT
>CAZDDI010000042.1:0-38129 GCA_964504195.1 uncultured Anaerolineales bacterium
TTCTTCGCTGTTCTCCTGCGTGATGAGGTCTAACCCCAACAATTCCCCCGTCTGAGCATCCACCACCACTTCTACCCCGACCGTGACGCCCTTTACTTTCACAGAGGTGGCATCCGCGCCGATGATGGCGCGTTGCCCGCCGGTGCGCCGTTAAGATTGCTGTTGTTGGCGGGCTGCCACTCCCGCGCCCTGCACATTGTTATACGCCGTGGTTTTGCCCACCCCGTCCCCCAGCGCATTGGTGAAGTCTTCAATCGCGTCACAACTTAAGCCGAGCACATATAACAAGATGGGCATCCCTTTCATCCGGGCGCTTTGTTGCGCCCCTTTCAATACCCCTTGCGGATACACGCGGAAGGTCCGGCCACAGTTCAGACAGGCATACCGATACACGGTCACCTCGGAATACTGCGAATCCCGCAGCGTTTTCTGATACCCTTGTTGCCCCTGGCGCTGGAAATGCGTCCCCCCACAGCCATGGGGACACACTTCGGGAACCTCGTACACGTCAGGATTTACTTTGGGCAACCGGGCTTGAATACGCATGGGACACCTCCGCTTCTTATCTTACCACTTTTGCCAAATTTTGAACAGACACGCGGATTGGGCGCTCCGCTTCCCCAAACGACTCACAGGCAAAGAGAAAGACCGCTTTCTGGGAGAACTAGAGGCCGTATTGACGGAGCGCGGCTGGCCGACCCAACGAATCACGACCGGACGTTTCTTGCGTAACCGGCTGCTGTTAACGCAATGTGAACAGCCGTCTGTCATCTTCCTGGCACATTACGATACCCCCACCAAACTTCCCTTTTGGATTTCCTGGCTGTACCAAGTGTGGGGCCACACCCGGCAGATTTCTGCCATCCTATTTCTATTGATTTTGCTACAAATACCGCGAGTTTTAAGAGTTTTTGTCCCAGATCTTATCCTACTCGACACTATAAGTTCGCTCGTCCCTATCCTCCTACTGCTCTCCCTGAGCGTGATGCTTATCCCTAATCGGCACAACCGTGAGGACAACACAAGCGGCGTTCTCGGTCTCATGGCATTGGCTGACTATCTCAAAGATAAACCAGGTATCCAGAAGCAGGTGCAATTCGCCTTTTTGGATAACGAAGAATTGGGGTTGCTCGGTTCGCTCGCGCTCAAGAAGCACTGGGACGACGCAGGATATCCTTACCCTCAAGCCGATATCATCAGCCTTGATTGCATCGCGCGCGGGCGAAAACCACTGCTTATCTACCACAAGTCCGCCCATTTGGCCCAGAAATTACTTCCGGCCATCCAGTCATATCTACCAGAAACAAAGTTAATGAATATGGGGATCATGCCCCTCTCCGACAATTATACGTTCCAGCATTTGGGTGCAGTGGATATTTCCTTTGCCAACCCAGCATTAGTTCCTGGGGGCTATTATATTCCCCGTATTCACTGCTCCAGCGACAAAGATTTCACCCCGGAACGTTTCTGGCCACTCGTCCAGGCTCTCGGACAGTATGTAACAACGACACAAGCATGATCCCACTTAGGAGATAGATCCATGAAAACTGTCATTAGCACCCCAAACGCGCCGCAGGCCATTGGCCCGTATTCACAGGGCATTCAGACCGAAACCTTGATCTTTACCGCCGGGCAGCTAGGACTCGACCCTGCCACCGGGCAACTTGTCGAAGGCGTCGCTGAACAAACCCGCCAGGCGATGCGCAACATCCGGGCGATTCTGACCGCCGCCGGCAGCTCGCTTGACCGGATCGTGAAAACCACCATCTTCATCATGAATATGAGCGACTTCAAGACCGTCAACGCCGCCTATGCCGAGTTCTTCCCCGGCACAGCGCCTGCCCGCTCGACCATTCAGGTGGCCGGGCTACCTCTTGAGGGGCTAGTGGAAATCGAGACGGTGGCGCTGAGCAGCCCGGAATAAGCCGAAACCGCTTGGATGAAACGTGAAGGAAAGATCACGTTTCACGTTCTGGCTGAGGGAGCGGCGCTTCAAGCAAGAAACGTTCGATTGCATGGAGCGCCGCTTTGAGAATCATCTCCCCCAGCGGAACCATGTGAATATCAATGAACAGATTCTCTTCCGGTATCCGTTCATCCAACTCGTGCATCTCTTCGCGGAAGATGCGCACCAGATCATCTTCGTGATCCTTCAGAAAAGCCGCCACGTCGCGGCGGGCCATGCCAAAAGCAGCCTCACGGATCACACGGCGCATGAGAGAACCTCCTGTAAAATCACAAATCAACAAATCGCAAATCAAAACCAGCGTAACGCGGAGCGTCTGCTCCGCATAGCTGCGAACGGCGCAGCTATGCGCTGACAGTTCGCGCTACATTTTCATCCGACCACTGGTGAACGCCAGTGAATGAGGAATTCCTCGGAAAATAGTAAATTCAGGCATCTATCACCCCTACTACTGCGATAAGCCATCCAACGCTTCCTGCGCGGGCAACCAACCGGGATGATAGCGCAAGGCCACCGCAAAGTCAGCCTGCGCGCCGCGCGTATCGCCTAACGCCAGCCGTGCCCGGCCCCGCCAGTAATGAGATTCCTCCAAATTCACTGTCACCCGCAGCGTAGCATCGGTCAGCGCAATGACATCAGCATACCGGCCCACCGCATCGTAAGCCGCGTAAGGGCCAAACTGGTACCACAGCATCCGCCAGGGCAAGCCCAGCACGCGCGCTTGATCGTAAGCCGCCGCCGCTTCATCATAGCGATCTAGCCCTATCAGGCTTGAACCGATGTTGAACCAGGCGAAAGCTTCCACATCGGCGCAAGCTGCGTAAGCCACACAGTCGGGCGGCGGGGATTGGGCTTCGGTTTGGGCGATCTGTAGCGCGTGCTCGAAAGCAGCCTCCGCATCCCACCAGGGGCCAAGCACTTGCGCCACATCTGCTGTGTGCTCAGCAGGGTAGATGATCAGAAACACACGGTTGAACACCCGCCACAGCTCATCCAGCTCCGCGTAACCAACAGGCAAATCCGGGCCGAGCAGCGAGTCATAGGTGATAAAGTGTTCTGTCGCATCATCGTAGCCCACCAGCAAGCGGTAATGCCCCAGCTGGTCGCGAGCGTCGCGCACCTCCCACGTTTCCACAATGACAGGATACCCGTGAGCCAGCAGCCGCTTGAGCAGGGCCAGATCGCCGCCCACGCGCCATGTCGCAGCCAGTCCCAAGCTCTCCACGTAAAGCGCCATCTCCTCCGGGCTGACATTCTTATCTTCAGGGTCGGGCTTGAGCGTGGGCGCGATGTTATACTGCGTTTCCACGCCGCCCCAGAACGAGAGTGCCATTGCCAGTGTGGCCGGACCACAGTTGTTCCAACCCTGATGCTCATGGCGCAGTCCGGTGAGGGCGTGGGCAACCGGCAGCAGCGTGGGCGATGGCGTCGGTGTAAGCGTGGGGATATCCGGTTCTGGCGTCGCGGTAGGCGTGGGAGTCCGGGGTGCAGGCGTGGGCGACAAGAACACACCGGGCGAGAAAACCGGCATGGGGAGCGTAATCGGATGCTCCACCTGGCGCAATTCGCGGAGGGGCGCCGGCAGATAGTAAGCATAGCGACCGGGCAAGACACGCACTGCGCCGGGCAACGCTGCAGTTCCCATTATCATACATACCAGAAGCGCAATCAAGATCAACAATACAGCTATCCAGCGTCTGTATTTCATGGTTTTTTCCACAACAGCCCCAGCAAATCCGTGAGCGCCTCAATTTTGAAAAGCCATGCCGTCGCCACATAAACGATGCCACCACTAGCCACCTTGACCGCCAGCGCACCAAGAGTATCGGCAGGCCAAACGCACCCAACAACGGTCATCGCTCCGATCATCAGCACCGTAGCGGCTGCCGTTTGCGCCAGCGAGCGGCCCAGCGCCCGCTCCTCCAGCCCGCCCCGGCGCACCCGCGCGATGATAAGCAGCAGCACGGCCTGTGCCAATACCCCCGTGCTGTTTGCCAGCGCCAATGCGCCCTGCTCGAATAGCTCCAGGAAGACCCAGCCTACCCCTAAGTTGATCACCAACCCGACGAGCGCGGCCCAGAAGGGCGTCCACATATCGCGTTGCGCGTAAAAAAAGCGGGCAATGACCTCCAACGCAACATGCGCCACGAGACCCAGCGTCAAAAATTGCAATGCCCAATAAACCCGGTCAGTGGCGGTCGCGTCGAACGCACCCCGCTGAAGAAAAAGCACCGTCACAGGACGGCCTATCAACACAAGCGCGCCCGCCGCTGGCAGCGCCAACGCCAAGGCCAATCGCAAAGCCCAGCCCCCCACCCGCCGCAACTCGGCGCGCTCCCCAGTGTTCGCCAGCTCGGTGAGGGTAGGATACAACGTCAACCCCAACGCCGTGCCGATGATGGTTTCCGGAAACTGCATCATGCGCCAGGCATACTCATAAGCCGCAATCGCGCCGGCGGGTAGATGCGAGCCGAGAAACGTGGGCAATACGAAGGTCAAGTAGGTCACGCCGCTGCTCAACATCCGTGGCCCCATCAATTTGAGCAAAGACCACAGATCAGGGTGGCGTAACTGCGGATACCAGTGCGCCTGCAAGCGCCATAGCCCCAGCGCTTGCAGGGCAAAGTGGCCTAGCGAGCCGGCTATGCCGCCCCACACCAGGCCAAAGATGCCCCATTGCGGCGCAAGGAAAAGCGCGCCCGCAATCTGCCCCCCGGTGTAGGCTAACGGGCCAAGCGCGGGCAACAGAAAATGCTGATGCGCTTGCAATACGCTGATGCCAAAGGCGCTGGCGATAAAGACCAGCGTCTGGAACAACACCCAGCGCATCAGCCGGGCAGCCAGAGCTGCGCGATAGGGGTCGAAGCCCGGCGCAGCTACGGCGATAACCTGTGGCGCGGCCAGACAAGCGGTGATGCTGACCGCTGCCGCTACCAGCAGCGCCCAATTGAGCGCGGTGGAGGCCAGTCGCCAAACGGCATCGCGGTCATGTTGGGCGAGATGCGCGGTGAGCAAGGGGATTAGGGCCGTCGCCATCGCGCTGCCTGCTAACACAGTAAACAGTCCGTCCGGCAGCTCGAAAGCCGCGTAATACGCATCGAGTTCCGCAGTAGCGCCGAAAGCGTGGCTGATCACCACATCTCGCGCCAGACCGAGCAACTTACTCGCAGCGAACAAGGCCGACACCAGCACAGCTGAGCGTGCGACCCGTGACATCAAGGCAAAGGGTTTGACCATGCGGTTCATTGTACAGCTATCCGCCGATACGCCAACCAATGACAAAGCCGGTGGTTTCGGCAGGCTCGGCTTCGACAGGCTCAGCCACCGGGCTGCGACAGGCTCAGCCACCGGGCTGCGGCAGGCTCAGCCACCGGCGGGCTTCGACAGGCTCAGCCACCGGCGGGCTGCGACAGGCTCAGCCACCGGGCTGCGACAGGCTCAGCCACCGGAGATTTACCGCAGCCCTTCGCATTGGACAAAAATCGCAAACTGGCTACAATAAAATTAAACGCAAGTTAGAGCACGGTATGCAGAAAAACGATAGGTCTTTTTCCCTGGCAATCAATCCCTACATCGCAGGAAACCCGGTTGGCGATAGCGGCGCTTTCATCGGACGCGCGGATGTGCTGCGTGCCGTACTGCGTGTATTACGTCGCCCGCAAGATAATGCGGTTGTCCTTTATGGGCAACGGCGCATCGGAAAAACGTCCATCCTGCAAAACTTGCAATTGCGCCTGCCTGAACACGGCCCGTATCACCCAATCTACTTCGATTTGCAGGATAAGGCCGATTTGCCCCTGGAGCGAGTGGTGCAGGAGTTGGCCGATACCATTGCGCACACGTTAGGTCAGCCCAAGCCGGAGCTCGCCCCCGACCCAGAGCTGGCTTTCTACCAAACCTGGCTGCCAGCCCTGCTCAACGGGCTACCGGAAGGCGCTGCACTAGTCCTGCTCTTTGATGAGTTCGATGTGTTGGCTGATCCACAACGCAAGGAAGCGGCCCAGACCTTCTTCGCCTACCTGCGCAACCTGCTCGCCAGCGACCGCCAACGCCTACAATTCGTCTTCGTCATCGGGCGCAACGTAGACGATCTGGACAACATCGCCCTGTCGCTCTTCAAAGGTATCCCCTACCAACACATCTCCTTGCTCAAATATGAGGATACCCTCCAGCTGGCCCAGATATCCGAAATCAACGCGACCCTCACCTGGCCCGAAGCCGCCGCCGAGCGTATTTGGGCGCTCACCAGTGGGCATCCCTTCCTCACGCAGCAGCTGTGCTCTCACATCTGGGAACGCGCCTACGATGAGGATCCAGAAACCCCGCCGATAGCGACTATTGAAATGGTAGACGCGGCCATCACCGACACGCTGGAGGCCAGCCGCAATACATTGGAATGGCTATGGGACGGACTTGGCCCAGCAGAGCGCGTAGTGGCCTCGGCACTGGCGGCCTCTGGCCCTAGCGCCATTGACCAGGAAGCATTGGAGACGCTGCTTCAAGAGAGCGGAGTACGCGTGGTGATCCGCGAACTGCAAAACGCGCCCGATCTGCTGCGTAAATGGGACTTAATCGAACCGGCGGAACAAGGCTATCGCTTCCGTGTGGAGCTGTTACGCCGCTGGTTGGCCGCGGAGAAACCCCTGCGCCGGGTTCAGGAAGAACTGGATCGCATTGAGCCGGTGGCAGAAAACTTCTACCGCGCGGCGCTGGGCCTGTATCGCGGCGGCAAGCTCGAAGAGGCCAGCGTCCCGTTGCGCCAAGCCATCGAGCTCAACCCCAACCATGTCGCCGCCAACCAGCTGCTGGCCGACATACTGCTCGCGCAAACCCATGCCGACGAGGCCCGCCAACTGCTCGAACGGCTTTACGAGTACCAACCGGGCGCGGCCCGCCCGCGCCTCATCCAGGTGTTACTTGCCAAAGCGCAAAACGCCGATAATGACACTGAACGGCTCGCACTATATGACCGGGTACTTGTCATCGCCCCCACACAACAACGTGCCATCGCCGAGCGGCAGGCAATTTGGGTGCGCCGCGCCGAAGAAGCACGTCAAAACGACGACCTCGAAACCGCTACCACGGCGTACCGGCAGGCCGGCTTCCACAACAAGGCCATCCAGGTAGAAGTGGAGCAGCAGCGGCGCGTGCTGGCAGAGCGGTTACAGGAAGTGGAAGCTCTGGAGCGCGACAAGCACTATCTACACGCGCTGGAGCTGGCGCGCCAACTAGCGCAAGAATATCCGGAAGTCTTCGGCTGGCGCACGACTCTCGAACGACTGGAGCAGCGCTGCGCCACGGACGATCTCTACCGCCGTGGCGTGGAGGCACTGGCGCAGGGCAAGCACGATCAGGCGCGTGCATTGCTGGCCCAAGTAGTTGCCGTCGAACCCCGCCACGAGGAAGCCACCCGTTACCTACACCTGGCCGTCACCGGCGTTGACCCGAGTCAACTGGCACGAGAGCGTGCACATTACCGCCGCAGGGCCTTTATCGCCGGTTCCCTGGCAGTAATTTTATTGGTAATGGTTGTGATTCTGATCTTGACAAATCAATTTACAATGTAGAAAATACAGTATCAGGCGTATCGCATCATTCTTAGGTTGCACAGTACGCATGATGCTGTACATAAGGATCCGTTATGCCCAATCCCTTCTTCTATGGCGACCCTGTACCCCACGACAAGTTCTTGGGGCGGCAACGCGAGCTGCGGCGCATTGTGAGTCGGCTCTCCAACCGGGGACAATCCACCGCCATCGTAGGGGAACCCCGTAGCGGCAAGACCTCCTTGTTATTGTATCTGTCCGCCCCAGAGATGCGCACCGCACTCTATGGCACGGAGGGCGAACGACGCCTGATTTTTTCCTACCTGGATGCCCACACGCTAGGTATGGAATTTACTCCGGTACAGTTTTGGGAACAGGCTTTACAACCGTTGTATGAACAGCTCGTCGTATCTACACATGATACAGAACTAAGCCAGCTCTACGCAGCTTGCCACGATACCGGGTATAACTCCTTTGCACTAGAACGGCTCTTCAACCAGTTGGAAACCACTGATAAGCGGCTCGTCTTGCTGTTGGACGAATTCGATCTAATCCTGCACCATCCCCGCCTCAATAGCGCTGAGTTCTTCGGCAGCCTGCGCTCACTGGCCTCGCGCAGCCGGGGGACACTGGCACTCATCATTGCAGGCCGTTTCCCGTTAGGTCGGCTCAACACCGATACCCAACAGCTCAGCCGCACAGGGTCACCTTACTTTAACTTTCTCTCAGAAGTCACACTCGGCCCCTTGGCGCAACGTGAGGCGCTGCTGTTGCTCAACCAGGGGCTTGAGCGGTTTAGCAGCGCCGACATCCACTTCATTACTGTGTTGGCGGGGGGGCATCCGTACCTGCTGCAAGTAGCAGCCTGTGAACTCTGGGAAATTTACGAGGATGAACCAGAATCAGCGCAGGGGTGTCGGCGGCAAGTCGCCGAACTGCTTTACTCCGAAGTCGCACTGACATTAGCTGATACCTGGCGGCTCTGGCCCCCGGAAATGCGCTGCGCGTTCACCGCTGTCGCCCTGCAACACCTTAACGCGCTCGTCCCACCAGGCATGAACCACAACACCACCCCTAATGAGATTTCGCTCACCGACACCTACACGTCCTACGAAATAGGACTCCATGCACTGCTAGCAACTGTTGGGCGCAATCATCCGGACGCCCTCATCTATGAGCAACGGCTGATGGAGAACATCGCCCATTGCCGACGCTTCTTCGATGATGATACCCGCAAGAGCGAACGCGCGCAAATCATCGCCCAGCTCAATACGCTGGCGGTAGCACTCACCGGCAACTCGTTTAATGCTCTCTGCGAAAGGGAAAATCCACAGCCGCTACACATCGCAGTACGCGTATTGCATGAAGTAATGCGCGATTTCCGTCAGGAGTTACAGCTGTTAGAGCGTCAGGGGTTCGTCTGTGAGGATGCCATCATTCCCGGCGGCTGGGCCGTGCGCCCGCTGGCCTTCCTCTGGTGGCTCGCCGACGAGATCGTGCATGAGGTGCGTGACAAGCCCACACTGGAAGCCTGGATGCGCGCGCAACGCTGGGACGGACTACTCACCCACGCCGAGCGAGCCGCGCTAGGGCAGGCTCTCCGGGCTGTGGATTTGGCGCTCGAGAGTGGCGCGAAAATGCTCATCGCTGCTGCAGCGAGTTAAATCTAGATGCTGGTTGCTGGAAGCTGGTTGCTAGAACCAGCTTCCAGATTCGAGTAGCCCGTCACCAGTTTGAGCAAATCCACCGCGCGCCAGACGGCAACCGCCGCCATACCGTGTGCCAGCACGGCGAAGATGGGCGGCTCTTGGGGCGTGTAGTATGTCCAGCACAGGCGCGTGGTTCCCCACAGTTCGAGGAAATACCCCAGGCCTATCCCAGCTGTAAATATCAGCATTGCCGGGCGCGGCTGCTGCCGGCAGCTGACAATCAGCAAGGCACAAATCACCAACGCCAGCTGCGTGAGAATATGACCGAAGGTGGGGCGGACAAACACGAGCAATAGCGGGTAAAAAATAGCGAAAATGCCCCAATAAAGTCCCACAAACCAGCGTTCAGGCAGGCGTGCGGTGAACGCATTCAGGACCCGTGCGATCCGCTCAAAGGAGAGGTTGGCGATGGGCCACGCGGGGATGATCCACAGCGGCGGGTGTTCGAGCGTGTAATAGGCCCACAGCCCGGTCTGCGTCCCCCACCCCTCAATAGCCAACCCCGCGACCAGCCCCACCAGCACGATGAAGCCATCGGTGCGCAAATCGGCCCCCAGCATGATAAGCAGCGACATCACCAAAAAGATGCCGATGAGCAGCCAATCCAGTTGCGGCAGCAGCGGGCGGGTGGGATCAATGTAGGCGAGCACGTCCTCGGCCAACGGCCACCAGACCACCACGATGAGGCCCACTGTGGCGAGAAAGCCACTCAACACAACGTAGCTGGCGCGATTCCAGCGCAATGCCCCGCGCAACTTTTGCATCCGCTCAGCCTCCATCTTTCTTGCCCAATTCCGCCACCAACATCCCGATCAAAATGAGCAGGCCGCCGAGCCATTGCCGGGCTTCAAGCTGCTCCGCCGCAATCACGACGGCAAAGAGCGCGGCAAAGACCGGCTCCAGCACGAAGATCAACGCGGTACGCGCAGAGGTGGTATACTGCTGCGCCCACGATTGGGTGAAGTAAATCGCGCCGGTGGCGATGAGACCCATGTAGAGCGTAATCGGCAGCAGTGGGAGCGGCAACAGCAGGACGTGCGATTCCAGCACCAGCGCTGCCACTGAGTTCAGCAGCGCCACCGTGAAAAGCTGCATCAGCGCGAAGGGCAACGTGGCATGGTGCGACGAGAACAGCCCCGTCGCAAGGATGTGCAGCGCAAAGCCCAACGCGCAGGCGAGCACCCACACATCGCCGGTGACGATGGTCAAGTCGCGGTTGAGCGTCATCAGCCCCAGGCCCAGCGTCGCCAGGAGTACGCCCAAGAATACGGCGCGCGCAGGTGGGCGGCGCAAGCCCACCGCCGCGAAGAATGGCACCAGCACCACGCTCAGGCCGGTGATGAACGCGGCTTTGCCCGCCTCGGTCGTCTGCAAGCCGATGGTCTGGGTGGCGAAGGCCAGCGCGAGAAAGACGCCCGTCAGCCCGCCTTCGCGCAGCAAAGCCCAGCTCATGGTAAGCTTGCGACGGCCCGCCAGCCCCACTCCGAGCAAGCCCAGCCCGGCAATCCAGAAGCGCGTGGCGATAAAGACAAACGGCCCGATGCTATCCAGCGCATTCTTGACGATGATGAAGGTGGAACCCCACACCATCGTAATCAACACCAGCGCGATTTCCGCCTTGAGCCGGTTGACCGGGCGTGGTCGTGTCGTAATAACGCGCAAAGGTGGGGGAGCTGAAGTTGGAATTGTCACAAGGCCTCCAAAAAAGAACAATCTTAAGAATTTCGCAATCCCGTTGCCTGAGCCTGTCGAAGGCAGTGGGTTTTGGTTAGCGCGTACCCTTCGACAGGCTCAGGGTACGCTACCTGCGTAAGTCCTGAACATACTGCGTAATTTTCTCCTTTACGCATTACGCAGTACGTATTAGAACATCTGCGTCCCTGGTGGTCTGAGCCATTCCATGGCGACGAAGCCCACCACACACACGGTCATCAAAATCGTGGACATCGCCAACGCCTGCCCATAGTTTACCGCACCCGGCAGAGAAAGAAAGCGGTAGATGGCGATGGGGATGGTGGGGAGTTCGGGGCGCGCGATCATGGAGGTGGCGCCGAACTCGCCCATGGAGACGGTGAAGGCGAAGACACCGCCCACTGCCAGGGCGCGGCGGATGATGGGCAGGTCTACTTCGGCGAAGACGCGCGCGGGTGATGCGCCGAGCGTGGCGGCGGCCTCGCGCAGCGCCGGGCGGATGGATTGCAGCGCGGGCAGCAGACTCCGCACGACGAAGGGCAGCGCGACGAGCGTGTGCCCGCAGACGATGAGCAGCGGCGTTCCGCGCAGGGCCAGCGGCGGGCGGCCCATGCCGATGAGGTAGCCCAATCCCAGCGTCACGGCGGAGGTACCCAGCGGTAGCATGAACAGCGCATCGAGCAGCCAAGCGCGTCGCTGGCGGTAGAGCGCGAGCGCGGTGAGCAGCCCCAACGTCAGCGCGAGTGCCATCGTCGCCAGGGCAAAGCGCACCGAGTTCCACACCGCCGCAATCGGCGGGACGTAGAAGATGGAGCGACGCGGATTCTCGAAGAGTGCGGCGTAGTAGTGCAGCCCGCCATCGAAGGAGCGCACCACGAGCGTGAGCAAGGGCGCAGCGAGCAGCAGGCCGAGCAGGGTCACGGTCGCCAGCACCAGGGCGATCTCGCCGGGCCTGCGGGGACGGCGTTGGGTAGCCCACTGTGGACGCAGCTCCAACGGACGAGCCAACCCGGCTTGCAGGCGGGTGTAAGTGAGCGTGAGCGCCAGCGTGATGGCGATTTGCACCAGCGACAGGGCCGCAGAGAGGGGCAGGTTGGCAAAGTTGACCGTTTGCCGGTAGATTTCCACCTCCAGCGTGGCGAAGCGCGGCCCGCCGAGAATGAGGATCACGCCGAAGCTAGTGAAGCAGAAGATGAAGACGAGCAGGCCCGCCGCGCCCAGCGCCGGCGCGAGCAAGGGCAGCGTCACCTCGCGGAAGGCGCGCCAAGGCGATGCGCCCAGCGTCCGCGCCGCCTGCTCCAGGTGCGGATCGAGGTTGGCCCAGAAGCCGCCCACCATCCGCAGCACCAGGGTCACGTTGTAGAAGATGTGCGCGAGCAGAATCGCGCCGAGCGTGTAGCGGAAATCGAAGACGCCGCCGGTCAGCGCGCCAAGCGGCGAGCGCGGCCCTAACAATGCCGTGAACGCCGTCGCGACGACGACGGTGGGCAGCACGAAGGGCACGGTGGCGAGCGCCTGCAGCAGGGTCTTGCCGGGGAAATCGTAGCGGGCGAAGACGTAAGCGCCGGGCAGTCCTAGCAACAGCGTGAGCACCGTCGAGAGCAACGCCTGCCCGAAGGTGAAGCCGAGCACGCGCCATATCGCCGCGCTGAAGAGGCGGGACAGCACAGCAACGCTATCGCCTTCCATAAAACTCACGCGGAAGATTGCCACGAGTGGGTAGAAATAGAAAAGCGTGAGGAAAAGCAGCGGTAGGATGAGTAATGCGTACGGCGTGATGCGTGATGCGTGATGCTTGGGCGAAGACTGTTGCATCAGGCAAGTACCTGCGTGAGAAGTTGGTGCAGTTCGGCGATGCTAGCGACGCTGTAATCGGCGAGGGGGGCGGGTCTGGGCGTGCGGCTCAACAGCGCGGCTTGCATCCCCGCCGCCTTCGCGCCCGCGATGTCGTGCGTGACCGAATCACCGATGTAGAGGGCATCTCCCGGCGCGACGCCGAGTTGCGCCAAAGCGTGCCAAAAGATATCTGGCTCCGGCTTGTAACTACCCACTTCGCAGGCGATGACGATACTATCGAAGTAAGATACAAGGCCGGCATGGGCAATGCGCGCTCGCTGCTCTTGCGCGTCGTAAGCGTTGCTGATGAGACCCGTTTTCGCCTTGCGCCGCACCTGCGCCAGCATCGGCTCGACACCCGCGAAAGGGATGCACACTTCAATCAGTTGGGCACGGTAGAGCTCGGTGTAGCTATCATCCCAGGGCAGGCCATAATGGGCAAAGGTATGCTGCAGGCGCCAGCTGTGCATCAGCAGCGGATCAATCGCTTGCGCCTCAACCAGCTGATGAAAGGCCATGATTGCATCCACCGCCGTTTCCAGAAAAGCCTCGCAGCTGACCGGCGCGCCGCTGTGCGCGTGCAGCCAGCGCAAGCTCCGGAGGTCGGCGTCCACAAAATCAACCAGCGTGCCGTCGAAATCGAATAGAATGGCTTCAAACATGCGCGTACCGCCCCATGAAGATCCTCCACACGTTCCCCCCTCGCCCCCGCGCAAACGCCGAGACGAGGGGGGATTTTTCTTTGGCTAGCAGCCCATTTAACAAAACACTAGCTTCAATAGCCTTTCATAATCAACGGCAGATAGAGAGAAAGCCCATTGACGATGACCTTTGCGAAATACTCTCTCACATTGCCCGCACCATCGGCAATCAATACGGAATTGACGAGAACCTCAGGTTCCGTAAGCCCGACAGGGACAACCGCACTGTAAGTAATATCCACAGATGCGCTATCGGCAACCGGCCCAGTCCAGATAATCACCCCGCCCGCTTCACTATAGCTGCCAGACGAGGCCCATAGATCGCCTTGATAAATCACCTCGGACGGCAAGGTGCTGGTAACACTTACAGAGGCTAATGCAGAACCCGTATTCTTAAGTTGTACGGAATAGAACAGCGTGTCACCAGGATCAGCCAGGTACGGTTGCACACGCACTTGCGAAGTGCGCAAGGAACCCGGCAGAATGGAACCAGAGCGCTGATAATTACCCCGCCCGGTCCGCCACAAGACACGCGCATCCGCGGTTCCCGGTAAATCATAGGCGACAAACCCGGAACTTGTGGTGTTGATGACGATTTCCAGCTCCCCATCCCCATCAATGTCGGCCAGCGTGGGGGCAGCCAACGCTCCGTTCTCGGTAGCACTGCCGAATGCAGCCGGTAAATCCACTGCATGGATCAGATTGCCCAGATAATCCAGAATGTAGAGCTTGCCGTTTTGGCCGCTACCCTTTTGCAACCAGGTGGTGAAGATAACCTCAGCATAGCCATCGTTATCCAGATCGGCGACTACCGGTTCGGAAGCAAAGACGAGCGGGCCACTACCAGGATAGAGCACGAACGGCCAATTGCCATGTTGGGTTTTATCCAACCAGTAGGCATGGACGCGCCCATCGTAGGAGGGAAAGATGATTTCGAGATTGCCGTCGCCATCGAGATCGGCAGTCACCGGATTGGACATATTGCTCTCGATAATAGCCCAATCTTCGTTTATCGGAGCCGCGTTGCCATCAGGAATAGGGATCACCTCCCAATCAAAATTATTGTCGCTCCAGCGGGTACGGTCGGCATTAAATATAAAGGGCATTTCATAGAGACTGGTGTAAGGATTGGTGCCACAATTATAAACATTCCCTATCGCGACAATCTCTAGCACCCCGTCGCCGTTGACATCTACGACATTGGCAGGTGTGTGGGCAAAGTTAGGCCGATGTTCCGTGCCACAATCAGCATATCCACGCAGGTCTACCTCATGATCCACGTGAACGCCCACAGCCCCCCAAGCCTTATCGCCATACATGGCATGAGCAGGAAGCTGCACCCCAGCGGCTGTGTAAGCGCAAATATAGTGAACATCAGAAGGCACGACGATCTCAGCCATCCCGTCGCCGTTCAGATCGCCCACGGCAACGTTATCGTTGAAGACACCCCAGGCATAGCCAGTATTGTTACTCAACTGCGGCCAACCGGCACGTAAAGTCCCATCGTGTCCATAGACCCAGGTATTGGTTTTGTCACTCCGGGCAGCACTGACGATAATTTCTAGCGTGCCGTTGTCGTCGAGATCATACACCGCCAAACCGCGCAGTTCATTGACAACCGGTTGACGCGACCAGATAAGCGCGCCCGTGTGGTCGAGCACGTTAAGATAACCGCTCCCCTGCGCCGTGACGATTTCCCAATCGCCATCGCCATCCAAGTCGGCCACGACAATGCCTGGCCAGACACGATTACCGGGTGTATCAATGGCTTTTTGTAGCGCGCCATCCTCACCATTGAGAATGAAGATCGTGTTCGCCCCGCCGATGACCGCCATCTTGCCGTCACCATTCAGATCGGCCACAGCGGGCGAGGAATACCAACCCGTTTCACACCAGGAAGCATAACAGCCACCGTGTTGCCACTTGAGCACCGGCGCACCATAAGTAACGACAGCACGGGACATAGCTGGCTCTGGCGGCGGCCCAGAAAAGAGACTTACAACAACCAAAAGTACAAGCGTGATCAAAATTGGGGTTTTCATGGATAGCTCCTTAGTATGAGAGGTAACCAAAGGCGCATCGGATTAACAATGACGGTCGCAGAGACTGTGAGGGTCTGGTAATCTGGCGCAGCGACTGTCGCTGTGTTCACAATTACGGTAGGATGCAACGCCGTAACCGTGGCGCTGTAAGTCATCGTAATCAGTGTTGTAGGACTAAGTGTACCTACCCACGTCAATGCGGGAGCATGAGTATCATCATACGCCCCGGTCCCCCCGGTCACTTCCAGCGATCCGGCCAGGTAGGTTAGCCCGGCAGGTAACGTATCAGTGACATAAACCGTGGCCGTCAAGGGGGCGGTAAGATTTTGAACGGTGACCGTGTATGTCACCACCGTCCCTATCGTGGCCGTGTCTACAGAAGCCGCCTTTACAGTCTCACCCGGCCCACTCCAGCCGGACAAGCGGGCCAACATCCACCAAAAAGCCCGCCCCTTGAGGTTACAGTTCAACGGCTGTGAGTGAGCACAACTGCATGTGGCGCATAGGGGATCGCCCGGATGCGCCGCGCACCACTCGGAGGCCCAGTTGCCGCCGCTGTAATCGCATGTATCGGTTGCGCCCAAGTCAAGGAAGTAATCACCATCCGGATTATAGCTCTCAATGTCGGCAAAATCGAAGAGTACCTTATTGTTGGCACGGCAGTAAGCACGTATCTGCTCATTGCGCTGATGTAAATTCCCGGCCTCCCCACTGCCATTGAGATGCCCTGTCATGTGAACGAAGGTAACATCCGGGTAGTCCTGTTCGAGCGCATCCATCAAGCCGAGGTAAACATTGATGTTCTGGACCGTGGTATCCGCCTGACCGCACCAGGACCACACCACCACATTCCGGTCACTGCCCGCATTATCCAAATACGTGCGCGTTCTGGCAGCCCATGTCGTATAATCCGGATTGCCCAGATCACCGTCGGGCGTATAGTCGGCCAGCGAGAGAACACCCACCTGAATTGCACCGCTCGTGTTGAAGTCGTACAAACCATCAATGTTGAGCGGCCCACTCTCCAATACATCCAGCCCAGTGACCAATTGACTCCCATGTGAAGTGTGCCCATAGGATACGCGCAGCTGCGCTTTGGCCTGCTCGATCCAATGAGGTGGAATCTGGCTCAAGTCCGTACATGTATGATCAATGATAAGCGGTTCGGTACGGGCCGCCGAAGCAGGTACGCCGGGAGCGTTCCCCACCACCAACGATTGTCCGGGCACGGACAAAACCATCACTAACAAACACGCGCACAGAATCGAAGTAAGTCTCGCCCTCATACCCTAAATCCTTTCGCTAATAGATTGCGTTTGACTCAGGCGTGTCGCATTTAAGTTAGGTAGCGCCTTAAGCGTGAAGGAATTTTCACGTGTCACACTTTCAAGATATTCCCCAACAAGAATCCAACACACCCGATTCAGTTTAGCACGATTTGGAGGGAAAAGCAATCAAATCGCGCACGTGGGGCATAGGGCAAATTATTGGGGAGTTTTCCCCTATCCCCCTCCCCGCGCCGCATAGCGGCATGGGGAGGGGGCCAGGGAAAGGGGCAAGATTCTCAAAATGAGACCAGCTACAAGTTTAGAGAGGTATTTTTCAGATAAGAATCGTTCTTTATCCAATAGTTTGTCGTATACCCACGCACGTGGTGCAGTTGGATATAATTACAGTAGTTACGCGGTTACCGTTTGCGTTACCGGTTCAAAGCGAACTTGAGCGTTCACGGGCAGGGTCAAAGCCCGAATTGTTGATGGCAATTATGCCGGCTCCACGCGAATTTCCACTTCTACCACGCTCCAGGCCTTCTCCACCGATGACCCCGTCAACCGAATGGCGCGCGTGTTGGTGCTCGTTTCATCGGTGACGGCTGCCAGCAGCTGTTCCAGCGGATCTGTGCTGATGCTGCGCGTTGCGGACCGGGTCACGGGCTGATCGAGCGCGGGCAGTTCCAGCCAGCGGAAGTTGGTGGTGGCGCGGGTGGCGAAGACCTTGAGTGTGTCCACGCTCAAAGTCTGCCCTTCCGGCAGATAGGCTTCAAATTTCAGTTCGATGTTTTTTCCGGGGTCTACCGGCTCGAAGTTCCCTGCGCCGCCTGGGTAAATCTGGGCGATGGCCCAATCCGATGAAAGGCAGAGCACCGTGATGTTGAGGATATTGGCATCATTACCGGGCGCCTGGGTATTAGTGATGCGCACTCCCACTTTGTCGCCGGGGCGGTTGATGGGATTGCCCAGCAGCTCAACTTTGAGCTTTTGTGCAGCGCTGGTATCCTGCACACTCAACTCACGCACGCTCTGGTAGCGCGCCAGATGCACCAGCCGCGCGACTATACGCGCCACAGCATCCGGCTCGCTGGCGTGGATCGCGGGCCGCAAATTGGGGAGGGGCTGGTCGGCGGCGTTCTCGATACGCAACTCGCCATCGGGCAGGAGCTCCACCACGAAATGCACTGGATCTCCAGCTGCCGCCAGCCGGGCAAAGCCCTTGCCATGAGCGACGAGCGCTGCCACCAGCTGCGCGTGCAGGGTGGGATCACTGATGTCAAGGGCAACATTGCGTTGGAAGTTGACGTTCGTCATGCTCTCCAGCACCGCCTGCGCGCCCACTTCAAGGGGGGCGGTGGGCGGCTCGACGGCCTGCGCCCAGGCGTGGACGGCTTCAACTTCGGTCACTTCCACCTGCGCGATGCGGTTGGCAGGGTTGCCAAAGTCGGTGGTGAAGGGGGGAAAGATTGCCAGCTGCGCGCCGCGCACCAGGCCATGCGCCTCGCCAGCGTTGAGGCGCACCCGGCTGTCGCCTTCCACAGCGAGCACCGGCACGGCATAGAACGGTGTGATGCGTTCCGCGCCAAAGACCACCACATCACCCTCGCCCTGGAGCATGGGCGTTTGCTTATCGAACTGGCTGTGAACTTTTGCCATCACCCGGTCGTGCAGCATCTTATAGGTGAAGTGCGGCCCAGCCTGGCGCAGCGTATCGAGTAGCCAATAGGTGAGCGCGCCGTTGTTCTCGCTGCCGTTGAAGGGGTACTCGAAGGCAAATTCGTTGGCGCGGCAGGCCGCCAGCAGCGTGTAACCTTGCGGCTCCAGCAGCCAGCCGCTCACGGATTTGGCCGCGCGGGTCTGCTGGGTGCTCCGCGCCTGCCATGCAGCGGTCAGCGTCTCGCGAGGGGCGACCAGGCTATCCGCCGGGCGGAGGGTGTAGTCAATTTCCGGGATGCCGCGCGGTTGTGCGCCGAGGAGCTGGCCGTTGGCGGCGCGCGTCGCGCTGCCTGAGTGACAGCTATCCAGCACCACCGTGACCACCAGGCCCTTATCCACCATCGCTTGCAAGAGGTAGTTGAGCTCCACATCGCGCAGATAGCGGGTATGCGCCTGGCCGATGTCGGTGGGCACCAGGCCCTCGTCAGGGCCATCACCCTTGAGCTCGGGGTAGATTGTCTTGGCGCGCCCGCCATGGCCGGCGTAATGGATGTAGACACGGTCGCCGGGCTGCGCCATGTCCGTCATCTTTTGGAAGGCGGTCACCATATTGGCGTAGGTCGGCCAGTGTTCCGGCGGCCCTGCCGGTTGAGTATCGCCCGTGTTGGCGGCGGTCAACTTGAGGATGTGGTCATCCGGCAAATGCAGACGCCCCTTGAGGTGCGCCTCAACGTGGGTGACATCGCGCACGCAGCCGCCCAGATGGCCGTAGCCGCCGCCAGGGAAGTAGAAATCAACGCCGATAAGTAGTGCATAAAGATCGCTCATGGTTTGCTCCTTTCGAGAATAGTTAAAAGTTACGAGTTGAAAGTTACAGGTTAGCAACGCTGCGTGCTATTATTTTCAGGGTTGCAACATCACTGGGCAACTGCCTTCAATGATGGCAACCCCGGCTTCGATAACTGAAGCATGGGGCGGTAAATCCTGGCAAGTGCAGCGATAGGGTTCATCACCGAGATATTGCTGCCATTCTTCGTGCGTGAGGTTACGGGTAAGACGCTGACACGCCAGGCGGATCATGTCTTCGGGTTGCCACCACCAGACGCGGATGGTGTTGTCCTCACTTTTGGAGAGAATCCATTTACTATCGGGACTGAACATGACCGTATTTACGTCATATTCATGCGTTATTCGCGCCATTTCACGACCAGTGCTTGTTTCCCATACCTGCACGGTGTTTTTTTCTGCAGTAACTATCCACTGCCCATCTTGACTAAAAGTTGCCCTTCGCACACCGTTCTTGTATAGCATTTGCGCGGTTTCAGTCATACTTTTTGCTGCCCATATCCGCATTATGTTTCCTTCTGCCGTTGCCAGCCAAGACCCATCCGCATTGAACGCGACTGGTTTCACAGACTCTACCGGGGTCATTTGCACCGTCTCTGGTTTACTAGATGCATCTCGCTGGAGTACCACCGAAATGTCCCAAATCTGTGTTACTTCACCGAAACGGGTGATGTATACCCATTTTCCATCTGTACTGAAAGCTGCCGCATCTATGTAAGTATCTGGAATCAGCCGCGCCATTTCATGCCCGGTTTCTACATGCCACACCCGTATCGACTCCTGAGTGCAGATAGTGGTGTTTTCATCATATGCATCACAGCCAGCCGAAACCACCCACTGTTTGTCTAAACTAAAGCCCACAGAATCTACTGAAAGTCCATGGCGCATACGTACGATTTCGTCTCCCGTTGCAGCTTCCCAAACAATCACAACCCCATCGCGACTGCCGGAGACAACCCACAGTCCATCAGCACTAAAAGCCACTGGCCCTACGATATTCTGATGAAGCATTTGCGCCACGTCATCTCCGGTCGCTGTTTCCCAAACGTGTGCTATATGACTCCCTGCGCCTGAGACAATCCATTGCCAATCTGGATTAAGGGCTATATCCCCCTCACGTATCCAGACCATTGGACGCTCTTTTTTGACATCCCATACTCGTGTGCCATCGAAATCGGTAGAGACAAGCCATTGTCCATCCGGGCTAAAAGCCAAAGTTGATGCGTAATCTACAGGTATTTGTGCCCTTACACGCCCAGTGAAAGTTTCCCATACCTGCACCGAGCCGTCCCCGCCATACGAGGCCACGTTTTGTCCATCCGGGCTGAAGACCACTGCTGATGGCCCCCAACCATGAGCAACCCGCGTCTCGACGCTGCTTGCCGCATTTGGGTTGAGATTTTGTGAGATGTCCCATATCCGCGCAGTGTCATCGGCGCTGCCAGAAATAATCCATTCTCCGTTTGGACTGAAGGCGACAGCGTTTACTGGCCCATTGTGTATCAGGCGGGCTACTTCCCGGCCATTCGTCACTTCCCACACTCTCACGACACTATCTCCATAGCCACCAGCGGAAACAATCCACTGACCTTTGGGACTGAAGCCCACGGCGCTTACAAATCCTTCATGGATGAAACGCATTGCCTCGCGTCCAGTTTCGGCTTCCCAAATCCGAGCTGTACCATCCTTGCTACTGGAAAGCAGCCATCTTCCATCCGGACTAAAAGCTAGAGCCGTGACTCCGTCTTCGTGTATCATCTGCGCCACATCACGCCCGGTTGTGGCCTCCCATACCTTTATGATGTAATACCCTAAATCTTCTGCCGAGGCTACCCATTGTCCGTCGGGGCTAAAAACGATAGTGGATACCTCAGTGAAATGAGGAATTGATGCTATTTCATGTTTGGTTGCCAACCCTGTGTTAAGAGCAGCCGAAATGTCCCAAACGCGCGCCGATCTGCTACCACAGGTATCCCATGCCACCGTGTCACATCCCGCCGAGACAAGCCGCAATCCGTCGGGACTCAAAGCTGCCGTTTCCACCCACAAATCATGAGTCACTGATACCACTTCTTCTCCTGTTGCCGCGTTCCAGACCCGTGCGGCATCGCGGGCGCTGGAGAGGATCCACTGTCCATCTGCACTGAAGGCTACAACATTCACACCCCCCCATTGATGCGTCACGCTCACTACCTCGCGCCCCGTAGCGACCTCCCACACTCGGGCAGTGTTGTCATCACTGCCCGACACTAGCCACCGTCCATCTGGACTGAAAGCTATAACGTTTACTTCTTTTTCATGGGAGGACATTCGCGCGACCGGATTTCCGGTCGCCGCTTGCGATATTTGCACCAAACCGCCGTTACAATAGCCCGGTTCATTCATCTTGTCACATCCCGCTGAGGCTATCCACTGTCCATCTGGGCTGAAGGCCACAGCATTAACTGCCGCACTATGCATGACACGGGTGACTTCGCGCGGCAACAGGATCAGGGTTTCCGCCGTCACCTGATTTGCGGCACGCTCCGGATAGCGGCGCAAAGACTCCATCGCTAGCAACAGTGTGCGTGACAATTGCGCTGGCTGGCTAACCATCAGCTGTTGCGCCTGCGCCGCCAACTGCCGCGCCAGGGCAATCTGGGCTTGCCGCTCGGCGCGGGCTTGCTCTGTTACGGCATTAGCTTCGGCTTGGCGGGCCTTTTCGGCTTCTGTTTCAGCAATGGTTTGTGCTGCTAGTGCTTCTTCTGCCTTCTCATCAGCACGCAGAGCTTCTGCCACAGCCGCCGCTGCTTCCCGGTCAGCGCGTCGGGCTTGCCCAAAAGCCACCCCCGCAATTACCACAATCACACACCCCAACGCAATCAGCACCCCACGGATGAGCCGCTCCCGCTTCCGGCGCCGCTCGCGAGTAGCGCGGCTCAGGCCAATCAAATTCACCTCCAGCTCGCGCCAGGCGCGCATCCCCGCCTGCCCGCTCTCGACCAGGGCCAGGTCGGCCTCGCCCAACGGTTCAAGCGTCGCCTGCACGTCCGCCTCGGCGCTCAAGCGACTCTCCAACACACGCCGCGCACGTTGCCCCGGTGCGTCGGATTCGTCGAAGCGATGGCGCACCAGTGGCGCGAGGGTGTCATGTGCCAAACGGCTAGATGGTTCGGCATCGGGGCAATTTTCCGCCGGATCCACCAGCAGGTAGAGGCTTTGACACGCGCCCAGCAGGGCGAGTAGGCTCAGCTCCTGATGCGCGTAGGCGGCGCGCAACTCAGCCAGCGTGCGCTGCTCGGCGGTGCCCAGCGGTGTGGTGTGAAAGGCGAGCAGGTCGAAGACCAGCCCGGATTCCACCACGCCGGGTTGCGCCTCGCGCAGGGCCGCCAACTGCTGCTCGAGGAAATCGCTCAGCAGCAGCCCTTGACGGCGCAACTCGTGGTAGAGCGCCCGGTCGAAGGTAGGGTGATCGTAGTTGCGCTGCTTAGCCTGCTCCCATAACTTACTGAGCAGCACTTGGAGCGTCGTCGTCACCGCCGAGATGGGATCGAACAGCAAGTCGTCGGCGATTTCGCCCGCCAACCCCTCGGCCACCGTCAGGGCGAAGTGCGGCTGCAAGCGCGCGCTGCGCGCCGGGCCGATCACGGTCTCGATGATGCCGCGCCGCGCCAACCGCTGCAAGAAGACTTTGGCCCGGGGCAACTGCCGCTCGGCCACCAGTTTCTCGATCTCGGCGAGCCATTCCTTACGGAAACTCAGGATCAACCGCCCCTGAGCGCGCGTCGCCCGGTCACCGAACAGCGCGACCAACACGTCCAGAAAATCATCCATCTCGGTGGGCAATGCCGCGTTGGGCCGGGTATAGACCTCTTCCACCTGATCGAGGATGAGCGTGAGCGGTTTGCCGGTAGCTGCCTCAATTTCACGCCAACGGTCAAGCAGCTCAGCGCCCGTGACCGGGCCAGCCGCCTCCGCCGCGCCGGGCAGGCTGGTCGCCAGTGTCCCGGCGAGACCGAGCGCCTGGTCGCGGCGAGCGTAGATTACCGTCTGCACCTGCTCCAGCCGGGGCAACAACCCCGCCGCAAGCAACGAGGATTTGCCCACCCCGGATTGCCCGTAGTACAGGGTGATGGGCGGCGCGTCGGGAGCGGTGATGCGCTGATAGAGCTCGCGGATGTCGTAGCCGCGCCCGAAGAAAACCGCGGCATCCTCGCGGCGATACCAGTTCAGGTAGCGATAGGGCTTGTCAGGCAGGTCGAGCGGGGGGAGAGGTGGCAGACCAAAGAGCGGGTCATTGACCGCTTCGGGGAGGCTCCATTGCAAGGCACGTTCCGCGCCTGGGCGCGGGGTCAGCGCCCAGGGCCAGCGGTCGGCTACAAACTGGTTGGCGTTCGAGAGCGCCTCTTTGAGGTAGAGGTGTCGCGGCTGGTTGCCGTGCGCGGTCTGGCAGGCCGCCTCGGCCTCATGGAACGCGGTCTGGAACGTGGCCCCGCTCGCCAGCCCCTTGTAGAAGCGCACGGCGAACTCGGTGGCGACGGTGTCATCAATGGCCTGCGCGGTGGCGATGACGGCGGCCACGCCCGCATCGAGCAACTCTTGTGTTTGGAGCTGGGTCGAGCAACCGTTGAGAAACACCAGTTGGATGCCAGTCTGCTGGCCGAGGAAAGTCGCCAGCCCGCCGGCGTTGGCTATGGCGATCTTACCGGTGGCGGTCTCCAGCAGCAGCGCGTAGCTTCCGGCGTGGCCGCCGTAGTGGAAGATGGCGATGCGATTGCGATAGCGCGCGTCCTGGAACACATCGAGCAGCATCTCGACGGTGACGTTCTGGCGCAGCAGCACCTCGCAGAGGCCCGCCTGGGCGGCGGCGTCGAGCGTGGCGCGGAGGTGTTCCGCCTCTCCCGGCAGATTGCGCAGGTAGCCCCCAGGTCTTTCGCGGTCATTGGCAAAGGCGAGGAAGATCACCGGTTTGCTGTTCGTAGGCATCGGCAAGCCTCCTGCAAAATTACAGGGATAAAATTTGCGCCAGCGCAGTACCGCGCTGGCGCAAAGGCTCAACCGACAACAGACGCAACACCCAGATTGGCGCGAATTGTCTCACCCACCCCCTGCGTCAGATTCAAGAAGGCTACCTGTTCATAGCCGATATAATCGTACCCGGCGTAGACCAGCACAGCTAGCAACGAGACCCGGAGGGCCGTGCAAACTGCCAGGAGCTGCGGAATCTGTGGCTCAAGGAACTTCGTCCACCCAATCACATCACTCACCGTGTTGAGTTGCCCCATCAATACGTCGAATTTTCCGGAGAGCGCCGTAACCTGGGTTGTGGTGGTATTGAGCAGCGCTACTTCGGCTTTGGTTGCCGCCAGCCAGTTCGGAAGCGCGGCTGTCAGCGCATCAACCTGATAGAGCTTGCCCACCAACTGCTCGAAGAGTTCGATCTTGCCGCTCTCCTGGATATCATCCAGCCATGTTCTGATCTGTTTACGGGCCAGATCTTCGCCGTCTTTGCCAAGCAAAGCCAGAATCTTATCAAAGACATTAAGGATTGTTTTAGAGGCTACGGTCAACGCACGTTGGGCAAGCGCATTGGCGCCTTCTTTGGCACTTTCTAGCAGTTTGGCAATATCTTTGTTCAGCATTCCCGCGCTACCAATGACTGCGGCCCATTGGGTTTTGAAGACCAGGTTGAAGGCCAAGTCACCGCCTACCTTGACCACCTGCTGCGAGATCGTATTCGTGGTTACTGTAGCCGCTTGTTGTAGCGCTTGCTTTGCCTGGTCGGGATCGGTCACAGCTGTGCCACGGGCCATCACTTGGGACGTTGTGAAGCTGGCAGCGAGGGGGACGCCCACCACTTGCTCCATGCTGGCAATGGCGTCGCGTAAGTCGCCGCGCGCCTCTAGTTGCCCACTGCGCACGGTGAATGCGGCTGCCCCCGGCATTTCCGCCGCCGCGATTTGCAGCAGCTCGGTCGCCACTTGCATCTCGGCAGCAGCCTGGGCCAGCAAGTGGGCGCTGATGCCCTCACGCAAGGCCGGGTCGGGCGCATCAAGATAGTCTGCCGCCAACGGGATCATGCCCGCGGAGAGGTCCGCGATCGCATCAGCGCGCTCGATCAGCGCTACGGTGGATGGGTCGCTCGCGCCGCGCACAGCCGCTTCCTGGGTCTTGGCGGGGGCCTGAAGCAACATATTGAACTGGCCCAAATAATCGGACACCGCTGCTTCATAGGATAGGTAGATTTTCTTAATCATGGCAAATTCTCCTTAACGTTACATTGATCGCCAGAACAAGCGGAAAGTTTATCAATAGTTACACGGTTTGTTCCATCCAAAACACTTTAATCTAAGAGAGTGTTTTGAAAGTAAAAGTAACACAGAAAAAACCGTTTGCTCAAAATATAGAATCGTGATAATCACTACTCCTGGCTCTGAACCAGTCGCGCGGTGTTTTTGTGTGCGTTGTCTAACCTTGCCTTTAGTATAGGGCAATTTTGCAAACGCGCCAATTTGACATGCCTCCCGGTAGCGGTTGGATTTCACAGTTTTTGAGACTGGCCTACGGCTGGTTGCTGGAAACTTGAGGCTTGAGGCTTGTGACTTGCCGCTTTCTCGCCTTTTCGCTGACTCGCTCAGGAAACTACGCGAGTGGCGCACGCACTTGAGCGACCACGCGAACTCCAGGCCGCCACCGTCAAGCAACGCCTGGCCGCCGTGAAGGTGCTGGCCCGCCACTGCGTCCAGCGTGTGGCGCGGCCCGTCGAGCCGCTCAACGGACGCGAGTTAGGGCGCTTGTTTACCGCCGCCGAAGGGTAACTAGCGGAGGCGGACGCTCCCGACGCCGGCAGCGATTGGCTCGCACGCCGTACGGGTGCAGAAGATGGGGGAGGGGTGGTGAGGAGTAGACAGCGCGGTGATGGCATCAGAGTCGTCCGACACCCCCGCACCGCAGCGGCCCAGAGCGCAGGGCCGACGGGCAAGGTTATGTAAAATCGTTACGCCACGCCTGCAACCAACTGGCATGGCCGCGATACAGCGCCGGGTGCTGCGCCAACTCCGCCACACCATGCTGCCTGACATGCGCCTCGGTCCAGGCAGCAAGCGCGTGCAACCGGTCAATCGTCGCCGCCACCAGTGCGGCGGGGGTGATGTTGGCCGCGGCTCCGTAGGCCTTAAGCAACGTTTGTATCCGCTCCAACGTAACGGCTGAAGTGAACGGGGACTTTTCGCTGCCAGCCGCCGCAACCTCCGGCCCTGGCAGCAAGGGCACATAACGGTAGGCCGTGTAAGCCAGATCCCACAAGCGCGAGCCGGGCGCACAAAGGTCAAAATCAATGACCCCCACCAGACGCGCGTCACGAAAAACGCAGTTATAGGGGGCGAAATCGTTATGACAAATGACCTCAAGGGGGCCTGGCGCAACGAAATTCCACCGGGCCTCGGCCAGCGGAAAGTCGCGGGTGGCCTCATGCCATTGGCATAAGGCGCGGGCCACATCGCACAATACCTGTTCCGACCAAATCCAATCAGGCAGGTCATGCGGCACGTCGCCCGCAATGAAAGACAGCACCTCTCGCCCGAGCGCATCAAAGCCCAGCGGGGTTGGTGTCCACAGCACGCCTTTGGCGCGCACATGGGTCAGTAGCCGGTGGATGGTCGGCGTCCAATCCCCGGCTTGTCTGTGTACGGTATCGCCAATCCTGACCACAGGGGTCACAAAGCCACCAACGAGCGCTTCCTCTTCTAATACCTTATCTGGCATGATTTCCCTGCTACTGCTCCGGCTATCTTAGAAGTCCTCCCCAGGGCTGACCATGGCGTTCATCTGCCCAAAACAGAAGTAAAAACGACCCGCTTACTGGCTCCAACCTTCACTACAGACAACCAGGGGCAACCCGGCTTTCTCTTCTTCAGCCGCGCGCGCGCGGTGCAGCAAGGATTCCAAGCCATGTATGCGCACCAATTGCAATAAGGCCTCCAGCAGGGGATGCCCAGTGGCCCGCTCCCGCCGCAGCCGGTTCAGAGCCTCACGTACAACCGGCCGGGTGAGCGGCTGTTGAAAGATGGTATCGAGTAGCGCGATCTGCGCGCGGAGGCTCTCATCGGCCCGAGCGTAGAGTATGCGCAGTTCGGCAATGATGTAGCGTTGCGCCGGCGTTAGCGCCCGCGTGTGCTGGTGTTCCGCTTGCCGCGCGCGGACTTCCGCCGCGAAAGCGCGCTTGACGCGCAGCACCTGGGCGTTATGTCCGGTGGGAAGCACGCTGGGCGGTGTATCTGGGGTACACTTCATGCGGTGCAGGATGCGCGCCGCGTCACGGCTGACGATTTCGCCGGCTGCATCCACCTGGTAGAGCTGACAATAGCGCCCCGCCCGGCATAAAACTACGCCGCCCGCCTGCCCGTTGGCATAGCCGCAACGAATCCCATCGCGCAGTTCTGTGATGTGACGGTAGAGTTCCGGCTGATCTTCGCGCAACTGCCGCACCATTTCCAACGCTTCATTGAGGTCTACGAATTCGTCCGGCTCATCGTTCTCGTAGTGACTGAGATCGCCCTGTGCGTAGATAGCGTACAGCGACTCCTCGTTCAGGCGTTCGCCGGGTTCAAGGATGGCGGCATCTTCGCCCAGCGTATCGTGAATTTCCTGGATGCGGCGGACCAGGCGCTCGCGCAAACCGAGCGTGCGCTCCAGCGCCGTTTCGGGCAGGAAGTTGTAGGCGTAGATGTGGTCATGTTCGGAGCCGATGCGATCAATGCGCCCGAAGCGTTGGATGAGGCGTACCGGATTCCAGTGCAAATCGTAGTTGATGACGTTGTCGCAATCCTGCAGGTTGAGACCCTCGGAAAGCACATCAGTGGCAATGAGTGTCTGTAACTCTGGTATGCCCGGCAAGCAGGGCAATTGTGGATTGGCTTGAGGTGCAAAGCGGGCAACCACCTGCGCTTTGTTCTTGTCACGGCTGTAAATGACTGCAATGTCATCTTTGCCCCCCTCCCCCGCCCTGCCCTCTATCATGGGGGGCGGGTAGGCTAGATTGTCGTAGAGGTACTGCGCTGTATCGGCGAATTGTGTGAAGATCAGGACCTTGCGCTGGTTAAGCGGCGGCTGTGCGAGCCGCGCTTTGAGCGTCAACAGTTTAGCGTCCCGCTCCGGCGTGACCAGTTGCACGACGGTGAGCATTTGGCCGAGGATGCGAATATCGTGTTCCAAGTCCTCACGCAAGGTGTCCACATCAAAGTCCGCCAGGGCGTAGCGGCCTGCGAGCTGTTCCAGAGCATCCCAGAGCACTTGCTCCTCATCCTGATCCGATTCGTAGAGCAGCGTCTGTGCGGCTTCCCCAGCGGCCACGATACCCTGATCGAGCGCTTGAAGGAAGCGCTGATGAACCTGGAGCATCCGTTGGAGCGTCTCGCGGAAAGCGTGGACGCTAGACTCGAGGCGCTTGAACAGCATCACGCGCAGCAAGCCGCGCAGGTTGGCGCCAGCACGTTTGAGATCAGCATACGGCGGTTGCGCTTGCTTCTCCGGGCGGACGTACTGTCCCAGGCCGTAACGGGCAAAGGTGAGACCCCCACCCGCCCCCTCGCAGGGGGCGGGCTGGGAGGGGGTCAAATACCCCAGCAATTCATCATAAAAGCCGCCGTAGACCTCTTCGATGCTGTACTCGATAGTCTCCAGTTCGCGGCGGGGGAAGAATTGCTGCCGGCCCCCAACTTGAACATAGGCTCTACGGGTGCCATTTTGGTAGGCGGCATACGCTTCGGGATCCACTCGTTGCCCGGTTTCTGCATCGTAGCCATACCAGCGCAAGATATGGGCGCGCGTGCGCCGGATGAGGATATGCGCGAGCAGTTCCGGCAAACGCTGCTCCCCCGCTTCCACGCCCTGAAAGAAGGCGCGCAGATTGGGAGGATCCACGGGCAACACGGTTTTGTCTTCCGGGTGGAAGAGCTTGAGCTGGTGGAAGATGTCCCACACCGATTTGTTGCGGGGTGTGGCGGTGAGGAAAACGGCCCGCCGTTCCCCGGCGGCGAGGTAACTCTGCAAGACCCGGTAGCGTTGCGTGTTGGGATTACGGAAGTTGTGGCTCTCATCCACCAGGACAAAATCGCGATCCTGGTAGCGGCGGTCGTGGAGCAACCACTCTGGGCCATGTGCCGCGTTCTCCTGCAACCGCCCCAGCGAAAGCACCTCGGCATTGAGGCGATAGGCGCGGTTGTAATGCTCCCACATCTCCACCAGCGGCGCGGGACATACGATGAGCGCGCGCGCCCGGTCGCGCCGCTCGAAGTGCTTGACGATGGCCGCGCCGATGTACGACTTGCCCAGACCCACCACATCGGCGACAAAGCAGCCCCCATAGCGGCGGATCATCTGCACGGCCTGGAGCACGGCCCGCTCCTGGAACTCCGTCAGCGTAGCGGTGATGTCGTCTTGCTCCAGCAAAGCCTCGCCTACTGCACCCTCCAACTGATCGTGGACAAGTTCGTAGAGGGTTTTGAGGTAAACTTCATAGGGCGTGACCAGTGCGAGCGGCCAAGAGGCACGTAATTCTTGCATCAGCTGCGCCTCGAAGTCTTGAGATTCATCCCAGAGCTTCTCGAACCAGCGGGTGAGCTCGGCATGGTTGGCGTCGCCATGCACTTTGACGTTGAGCTCCGTGTTAAGGCTGACGCCGGACAGCGTGAAATTGCTGGACCCGACCACCGCCAATCCGTTGCCGTAGGGGCTATCGGGCGGATAGTCAAAGATGTAGGCTTTGGCGTGGAGCCGCCCCCGGGTGTAAACACGCACCTTGAGCCGCCCGGCCTCGATGAGCTGCACCAGCGTGTTCACCAGCGCGGCGGCGGCGTCGGTTTGGTCGAGCGCGGCTGCGGTCTGACCGATGGCCTGCGCGGTGGCCGTGACGGCAGCATTCATCGCCACGCGCCCCGGATACGCGAAATCCTCGGCGGCATCCTGGATTTGCTCCAGGCGATGATAGCCCTCGGCGATCTGCTCGATGGTCTCGCGGTTGGAGGTGTTGCCGATGAGCAGCCGCAGCTCGTGAACGTTGTCCAGCTGGTCGGCGATGGCCTCCAGGCCGGAGAGGAAGAAGTAGCCTACAGCGAGCTTGGCCGATTGGCTACCCGGCAGCACGCGGCGGATGGCATCTACCAGCTTTTCGGTACGATTGTCTATGATGTCGTGAGTCAATCCGACCTCCCCTACTAAAAATTTATCCGCAGGCGGCGGTTGAGCCTATTGCCACCATTACTGGTGGAATTGTCGGATAGATACTAATTCCAGCGGTTACGCAGCACTAAAGGCAAATAAAGGCGGCGCGCAATGATGAGTTGCGCTGAGGCAGTATTATTGAGAAGATTGGCTTCGGCAACTGGTGTGCTAATTGTGACCGTGTAGGGGTATGTGTTGAGCCATGTGACTGTAGGCGCTACGGTGGCGGTAATTACAATCTCATGCGCGCTAGTGGCTAAAACGGTACCCAAATCCCATTCATATTGTGCCAAAGCCACATTGAATGTGGGTGTGACAGAAGCGCTCTCGAAAAGCCAGGCTTGAGATTGTGGCATAACAATATTCACATCATGCGCGGCAGCAGCACTCTGATTACCGTAAGTAAGCTTTTGCACAATGGGCTGCCCCGGTTGTGAGACCAAGTCTGACACTTCTATCCACAAGTCGGGATAATAAGCCCCCAACGCAACGTCATCTAAATAGAGGCTTACATGATTATCACCGGCTAATGTTTTAGAAGCGAAAACCACAGTAATAGTCTGTCCCGCCCAGGGCGACAGATCCAACCATTGGTGCTGCCAAATCGTATTGGCAGTGGTTGAAAAGATGACTGTCGAGGTCAGTGCATCCACCACACTCACAGTAAAGGCTTCAGAGTTTTCTGAGGTCGCCCCATGCAAATCATAGAAAAACGCAAGCGTGGGATTGAGCATATCTGCTGGCAGAGTAACGCTTTGGCTCAGCGTCGCACTCCTGGTTACAGAGAGCGTACATACTAAAGGGAGATAATGAACAGAGCCGTAGTTGGGGAATCTATATACAATGTAAGGGTGCCCCAGCTCATCTATTCTCAAAAAAGGATGGGGATTTTGGGTCATATTTGCCCTTAGCAAACACGGCTCAGACCAATCACCCCACCAAGGTTTGCTACGCAAAAAAATATCATAAGATGTATAAGATGAATATTTCCAGTATGAGTTAAAAAAATAGAGTGTTCCTTGGTTATCAATGCCGAAATTTCCACCACCAGAATAAGGCAACACCACAGGCGAACTCCACTCGCCTGCAGGAGTTCTATAGAGGTAATTCTCTCCACTCCGTACATGCATGATACCGGAGCGATCAACAACCAAGTTAGAAATAGCAACGGGTGCAGTCAGGGGTGGCAGCCAAGAGCCAGAAGGCAACCGTTGCCAGTACTTATTCGAACTCCACATATATACACTATTATCAGCCCCCGTGGTAATGTTACCAATATCTCCGATTCCAACAATGTACTCCGCACTCCATCCTACCTGCGGCGAAAAATTAGAGTATTTTAAGGAATTTGAATTCACACCATAACCAATTAGTCTATGAATTGTGCCTTGATTATCACTAATCATTCGAGCTCTCGCGGATAAAGAAGTATCAGCAGAAATCAAACGATCACCCTGCCACGAACCATCAGGTAACATGTAATTATGGTGAAATCCATTTGTTGTATGCCATACAACATGGATAGCACCTTGTGGCGTGATCGCGACAAGGGGACTAGTAGAATACCCATAATTATATGCAGATCCGAAGTAAACATGCTCAGACCATGTACCATCTACATTACGATATGTATAATAAAGTTTTACACTACTACCAGAAAATTCTTCTATAATTTGATGAATTATCTTAGTTCTATCAACAACAAATGTAGCGTTTGGCAAGGAGATACTAGTTGTACTAACATCGCAAACACGCAATTCACTAAAATTTACCGCATTCACCCCGCTCCGTTGCGTATAGGTTGTCACTGTAGGTGATAGATCTTCCGCAACCTGCCATCCCGGCAGATGGGCAGAATCTGCCTCAAATCCACCGTTTTGAATCAAATTGTTTTCTAAACCCAACCAGAATACCCTTAACAAATCAGCCGTCTCATACGTTTCAATACTCCGGGAACCCACCCTACCAGGAGCCGCAACCTGCACTTGCGTTTCGCCATAATGAGCTAGATAAGCCAAGAAACGTCCATCTATATCAATCACTGGAGTATTCAAAGAGGCCGGAGTAATGACAATCGTGGCATCTAACACAGGCATGCCGCGCATATCATAAATCTGACCTGCGAGCGTGCGACTATACAATTGGGTGCTCGCCCTAACGGCTTCGTCTGTCCAGGCACTAAAATTGCTTGCGTTATCACGGGCGCGCACACGAAAATCTACCCGCTGTCCGCCGCTCCCACTATAGGTGGCGCTGGTCTGATCAACATTGGATAACCACGGCACCCAGACACCGCCATTGAGCCGATATTGCACATCGTAGCCTTGAATTCCCGCAGGGCCAACATCCGCGCCACTCCAATTGACTACCACATCCGGCGCGCGGGTATATTCCGGCAACGGGCTTATCTGCGCATACGGAGCGGACAGATCTGTGGTAGCCCAATCGGGATTCCAATCCACCCCAGAGGTGCTCAAGCGATATGGCGGGTCTGTCCAATACACGGGCACGGTTTCGAGATAGGCCTCGGTCCAATACCAGTTGCCGGCATAGTGGATAAAGGAAATGGTTGTGACGATAAGATCTTTGCTATCTGGCGACCAGCTGCCCACCCAAACGTCAGTTTGACCTTGAGGAACGTGCGGGCAATAGAAATCGCTACCATCGAGATTGGCCTGACAGGCCGATAACCAGCCCGTGTTGCTGGGATCGCTGCTGAAGGCGATTTTTTGCCCATCGGGTGACCAGACCGGATAGGCGCTATAGTAGTCGATAGGGAACTGGGTGACGGCTGAACCATTGGCCTGCATGATCCAGATGCGCGTGTTGCCGCTGCGCTCCGAAACGAAAGCGAGACGCTTGCTATCCGGAGACCACGTCGGTTGCCCATCATAGCCGGCATGGGTGGTCAAGCGGGTTTGGTCGCTGCCGTCGGCATTCATCACATAGATTTCAGCCTGCCCATCCCGGTAGGATTCAAAGGCAATGCGCGTACCGTCGGGAGACCAGACGGGGTTTACATCATGTTGGCTGGTGTGCGTAAGTTGCATCAGCCCCGAACCGTCCGTATTCATCACAAAGATCTCATAATTACCGGTACGGTTGGATGCAAACACGATGCGGTTAGCGCCGCGATTGAGACGCGGCATGATATCCGCAGCGTGATCGTAGGTCAAACGGCGTTGGTTGCCTGCATGCCCATCCATGAGATAGATTTCCCAGTTGTTATCACGGAAGCTTTGGAAAACCACCTTCTCCCATGCGGCTACTGTAACCCCCATCGCTGTCGCTGGCGGCGATACAGGCCCTATAAAACTTTCCGGCTGGAGAATCGTCAGCTCCCGGCGCGCGGTTGGTGGCGGCGGGGTAGGTGCAGCCGATACCCCTGGAACAAGGGGAGTTATCAAGGCGAATAACATGACAACCAAGAGTATGGAAAAGCAACGTGTTTTGATTAGATTTGTTTGCATTGGTATTCCTTCCTGTACAAATAAGTTATTTTAACGCAAGAAACTCAGGTGCCGGAGGATGTTTATCAGGCAGTGTTACGCCAGGCCGACGAAAGTTAAATTTTCGCAGTCCCGCAAACCTAACCCGGTAGGATGCTCAAGCCACGCCTATTGACGGCTTTGACCGGGCGACTTTTGCGCGATTGCCGTCAAAGGCAATGCCATAGGGCCACCGGGAGAGGCTTCGGCAGGCTCAGCCACCGGGCTGCTCCGGTGCCTGAGCCTGTCGAAGGCCTCTGCCGCAAACCTAACCCGGTAGGGTGCTCAAGCCACGCCTATTGACGGCTTTGACCGGGCGACTTTTGCGCGATTGCCGTCAAAGGCAATGCCATAGGGCCACCGGGAGAGGCTTCGGCAGGCTCAGCCACCGGGCTGCTCCGGTGCCTGAGCCTGTCGAAGGCCTCTGCCGCAAACCTAACCCGGTAGGATGCTCAAGCCACGCCTATTGACGGCTTTGACCGGGCGACTTTTGCGCGATTGCTAATTTTCATTCAACGCCACGGCGCAAGGGGTTTTCTTTGCGTCTTTGCCTCCTTGCGCCCTTGCATTAACTCCCCTCCACCACCCTGATCTCCTCCCGCGTCAACCCATAGACCGTGTAGACGTGCGCGTTGAGCTCCGCCTCGAGCGCGGCGACTTGCGCCGCCGGCGGCGACCCGGCCTGGTGCAGGGCGAGCAGCTGCGTGACCAATCCTTCGATGGCGGCGCGCTGCTCGGCGGTGGGGTCGGGGATGGGGATTTGCTCGATATATTGAATGAAGAAACGCAAATAGTCCTGTTGAATCATTGTACTGATCTGGCGATAAAAAAACTCCACAACTCTGGAATTGAGAAGACCTAACAAAGCCAAATCGTCAGTAGGAATGAAATATGTGGTATTGCCACTGAAAAAGCCATGCTCATCAAAAGCAAATTCGCAACGTTTAGCAATATCAGGGTACAGGATTTTAGGCTTGCTGAAAGCATCATAATAAGCACAAGCTCTTAGTTCCCACCAAAACCGGCCTTGATCAGTTCGCTTCTTGAGTGCAGATTCAAACTTGCTCAGATATTCATAAATCCCAGGATAGGTTAACGCAAAAATCTGTCGCGCTTCAGACTCCGTATGAGCTTTATTCCACGGATTCTTCGAATTCACATCATTACTGTTCTGAATAGCAAGAATATACTTCTCCCCCCAATCCAACTGCCATCGCTTTACATCCCGACCTCGTAACCAAGGTTGAAAAACTGAAGCACAACTAGGATCGTTTTGGATCAAATTTTGCCGGGTATCTGCGTCCACAATGAACGCGGCATTCAAACCCGTCTTGATCCCCATATTGAACTCACCGCGAACATATTTTGCGAGAGGTTTCCCCGCGCAGCGTAGCTTGTCCAGCAAATCCAAAATGACCGGCCTCACCAACGTCCACCCATCCGCGCGCAGGCTCTCGCGGGGCTGCTCCCACGCCTGGGTTTGCACCACGTCGCTTAGGGACTCTACCACACTCAAATCCTCTACGGTCAAAACGCGCACGGTGTGGCCCTCCGGCGGCGCGGCTTTGCGGAAGACGATGATCTGCGGGTAGGCAATCGCCCCGAAGACCGGCAAATCGCCAAAATCAATGATGGCCTGCACGGTGGCTTTTGTGTTGAGCTGCTGGCGCAGCTGCTTCCCGTACCCTGCCCGCAGCCATTTGTTGGAAGTGATAAAGCTCGCCACCCCACCCTTGCGCAGCAAGTCCAGCGCCCGCGCGTAGAAGTAGACGTACAGATCCGCCGTGCCGGTGTACACATCGGGATAGCGCTTTTTGAGCATCGGCTTGAGCGCCTTGATGAGCTCCTGGCGCACATACGGCGGGTTGGCGACGATGATATCGAAGCCCGGCGCGGAGGTCTCGGTCAGCTGCAACTGGCCCGCCGTGGCGTTCAGCACGCCCGCCATGCCCCCGCGCAGCGTGGCCTCCTCCGCTTGCGGCGTGAACACTTCCGCAAAGTCCACCGCCCAGTCAAAAGCATCCGCGCCGCTCTCCTCGCTGGCCCATGCCGCGATGCTCGCCTTGAGCGCGGCAATCTCCGCCCGCAGCGCGGCCTTCTCCGGGCCGTGCGCCTGCATGAACTGCCCCTTGAGCGCGAAGAAGCGCGTCACCTCCTGCTGGCGAAAGAGATCGGGCTGCAACGGCGTAGGCGCGGGCGCGGTCAGGCTGTCGCCCGCCTCGATCTTGAATTCCAGGTTGGGCAGCGGCGGGGGCGTGTCGCCGTCGAAGTCCACGATGAGCGAGAGCCAGAGCCGTAGCCGGGCGATGTTCACGGCGAAGGGATCTAAATCCACGCCATACAGGTTGTGCTGGATGATCTCCAGCTTGCGCTGGTAAGCCGAGGTCGCGTCCACCTGGCGGGAGGCGAAGAGCGCCTGGCGCAGTTCCACCAGCTCGTGCAGCATCCCCAACAGGTACGCGCCGCTGCCGCACGCCGGATCGCAGGTCTTCACCCGGCGCAGCGCGGCGAGCACCGCCTCGGGGCGGCGAATGTCGCGGGCGTCGCGCCGCTCCACGAAGGCTGCCAGCGTGGCGGGCGGCTCGCCGGGGCAGAGATCACGCAGATAGCCCTGGAGCGCCTCGCGGCACATGAAGGCCACCACCGGCTTGGGCGTGTAGTAGCTGCCGGATTCGTGACGGCCCGTCACCAGCTCCTCGAAAATCTTGCCGAGCATCTCCGGGTCCACCGCCACTTCCACATCCAGCGGCGTACTCTCGGTCACGGTAAAGTTGTAGGCATAGAGCAACTCGGCGAAGAGCGGCGCGAAGACCGCATCGGGCACAGCAATCCCCTCGCGCTCGTCGAGCGTCTCCATCTCGAACAGCCCCCCGTTGAGATAGGGCACAGCGCCGATGAGATCGCGCAGCGCGCCGCCCCGGTTGATGCCGGTCAAATCACGGCTACCAGGATTATTCAGCCCGTTGAAGAACAGCGGGCGCAGGCGTTCGGCGTAGAAGTTCGCCGCCGGATCGCGCTGCCGGGTTGTCTGATGCGCCTCCCACAGCGCCTGGAGATAGTCGTCACGTTCCTGGAAGGTAAGCCAGCCCTTGCGCTCCAAAAAGACGATGAAGAGCAGGCGGTTGAAGAGCCGCTGGGTGAAAAGCCGCCGCTCGTTGGGATCGCGGATGCCGGTGATGTGGGACTCGGCGGCCTCGAAACGCTCGCGGTAAGTGGTGAAGAACGCTTTGGTGACGGCCTCCACATCGAAGGCCTCATCGTGCCGCTGCTGGATGGCGAGGGGGGAAAGCCCGGCCAGGTCGGGGCTGAGGCTCGCCAGGTCGAGCAGGACGATCCGCTCGGCGGCGGTGCGCAACCGCTCGTGCGGGCCGATGGCAATGCGGCGCAAGACGGGCTGCGCCGTCCCAGTTTCCTGGCCCTTTTCGCGCTGATATTTGACGTTGACCAGCCGCCAGTAGCGCCCGGCGGCGTCGCTGAACACAAACAGGGCGTAGGGGTGGTCGGGCAGGAGTTGCGCGATGATCTGCCGCTCCGCCGTCGTCGAGAGGGGAAAGCCGCGCCCGGTGTGCGCCTCGGCCAGCGGCGTGTAGACCACATCGAAAGCGCCGTGGGCCGCCGCGTGGCGCGCCAGCAACAGCGGCGGCGCGGCACACAGGGCTTGCACACTCGTGGGCCAGTCGCGGGTGGAGAGCGTCTCACCGGCCCGGTCGTAGTTGAGCTCAGTCCAGAACAGCCGTTTGATGGCGCTCAGGCCCTCGGTGGGGATCTGCTGGAGCAATTCGTAAATCCGCTGCGAATTAGGATTCGGCATATAACAACCCTCGTCACTGAGCGTTTTTGTTCACAATCATTAGTATAACCTCAAACGCAGCAAAGTACAAAAAGCGTTGAAGCGCACCCCTAACACAAAGCGCGTTACCTCACCGTAACGCGCTTTGTGCTGTTGTGAGACTTGACCTGTCTCAAGAGGCTCAGCAGAGTTCTCCAGAGCATATTTACTGATTAGGACAAAATTTGCTAAACTTTTTCAACCTGAGCTAGAGCAACCAAAAGCCAAATAGATCGTCAAGCAGCACATACTGGGGGGGGGTATAGGACAAATTATTGGAGATTTTCCCCCTATCCCCCTGCCCCCTTTCCCCCGCAAGCGGGGGAAAGGGGGGATTTTTTTGTGGGG
>CAZDDI010000043.1:0-21440 GCA_964504195.1 uncultured Anaerolineales bacterium
ACCCAGCGCGTGCAGCGATCCGCCGCCCCGGAAGAGGAAGTGCAGACCCAGCGCGCCATTGATAAAACATTGGTACGGCGACTTGTCGTGCGTAGCGAACGACCAACACGCATTGCAAAACTGCCATCTATCCAGCGTGCTGTTGAAAGCGATTCTGGAACCACACCTTTATTATTCAAAAAAACCGGAGCATACGCGCCGTCCATCATGCCGGCTGCTAAATCAACGCATACCACAGGCGAGAACGCTACCGCAGCCCCGGTATTACCTTTACCGCCCATTCGTGTACAGCGGGTTCCAATGATTATACAACAGATGGCATCCCCTATCACTGTTCAGCGCACGGCAGAAGAAACAGCCAATGCTACCGAGTCAGCTCCCGGCGCAGTAGATTTACAGCTGCTAGCGCAAGACATTTACGCGATCATCAAACGTCGTCTGCGCGTCGAGCAAGAACGACGTTCCATGCGCTAACTCTTTCATTAAATAAGAGCGGAGAATTGAGGAGAGGAGTCTAAAATGCAAGCAAGTAGTAACACCCCTACTGTCGTTAAGGCAGAAATTGTTATCGTTGATAAGCACGGTACCCCTGACAGCAGCAAGTCGCCGATTAAATGTCTCTACAATCCTGAGACATTGCAATTTAGCCGTTCTTCAAGCTGGAGCAAAGAGGAAATCCCTCAAGAAAGTCATGCAAAGCACACCTATAAAGGCGGTGGCGGAGCATCACTGAGTGTCAGACTGATTTTTGATACTAGTAGCACGGGAGAGGATGTACGCGAGAAATTCACAGACCGTCTATTCGCCTTGTTAAATGTAGATGACAAGTTAAAACATCCGCCGTACTGCCGCTTCGAGTGGGGTGGAAAGTTCTTTTTCCCAAAGGGCTTTGTCAGCAGTGTCAAAGCATCTTATACCCTGTTTTTGCCAAGCGGTGAACCTATCCGTGCCGAAGTCGATGTTTCATTTGAAGAAACTGATACCGAAAAAGATTTGGCTAATAGACCGCAAAATCCAACCAGTCGCTCAGAAGCACGTGCGACCTGGGTTGTCCGTGAAGGGGAGCGGCTGGATTGGATCGCAGCCCAAGAATACGGCAATGCTGCGGCATGGCGACATATCGCAATGGAAAATAACATTGAGGATCCGTTAGCCTTGCAAACAGGACAAGTGCTAAAACTAACCCCTCTGTCGTAACCCAATAGCGAGAAGGAGGAAGTAGAAAGCATGTCCGACCAGGTAGAATTCACGGAAATTGTCAATTTTACAATCAAGGTTGATGGTAAAAGCATTGACACGGAACTAAATCATGATCTCACCGAGATGGTTGTAGATAGCAATCTGCATTTACCAGACATGGCATCACTGGTATTCTTCGCCACAGACACAACTGCTATAGACAATGATACTTTCAAAATCGGTAAAAGTCTTGAGATTGCAGTAGGAAACGCGCCGCTCTTTGAAGGAGAGATTACGACGTTTGAACCAGTTTTCAACGAGGGAGGGGGCGTTGAAGTTGTTGTGCGTGGTTACGACAAGTCACATCGCCTGCATCGCGGCAATAAGACGCGCGTCTTTGCCGAAAAGACCTTTAGTGATATTGTTTCACAAGTAGCCAAAGAGTCTGGATTGCAAGCGCAAGTAGAATCCTTTACAGATGTTCATGCGCATGTCTGGCAAAACAACCAATCAGATATGGCTTTCTTGAACTACCTTGCAACCCGGCTAGGCATGTATCTCTATGTAGACGGGAAAAAACTCTATTTCAAGAAAGAACCACCAGCGGCAGGCGATGCAGTTCAGTTTACCTGGGGGCATGAATTACGCTCATTTCGTCCACGCATGGCAGCCACGCATCAGACTGACAAAGTGGTGGTGCAGAGTTGGGATCCCGGTAGCAAAGATTTTGTGCGCGGGGAAGTCACCACAGCAAGCAGCACCGCTAACCAGGGCGGCGTAACACAAACCGGCGGCGACATAGCCAAGGCTGCTTTTGGCGCAGCGGAGCTACACCTGGTCACCTATCCTGATCTGACCGCCGGCGAGGCCAAAGTCATGGCCCAGGCGCTCTACGATCGCCTTCACAGTAATTTCATGCAAGCAGAAGGCCGATGTGTAGGTAATCCAAAGGTGAAGGGCGGCGCGCTAGTGGACATTAGCGGCGTAGGAACGCGCTTCAGCGGTAAGTACCGGGTGGCCACAGCGACTCACACGTTCATTGGCGGCACTTACGAAACCACATTCACCGTGACCGGATTACAAACAGATGTATTGGATACCGTACTCAACGGCGACGATCCAACCGAGGTTCGCGCCCTGCTAGAAGGCGTGGTGCCAGCAATCATTACCAACAATGCAGATTCCGAAAATCTAGGCCGTGTCAAAGTCAAATACTCCTGGCTCGATGACCAATTAGAGAGTGGCTGGATACGTGTAGCACATCCAGGGGCTGGCACGGAGCGCGGATTGTTCTGGACACCTGAGGTCAATGATGAAGTTCTGATAGCCTTCGAACATGGCGATATCAACCGCCCCTATGTACTGGGTGGTTTATGGAATGGCAAAGATGCGCCCCCGAAACCCACCAGTGAGGTGGTCGCTGACGGCAAAGTCAACGAGCGTATCATCCAGTCGCGTAAAGGGCATGTCATAGTTTTCGGTGACAAAGATGGTGAAGAACAGATTATTATCCGTGACCATACAGGCAAGAACGAGATCGTTATTACTTCCTTTGATAATTCCATCGCGATTACGGTTGACCAGGACTACACACTTACGGCGAAGGGCAAAGTTGCCAGTACCAGCGATGATACCACAACAGTTACCAGCAAAGGAGATATGACGATCAAGGCTGATGGAGCGGATGTGCTGATTCAGGGAACAAAAATCACCATCAAGGGACAATCATCAATTGCAGTTGAAGCCGCTAGCAATATTGACATTAAAGCTAATGGACAACTTAACCTCAAAGGCAACATGGTCTCAATTCAGGGCCAAAGCATGACCGAGCTGAAGAGCTCCGGAGTTCTGCAACTTCAAGGTTCGGTGGTCAAGATCAACTAGAAGGAGCTTGGTTTATGTTTCCAGCAGCAAGAGTGGGAGATATGACAGCAACAGGAGATATCATCACCGGGCCGGGTGTTGCTACGGTGTTGATTGGTGGACTACCAGCCTCAGTAATTGGGGATTTGGTATCTGGGGCTGCCTGCGTGGGTAGTATTACAGTAGGAAGCGCGACCGTATTAATTGGTGGGCGTCCTGCGGCCCGTATTAGCAGCACAGTTGTAGGCACCAATCCAGCCTCGGGCGTGCCTGTGACTACGGCTGTGGCTAAAGGACAACCCAACGTACTAATCGGCGGGTGACAATGTCAAAAGACGATATTCGCACCCGTGAGTTTTTAGGACAGGGGTTGGCTTTCCCCCTGCGAATCAATCCGCAAGGGGGAGTAGCTCTCGCGCGTGGGGAAGAAGACATCGCCCAATCTATTCACATCATCTTGGAGACTTCTCCTGGTGAGCGCGTGATGCGCCCGGAGTTCGGCTGTCGCGCCAAGGAATTACTGTTTGCTCCATGTAATGTTGCCACGCAGAATTTGATGAGCTCTTATGTACGGCGCGCACTTGCGCGCTGGGAACCCCGCATTGATGTCCTCAAAGTTGATGTCACCCCGGACCCCGACGCTGATGGGACATTGCTTGTAGAAATCTACTACGAAATCAAAGCTACCCATGATACTAGAAGCATCATCTATCCCTTCTACCTCATGGAAGAGTACAGTACACACCTGTAACCCAAGGTGAAGTGCCAGACGAATCGGCCTTCACCCTTCGAGCTGTTGAAATCCTAATGTTTTGAGGAAACTTTATGCCATTACCCGAACCAATTCTCGACGACCTGCGTTTCCAGCGGGACCTGGTGGATGAAGCGCGCCGGCGTATCATCCGCTATTGCCCGGAATGGACCGACTACAATCTCAGCGATCCAGGGATTACTCTGATTGAACTCTTTGCCTGGATGACAGAATTGCTCACTTACCGACTCAATCGCGTCCCGGACAAAATGTACATTAAATTTCTGCAACTACTGGGCGTGACTCTGCAGCCCGCCAGTAGTGCCCGTGTACCGCTGACTTTCTGGCTCTCTGCACCTTTTCCGCTTGGGCCTGAAGATACTACCACCGCAGTAGTTCCTCTGGGCACTGAAATTGCCACTCGCCAAACGGAAGAACAACCAGAGATTATTTTCACAACAGATCAGCGCCTCACTGTCGTACCGCCCAAGCTGGTAGAACTACGCCGTGCGCCCGATATAACACGTAATTACCTGCCACGACTGGGAATTGAATCCTTCTTTGCTTTCGGCGATGACAAAGAACCGCAAGAGGGAGATACTTTTTACTTGGGGTTTAACCCGGAACAGTCGCTCAGCGGGCACATTCTGCGCCTTACATTCCATTGTGACCAAACACAAGCCACCGGTATCCGCCGCGACAATCCTCCCCTGGTGTGGGAATGCTCCACCGGTGAGGGAACATGGGACGAAGTGATTCCTAGTCAACGCATAGGTGAGCGGGATACCACTGGTGGTCTCAATAATCCACAGGGAAGTTTGGTGTTCTATCTACCGCTAACGCTACAGCCAGATCAATTCAATGGGCGACTAGCTTACTGGTTACGCTGCCGCTTCGAGCAACGTAGTGAAGAACAAGGACGATACTCACAATCACCACGCATCACACAGATAATGGCACACACCATGGGGTCCAGTGTACTGGCAACCCACGCGCAAATGTATGAGATGGCAGCACTGGGGACGAGCACTGGGGAACCAGGGCAAATTTTCCAACTCCCCCACGCCCCCATTCTGCCGCCTGGTATAGGTGAAACATTAGAAGTGGAAGAACTACGCGATGGCGAACCAATGTTTGTACCCTGGGAACGTGTGGAAAACTTTGCTTACTCGGATCGTTTCTCGCGGCATTTCACACTAGATACCGCTACAGGCGAAATCGCGCTAGGGCCGAGTATCCGACAAAGCGATGGTACACTCCGCGCGTATGGGCGTATGCCAGAAGTAGGCCGGGAGTTGCGCTTCAGCCAATATCGTGTAGGCGGTGGAGCGGCTGGCAATGTCCCTGAAAGTCGGCTGCAAGTCCTCAAAACCGCCCTACCCTATATCAGTCGGGTGACAAATCTCCAACAGGCCAGGGGGGGGCGCGATGCAGAGCATCTGGAGGAAGCAATGATGCGTGCGCGGCGAGAGATGCGTGCACAAGAACGCGCCATCACAGCGGAGGATTTCGAAAGTCTGACACTACGCGCAAGTCGCAAAGTGGCGCGGGTGCGCTGCCGGACAGCCGGGAGCGCACCCACACTCCCCCCCGGAACAATTGAGCTACTCATCGTTCCGGCAGCCTTTGACGCTGTACGTAACGGGGAACTACACATGCTGCAAGTACAGCCAGAACTACGTGATGAGGTACTGGCATATTTGAATCAGCGCCGTATGCTCACAACAGTGCTGCAAATCCGGGAACCCCATTACCTGGGTGTACAAGTGAAAGCAGAAGTTGTCGCGGCGCAATTCACCGATGTGCGACTCGTACAAGAGCGCGTAGAATTGCGGCTACAACAATTCCTGTCGCCCCTGGCGTGGGAAGAAGATGTTACTTTTTCTGAACAGGTAGGACATACCTGGGAAGGCTGGCCTTTTGGCCGCGCGCTCTATCTCTCCGAACTCTTCTCCATCGTGCAGCAAGTTCCAGGCGTACGCCATGTTTTGGATGTGCAAATAGCTTATCGCGAAATTACACCACGAGAAGACATAAACGTAACAACGGAGCTCACAAGACTTGATGGGCGTGTACTTACAATTACGGAAGATACGCTGCTTTGCTCGCTAACGCACAATGTAGAGGTAACGACGTTATGAGCGATCCAGCGTTCCGGCTGGGCCATGTGCCAGATCAGTATCAACGTTACCCAGGAGAGGATCTTACTCTTTATACACGCGTTGACGTGACAGGAGCTTCAGGTTATCGCCTGCAAATAAATTTACCCGCGGGATTACGTTTTGAGAGTTACACAGCACCAGATTTTCCTACTGGTAACGCACCACAAGTTGCAATGCTGGGTAATGGTGAGCGCCTACTGCTGTGGACATTGGCAGAGCCTCAAGAAATAGGTACACGTCACGAATTTCAGATTCAGGTTGTGATCGAGTCAGTTACTGAGGAAACGAGTTTCGTAAGTCGTGCAGTACTTTCACCACTACCGGAAGGCGATTTGATTCAGGAAAGCACGACTATTATCGTTACCCCAGGGAGTCGCTATCTCCGCTACCTACCCGCACTCTACGAGAGTGACGTACTGATGGGCCGCTTCTTAATGCTCTTTGACAGTTTCTGGCATCCACTAGAGGGAATGCTAAATCAGATACCTGAGTACTTCGATCCGGCGACCGCGCCGCGCGATTTATTACCCTGGCTAGCTTCCTGGTTTCAGCTGATGCTGGATGAGGCCTGGCCTGAAGCGCGTCGGCGTCGCCTATTGGAGTCTGTTGTCTGGCTCTATCGCCAACGCGGAACACGGCAAGGTTTACAAGAATATCTCGAAATCTACACTGGAGTTCGCCCGCAGATTATCGAACACCGAGCGCGAAACTTCCGCTTAGGCACGGGCAACCGGCTGGGTTTCGGGGTAGCAATGGGAACCCGTAATGTCCCGCACACATTTACGGTAATCTTACCGCTCCCGCCTATCACAACAGAGGATGTTATTGAGAAAGAGCGCTTAGAACAAGCCCGACTTCATACCATCAAACAGATTATTGATGCGGAGAAGCCCGCACACACGACCTATCATTTGCAGATCGAATCTTAATATTTTGCGGTACGATGCAGTTTTTCATCAAACCGCTCCGGAAAGGTAAAGCAGCGTGAATAAAGAAGAAATTTTACAGCAATATCCTAAAAAACGGCTTTCTCCTGAAGACGGCATGGCAGTGACAGCTTCTGTCTGGGAAGAAGCCCATGACGAGCACCGGCTCACCCAGCGCTTGCACACATTGTTAGAGCGTGGCCCCGGCATCGTCACGGGGTTGGAGGTGGTCGCCAGTGATCCACCCGACACTTCGGTCTATGTGCTGCCGGGCATTGCTATCAGTCCAGATGGCGACACAATTGTTATACAAGACCCTGTGACGTATGATTTACGCGCAGCACAGGGGGCGGTAAAGTTGCTACTGACTTATACCGAAAGCAAACCCAAACCTGAGAAAAACGCTGAAGGCGAACTGCTCCGCTATGTTCATGCACAATTTGGACTGGAAGCGGTTGCGCTGGAGACAAACGCAAGCGCAGGGGTCGAACTAGCACGGGTTTACTTGACAGAACACGGCGTGGTATTACAAAATGCCACACGCCAAAAAAGCCCTGCCGATAATGAGATTGACGTGCGCTTCCGGCACGAAATTGGCGCGTCGGCGTCTACACCGCTGACAATAGCTATATGTTCACTTGATGATACCGTGCCGACCTGTCATGAACCAGGAATACAGGCCACAATCCGCTTTCTACATCAAAGCGCCCACCAGCCAGTGTGGGTGGACGTGAACGTTCCGCTCTCAGGGCGCCTGCAACAATACCCCCTCGTTGTGCTTGCCGCTCCGGGAGAGTTCACGCTCCCTGTTGAAAAAATGAATGCTCTATACGCTTATATGCAAAACGGCGGCACTTTGTTATTGGAGAGCTGCAACCAAAACGGTAACAGTGAAGCGGCATTGACCGCCTTCCAATCATTGCTAGAATCCCTCGGAGTGGCTTTCACCCCACTACCGGAGGATCACACGCTCTTGCAGGAACCGCACCTCTTCGCTACACCGCCCATAGGCGCGACAGGACGCGAGCCGCAGATTTGGATTGGGGAGGGGGTGATTCTCAGTGCCGCAGACTATGGTTGTTTGTGGGCTGGGCACAGCCACGACGGGCAACCTTCTCGGGAACAAATTCGCACAGCACATGAGTGGGGTGTCAATTTGCTTACCTATGCCAACAGCAAGCGCCGGTAATGGACAAAGAGAGAAACCATGGAACAGGTAGCACGACTGGAAGTCATTGATCGAGACGGCTGGCGCAAGACATTTCCATTGGAAAAGCACCTGGTCCATGTAGGCAGCGATAGCCATAACGATATTGTTCTGGATGCCAGCCATGGACGCGGTGTAGCCGCACGGCACTTGCAGCTGTTGCGCACACCAGGGCAATCGGCACGGGTAATCAACCTCGGCGACGTATCCATTTTCTATGGCCCGGATCGTAGAGATGAGCTGGAACCACGCCAAACACTGCCGATAATGGAAGGGACTACCCTTACAGTAGGAGACTACAGTATTACTTTCTACGATGGATTAGGGTTACCCGAAGCCGGAGCTCATGCCTCTGGGCCTATCGGGTTGGAATTGATTTTGCCCCAGGCCCGCTTAGCCCCTGGGCAAAACATTGAAGGGTCAATCACGGTACGTAATCTGGGGGAAGAACCCGGCGTTCAATTCCTGCTAACCGTGGAAGGGCTACCGCCCGAATGTTATACCATTGGCCCTAGCCCGCTGCTCTTTCCAGGAGCAGCCAAAGCCATACCCTTTAGACTACGCCATTCTCAAGGCCCCCAACCACCGGCTGGAAAGCACGAGCTGATGATAATAGCGACAGCTTCAGAGGCTTATCCCGATGAGAAAGCCGTAGTCACCCGCCCGGTAGAGATATTGCCCTATATGGCCCATACGCTACAGATGGTAGACCCTGGAAACGAGAGGATTTTGGTATAATGGGGATTATCAACCAACCCATAGTGATAATGGCGTACCTCGGAATCGGTTCTTTGGCAACGTTGGTAACTCCAATTCAAGTCACCTCAAACCCGCGGGCCTGGTGGCAGTGGGTTATCTTAGCAATCATCTTCATCGCACTGATTCTACTGTTGTTACCGGTTATCAAACGCTGGCAACGGCGGCGGCGCTGCCGAACCTATCGCCTGGAACTAAAAAACACCGGTAATGTACCGGATGTTTACTTATTGCGTGCAGAAGATACCGCCGAGGGTTTGCAATTTGATTTCACGCTTAGAGGGCAACCTCTGGCAGAATTGATGCTGGCAGGAGAACCGGTTGCCACAGATACCTATTCAGGAACTGTTCCGACCACGCAGCCCAAGCCTAAACCGCGCAAACCTAAATTGTCCAGCAAACTCTCTTTTGTAGGTAAGTTAGGTGGAATCAGTGCTTTCTTCGGAACATTGATCACAACAGTAGGGAATGCCTTACCATACTCTATAGGTTTACCACTCTTACGCTTTGGGGGGAAGCTCACACAAGGACAACGCATGGCGGCACAGGTACAGCATGGCCCGCGGCAATTGAATTCTTTACAACAAGCAACGAAACAAGTCACAGGCACAAAACCCAGTAACGCGCCCGCCAAGGCCACTCCTATTGGGCCATCTGGACCAACATCAACCGCCAGCACGGCGGCATTGGCTCTCGGCCCTCCGGTTCTCTGGTTACGCACGCCCTCTCTCCCACAGGGCAAACAAATACATTTGGAGATGCAAATTTCTCCGCTACGGCCCCAGGTAGGCGGGACCTATTACTTTACGGTGTTTTCGCGACGAGAAGATGCAGACGCTGGAGCAGCACGGACTGAAGGGCAATGCTATTTAATGCCCCTCACCGGAATCGAGCGTTACGGCCCGTTTCTTGTTCTCGTGGGGCTACTGGCAACGCTATCCTGGGCCTTCTTGTCGCTGTTTTAGTGAAACACCGACGCTATAAAGAAGGGGGAAACTATGAGCCAGTGGGATCAATTAGAAATTGTTAGCAAAACAGGGGCAATAAGTTTTTACGACCTTGAGCCGAACAAGGGGACGACCAACATCGGGGGGCATCCCGACAACGACATCGTGCTTGAGGGCACAGAGATCGCGCCGTTTCACGCGGTGCTGGATCACCGACAACGACCTTATCAGCTGATGGCGTTGGATTCAGACCGGCAGATATTACTCGACGATAATCCCCTCGCGACCCACCAGTCCGTACCCCTGGCAAACTGGGGGGCGGTAAAACTGGATGGCTACACCCTGATTCTGCTAGAGCGAGCGGGAGCAAATGTTGCTGCCCCACTGGAGCCTACGGCCAAACCCACCAAGAAACCCCCTGCGGCTGCAAAATCGGCTGCGCCGGGCGGTGCCCCGCCCCCCCTCAACGCACCAGCTATTGCTATGTCCGCTGCTGGACGTGCAACCACCCCTTTTCCGGATAGTACCGACGATTTTATCGTCATGGACGTCGCTGCAAGTGAAGCCACGGTTGAGGTCGAGCAAACCGCCACCTTTATCGCCAGCATTACCAATGGCGGGCCGCGTGTGGCAACGTTTTCTTTCGCAGTCGAAGGTATAGACCCAGAATGGGTCACGATTTTACCCGAACAAATCAATCTCAACGATGGACAACGGGCAACCGTACAAGTGCTAATTACCCCCCCCCGACATCCCAACAGCCGAGCCGGCGTACATCAGCTGGCAGTGATTGCCACCTCGGTGAATTATCCGGATCACAAGGCACAGCGCGGGGTACGGCTAACAATTGAGCCTTATCACGAATTCACCGTGGGGGAATTAGAACCCCGACAGCAGACCGTGAAGGGCCGGCGACCCGAAGGGCGTTCCCTACTCCACATTTTGAACAAGGGGAATGCCGACGCCACCTTCCGGCTTGAAGCCATGGACGATGAACGCGCCTGCCAATTTGAATTTGAAGTAAAAGAGGGTCAAAAAGTGGCCCGACAAGCGCGCCAAGCGGAAATGCGCTTACCGCCCGAAGAGACTTTTGGTATCCCCGTAATCATCCTCCCCTTAAAACGGCCTTTGATCGGACTACGCAGTCGCAATCATACGTTCACAACCACAGTTTCGCTGTTGACAGGGGAGCAAACCCCCCGCTCACTATTGGGGTATATTCGTGTGCGCCCCCTCATAGGTCCTTTGCCGTTGTTTTTAATACTAGCAGCACTTATCGCGCTGATTATCTTTATCTTCAAACCAGGAATTAAAGGCTTTGATGCAGATGCCTATGAAATCAATGCGGGCGATCAAGTACTATTAACCTGGGAGACCACCCGCTTCACCAGCCTGTGGATAACAGGTTCTGACGGCACGTATCAGCGTCTGGATACTCACACGGGCCAACATCCAGTCCAACCTAAAGATGATGCCACCTACACGCTCTACGCGGAAAACTTCCTCTCGATGATTCCCTTCTTGGCGGTGCGCCCGGTGCCACTCACAATAGATGTATCGCCATTAGAACCACGTATCATTTACTTCCGCGCTGTTCCACCTAGTATTCCTCACGGTGATGCAACGACACTTTACTGGGACGTAGCAAATGCGGAAACCATCACTATTGAAGGGCCGCGAGGTCTGGAAACCCTTGATCCAGCGGCAAGAAGTCACCAAGATACCCCATTGGAACCTGGACAGGCACAATACACCCTGCGCGTTGGGCGCACAGGGGGCGCCTTCGATGAGCAAAGCACCTCGGTTATAGTCTCAGCTAAGCCGCTGCCGGAACCACGGATTTTTGATTTTTTTGTAACTCCGTTAAGAATTTTTGAAGGTGAAACAGTAACCGTCACTTGGCGAGTAGAAGACGCTACCTCGGTGCAACTGTTAGAAAACGGCATCCCAACTTCCGCAGGCTATGCACCAGATACCCCCCTTGTGGTACGCAGACCAACCGGACAAAAGCAAATTGAATATCAGCTCCTGGCCCTGTATCTGAGTGATGATAATCGCGAATCGCGTACACTCAGCACCCCCCGGGTGGTCATTGTGAGTGACGCTCCCCCGGAGCCAGAGAAACCGGTTATCGAAGATTTCCGCGTGCTGCCGCCCCAAGTCATACAAGGCGCGTATGCAGAATTGATCTGGTCTGTGAGTGGCGAAACAACCAACATCGAAATTACTTCCAGTTCAATGCAACTTAGCAACCTGGATCCGCAAGGGTCTTTGCGCGTGCTCGGTACGACTACGACTTTCTTCCAATTAACAGCTTATAATGGAGATTTATCAGCGACTAAGATCGTTGATCTTACGGTTCTTGAACCTACCCCGACACCAGTACCACCACCGCCACCGCCGGACATACTGAGGTTCGTGTTGCGCTCCGCCTCTGGCGATACGGGCGATGTTAATATGATAAGATACGACGCAAATACAAGAACCACAGAGTACAATGTAATGATTGGCACACGCGCACGGATGGAATGGGATGTACAAAGTGCAGTGCCTAATGATGTAATTCGAGTAAACATAACTGACTTTGGAGCGCAGGCGCCTACAGGCCAAACCGATAACTTTTCAGTTATTGAAGCCAAGCTCTATGAATTAAACGCCAGCGCTACAGGTGGAGAGCGCACTGCTTATGTGCGCATCTATCTTACCTTCACTCCCCCTCCTACTCCGCGCAATGTAAATGGGCCGCCACCACCACTCACTGAAGGACAACCCATAACAATTACATGGCAACTAGACCTGCTGACCCCTCAGGTTATTGGCTTCAGGCTTTACCGTGCTAATTGCCAAACAACTAGCGGGACACATGCCTGTAGTGAATTTGAGGTAATAGCTAATGAAACCCTATTGACACGAGACCCTCCTTTTGTCTGGATAGATACAGATACTACGGTACCTACTTGCGGACGGGTTTACTATCTTACAACTGTCTATCGAGACTTAGACCAACAAATACGCGAAACCCCCACCAGTACCAACTGGTGGTACGGGCAACCATGTAGGCCATAATTAACAGATGAACAGCTAACCCGCTTGAAGCAGGAACAACCTTTTGGCGCGTTCCCCGGTAATACCGGGGAACGCGCAAGAGAATTTTTTCAAGCCCACAACCCAAGTTACCGACCTTACCACACTTGCTACTCCATCGGCACTGCTCCTACATGGCAACGCAAATGCAAAGAATGGTTATACGTTGCAATTCTCAAGTGTCTAACACTGCCCATAGCTCAAGGGAGTATATAATATGAAAGAAAAAGTCACGCGTCACAGACGATTCCAATGGGTACGCCTTCTTACCCTGATACTAATACTAGGAACTCCTGAGGCTATGTTAGCAACGCCAGCGGCAGCCGGGCTGAACACGGAGCAAATAGCAGCCCCACCCCGCTATGCCCCCGCTAATGCACTACACCCAACAGAAACATACTTTGTTCAGCCACAATCAAGCGGACTCACACTCACGCAAAACGTCAGTACGGCAGAAGCAGCTTCGACAAATCGTATCTACAATGGCGATATCATCACCTATACACTCACTCTCAGAAACGCTGGCTCTAGTAACATTGAAAATATACTGGTATCGAATTCCCTGCACACCCTACAAGAAGTTTCTGCACCCGCTGTGTATGCTAGACAATTTTTTACCACCAGCCATCCCATTCAAGATCCCTCAGGGGCAATTATCACTATCACCACCTACTCAGAAATCCGTTGGTCTATTGCGTTACTGGCACCCGCACAACAGGTAGAACTTACTTTTTCAGGTCAGGTCATGGGCATCGCAGATGGCACCATCATCGCGAATTACGCACAAGCAGCCTATTATTACCCTGGCGATGAGACGCCACATCAAACAAGTAATAACCATGAAATAACTGTATACACAAAGATTACAGACGGCACAGGCCCTAAAATATCGCCTGTCCCTACATGGTTCTCCAATGATGTGGGGGGCACCGTCGGAATGGATTGGGGGGATTACAATCGCGATGGCTACCTGGATCTAGCACTGGCCTCACCTACAGGTGTATCCGTCTATCGCAATGATAACGGGAGATTGACACAAGTCTCCATACCCGACGCAACAGGACGCTCGGCTTACGGCGTAAAGTGGGCTGATATCACAGGAGACGGACAGCTAGACCTGGTTGTTGTTGGTGACACCATTATTGATAACAGTGGCAAAAACTATGTCTACAGTTACAACGCCGCTAACGATACTTTCGTAACAAAAGAAAATTATAGCTTTGCTTCTTATAGAAACACAGGTCAACTTGTGCGCTTAGCCACCGCGGACTTCAACGGAAACGGATACATAGATGTAATTGCCAGCACTAATGCAATTAATGTGGACTGTCCCGTGCAACTATTCACTAACACAGGCACTGGCTTTTTCTCTTCGCCTGAGTCTGACTGTATATCTAAGCAATCTACGGCAGCTCTTAGCGTCGTAGATTTTAACAATGACGGGGGCCTGACGTTAGCCATGGGGCAATTTCCCAACATTTTAGCATTACAACATAATTCACCCACCGGCACCATCACTACGCTAGACAACAACTTGGAATACCTGCCCTACGATTTCGCCTGGGGAGACTATGATGGGGATGGACATCTTGACCTGGCCGCCGCTTATCCCCTCCAAAGAGAGGTGCGCATCTATCGAAACAATGGAAATAATCACTTCAATGCAAATCCCCCAATAGTTATTCGGACGAATTATTTTATGACCCCGCTAGCGATAGATTGGGGGGATTTCACTGGTGATGGGCAACTTGAATTAGCTGTGGCAGATTCTCCACCCCGTTTATACCGTTATGACAAAGCCAACGATACTTTTAAGGAGTTACCTCAAATACGACTCAATTCAATAACAGGACAACAAGTATGGGCTTTGCGAGGGGTCAATGTACAAGGGCAGGGAAATCTCGATTTAGCCCTCACGAGTCGTGAAGGGCCAAGCCAGCTCTTTACCAATTATACCCCGCGGTTGGCCTCACAACAGAACAATAACGTGATCGCCACCTCAGAAAGAGCCGCTAGCGTGGTATGGGGAGATGTAAGCAACAATGGCTACTTAGATCTTATCATGGGGGGCGGAACAGTCCTCTCTGGGGCGCAAACCGTGCCACCACGCTTATATGTTAGTAACCTCCCCGGGGAGGGGTGGACTGTACGCACATTCCAACGGAGTGGTTTTGGTCCACATCAACTTGCGCTCGCCGATATGACCAAAAACGGACGCTTAGATTTAGCAATGAGCGTGGGCAACGTCCTACAACTCTATACCAACAGCGATTTACAGAATAGTACGATTCAAAACCCCAGCTTTACTATTTCTGTTGACGGGACTATCAGAAGCTTGGCCTGGGGGGATGCTAATGATGACGAGTATTTGGATTTGCTGGTAGGAACACACAACGGGAAGATTCATTTATATCTCAATGAAAACGGGCAGCTGAATCCCAAGCCAGCCGCCACAATCAACCACAGCGGTGAGATTCGCAGTTTAGCATGGGGGGATTTCGACCACGACCACTATCTGGATTTTGCCGTAGCGGCTTATAACGGGCGGGCAGCCATCTATCGCAACAGCGGCGATGGGCGCACCTTCAACGTGTGGTGGCAAGCGCCCAACGCTACACCAACCACCGCGATTGCAGTAGCCGATTATAACCAAAGTGGGTGGCTAGATCTGGCAATTGGATACCAGAACTCCCCCATTGCTATCTGGGAAAATCAAGCCGGGCACTTTGCAACAACCGCTATCTGGACTTCGCGTGCCCCTTACAACACCACCGCCCTGGCCTGGGGTGACTGGAATAATGACGGATATCCAGCGCTGGCGGTCGGCACACGCGGAGAACGGGATCTGGTTTACACAAACCTAGGCAGTGAGCCAAATGTCCCCCGGCTCTTCATCGCTTGGGAATCTGAATCTGATGAACTTGATAAAAAGATAACTACCGGAATCGCCTGGGGTGATTACAATAACGATGGAGATCTCGACTTGGCTGTGAGCCGCGAGTACGCGGGAAAGAATCAATCCTACAATGGCATTTACGAAAACTCGCTTGTTACAGCAGCCTCGCGACCTGAAACACCTCCTTTTGTTTCAGTAGAACGGCCTGGGCCTACCGCTAGCGCCTATTTCTATTCTACCCCCCCCTTGCTAGGCGAACGCCACGCCCCCATAATAACCATCACCTATCGCATACATGACCACGAGACTACACCCATCGCAAACGCTATCTTCGAGTATTCAATTGATGGTGGCAGCAACTGGCGCACAGCCACCCCCCACACCCAGCCCAGTATCCCTGTACCTAACGGACCACCAGCACAATTTGCCTGGAATGCCAGAGCCGACAGAGCCATCAGTGACAATGCCTTGTTTCGCGTGACGGTAATCGCTCAAGACAATAACGGCCCGGTAAGCGTAGCACGCGGTAGCGGCATCAGCCCACCTTTCCGTGTGCGCGGCATTGATTGCTATTGGCCTATTAAAGCATCTATCTCCTCACATCCCGCTCAGCCAGCACCAGAAGAAGAAGTTCAATTTCAGGCAGAAGTACAATCAGCCAGCGGCCCACTGACCTTTATCTGGGATCTGGGAGATGGCACTCAAGTATCTGGCGGCGGAATCGTAACCCATCGTTATGCGGACGCGGGGACTTACAATGTAACGCTAGTAGTGCAAGGCCCAGCCTGCCCCATGGCCCGTCCAGCATACGCAACGCGAGAGATTACTGTACATGAGGGGAAACTATATCTCCCTCTAGTAATGCGCAATCATACTGGACACGCACAAACCATTTCGCATGAACCGCTGACCAGAGAGAGCACTCCGCCATTTTTCAAAGCCGCCGCAACCAAACCCGCCACGGCACGGGCACTTGTCACCACAGCCCCCTGTTATACGGGTTTGGCGTCCACTACCGCAAGTCCAATCACCACCCTTCTCGACCGTTCTATTTTCATTAGCCAATCAGGTACTAACAGCCAACCCACCAGCAACCGCAACGGCAATCGCGTCGCCTTCTGGTCTACACAGACAGGACATACTAATAATGATGGCAGTATTGAAATCTTCCTGGCAACGGTACATACAGAAACGGTTAATCTCACCCAGATAACAGAATCCCCAGGCACCATTCTTGCCGGTTTCAACCTTGGCCCGTCACTTAACCATGGTGGTGATCGGCTCACATTCTTCTCTGACCGCGACCTGGTCCCACAACACAATCAAGATTATAATTTTGAGATTTTCCTGGCCGAAGTAGAGGAAATTACAGATGGGGCGGCCCTCTCCACACAAGTAACACTATGCCAGCTAACCAAAACCAGACTGAGAAGTTCTAACATCCTACCAGTAATCAGTGGCAACGGGCGCTTCGTCACTTTTGTTTCCGATAATGCATTAACGGGAGCAAGTGGACATGTACCTGGGAAAATGGAAATCTTCCGCACAGAAATTGGTAATGTAGTCACAACAACACTGCCGATTACTCACACGCGGATTACAGTCTCATCCAATAACAACATCCTGAACAGCGAACCCGTCATCAGTGAGGATGGGCGTTTTATTGCCTTTATCTCCAATCAAGCATGGCCTACTTCAAGCCCTCTGGAACAACAACAATTATTCCTGGCAGAGATAGATGGCGAAGCTATAACTTTCACACAAATTACTACAGGCACTGCAACCATAAAACAACCGGCCCTCGCCAGCCCCAATCAAGGGCCAGATGTTGTCGTAACGTATATTGCTGACGGGAATCTGTTTGTCGCAGAGATTATCACCGAGGTACCGCCACAAATTCAAATCCGCCAAATCTATACCGAAACACAAGCAGAACGCCCTAGCATCAGTGCAGACGGAACACGCATCACCTATCGCACAGCGAATGGCGCATTACGTATTTACGATAAATTAGGGCCAGAGACCCGGTCGCCAGAGCTAGAACCGGGACATTACGCTGTTATCAGCCCCGACGGCGCAACCGTGACCTATATATCAGATGAATGGAAAGTAGTACGCAACACCTACCCACTGGCTGATTTGCAAGTAGAGGTATACGCACCCTTCGGCCCACTACAGGAAGGGCAAACTTTCACCTATGTTGTTACTATGACCAATTTAGGGCCATCCACAGCCGCTAGCGCTACATTGGCCTTCACACTACCGCTAAGTATAGCTATACACAGTCACGATTTCACCCCCCCCAACGAAACTTGCACTACCAGTAATCCGGTACAATGTACGCTTGGGCCAATAGTCCTGCACCCCGGAACATCCGTTACCAGATTAGTCACAGTAACCATCACTGAAGAGGCTATCCAAGCAGCTGATCTCGGCGGTGGCTTATTAAGCTTGAAAAGTACGGCTTATGTGAACAACGCGGAACTGGATGTAGTTGACCGGGATACAGAAAACAACTACGCAAAACATTTTCAACCGGCTTTACACTTATTGCAAATCAACAAAACCGGGCCATTAACAGCGCCCGTCAATACAAACTTCCAGTATACCATCACTATTCACAACGCAGGTTCGCCCGTCACCGCGACCGATTGGACCATCACCGACTACCTACCAGAGGGCGCCGTCTGTGTTTCTGCTAGTGCTGGAGGTACATGTGGCGGGAATAACAATAACCTGGTGCAGTGGACTTTGCATAATACCCCATTAGATAATGAAGACAACTTGATTTTTACCTTTAACGCGAGAGCAGACCGCACGATTGTTAATGAAGCCTATGCAGTTAGCACTACCAGCGGGATCTATTTCTCTGGGGTTACTTCGGTAACAACTACCATCGCCCCCATACTCCATATTACCAAAACCGCCCCCGCAGAAGTGCCTATTAACACACCCATCACCTATGTTATCACAGTCACCAATACCGGGGGCCAGGCAACCGGCGTTACCTTGACCGATACAATACCCGACGATGCCACCCTGGTTGACGCAGGAGGAGGAACCACCGACCCCAACGATATTATCACCTGGGACCTGGGAATTGTGGGATATGGAGAAACACATACGCGCACCTTTACGGTCTCAGCAAACCAGAGTATTACCAACACTGAGTATGCCGTAGCTGCAACTAACAGTTTACAACCAGTGGTAGGTAACATCGCAGTTCACACCTACATCCCGCCGCTGCTCCAAATCGTCAAGAGTGGCCCGTCAAGTGCTCTCCCCTACGAGCGTTTTACCTATACCCTTACCATCATCAATATGGGTGGAGGTATTCATCAGAATGCAAGGTGGACCATCAGCGATACGCTACCTGCAGGCGCAAACTTCGTTGGTGCGACCCCCGACTACGAACACTTGCTGCCAGCCAATATTGTACAATGGGAAAACCTTAAACAAGGACTGCCCTCGGGAGAGTCCTTGGTACTCACCATCACGGTGTTCACCACCCAAACCATAACCAATGAAGATTACGGGTTCTCAGCGAGGCATGGGAACACAACTTACAGGGAACAAGGTACTACCCCGGTAACAACTACCGTCATGCCACACTTGGAAATCAGCAAAACAGGCCCCCCCCAGGGCAGGCCCAACGAAGATATTACCTATTACCTCACTATCACCAATACAGGGGGAAGTATTCTCCTAGCTGCTAACTGGACTATCACTGATACTATTCCAACTGGCGCAACAGTTGTTAGCGCCTCACCAGGCGCATTTACCGACACGGAAACCATCACCTGGACTTTAAACGCGCCTTTGGCCCATGGCGCAACGCAGGTCCATAGCTTTACAGTTCAAGCCCTCACCACTATTACGAACTCAGAATATGGCGTGAAAGCTGTAGAAGCTGGGCTAACCTACACAGCAACAGGCACAGATATTGTCACCACGGAAATTGACCCCAATCTCACTATCACCAAGAGTGGCCCACCGACCGCCACGGTTGACATGGACATTACTTATGTCCTAACGGTCACCAATCTGGGATCGGATATCCCCACCGCCAGTTGGATTATCACGGATACCATTCCCAACGGGGCAACGGTTGTAGCAGCTTCCCCCGGTGCAATCAGTGATACGCAGACTATCACCTGGACCTTCTCCAGTCCGTTGGCCTTTAACAACTCACTGACCCGCACCTTCACCGTCAGCGCCAAGCAAACTATCACCAATGCGAATTATGGCGTGCGCGCCACACAAAATGGCCATATCTACGCGGATACGGGAGACGACTCCGTCACCACAGTGATTGCCCCAGAACTCGCCATTACCAAGACCGCCGCGCTCGAAGTAGGCACAGAGCACTTGACAGTTACCTATACGCTCACGGCCACCAATAACGGGGGCTTGGCGAATAGTGTTGTCATTACAGACCGGATTCCCACCAATGCTGATTGGGTATCCGGGAGTGGCGGCACGCGAAGCGGCGATATCCTGACATGGCCGACACTCACTTCATTGGCAAACGGGGCCGAAGCAGTTGTTACTTTCCAGGTAATAACCACCCAGACCATCACCAACGAACACTACGCCGTCAGTGCTAGCAACGCCCCCACCGTGTATGGCGATCCCGTCACTACGAGCATCGCACAGCTGCATATCACCAAAACTGCTACGGTTGAGGTGGGAACGATGCACTATACTGTTACCTACACCCTCACCGCCACCAATAGCGGTGACTTAGCTGTGGGTGTCGTCATCACCGATCAGATTCCAGCTAACACTCTATGGGTGACCGGAAGCAGCAGTGTTATGCCCGATAGCAATGATATTCTTACCTGGGATCTTAGCCCGCTGGCCGCCGGACAAACGCCAACCGTCACTTTCCAGGTAATAACCACCCAAACCATCACCAACGACCACTATGTCATCAGCGCGGCCAACGCGATACCATATCACGGAGTTCCCGTCACTACGGGCGTCCCACACCTGCAGATCACCAAACATGCTGCCGTTGCGGAAGGCCCTACGCACCTTACGGTCACTTATACGCTGACCGCCACCAATAGCGGGCATCTAGCCGTAGGCGTTGTCATCACCGACCAGATTCCCACCAACGCTCTGTGGGTGACCGGAAGCAGTGATGAGCCTGATAGCAATGGTATACTGACCTGGAACCGGGCGGATTTGAACAACACAGAGACCTTCACCGCTACCTTCCAGGTAACCACCACCCAAACCATCACCAACGAACACTACGCCGTCAGCGCCGCTAACGCCCTACCAGATTCCGGGGAACCTCTCCCCACCAACATCAACCCGGTTCTCACGATTACCAAGACAGCAGCACTAGAAGAAGGCCCTACGCACCTTACGGTCACCTATACGCTCACCGCCACCAATAGCGGGCATCTAGCCGTAGGCGTTGTCATCACCGACCAGATTCCCACTAACGCGGGGTGGGCTGGCGGCGACGGCAGCCACAACGCTGGCTTGGTAACCTGGAATATTGGCTCGCTGGGGCACAACGCTCACGCAGTGCGCACCCTGGTGGTGACCACCACCCAATCCATCACCAATACACACTATGCGGTCAGCGCCACGGGCGTGCCCCCCATCCCAGGCACGCTCGTCACCACAGTGATTGTCCCTAATCTCACCATCAC
>CAZDDI010000043.1:21540-37856 GCA_964504195.1 uncultured Anaerolineales bacterium
CCCCCATCCCAGGCACGCTCGTCACCACAGTGATTGTCCCTAATCTCACCATCACCAAAACTGCGCATCTCCAAACCGGCACAGAATACTTTACGGTCACCTATACGCTCACCGCCACCAATAGCGGCGACTTAGCCGTGGGCGTCGTCATCACCGACCAGATTCCCACTAACGCGGGGTGGGCTGGCGGCGACGGCAGCCACAACGCTGGCTTGGTAACCTGGAATATTGGCTCGCTGGGGCACAACGCTCACGCAGTGCGCACCCTGGTGGTGACCACCACCCAATCCATCACCAATACACACTATGCGGTCAGCGCCACGGGCGTGCCCCCCATCCCAGGCACGCTCGTCACCACAGTGATTGTCCCTAATCTCACCATCACTAAAACCGCCACAGTCGTAACTACCGCCACGCACCACACCGTTACCTACACGCTCACCGCCACCAATAGCGGTGACTTGGCCGTGGGCGTCATCATTACCGACCGCGTCCCTGCAGGTGCCACGTGGGTATCTGGAGGCACAACCGGAGGTGCCCCCACCCCGCAACCTGGGGATATTCTAAGCTGGACACTTGCCACCTTGGAAACCGGGGAAGCCCCCACCTTCACTTTCCAAGTAACCGTTACCGGAACTGTCACCAACGCTGATTACGCCATTAGTGCGGCTAATGGGATACATGTGCCGGGAGAGGCTGTTGAGACAGTGCTCACCCCCATCGTCCTAATCATCAAAAACAGAGCGCTGGTCACAAAAACCAACAACAATCACAACGCCTACACATCAGGGCGATTGCACTTGGTCCCAAAAATACTCCAAGCCCCCGTCCCGAGGGCGGTTCCAGAGTGCAATATCAATTTGCAAGCGGCTTATTTGCGCCCCAACCGCCCCGAGACGGGGCTACGAGCCTTAAATGCGATAGCCCTAGCCTACACATTCGCCAACTACCCAACTGAAGAAACCTGTGCTATAATAACAGCTGGTAACAATCCGTTGCAGCAGATAATAAAGTCCATCTCTGCAAAACGTTATTCCACGACACAGCCTAAACAGCGCTGGAACATGAATTGAGGAAACGGCCCTTGACGACAACACCAGTAACAACGAACGAGACCCACGCAAATCTCAGTATGCAGCACTTGCAAGCAGAGTTGCTGCGGCTTAACGTGTTGATCCAACGAGAGGTACGCCGCTGGCAACTAGCGGCACAAGACCCGAACGATCGCTTCAGGGGTCTGTATCTTTCAGATGAACAGGCTACCGCGTTGCTAGAACGCCCTTTCGGTGCCAGCTGGGGACAAACTGCGACGCTTACCCCGGAAGAAGAACAGGCATTTGTCGGAGCATTGGCAAACGCTCAGGTAGAAGCCGCTATGTTAGCGCAACGCGCACAGGCAGCCGGTCAACCCACCCGCTTACAACGCCTGGCTGAAGTGTTCAACTTGACCCAGTTCGATCTAGATGCCTGGCTAATCTGCCTGGCACCCGCGCTCGATCTGCGCTACGAAACCCTCTACGGTTACTTGCAAGATGATATCACCCGCAAGTTACCTACTGTCAACTTGCTACTCTCGTTATTAAGTGAGCCAGGTGCAGCACGTTTACCACTCTTGGCGCATTTCTCAGATAATGCCCCCCTTTTCCGCCACGCACTACTGGAAAAACAACCCCTTAGTGGCAACGGCCCCCTATTAGGTAAGGCGCTGGTTCCAGACCCTGCCATCGTAGCCTGGTTACTAGGCGCTTATCAACCCCGCCCGGACCTCAGCCCCCACGTTGGCCTGCAACACCCTACAACGACACCGGAATTGCAGCTACTCGCGGGCGACTTGTGGGCGGAATTAGCACCGGTAGTAAGCAAGGAACCCGCAGTTGTCTTCTATGGAGCCAACAGCACCACGCAGTATGCCCTGAGTTACCTGGCCGCGGGGCAGCTCAATCGGCCCTTGTTAACCCTCGATCTAACCTCCGTAGCTCGGGCTGAAATGCCATTAGATACGGCCCTGGCATTGGCATTACGCGATGCCCAACTGCTAGGAGCGACTCCATTGATACAAGGATGGGATACCTGCTTTGTGAATGGCACTCCGCCGCCAACCATACTCGCAGCAATCTGCGCTTTTCCTGGCGCGATCTTTATTGCTGGAAATGCCACCTGGTCGGCCCAAGGTATCGAACGGGAAAGGACTTTGTTCTGGATCGAAACCCCGTTGCCAGCATACCCGCAACGGCTCATGCTATGGCAACACTTCTTAGGTAATGTGCCGGAGATTTCCGCCTCGGAGGTGGAAGACATCGCCGGGCAATTCCTCCTCAGCACCGGACAGATTCGAGATGCGGTCGCCACCGCCCGTGACAACGCAGCCCGCAAAGATGCCTCCTTAACAACAGAGGATCTCTTCGTTGCGGCACGCCAACACTCCAACCCGCATCTTTCAGAGCTAGCGCGCAAAATCACACCCCGGTACACCTGGGACGATATCATCCTGCCAGGCGACGAGCTGAGTATCCTGCGCGAGCTGGTGTCTACCGTGCGCGGGCGACCTAAAGTGTTGGAAACTTGGGGGGTGGGCAAAAAGCTGGCTTCGGGCAATGGTATCACCGTGTTATTCGCTGGCCCTCCCGGTACAGGCAAAACGATGGCCGCCGAAGTTATCGCGGCTGAGCTGCATTTAGATCTCTATAAAATTGATCTTTCTACTGTTGTAAGTAAGTACATCGGTGAGACGGAAAAAAATCTAGAGCGTATCTTTAGCGAAGCACAGAGCAGTAACGCTATTTTATTCTTTGACGAAGCGGATGCGCTGTTCGGCAAACGCTCGGAAGTCAAGGATGCGCATGACCGCTATGCAAACATCGAAATCAGCTACCTTTTGCAACGGATGGAAAGCTACGACGGCGTCACGATTCTGGCAACCAACCTGCGCGCCAATCTCGATGAAGCGTTTGCTCGCCGGTTGCAATTCGCCGTAGATTTCCCCTTCCCCGAAGAAGAGTATCGGATGCGTATATGGGAAACGCTCTTCCCACCGGAAGTACCACGAGAAGACAACATTGATTTTGCATATCTAGCGCGGAACTTCAAGATGGCCGGCGGAAACATTCGCAACGTCCTGGTAAGCGCGGCTTTCCTGTCCGCAGCCGACGATAATCCGGTAAACATGGCCCACTTACGGCACGGAATGCGACGCGAGCTCCAAAAAATGGGGCGGCTGGTCAAGCTTGAAGATTTATAAGGATCAGCGGTTCACTATCATACAATTAAACCTCTTGCGACAGTAACACAAGGAGGAAAGCCATGCCCGACATGCAGCAGACCAAAGAGACACAGAAAGATCGGCAAACGAAACCGCCGGCGCTTGACTTCAACCAAGCACCAACCTCTGTCGGCACCGAATTACCATTCAACTCAACAGCTTTGTATGATGGCAATTCTATCGAAACACAAGTATCCCTACTGCAACGGATGCCGGGCCAAAACCAACACGCGTTAATCCAACGCATCCAGCAAACGCAGGGCAATCAACATGCCCAACAAGTACTACAGGCCTATCACGGCACAAGTTCGCGGACGGTTCACACGCCAAGCGTGCAGACTAAAATGACCGTAAGCGATCCGGGCGATGCTTACGAACAAGAAGCCGAACAGGTCGCCGAATCCGTGATGCGCATGACGACTACCTCCCCAGCCCCTCCACCAACCGACAATCCGGAAACACCTGGCGAAGACCAGCAATTGCAAACGCACCGCTATCTTCAAGCCTCCGGTGGTGGGGATTTGAGTGGTAACACCATCACATCAGACATGGAAAAAGATGTTCACCAATCCTTGCAGGGCGGTACGCCACTCCCCAAGAGCGAGCGCGACTTCTTCGAGCCGCGCCTGGGCGCAGACCTGAGCAACGTCAAAGTCCACACGGACACACAGGCCAGCAAAAGCGCCCAGTCGCTCCAGGCACACGCCTATACCGTAGGTTCGGATATTGCGTTTGCCCCAGGGAAATACGAACCTGGTTCCAGCGCGGGGCGCAAGCTCATGGCGCATGAGCTGACCCATGTGATGCAGCAAGGGGGCGCGGGCAAGCTCAAAAAGCAATCCGTACAGAGAAGTCTGGCGGTCGGGCAGGACAAGCCAACCACGATGGTGCCCCTACCCATCCCCCCCAGCAGGGAACAGGCAGCCGAAGCACAACAAGCTCCCGCTAAGTGGGGCAAGACCTCCGACACGCTCAAAAATGCTGGCAAAGACACCGCGCTAGATCAACCCCAAATCTCCGATAAGCAAACGCTCTCCGAAGAACAACCGACGGGTGCAGACAAAGAACAGCTCACCCCCGACCAGGGCGTAACAGCAGAGCAAGAAACACAAGCGGATGCTGCTTCACAACAAGAAACTGCCGAAGCCACAGCCCAATCTGAAACGCCGGAACAAGAACAGACTATCAGCGAAGAACAAGCGGAAGCACCGCAAGAACAAACCCCCAGCGAAGAACAGGCAGAAGAGCAAGCAGCCGTCCCAGAAGAAGAAGCCCAATTGGAGGAAATTGGGGCCGAGAGTGAATCTCAAAAAGATGAGGTTCAAGAAGAAGATGCAGTACAAGTCGAAGAAATTATAGCCGAAGGCGAAGAGCAACAAGCACAGAACGAAAGTGATCTTGGAGTTGCTCAAGAAGAAACCCAAAAATCTGAAAGTAATTTGGGTGAAGCGCAAACCGAGCTGGAGCGAAACGCTGCAACGCCGGTACAATTTGCGCCTGCGCCCGATATGACGTTCCCACCAGGAACGGTCCCTTATGTCCTAGACTATCTGGGCGTTGATGTTGCCACCCCCATGAAAGAAAAACAGCGGCAAGATGCTGTAGCCGCCGGACAACAAATTGATAACTTTATCGCGGAAACCTCAGCCCAAGCAACCCAAATCACCACCATGGCTACCGCAGCACAACAACGCATCCGGCCAGCAGCGCAACAAGCACAGGTTGCCATTAAAGCTTCCGTCGCAGAAAATACAGCCCTCATCCAAAGCACTCTGGAACAGGCGCGACAACAAGCTGAGAGCGAAGCTGAAACTGCCCGGCAAGAAATCACGGCAAAGTACGAAACGACCCTTGGCAACCTCGAGTCCACGACCCAAACAGCACGCGACGCTATTGAAGGTGACTACGCCAGTAAGATGGAAGCCCTGGCGACTCTGGAATCCACCAAAAGCACTGAGATACAGCAAGCCGTTGATGATAAAGTCCAAGAAGTTCAAAAATCTGGTAAGGACAATGCGCAAAGCGCCCGCAGCATTGGGCAAGAATACATAGCGAAGTACAGTGGCGAAACTTATCCTGAACCGAGCCTCCTCGATGGCAGTGACTATTACGAGCGCAAGCGTCAGGCAAAAATCGGAGCGGCTAAACAAGTTGCAGAAGAATATGCTGGCGAATTCAGCAGTCAAGCCAATGATGCAGCCGGGCAGCTCGCAAGCGGCGTCCCAGACGCCCAGAGCGAATTACAAGTCAGGATAGCTGCGGCACGCGAAGCCATTGAAAACGAGCACAGTACAACCATTGAAGCGTTGGAAACAACCCTACAGCAAGCGCTAGAATCGGCTGAAACCACCCACACCCAAGAGTTACAAACTGTTGATACCAGTTTAGAATCTACGCTAGAATCTCTGAGCGCACTCGAAACGGCTCTCATTACTGACCTGGAGCAGACTGGCGAGCAGCAGAGTACCAGCATTGCCCAATCTGCTGAACAATCACTGGCAGCAATTCAAAGCGCGGTCGCGCAAGCAGCAACGAGCTTGAACGGAGCGATTCAACAACTCGCCTCCGGTGCCCGTGGGATCCCCACCCCCACCCCCGGACAGGTTGCCCCGCTCTTAGCGCAGGCGCGTGGGCAGTTTACCGATATCTACGCTAACACACAAGCCGGATTGCAACAGCAGATAGCCACTGCTGAAACCGGTATCACCAGCCAACAAGAACAATCGCTCACCCTGGTAAATGCCTTCGGCACGCGCGCAACTGAAGAATCCACTCCCATCATCGAAGACTTCGTGTTAAGTCTCCAAGAACTGGTGCAAGCTGCTACAAACTCCTTCACCGAAATGGAGACCGCCCACACCGAAAGCACCGACACGCAAGTCGAGACCACACTGGGTAACTTCGAGGCCACTTATACACAGGCTGAAACAGATGCCGATGAAGTCATCGGATGTTTGGAAACCGGCCTCGATAGTTTTATCTCACAATTCGAATCCGGCTTTGCTCCCGCGCTACAAGCTGAACGCTCAAAAATCGAGAGCGAAGCGACAGCGGCAGCCAATAAAGTACAACCCGCCTGGAAGAAAGCCGTCGCCTTTGTCTTGACTGTTGTTATCACCGTTGTAGTAGCAGTCGCCATCACTGCCCTGGTTGCCTCTGGTGTCGGGCTGCTAGCTGGGCTTTTGATCGCAGCCGGTATCGGTGCAGTGGCCGGCATAGCTAAAGGTATGATCAACAACTGGGCTGAAGGCGAGGAAGTGCTTAAAGATTTCTGGAAGAATGCAGCTTTGGGTGCCCTTGATGGCATGTTGCAGTTTGCTGGTGGGCGCTTTGTCCAGGGTCTAAAACTTCCGGATGTCGGACTTAAGAAGATCGCCGTAAAACAAGCGGTTGATGCTGCTAGCGGCTTCATCAAAGATGTAGCTGCCCTAGGGATAGATGGACAACTCACCTGGGAGAATGTAGGGAAATCCATACTGAACAACTTGGTTGATGGAGTTATCGGTTTTGGGACTGGCTCAGCTTTGGAAAAGTTCGGTTTAACCAAGGGAAGCCTTAAAGAAGTTCTGACCGATATGGGATTGAGCACCTTAGGCGACACCATTGCCGGGATGACCAAAACTTTCGTAATTGCGGGACAGCCTTTTACATTCAAAGATGCGCTGAATATCTTGGGTGAAAGTACGGCTAAAAATCTTATCAAGACAGCTACTACACAAGGGCTTAAAAAGATTGAATTTGAGGAAGCCCTGAAGGATAAGTTTAACAAGCTAGCAGAAACAGAGACCAAAACCTCAGGGACTGATGCATCTGAAAGCAATAAACCAAACAAGGAAAACGATGATCTGGAGACCGCCGAAGCCGCCAAACTTGCAGCTGAACTCGCAGAGAAACTCGCAGCCGAAGCAGATTCAGGTCAAAATAAAACTCTAGACACTGCTGACAAAAACTTGAAAGGTTCAGAAATTGCGGAACAGAAAGGCTACCTAGCAGCTCCCGAAGGATACCACTGGGCCAAAAATGGCGATGGGCTTATTCTGAAACGGAATCCTGGTAAAGCAACCGATCCAAATTATCCGCCATTACAATACTTCCCCGAAACCAAACAATTCTTGAGTATGGATCAAGTATCATTGATTGGGAAATCTGATGCCCAATTACAGCAAGATTTTAGTAAGTGGCTTCAAAATAAAAATAGTTTAGATCCAAATGCCAATGTATACTTCAATCCGCAAGAGGACTTCGACCCAGGCGTATATGGTTACTATGATCCGACAACGAAAAAACTGCACATCAACAAAGGTATGGACGGTTGGACTGAGACGGCTCTTCACGAAGGCATACATATGCTCAGTGACAATGGCATGGCTACTCGCCCTGACGGAAGCAGCGTCCTATTGTTAGGTATCGCTGATGGAGAGGTTTCAGCTAGTGGCAAATTCCTCGGTTACAAGCATACCGGATTAAATGAAGGTTTCACCGAGCTAATGGCTTTGGAAACGGCCCAACGTATGGGAGTAACTAATTTCACACCAGCATATCAAGGCGAGATAGCAGTAGCCACAGCATTACGAGATGTGGTCGGTAACGATACGCTCTATCAGATGTACTATGCTAGCAACTCCGATGGTTTGCGTGCCGCCACAGATGCAAAACTGGGAGCTGGAGCATTTGACGAAATCAGTATCCGCATCAATTACGGGGATAAAAACGGGGCACTGTTAATCATCAATAATGGGATGCCCTAAAAAACTTTGAGGTAAATCTTCCATGAATGAAGAACTCTTACAAGAACTTACCGCTCAAGCTAAAACGTCAATCACCCAAGGTCTCTCCGGCTCAGAGTTCGAGACCGTCGAAAGTGCCTTCAATACGCTGCTGAGGAAAGTCCTAGAAACCACCTATAGTGTGCCCTCTCCTCACAACGAGACTTTTGCACGCCAAATCGGTGAAGCGCTCATTCAAGAAGTGGTAGCCATTGCCCCCCAAGAGCGTTTAGGCTATCTCGCTAATGAGCTGTTCGAAAAGCGCGTTAGTGCGGTTTCCAGAGCTGCCTGGGCAGTTGTGGAGCAGTATTTGGCTGATCAGAATAACAATAATTTACAGTCTCAAGCACAAAATATCTTGGATGAAGTAGAAACACTACAGGCAGAATTGGAATCGAGATATTCTCCTCGGCAGCGATCTGGATATGGGCGTATGCTTTCGGAAGCATTTCTGGATGCACATTATGTGCTGGGAAAAACTGACAAGGTGAGTCTGCGCTTGGGAAGAACTCTCCACGCCATAAAAAATATTCCCGGCTATAAAGCCGAATAAAAGTATACGTTCCCATCTTTAGGGATAACTACGAAAAATGTCAGGTAAAACTCTTATGGAAGCAACTGTAAAAAAGACCCTATGGTTTGATCTTGAACGCACGCAATACTATCTCATCCCGGAAGATGCCGTTTTTCCCGAAGGCAATCTTGCGATATACACGCTTTCGGGGCAAACGCAACATGTTGATCCAACGGCTGTGACGCTGTGGACGGCCACAGAAACTCAAGCTAGCAACCACCTTCAATTTACCACTTTACAACTTTTCGAAGGCGCTAGTGAAACGCTGGCTAGTTTTTTCACACAAAGAACGCCCCCAACGCTAGAAGGCGATACCGTCTCTCCAGATTTGATAGCGATGCTACTAGGCGTCACGCCCGACGCTTTAGCTAACGACAAGTTTGGACAGGTTGGCTTGCACAATATCTTTCGTAATCTCGCCGATATACTGGCTAACGTTATCTCAGATGATGATTCACAACTTCAAACTGCACGGCAACAACTACAGAGTTTCAGAGCCAACTTACAGGGCGAAAATATCAATGTTCACCCTCAGATCGAGCTGTTGCCAGACATGATTCATGCATGGTACCAAAAAACCGATCAAAAACCCATCTTTCATCAATTCCAGGAACTTCTACAAACAACTGCGGAACGACTGGAACAGGCAAACCAACAAGAAGGTTTGACCTCACAACAGGTTCTCACAGAACTAATTCATAACGTCAGACTTCTATTTACGGAAGACCTGGAGACCCCTGAACAACGCCAACAACGCTACCGTGAGGCAGCGCGCCAGTCCCTTAAATCAGCATGGGGTGGCGCTCCACCAACCTTTGACTTTAAAAAATTGTGGCACGAGCGCATCCAATTTACCAAACGCGAACACAATAAAGAAGGCTAATAGTAAGCCATGCAACGGGAATTCCAATTATCACCTACAATGCGGCGCATCGGGCTTGCGTTAATGGTAACAATAGGTGTTGTGTACTTTGCGCTTGCTCCTTTTGACTTCCTTGAAGACGATTTGGGGTTTGCCGGTTTCTTTTTTATGACCCTATTTGCATTTTTCTCATTGGGGGCGTACTGGTATGTGCGGCACAACGGGGTCTTACTTTTAACGGATGAGATGATTTTGTTACGCCGTTTCGGCAAAGACAAGTCCCTTGAATACAAAGAAATCGTAAAAATCAAAGAACGCGATAACCACATGCCGCCAAACTATACCCTCTACAGCAATACATCAACGCTTAAATTTAGCAGACTTGTTGAGAATTTTGCGACATTCTATGACATCCTCCAAAGCAAAACTAAAGCCCTACAAGAAACAGACATTTCGCTGCCACTGATATTACAACTCACCTCTGATTTCTATCTAAAAATTACGTTGGCTTTGATAAGTATCGGGGCAATTATAGCTAACTTATTCTGGGTTGCTTTGCGGAACACCGAGATGCCATTGAGTGAAATTATTTTTGGCATCTTGACTGTATTATTTGTTCTAGCATTATTCATCGGGGCTATGCTGCCCAATCTGCGTAACAAGTTTGTAAGAATAGATTTTACAAACGGTGAAATCCGAGCCTACCCAGTGGTTGGATCCCCACGGACTTTTAATACCCAAAAGATAAAATCTATCAAGATTGAGAAACTCACGCGCCAGGTGAACTTACAACACAGGTTAATTTGGCGCACTATGCAATCTGTAACCCATCCGTTAGTCATTAGATTTAGTAATGGGCAGGAATTAACTATTACAGAACACCAATCTTGGGATTTGGGATACGCCCCAGAACGTCTAGCCGTGCTATTACGAAATCTATACCAACAAAGGAAATTAGAGCTTAAATTCCCCACCCGCTCTGAACCATTTATCGCCGCATAGTTACACCTAACTAAATCTTACTCCCAGGAGCCATCATGGACGTGAACCGCTACACCGAAAAATCACAAGAGGCCCTACTCCGCGCGCAAGGTATCGCACAGGAATACGGTCATCCGCAAATCGAGCCAGAGCATTTCCTACTGGCCCTCCTCGAACAGGCCGAGGGAATTGTACCGCGCGTAGTCTTACAGCTCCGTGGCGATCCACAACGGCTTGCCAACGACGTGCGGCAGGCCCTCTCCCGCCGCCCTCGCGCTCACGGCGCAACCGGGCAAGTGAGTGCGTCACCGGCCACCGCACGCATCTTGCAGGCCGCTGAGCGTGAAGCCGACAGCCTCCGCGATGAATACGTCAGTGTCGAACACTTGCTGCTGGCAATGTCAGATTCCAGCGCGGGCGAGATCGCCCGCTTGCTAGGGACGTATGGCCTTAACCGTGAATCCGTCCTGCGCGCGTTGCAGGCCGTGCGTGGCAGCCAGCGTGTCACCAGCGCCAATCCCGAAGCCAGTTACGCCGCATTGGAAAAATACGGGCGCGATCTCACCCAGCTGGCGGATCAGGGTAAACTCGATCCAGTCATCGGCCGCGATGAAGAAGTCCGCCGTATCATGCAAATCCTCACCCGGCGCACCAAAAACAATCCGGTGCTGGTGGGCGAAGCTGGCGTAGGCAAGACTGCCATCGTCGAGGGCCTGGCGCAGCGCATCGTGCGCGGCGATGTACCCGAAAGCCTCAAGCGCAAGAGTATCTTCCAACTGGATATGGGGTCACTCATTGCCGGCGCCAAGTATCGGGGCGAGTTCGAAGAACGGCTCAAAGCCGTATTGAACGAAGTCGCTAACTCCGAGGGCAAGATCATCCTGTTCATTGACGAGTTACACCTTGTTGTGGGCGCTGGTAAAGCCGAAGGTGCGGTGGATGCCGGCAATTTGCTCAAGCCGATGCTGGCGCGCGGCGAGCTCCACACCATCGGCGCGACCACACTGGATGAGTATCGCCAATACATCGAGAAGGACGCGGCGTTGGAACGGCGCTTCCAGCCGGTCTATGTGGATGAACCCTCAGTTAGCGAAACCATCAGTATCTTGCGCGGTCTCAAGGAGCGTTACGATACCCATCACGGTGTTCGTATTCAGGATGCGGCGCTCATCGCCGCAGCAACACTCAGCCAACGCTACATCACCGGGCGGCAAATGCCCGATAAGGCCATTGACCTGATTGATGAAGCGGCAGCCCGGCTCAAGATGGAAATTGACTCCAAACCGGCGGATCTGGATCGCCTGGAACGGCGTATCATGGAATTGGAGATCGAGCGTGAGGCGCTCAAAAAGGAGCGCGACAAAGCCAGCCGCCAACGGTTGGGCAAACTCAAGCCCGAGTTGGCCGACCTGCAAGAGCAGCAGCAAGCCCTAAATGCACGCTGGGAACAAGAAAAAACCGCCATCAAAGAGCTACAGGACTTGCAACAGCAAATAGAAGCCCTCAAGGTACAGATTGAACAGGCCGAGCGCCAGGCCGACTTAGCGTTAGCCGCTCGGCTGCGCCACGGTGAAGCACCAGTGTTACAACAACGCCTCGATGAAGCTGAACAGCGATTCAAGCAAACCCAAGGCGAAAGCCCGCTATTGCATCAAGAAGTTGGCCCAGAGGCCATCGCCAGTGTCGTCGCGAATTGGACAGGGGTGCCGGTTTCCCGGCTGATGGAAGGCGAACGCGAGAAACTCCTGCGCATGGAAGATGCGTTGCACGAGCAGGTCATTGGACAAGATCAAGCCGTACAGGCGGTTTCCAATGCCGTGCGCCGCTCGCGTGCGGGGCTGCAAGCGGCCCACCGGCCCATGGGCACGTTCCTATTCCTAGGGCCGACCGGCGTAGGCAAGACCGAGCTGGCACGCGCCCTGGCAATGTTCCTGTTCGATACCGAAGAGGCTCTCGTGCGGATTGATATGAGCGAGTATCAAGAAAAGCACACCGTCTCGCGGCTGGTCGGTGCGCCGCCCGGCTATGTGGGTTACGAGGAGGGCGGTCAGCTCACAGAGGCGATCCGCCGCCGCCCGTATGCTGTCATCCTGCTCGATGAAATCGAGAAAGCGCATTTAGAAGTCTTCAATATCCTCCTACAACTGCTAGATGATGGACGACTCACCGACGGTCACGGACGCACGGTGGATTTCTCTAATACGCTCATCATTATGACCAGCAATATCGGTAGCCGGTGGATCAAGGAGCATGGTGTGGAGGCGGCGCATAATCAGGTCATGGCGGAACTGGATCACGCCTTCCGGCCAGAGTTCCTGAACCGTATTGATGACATCATCCTCTTCCGCGAGCTAACGCGCGAAGACCTGGCGCAAATCGTGGAGATCCAGGTCAAACGGCTGCGCGAGATGTTACAAGAGCGCGAAATTACCCTAAACCTGACACCTGCGGCCCGCGAATATCTAGCGGATGTGGGCTACGACCCGGCTTACGGCGCCCGCCCGCTCAAGCGCGCCATCCAGCGAACACTACAAGACCCATTATCACTGGCGATTCTTGAAGGGCGCTTTGCCGCCGGCGCGATCGTGCAAGTGGATACGCGGGACGATACACTGGTCTTTATCGCAGAACAAACGGCAGAAACCGTCACAGAATAACGCGTCTGACACCTACAAAAAAAAGACCGGGCAGGTTTGTAAACCTGCCCGGTCTTGCATACAACGCCAATGCGCTTGCGTATTTTACTGACGCATAATCAAAGGCAAGTACAAACGCAGCGCCTCACTGACAGTAATGATGAAGGACTGTTGTGTGAAGAGGCCACCACTATCAGTAACTTGCAATGTAACAGAATAGGGGCCTACATGGCTGCTATCCGGCGTACCGGAAAGCGCTGCCATACCGGCACCGAGATCGCTGAAATCCAACCACTCCGGTAATGTCGTCGCCGTCATGGTCAAAACATCGCCATTGGCATCCGTAGCGACAACATTGTAGGTATAGAGGATACCCTGCGCAGCGGTGGTACCTGGCATACTGGTAAAAATCGGGGGCACATTGAGCACCGTGAAGGTTGCCGTAGCGATATTGTTATCCGCCTCAGTATCATTGGCAGCTGTAATAACGGCGGTATTCGTGTACACGCCTGCGGCCAGCGGAACCTGCAAGAAACCGGTCACGGTGATGACGCCATGATGACCGGGGAGCAAATCTGGCACCGCCCATACATACGCGGGAAGATATCCCGTGTTGGTAATGGTAAGATCAGAAGTGAAGGTTGCTCCAGTTAGCAGCGCCACTGTGTCAGTTACAACTATCTGCGTGGCAGCGACATTACCCTGATTAGCGAACGTCAATACAAAAGTCTGAACCTCGCCCGGCGCAACGCTGGCGGATACGGCCACTTTGCTCAAGGTTACATCCACATAAGGGGTGTCACTAACCGCAATAGTAAAAGCCTGCTCCTTGAAAAGTCCGCCGCTATCGGTAACACGTAACACCACTGCATGCGCGCCTAGCTGACTGCTATCTGGCACACCAGAGAGCGTTGCCGTGCCATTACCATGATCCGTCAGCAGCAACCAGGTCGGCAATGTAGGAGCCGTGATGGCTACAGCATCACTATTAGCATCAGCAGTAACGATAGCGTAAGTGTACGGCATGTCCTGCACAGCTGCATTCACCGGCATACTGGTGAAAACGGGGGAGACATTGAGCACAGTGAAGGTCGCCGTAGCGGTATTGTTAGCCGCTACAGTGTCATTGGCAGCCGCAATCACCGCAGTGTTCGTATAAGTTCCCACCGCCAACGGCGACTGCAAGCGCCCGGTCACGGTGATAACCCCGCTCTGCCCCGGCAACAAATCCTGCACCGCCCACACATACGCGGGCAAATGTCCCGTGTTGGTGATAATGAGGTCGGAAGTGAACGTCGCTCCAGTCAGCAGCGCCACCGTGTCAGTAACAACGACCTGCGTCGCCGGGATATTGCCGTGATTGGCAAGCGTCAGCACAAACGTAAGCGCCTGCCCCGGTGCGGCGCTGCCCGGCGTCACGGCCTTGCTCAAGGCAACATCCACAAACGGGGCCTCCGTCACAATGATGGTGAAGGACTGCTCAACAAACAGCCCGCCGCCATCGGTGCTGCGCAACGTGACCGGATACGGCCCTAAGTGACTCAGGTTCGGCGTACCAGCGAGCGTTGCCAACCCGTTACCATGATCGGTGAGCGCCAACCACGCTGGCAACCCCGGCGCAGTTATGGACAGAGTGCCAACCCCATTGGCATCTGTGGCGACGACCACGTAAGTGTAGGGGAGCGTCTGCACCGCCGCCGTCACCGGCGCACTGGTGAAAACGGGGGGGACATTGAGCACATTGAAGGTCGCCGTAGCGGTATTGTTAGCCGCTACAGTGTCATCGGCAGCCGCAATCACCGCAGTGTTCATGTAAGTTCCCACCGCCAACGGCGACTGCAAGCGCCCGGTCACGGTGATAACCCCGCTCTGCCCCGGCAACAAATCCTGCACCGCCCACACATACGCGGGCAAATGGCCCGTGTTGGTGATGAGCAGGTCGGAAGTGAACGTCACTCCAGTCAGCAGCGCCACCGTATCGGTAACAACCACCTGCGTCGCCGGGATATTGCCCTGGTTGGAAAGCGTCAACACAAACGTAAGCGCCTGCCCCGGTGCGGCGCTGCCCGGCATAACGGCCTTGCTCAAGGCGACATCCACAAACGGGGCCTCCGTCACAATGATGGTGAAGGACTGGTCAACAAACAGCCCGCCGCCATCGGTGCTGCGCAACGTGACCGGATACGGCCCTAAGTGACTCAGATTCGGCGTACCAGCCAGCGTTGCCGACCCGTTGCCATGATCGGTGAGCGCCAGCCACGCTGGCAACCCCGGCGCAGTTATGGCCAGAGTGCCAACCCCATTGGCATCTGTGGCGACGACCGCGTAAGTGTAGGGGAGCGTCTGCACCGCCGCGGTCACCGGTTCACTGGTGAAAAGCGGTGGCACATTGAGCACATTGAAAGTCGCCGTAGCGGTATTGTTATCCGCTACAGTATCATTGGCAGCCGCAATCACCGCAGTGTTCATGTAAGTTCCTACCGCCAGCGGCGACTGCAAGTGACCGGTCACGGTGATAACCCCACTCTGTCCTGGCAACAAATCCTGCACCGCCCACACATACGCGGGCAAATGGCCCGTGTTGGTGATGAGCAGGTCGGAAGTGAACGTCACTCCAGTCAGCAGCGCCACCGTATCGGTAACAACCACCTGCGTCGCCGGGATATTGCCCTGGTTGGAAAGCGTCAACACAAACGTAAGCGCCTGCCCCGGTGCGGCGCTGCCCGGCATAACGGCCTTGCTCAAGGCGACATCCACAAACGGGGCCTCCGTCACAATGATGGTGAAGGACTGGTCAACAAACAGCCCGCCGCCATCGGTGCTGCGCAACGTGACCGGATACGGCCCTAAGTGACTCAGATTCGGCGTACCAGCCAGCGTTGCCGACCCGTTGCCATGATCGGTGAGCGCCAGCCACGCTGGCAACCCCGGCGCAGTTATGGCCAGAGTGCCAACCCCATTGGCATCTGTGGCGACGACCGCGTAAGTGTAGGGGAGCGTCTGCACCGCCGCGGTCACCGGCTCACTGGTGAAAAGCGGCGGCACATTGAGCACCGTAAAGTTTACGGTAGCAGTGTTGTTATGCGGATAAGCCTCCTCTGCCGCAGAGACGACGGCCGTGTTCAAGTAAGCCCCCGCTGCAGTAGGAATTTGCACCAGGCCAGTCACAGTGATCACCCCACCCTGCCCCGGTAACAAATCCTGCACCGCCCACACATACGCGGGCAAATGGCCCGTG
>CAZDDI010000044.1:0-36992 GCA_964504195.1 uncultured Anaerolineales bacterium
TGGGGTTCGGCAGGCGGTGGGTGAGCCTGCCGAACCCCACCACCGCCTTTGTGAATTTTCGGATAGATTCTAAGCCATGCGCCAGGCTACGATTCCTGCTTCGGGACGTGGCTGCGCAGCAGTGCCAGATGTATGGTCACGCCCACAGCGATGATAAACAACAGCACCTGCACCCATAATCGCTCTATCACCATTAGCGCGGTATAGCCGATGGTCAACCACAGTAACCCCAGCGTGAAGACCTTGGTGCGCACCGACATCACGCGATGGTGGTAGTAGTTGTAGATGTAAGGCCCCATCCACTTGTGGTGCATGAGCCAGTGATGCAGCCGCTCGGAACTGCGGATGAAACAGGCTGCTGCCAAGAGCAGGAACGGCGTGGTGGGCAACAGCGGAATAAAAATCCCGATGAAGCCCAGGCTCACGCTCACAACACCGACCGTAATCAACAATCCCTTGCGCCATTTGGAGATAGCTTTTTGTTGCTTTTCCATAGATAGAGTATAGTCCAGTCGTGTCTGCAAGCAAGCGCAGCGGAGAAAGAAGAGGATCAGAGAACCCGCAGTAACTGGGGGGCAAGATCAACAAGGCTAAACATGTAGCGCGGAGGTAAGCATGTAGTTTTATGAGGTGCAATGCAGTTGAGACTCTCGTATCTGTGGAAGATACCGCCAGCCGGTATAGCGTATAGCCACGCTAATCACGTTTGTAAATGCGTTACTCTAATCGCTGAGACTTGAAGGCACTATCACCAGCATATTCGCTGTTCCCAGTTCAGGTAGCCAGTTCTTGCACTGGCTTGAAACCTTCACCGAGCACCTCTTGCGCCTCCGAAACTACGATAAAGGCTTGGGGGTCAATATCTGCGACTAACCGCTTGAGCGTAGTGAGCTCTGGGCGCGAAATGACCACATAGAGGGCGGGCCGGGGCGTCGCCGTGTAACCGCCGCGTGCGTCGAAAATGGTGATACCTCGGTGTAACTCTTGGAAGATGCGCTGGCGGATTTGCTCATTCTTATTGGAGACAATGAACACCGTGCGCGCGTAACGCACGCCTTCCTGTACCATATCCACCACCCGCGCAGAAACGAAGTTGACGATGAGCGCGTACAGCACGGGGACCAGTCCCACTACGATGGCCCCTGCCATTAGGATTATGCTGTTGACAACCATGAAGACTTGCCCGAATGGCATCCCGCGATAGCGATTCAATAACTGGGCTACAATATCTGTGCCGCCAGTGGTCGCTCGGCTGCGCACTACCAGTCCAATGCCGATCCCATCCAGTAAACCGCCGAACAGGGTGTAAATTAGCGGATCGCCGAGGATTGGAGGGATAAACGGCGCTAACCAATCAATCATGAGTGTCATCACCAGCACTGCATAGATCGTGCCAAGAAAAAAGCGTAATCCCCCCCCCCAGCGCACTCCGGCCAGCAGCAGCGGCAAGTTGAGTAGCAGCGTCACCAGCCCAATGGGCCAGCCCCAGAGATAGTTTGCCAGCATTCCCAGACCGGTGATGCCGGTGGAGATTACCTGATTGGGTGCCAGGAACATGTTGACATTGACTGCCAATAACACAGCTCCCACGGTAATCAAAAGATAGTCTTGAAAAATAAGCAGCCCCTTGCGCAGGGCCGGGTGTTTGCGCAACCGGTGCATCGTTTTTTCTCCTATGTGCGTGTTTAGTGTCGTTTGAGGAAGGCTGCCATCCCTAGAAGCAGCGCGAAACCCTGCAAGACAAACACCATCAGTAGCGGCCAGTCCACCGGTTGCGTCTCGACCGGGAGGGCCACCGGTAACGGCGTCCAGGTAGGATGCGGTGTAATAGGTGGTATTTCCACTGGGGGCAGCGGTGTCGGCGTCGGCGCGACAGACTCTGGGGTTGTAATGATTTCCGGCGGCAGAAGGGTCGGCAGATCGGGGGGGGCGGGTGTCGGCAGTGGTGTAATATGTTCTTCCGGCGTTTCGGTAGGTGTGACAAGTGGTTCTGCCGTACCGGGCGCGACGGGAGTGATTTCGGTTTGTCCGCTGGACACCAGCCGGATTGTGTCTTGTGATTGGGTTATACGCCCGGCACCGTCACGGAACTCCGCATAAACGGCATACTCGCCCGGCTGTGATCCATCCAGTTCCCACGGCAACAGCGAGCTCCATGGTTGCCAGGGTTCATCCTCGAACTGTGGCGTATTGCTTAGCCGTACTTCAATGGCTTTGCCGATCCAGTTACCCTCTCCCAGCGGCTCAGTTTCCTCGTTAGTCAGGCGGACGGCGACTTGGGGCGAATCGGTAGTGGGAGCACCATCGTTGATGAAAATGGGCAGCACGTTGGGGCGCGCGCCCAGATTCATGACGAAGTAGCGTACCCCCTGGTTGTCGGTGGCATAACCTATACCCACCTCGCGGTAACGTTCATCACTAAAGGCGCTCCAGGCATTGGCTTGAAGCCAGTTGATAGTGTTGGTAGCGCCGCCTAAGCCGACCCAGAATGTCTCGTAAACGATCAGCCCCTCGTTCCAGGCGCGATAGCCAGCGTCGCGGATACGCTGGCGATAGGTGGAACCATCCGAGCCGTCGCTTTGGATGAGGCGATTGGTAGCCATGTCGTTGGCGTGGCGCTGTGCGGCTTCGCTAAGGCGTGTAGACCAGCCTAGCGGCGGTAGGCCAGAGCCTAACCGGGCCTGATTGATCAGCGCGTACAATTCTTGCCCGCTGTCAGCTTGTGCCCGTAGTGGAAGGCTACTGACTGCCAGACATATCATCAAACTCCACAGCAACCAGGTGCGTAACTTACGCATCGTTCTCCTCACTTTGCAATCTACGGAACGCGGTCAGCAATTGTGGCGTGGCCGTGAACAGCGGATCAGGCGCGTGAATCGTCCAGGGTGCGCCAGAGAGTGTCGCTGCACACCCTCCGGCTTCCTGCACTAGCAGGCCCGCCGCCGCCTGATCCCACGCGCTTAAGCTAAGCGCGGCATATACATCAAGCCAGCCGGTAGCGACGTAGGTCATTGCCAGCGCTGCCGTACCAAGTGCGCGTAAAGTACGCCCGCGCGCAAGTATTTTGCCTGTCAATCCGTGCATGGTGCGTCGTAGCGTCTCGTCGCGCGGCCAGTCCACCGCGAACATGGCCTCATGCAGGTGGGTAATGCCGGATGTGTGCAGGGCTTGCCCATTAAGCGTGGTGCCACCCCCGCGCAAGGCTGCAAAAGTATGCCCGCGCAGCGGATCGTGGATGATGCCCACGACCGGTTCGTCATGCACTACTGCGGCCAGTGAGATGCAAAACAGCGGCATGTCGCGGGAAAAGTTAGTCGTCCCGTCCAACGGATCGAGTATCCAACGTACTTTTGCGCTGCTAGTTTGCGCCCCGGCCTCTTCGGAGGTGATGGCATGGTCGGGGAAGTGCTCGCGTAGGCGTTGCAGCACCAATTGCTCTACAGCCACGTCGCTTTCGGTGACGATGTTGCGCACACCTTTATTGTGGACAGTATGGGCTTGTCCCCAAGCCCTATGCAGTAACGGGCTTGCCTCTGTGATAATGGCTTGCGCTGTTGCCAACCATGCTGAATAGGAATTACTCATGGCTCGACCCCTTTGCATTGGGCTTGAATCGTAATCAATAACGCCTCTGGCGCGGTGGTTTGCCCCATGTGGAACATGCCTTCCAATAGTGCCGCGCGACAACCGGCGGCGTTGGGATGATTGGGCCAAATCGCCCACTGCCCGGTATCCGCTGCCTCAAGCGTGAGGGCAAAAAGCGCGTTTTCGCCTGTGGTGTGGTCAGTATTGTCTTGCAGGTATGTTTCTAGCAGGGTGCGGCGGACGGGCAATTGTTGGGTGGTTGTGCGCCAAATTTGCTGTGCTTCGGGCGATATAAACCAATTCATCGCTTGTAAGGCTGCCTGGCGACGGGGGCCTTCAGGGGCTAATAACAGTAATCCCGGCCCGTACCAGAGTGTTGGCCCAGGACCATCTATGGCCGGCACTGGCCCTAGTGAGAGCGAGAAACGGCGGCCCTGGATACGCTGTTGTTCTATTTCCATCAGGCGCTGGCTGGAATCTATGAGCATAGCGATTTGGTGATCGTTCAACTGATTCACGCCCTCTGCGGCGAGTATATATTGTCCGGCGCAGCGATCTGCTAACAGGAAGTGTAAGTTGGCCGCCGCGATTAGCGTCTCTGGCTTAAAAAGAGTGTAGTTGCCTTCCGCATCGCTTAGTTGCGCGCCACTGGCGGCTAATTGTGCCATCAAGGCTCCAGCGCTGGTGGGTAAGCCTAGCCCTACTTGTTCCTTGAGTGGATCGCTGGCGGCACATGCCGCACGACGTAAGTCCTCCCAGGTGGGTGATTGTTGGTTGTAACCTAAATCACTGAGCCAATCGGCATTGTAGTAGATGAGATAGGTGCTTAGTCCCAAAGGAATCCCCTGGAGTTCTCCTTGTGTGCTAAACAAGGCCCGTGCCATGGGCAGTAGATCATCAGTATCAAAGTGCAGCCCTGGTGGTAAGGGCGTTAGATCGGCAGACAGCCCGGCCTGGCGATATATATCCATCATTTCAGGCCATACTACAACCAGGTCAGGGCGCTGTTCCGGCGTTGCAGCGGCGACTTTCTCGAAAATCTGATCCTGGTATTCCACGACCAGATGCAGGCCCCAGGGATTATCCGCGTTGAAAGCGTCGCTGATGCTTTGGAGGGCCTGGCGCTCTGCGCCATTGAACGAATGCCAGAGAATCAGTAGCGGTTCTGCTACGGGTGCAGCCGGGGCTGTGCAACCTGCTAGCAGTGTCAGCAGTAGCAGCCATAACCAGACTTGGTGCTTCATCAAGTGTTTCTCCCTCAATCATTATGTCATGCAGAGCAGCTGCTCCGTCGTTTTCGGACAGACCTTACGCAATGCGTACCTTGCGACAGGCTCAGGGATGCACGTGTAAGCCTCCGGTATTATCGCCGCCAGAGACCTTGCCAGCGACGCACAATCATGGTCTGTAAGAGCATGATTTCTTCTAGGCCCATGCGTTGAATGATCCATAAATAACAGATGCCGCCGGTACCCCCGGCTAGCACAATTTGGAACAGCAAGCCGGGCGCACCAGTCAACCAGTCGGATAGCTGCATGCCAGTTGCAGTAAGTGGGAGTAGCGCAGCCGCGCGGAAGCGCGCATCCGCCAACAGATTAGAAACGCCCAACAGGGGTAACGTCATCAATGTGGAGGCCAGCAATGCTAACACTGCGGCATGACCTACACGATAGCGTCGGAGCGAACCGCTCATGCGCTTGTATAAGTAGAGCATCAGGAGAGCGTGGGTTGCAAGTTTGAGTGAGTTGGCAAGAATGAGTTCGCTCAGGCGGGGCGCGTGCAATAGGGTAGGCCCTAACGCCAATCCTGTGTATAGCAACACCGTGACCACGCCGACTAGTGCCGGAGTCCAGGTGTTCTTGCGTGCGTAGAAGGCAAAAATTAAGGGTTGATCGAGTGCAGCGAAGACTAATCCCAAGAGCGAAAAACGCAATGCCTGGGCCGTGGCTGCTGTGTCGGCGCTGCTAAAATTGCCCCGCTGGAAAATCAACGCAACTAGCGGTTCGGTAAGCGCCAGCATCGCCAGCGTGGCCGGGAGTATGAGTATCAATACCATCCGTAAGCCCTGGGCCAGCGTCGCGCGGAATGCTTCTTCTTCGGCGTCGGCGGCGTAACGGGACAGGGCCGGCAGGATGGCGACTGAGACGGCTGTAACCACCATGCCTAGCGGAAACTGGATTAGTGTGGCGGCGTACTTCATCCAGGCGATGCCGCTAGGCCCAGTGCGCGAGGCGAGGTTGTAGCTGAGCGCGACGGCGGCCTGATCCACGATCAACCCCAGGCCGATGGGTAAGTACAACCGCCCGATAGCCGCTAACGCTGGGTGGCCGTGAAACGGTGAGACAAAGCGTAAGCGCGCACCCCGGAGCGCGGGCAATTGCAGCGCGACTTGCGCGATGCTGCCTATCAGCAGGCCTATGGCCAGGCTGCGCGGCCCAAGGGCGGTGCGTCCCAATAGCACTACCGCGATGACGAGGGTGGCGTTGGAAACGGCTCCGATGAAGGCGGGGCGTTCGAAGCGTTGTAGTGCGTAGAGCGCGGCGGACAGCAGCCCCGCGATGTTGAGGAAGAGGATCGCTGGCGTAGTGATACGGATCATCTCGGCGGCGAGCGCGAGGTATTCGGGGTCTAGCCCACCGCTCAATACTTGTGCTACAGTCGGTGCGGCGAACTCGATGAGCACCACCGCACCGCCGAGGAATAACCCCAACAGTGAAAGTAGCAGGCTAAGCAGTTCCCAGAGGGCCGCGCGTTTCTCCGGGCGTGCGTAATCGGAGAAGATCGGCACCAGGGCAGAGCTCAACATACCGCCGGTGAGCAGGTCGTAGAGCATGGTGGGGACCTGCGCGGCTACGTCAAAGGCGCTCACCGCGCCGCCCGCGCCAAAGAAGTATGACTTGACCATCTCCCGGAGCAGCCCTAGCACACGGCTAACGATGTTGCCCAGAGAGATTAACGCTGCCGCGCGTGTCATCTGTCGCGCCTGACCGGAGAGCAGATTTTCACCTTCCATAATAGAAAGGCATTCTACCTGCTTTTGGGCCGCTGGCAAGGAGCGCGCGCGCTAATCGGCATGTCAGCAAAAACCACTAACCGACGTATCACAAGTGCTTCCTAAGGTAGTTCCAAGATTTAAAGCACGCCACATCACAAGAAAGTTCCTGCGCCAGCGTCAAAACCTGGATAGTTTATTTTCTTGGAACGGCCTAACTCTTACACATTTGTAACCGAATAATGCCTTTTGTTTGTCCTATACTCATTTATAATAAAGGTATGGCTTACCACTTACAGTATACGCTTTTTACCGCACTTGCAGCGTTGGCAGCGATTGCTTGTATCAATATAGCATTGTATGCCTGGGCACATCGTGCCGCAGCGCCGCGCGAGGCGTGCGCGCTAGTGCGTTTAGCACTTGCGATTGTTGGCTGGCTAGTATGCAATACGCTGGAGCTCATCGCCCCTACACCTGAAAGTACCTTGTTCTGGGCCAAGCTTACTTACCTTTTTGCTATGTTTACCCCACCGCTATGGTTAATCTTCGCACTGGCGTACACGAAAAAACATTCTTACTTTCCCTGGCGCTACATAGAATGGACTTTCCTTATACCACTCATTACCGTAGCCTTGGTATGGACCAACGATGTGCATCAGTTGATCTGGCGGGCCTACATTTTTATTCCTATAGACGGCCTGCTGGCAATGCAAATCATCACACGCGGCGCTTGGGCTTGGGTGTTTATCATGCACAGTTATGGATTGACACTGCTGGGTACAGGCCTGTTTCTGCACCAGCACGTAAGCCGGAGCAAACCGCGCTCAGCGCAGTATATCTGGCTCGTAATAGGCAGCTTGCTACCTATCGCTATCAGCCTGGTGTATTTGTTGCGTATTTTCCCCTGGCTGCGGAAGGATTATACCCCTATTAGTTTCATGCTGGCGAGCGGCGCATTTTTTATTAGTCTCTACCATTACCGGCTGTTTGCGGTCAAACCTCTGGCGCGCGAACTGCTACTCGAAACTATGCAAGCGGCTATTTTTGTGTTGGATGAGCGGCACTCACTGGTGGATATAAATCGTGCCGCGCGGCAACTGCTCGACCTGGCAGAACCGGTGGCACTCCCCTTACCGGTGACGGTTTTGTTAGGGCCTTATCCTGAGCTGCTCGAACTGCTGCAAACCGAGGCTTCCCCGTTCATCGAGACCACGCGCTATCATGCTGACACGCACACACATTACGAATGGCGTAGCTGGCCGTTGCGCGATAATCGGGAGCAGCTCAAGGGGTGGATGCTGTTAGGGCAAGACATTACCACGCGCAAGCACACCGAGAATACGCTCCGCGCACGCGAGGCGCGATTGAGCGCACTCTTAGCCTCAATGCAAGATTACGTTTTTGTCATTGACCGCGAAGGTCGCTTCAGCGAGTATTATCAGCCCACCAAAGCCGCGGAGCTCTATATGCGCCCGGAACATTTTCTGGGACGCTCGTATCGAGAGGTTCTGCCGCCCGCAGTGAGTGAGCAATTGGAGCAAGCCATTACGGCGTTACGCAAGGGCCGGATGACACAAGTATTCACTTATCCCTTGGCTGCCGGAGAAGCAGAACGCTGGTTCATGGCGCAACTCAACCCGTTGCAGAATGTAACCGGCGTAACATACGCCTATCTCGGCGTGGTGCGCGATATTACCAATATCAAACGCACCGAGCAAGCATTGCGCCAGAGCGAAGCGCGTTACCAGTTTGTCGTGCAGTCACAACATGAGGTAATCTGTCGCTATCTGCCCGATACTACCCTCACCTTCGTCAATGCGGCTTATTGCCGCATGCTAGGCCAGCAAGAGGCCGACCTGTTAGGCCAGTCCTTCATAACGTTTTTGCTTGAAGCTGAGCAGCGTTTGGCACAAGATGTGCTTGCCCAACTCACACCGGAATCGCCAACCTTCACACACGAGCGGCCCATGCTTTGGCCTGATGGAACACAGGCCTGGTACGAATGGTACGATCAGGGATTTTTTGATGCAGCAGGACATCTGCAAGAGGTGCTGAGCGTGGGGCGCGATATCACTGAGCGCAAACAGGCACGGGAGCAAATCCTGGAGCATCAGCGACAGCTCGCAGCCCTCAAAGAACGGGAACGGTTGGCCCGTGATCTGCACGATGGCATTGGGCAAGTGCTCGGCTATCTCAATGTGCAATCGCAAGCCGCGTTGGACTACCTTAAGGATGATCCGACTATCGCGGCGGAGTTGTTAGAGCGGTTAGGCCAGGTCACCCGTGACGCGCACAGTGATGTGCGGGGCTACATCCTGGGACTCAAGCGTGGGGAAGAAATGGCCCTGCCTTTCTTGTCACAATTACACGAGACCGTTAAACAATTTGCCGAAGTATATGGCTTTGAAGTTCAACTGAATTTACCTGCGGAACTCCCGGACATACTAGCCGAACCCGAGGCCGAGGCGCAACTGCTCTATATTATCCGGGAAGCGCTTAATAATGCCCGCCAACACAGTGGGGCTATCTCAGCGTGCGTCACGCTGCGCCTGGATGCCGAGGCGGTCACGGTGATTATCAGCGATAGTGGTCAGGGCTTTAATCTGACCATCGAGCATTTGCTGGAACGCGGCCCATCACAGGCGCACATGGGTCTACAGGTGATGATTGAACGTGCGGAGGCTGTGGGGGGACGTTTCAGTGTGCAAACCGCCTTCGCCACCGGCACGACGATTACAGTGGATATGCCCCGCCGACATCCGCTCAAGGCGCTGCCACAATTGCGGATTTTGTTGGTGGATGACCATCCCTTGTTTTTACAAGGATTGCGCAATCTATTGTCTGCTCGCGGGCTAGAGGTGGTAGGGATGGGGCGCAATGGCTTGGAAGCACACGATCTTGCACGCAACCTACGTCCCGACCTGGTATTGATGGATTTGAATATGCCGGAATGTGACGGTTTGGAAGCCACGCTGCGCATCAAGCGTGATTTACCAGACACAAAAATCGTCATTCTCACCGTCTCGGCTGAGGAAAAGAACATCTACCAGGCGCTCAAGAGTGGTGCGTCCGGGTATTTGCTCAAAAACCTGAGCGCCGATGGTCTCAGCCAGCTGATTGCGGATATCATGCGCGGAGAAGTGGTGCTTTCGCCGGGGATTGCCGCGCAGGTATTACAAGATTTTGCACAAGAGCTACCGATCGAGCCGCTCCCGGAAACCACAAGCCGTGAAGCAAGAGATCACACGGACTTGACACCCCGTCAGATAGAAATCCTTGAACTGGTAGCTCAGGGCAAGACCTACAAGGAAATTGGAACCGCATTGTTTATCACCGAGCGCACGGTGAAATATCACATGGGGGAGATTTTGGAGCGGCTACAGTTGGAAAACCGGCGACAGGCTATCGCTTTCGCCCGGCGCGCGGGGATTGATGCGTAATTGTACATTGGTGAATTTTGCTCATAGCAACATCTTTGGCGTTTTGGCCGGGCACAGAGCGGTTAAAGCCGCCACTACACAATCCGTGAAATCTATGCAAATCCGTGTCCTATAAACATTCTAACGCACCGGTAGCACCTTGGGTTGTCTGCTAAATGAGGGCATGCTTCACGGGATTTCTGTAGATTCGAACCCATCCTCATAAAAAACCTCACCTGCACCATGTTGGCGCGCGTCGCGCAAATCCAAAGCATAGTCGCCACTGGTCTGCACATCACCGCTTTCAGAGTAAGGCCCTACTGTAGACCAATACCCTCCCAATGATTCGCTGGCAAATGTAATGGTTGTGATGGCCTTTGGTCCCTTGTAGGCATACTTGTCCGGGAAAATCAGCCGCAACGGCGCGCCATATTCTGGCGGCAGCAGCATCTCGTTCATGCGATAGGCCAACATAGTGCGTGCCGCGAGAAAGTCATCCAGGGGAAGTGACTCATAATAATCATCAGCCGAATAGAAATGTACCCACGTCGCTTCAGGCAAAGGCTGCACCAGGGCTACCAGGTCGGCAGGGCGCAAGCCCTCCCACTGGGCTGCCACTGACCACCCTTCGACGCATTTCATCCGTGAGCGTTGCTTGACGAGCGAGAACTGCTCCAGATCGGCCAACCGCAGTGCTTGTGGCGCGCGCACCAACCCGTTGATTGTCAACTGCCAGGCATCCACATCCACCGGCGGAAACGGCTTGTAGTAGCGGACATAGAATCCGGGGCGATTCTCATTGCGCAACAAGATTGGGGTTTGGTCGCTGCGTGGTGTGGGCGAAGGCGGGATTGTAGGCACAGTCGCCAGCCCGCCAGGCAAAGGCGCAAGGGGCGGTGCGGGATCACGCAATTCCTTTGGCATACACTGGCTAAGTATCATTGCGGTCAAGCCGCCCGCGCCCCAACGCAACAGCTCGCGACGGGTCATTTTGCGCATAACAGCTCCTTCACGGCAGTAGTTGGAATGCCAACTCCACAGTAGTCTCCGGCTTCACTTGGATTTTAGCATCTGTCACCCGCCCGGCTTCGTCAATCGCAAAATGACTGCGGATGATACCCTCGTAGGTCTTGCCGTACATTTTCTTCTCGCCCCAGGCCCCGTAAGCGCCAGCTACCTGATGATCCGGGTCGGATAACAATGGGAAAGGGAGCGCGTATTTTTCACGAAAGGCTGCCAGCGCAGCCGGAGCATCCGGGCTGATGCCGAGCACGGTAATGTGTGCATCTTGCAAACGCGGGTATCCGTCACGGATAGCACAGGCCTGGGTCGTGCATCCAGGCGTATCCGCCTTGGGGTAGAAGTACAATACCACTTTGCGCCCTCGAAAATCCGCTAAACGCACTGTCTCGCCCTGATCTGAGGTCAAGGTAAACTCTGGGGCCATTTGCCCATTTTCAACCATGATTAGCCTCCTTGTATATATTTATATGTATTGTATCATATATATATTGCAAAATCAAGAGTGTTTAGAATTTACTTGAAGGTGCCCTTATGTTTACCGATATTGATGGCTTCACGGCCATATTTGAGCGGTTCTCGCAGGTCGCTTCCAGAGCCGGGGCGGAAGAATTGACCAAGTTGCTGGATCGGTTCCTGGCGATTCTAATCAAGACGACCAGAGAGCATGGCGGCGACCTGCAAAAGTTGGGGGGGACGTCGGAATACTGCTGTTCACCAGCGAAAGTCACGCGTTGCATGCGATTGCCGCTTCGTTGGAAATGCAACAAGCGATGACGGAGCACCTGGGCGAAGTGGATGCCTTACTCGGACGTTTCCCTTTGCAAGTGGCGATTGATGCCGCGACCTACGCGCCTCATCCTGGCTATGACCGGCTTGCCGGATTAGCATCTTCGACAACGAGCCAAAAAACCTACTCCGGATAGCCGAAGAACCCAACGCGCAGTTCTGCGCCATGCGCGATATCATCCACCGCTACGATGGTATCGTGTTAGTATCTTAAAGTATTCGCTATCCTAATCTCAGGCTCGCAAAGCCCTCACATATTGTGTCTCAATGGTTTAATCAACCACTATCCGTAGTGGTATTAAATTTCCCCGGCGAAAGTGGCGAATATTTTGTCACAGTAACTGATTTGCTTCTTGCCCTAATCATGCTACAACTAGAGCTGCGTTTAATCCAAACTTAAGGACGGTGTCTTATGGAAAATCAATCTGAGCGGCCCAAATTTGATATCTTCAAGACCTTACTTATCGGCTTTGGTTTCTTCGGGACCAGTGTGATGTGGAAGCTTTACAACGACTATGTGCCTATTTTTCTCCAGGCGGGCAATGCTGCTTTTGATGTGAATCTGGCGACCAAAACCAACGGTTTCGGGTTGGGCACCGGTTGGACAGGGTTTGTTATGACGCTCGATAATATGGTGGCGTTGTTTTTATTGCCGCTGGTCGGTATTTTGAGTGACCGCATCTGGGCGCCCAAGTTGGGCGGGCGGCGCAAGCCCTTCATCGTCACGCTTGCCCCCATCTCCATTGCGGCCTTCATTCTTATCCCCTACATCATCAAGGGTGTTCCGCCGGAGCTCTCCGGTCAAACGGAGCTATTGCGCGGCTCGCTGATTTTCTTCATCCTCGCGGTGGGCGTCTTCATCACCGCAATGGCCGCGTTTCGCACGCCGATCATCTCGCTGATGCCTGATCTTACCCCCTCACCGTTGCGCAGCCAGGCCAACGGCATCATCAACCTGATGGGCGGCGTGGGCGGCGTGACCATCACGCTGCTGGGCGCAATCCTCTACCGGATGAACATCGCCTTCCCCTTCATCGCCAGCGGTGCACTGATGGCAATTGCCGTCTTGATGCTGGTCTTCTACGTCCAGGAGCCGCGCCACCTCGTAGCGGCGGAGGAGCGTGAGGAAGAGCAGGCGTTGGGGGCTTTCCGCGGGCTACGGCGCATCTCACCTGAGGCACGCAAGAGCCTGTTGTGGCTGATGCTTTCGATTTTCCTGTGGTTCTTTGGCTACAACGCGATCGAGACGTTCTTCACCTCGTATGGGGTGAACGTGTTGGGCGTGAGCGAGGATCGCGCCTCGATGCTCACGAGCATTTCCTACATCGCGTTCATCGCGTTTGCCGTGCCGAGCGGCTACATTTCGGCGCGGATCGGGCGCAAGCGCACCATCACGCTGGGGCTGGCGGTCTTCGCGGCGTTGTTGATGGTAGGCTATCTTGTGCCAAATATCACCGTCATCAGCATTGTGCTGGGCGTGGGCGGCTTGGCGTGGAGTTTGGTCAACATCAACAGTTTGCCGATGGTTATTGACACCTCCGACTCTGATGCGAACATCGGTACGTTCACGGGGTTTTACTACATTGCCTCGCAGCTGGCCGCCATCGCCGGGCCGATTGCAAACGGGGTGCTGATCGAGCAGTTCGAGAACTACGGGCTGGTGCTGTTGATGCCGGTCATCTTCTTCATCCTCGCGGCGATTACGATGCAGTTTGTGACGCGGGGCGAGGCGCGGTAAGGCGTCGGGTATGTTCATCCGCGCAGAGCCAGTCACATACAATGAAGCGTGAAACGTGATGCGTGAAGAAAATTCTGTACCTGGATGTAGTCCACACTAGAGGCTTTTGTGGGAAGCATGTGAAGCGCCGACCCGGAAGGGGTCGGCGCTTTTTTGTTAGAATCTGTCCGAAAATTCATGAAGGCGGTGGTGGGCTGCGACAGGCTCAGCCACCGGGCTGCGACAGGCTCGGCTTCGACAGGCTCAGCCACCGGGGGTTGCCGGTTAGAGCGGCTGCGGCGCGACTTCGCTGCGCTGGGTGGGCCGGAGACAGGATTGCGGGAGCGCCAACGCTTGCTCCAGGGTGCGGAGCAACGAGCGCGCTGATAGCAGTCCGATTCCCATAAATGCACAGCCCAGGAATATAGCGAACGGCAAAAACAGCGGGATAGCCAAGATAATAGCACTCACGAACACTCCCCAAAACACCAGCATGACAACTCCGCGCCCCCAGTATTTCCACACCAGCCAGCCTGATCCCCATAGCAAGGCTTCAGCCATGACGGCTAACCCCACTTTGGGGTAGGTTTGCGCCAGATGCAAGACGCGCCCTACGCCACAGCGCAATCGCCAGAGCTGATACAGCGCAAACCCCAGCAGCATGGTTACCAGCAGGATGACAACGACAATCAAAGCCACCAGCAACCAGGGGTTGATCTGCGATAGCCCATAGGCCAGCGTCATCAGCACTATCGAGGCGATATTTTCGGCTGTAGCATTGGCCGGCGCGGCCAAGTGGCCGGTCGTGCCGGTCATCGCGCCAATGCCGGGCTTGGCGACAAAGCGCATCGCGGTCAAGCCAGAGGCCAGTGCGCCGCCACCGCCGGCCACCAGCCAGCCCGTCGCGCCAATCCCCCCCTCGGCGTTGAAAAGCCGGAGCGTTTCCAGAACATTGAGCATATCAGGGTGCATGGTGCCGATCGCTCCCGCCGCTGCGAGCGAAAGCAACGCCGCAGAGAAGGGCACCACAAAGCCGCTGAGAAAACGCGCCGCCGTATTCACCGCATTGAGCACGAGAGGGCTGGCCGTGGAAAGATAGGCCGGTAGCGCGGTGATAACCCAGAATACGGCCATGATGCCGATGAACCACCAGGATTCCATGAACGCGGTCGTTGGGTTGAGGGTGATCAAGCCCAGACGCGCCGCAATCGCCATGATGAACAGACACAGGTATTGATCGCCCACGCCAACCAATCCCCCAGCAGAAATCGCAGCCAGTATGACTCCCATTGTGTACCTCCTGAAATGCTATGTGAAACGTGGTGCGTAATGCGTGATCAGAGTTCGCCGTGAAAGGCGCGATCCAAAATGGACGGCATGAGCGCGTCGAGGCGGGCCTGCGTGGCGGCTTGATGGCGCTGCACAGCAGCGATTTTGGCTTGCAGGGCGTCGAGATGGGCAACGATGCGGTGTTGTTCAGGGAGAGAAGGCAAAGGGAAGGCTATCTTGCGTGCATTCTTCTGATTAAGTTTTGCTTGTGCTGAAGCAAAGTTGAACTCACTCACATTGTAATCTGAAAGTACATATTCGAGGAATTTAATGTCAACTAATTCTGGATTAGGACGCAAGACATGAGCATGATTATTAACCCAATACTTTCCCCTGGCAATAAAAGCAATTGGTTTAGACCGTAAGATCAGGTTCGCTCCATCTTCGGAAAGTAAAAGCAGATCCTCATCAAAAATGTAATCATCGATGTAATCTATAATGCCGCTTGCCCCATAGTATGGGTAAGGTCCTTTACGATTGTTTCTATCTGCTTCACTTAGAGGCACTCGTCTACCATCACAAAACTCAACAATTTCATCCAATGTTCTAATTGGGCTTTCTGTATTGCGTGCAATGCTGCTGAGCATTTTCCATAAATGACTTGTTTCATGCGTTGTATGTTTTTTAAGTTCTCGCGCCGCCTCGACCTTGGCCGCCAGCGCCTCGATGCGGGCGACGATGCGGCGTTGTTCGTCCAGGGGTGGGAGGGGGATTTCGATTTCTAAGAAGCGTTCTGGTCTAATGCGATTTTTCCCACTTGTGCCATACGATTTTTCGTTACATTGTTGCCAGAAAAACGCTGTTTTAGTAATCCAATGGAACCATTGAGGTTCAAGTAGGTTAATGTCTGGAGTATACATGGGAAATTCACTAGAGCCATAACAACCAGCCAGGTTTGAAGAAACAACCGCCACGCTCCCATTCCGCGCCCAAATCTTGTTGATAATAATATCATTTGCTTCTGCACGGTATAGTTCTTTGTATTTTGTGTTTATACCATCCAAGGTTTCACGTTCATAAGCCCCCTGGCCCCAAAGACGAACTCCAATTTGACGGTATTTAACACCCGGCAAGGGTTCTTCGGATCGCTTGATTATGGTGGTGATATCACCGATTTTTACCATCGGCCAGGGCGTTGCATCGCGCGCGGGCTTCAAATTATCTGACATTTTTACTTTCCTTGCCGCTCATTTTTACACGGAGATATACAGAGATTTTCTCTGTGCCTCTCTGTGCCATCTCCGTGAATCTCTGTGTAAAAATCTTTAGCAAACCACAGAGCAGAACACGAAGGAACACAGAGATTCACAGAGCGATACACGGAGATACACAGAGATAGCACGGAGCAACCTCTGTGTATCTCTGTGTTCCTCTCCCCTTCTCCCTTTCACATCACAAAACGCCGCAAGCCATCCTTGAGCATCTTCACATTGAAATTCATCAGCAGCCCCACCGGACAACCAGAGAATTTGAGGTACGAAAGTATTTGCGCCGTGTGGACAGGCGTAAAGTTCTCAACCACTTTCAATTCAATGATGACTTGTTGCGCTACCAGCAAATCAATCCGATAGCCATGATCCAGGTGTATGTCCTTGTATACCAGCGGCAAAGGTTTCTGGCGTTCGACTTGTAAGCCAAGCCGTTCAAGTTCATAAGCCAGGCATATTTCATACGCTGATTCTAACAGCCCTGGCCCTAAGTGGCGATGTACTTCAATGGCCGCGCCAATAATCTGTTCAGTGAGTTTGTTCAATACCGCGCGATCCTGCGTATAACCTGCTGCCATAGGTCATTCTCCTTGATAGATTACACAGAGATACACAGAGTTTTCTCCGGGCCTCTCTGTGCTATCTCTGTGAATCGTCGTGTTCCTTCTTCTCTCCCAGCTCCACCGCTATTTCCTCCATCAATGCCAAAATTTGCCGCTCTTGCGCCACGATTTCCGCGACCAGCGTTTCTGGCGCGCGATGTTCGATGTCTTCGCCGCCGTGGGGGTTCTTCACATCCAGATTGGCGGAGAGCAGGTTGCCCTCGGCGTCATACTTGAGCACCGTTTCGATATTGACCTTCCAGGCGCGCTCGTTTTCTTCCCGCGCTCCCCACCACGCAATCAACGGTTCGAACTCGCTGAAGCGCACTGGTTGGGTCTTGGTGTAGCTCTTGCGTCCTTCGGGCAAAGGCTGCTCGTAGACCCAGAGCTCGCGGGTTGGGCCGCCCACCTCGAAGAACAAGAGATTGGTGGGGATGCTGGTATAGGGCGCGAAGACGCCATTGGGCAGCCGGACAATCGTGTGCAGGCTGAACTCCGTGAGCAATTGCTCCTTGATGCGCGCCGCGACGCCATCGGCAAAGAGCGTGCCGTTGGGGACGACGACGGCGGCCCGGCCGGGCCGGGGCGTGCGGCGCAACTTGCGCATGATAAGCTGCAAGAACAGCAACGCTGTCTCCGAAGTGCGCTTGTCTTTGGGGAAATTGTCCTGAATGCCCGTCTCCTCCTCCCCGCCAAAGGGTGGGTTGGTGAGGATCACGTCCACGCGCTGGCGCGGCCCGATGTCTTTGAGCGGCGTCGCCAGGCTGTTACCGTAAGCGATTTGCGGCGCTTCCAGGCCGTGGAGCAGCAGGTTCATCTGCGCCAACAGATAGGGCAGCGCCTTCGCCTCGCCGCCGCGCAAACTGTAGCGTTGCAGCATCTCGCGGTCTTCCACCGTCTGCACCTGTTGCCGCAAATGCTCGAAAGCTTCCACCAAAAAGCCGCCCGTGCCGCACGCGGGGTCTTCCAGCATTTCGCCCAGCCGGGGATCGGTCACGGCCACCATCAGTTGCACCACCGCGCGCGGCGTGTAGAACTCGCCCGCATCGCCCGCCGCGTCGCGCATCTCCTTGAGCATCGTCTCGTAGAGCGCGCTCAAGGTGTGCATCTCCTCGCTAGAGGCAAAGTTGATGCCATTGACCTTGTTGATCACATCGCGCAGCAAGTAGCCGTTGCGCATCCGGTTGAAGGTCTCGCGGAAGATCGTGGCGACCACATCGGGGCGCGGATCGTCGGGCGTAGCCTGGAGGTTGCGCAGGTAGGCGAACAGTCCCGGCCCTTGGTTGCCGTCGGGCCGGGTCGCTTCGTCGTAGTTCACAAAATCCAGCAGCGCATCGCCGGTGATGCCGGATTCATCGGCGGCCCAATCGCGCCAGCGGTACGGCGCGGCGATGATGGGGCGATAAGGTTTGCCTTCCAGCGCGGCAGCCACTTCGCGGTTGCGCTCCATATCATCGAGGAACTTGAGGAACAGGATCCAGGTGAGCATGGGCAGGCGATCCACATCGCTGCTGAGGCCCTTGTCTTTGCGCATAATGTCGCGTGCAGTCTTGATGACCGAGGCGAGTTGCCGAGCGGTGGTTGGCGGCGTCATAAAAGTCCTTTCATTGATGATAAGCTGTTACACAGAGTCGCACAGAGATGTCACAGAGCCACACAGAGAGTCCCAGTAGATCACGAAATACTCCAAGGGGGTCGTTAGATCCCCGTCCAGGGCTGGATCTGATGATTCAGCCTGAGCAACAGGCTCAAACTTTGTTTGTTATTGCGAGCTGCGTCTGCGCGGCGTCCGTTTGTCTCCGAATGGCGCAATCTCAACTACGAACGAGATTGCTTCGCTGCAAACGGCTCGCAATGACAGGGCTGAGTAGTTACAGGAACTCTGTGTTTCTCCGTGTAACCTTTGTGTATCTCTGTGAAATTCCCTGTGTCGCTAGTTGATAGCGTCTTATGCTGCGTATAGCAACGTCTGCAATTGTTCCAACGCCTGTTTCAGCGCTTCTGTCCCGCCGAAATGCGCGGCAATTTCGAGCAGGTTGCCGCGTTCAGAGACGGGCGGCACCTGGAGCGCCTCGGGCAGTTTGAACTGCGCCAGGCCATGCGCGGCATAACTATCTAGCAATTCTTCGAGAATCGCGCGCGCCTCAAGCCGATACTGCGCCAGGAATGCGGCTTGCTGCTGTCGGAAGCGCTTGGTGCGCTCCTGGCGGGTCAACAGCGGGCGCTGGAATGCCAGATGACACAGCAAATCGAAGGGGTCGGCGTCGGGCTGTTGGGCTACTTTGCGCAACTGCTCCAGATCAATCCCCCGATTTGCCAGTTTCTCGACCACCTCGGCGCGCAAGACCGGTTGCGCCCAGGCCGTGCGCAGCGTATCGTAATCGGTGTAGAGCGTGCGTACCTGGTCGCCAGCATAATCCACATACCTGGTCACATTGAGCCGCCGCCCGTTGGGATCCAGCTCATACACCATCGAAGCGACCACTTCTACCGGCGTGCCATCCACATAGAACTTGTTGCGCTGCCCGCCCGCACCTTGCCGCTCCCCGCCACGCTGCTTACTGGCGCTATCTGGCGGCGGGAGTGGTTCGCCGTCGAAATCCGGGTCGGCAAAGCGGGCCATTGCGCTGCCCGTGAAATCCAGGATGTTGAAGAAGAACTTCTCGTGGTCAGTATCCACGCGCGTGCCACGCCCGATAATTTGCTTGAATTCTGTCATCGAATTGACCGTGCGCGCCAGGACGATGTTCTTGCAAGTGGGCACGTCCACACCGGTGGTGAGCAGTTTGGAGGTCGTCGCAATCACGGGCATGGGATTTTCAGGATCCATAAAGTGATCCAGATGCGTCGCGCCTACATCTCCCTCGTGGGAGGTAATCCGCACGATATAATCGGGATGCCGTTGGGTCAAATCGGCGTTGCGTTCGTATAGCGCCAGGCGCATCCGCGCAGCGTGCTCTTGATCCACACAGAACACAATCGTCTTGGCAAACCGATTGCTCCCCTTGAGATAGGCGGTCAGGTGTTCGGCAATGGTCTCGGTGCGCTCCTTGAGCACCAGGGTGGCCTCGTAGTCTTTGGTGGTGTAGAGCTGATCCGGGATCACTTCTCCATCCCGGCTGAGTTGCCCATGTTCTGGTCGCCAGCCGTAAATGTCTACATTCGTGCGCGTATCGTGAACCCGGTAGGGCGCCAGAAAGCCGTCCTCGATGCCCTGCGCCAGACTGTAGGTATAGAGCGGATCGCCGAAGTAGGCGTAGGTATCACGGTTGTCATCTCGGAGCGGCGTCGCCGTCATGCCCACCTGGTAGGCCGGTGCAAAGTAGTCCAGAATCTCGCGCCAGTTGCTATCATCGCGCGCACTGCCCCGATGACACTCATCCACAATGATCAGATCGAAGAAATCAGGGGCGTAATCTTTGTAGAGGCCGGGGCGCTGTTCATCCGCGGCAATGGATTGGTAAAGGGCAAAGTACATCTCACGACTTTTGACCGCCTCGCCCTGAATTTTGTGCCGCGCATCATCGAAAGGCGCAAACATGCCGTCTTTAGGTACATCTACCAGCACACTGCGGTCAGAAAGAAAGAGGATTTTGGGCTTGCCAAAGCGCTGTTTTGTAGCGCCGCGTCCGGTAGCATTCCACCCGGCGCTCCAGAGTTTCCAGGCAATCTGGAAGGCAATAAAAGTTTTGCCGGTACCGGTTGCCAGCGTCAACAGGATGCGCCGGTCGCCTTGAAGAATCGCCTGCACGGTGCGGTTGATGGCGATTTCTTGATAGTACCGGGGTTGTTTGTTGGGTACGGCATACAGCGGCTGAAGCAACTTGGCGGTCAGCTCGTCGTCGCTCAGCTGTTCAGCTGCCCGCCAGCGGGCAAAGAGCGCCTCCGGGGTGGGAAAAGTGGACACTTCGCGCTCAATCCCGGTGGTGAAATCGTGCTCGATGATCCGCTTGCCATTGGTGGCATACGCAAAATGCAGGCCCAAGATTTGCGCATACGCGATAGCCTGTTGTAACCCGTTTTCGGCTGGCAGCGTCTCCTCTTTGGCTTCCACTACAGCCAATTTGAAGCCACGCTGATAATAGAGGAGGTAATCGGCAAATTTGCGTTGCCCACGCACCGCCACTTCACCGTCGCCTACCGGCAATAGTCGCCCATCAGTGAAGTATTCCTGCTCGCGCAGGTAATGCGGCGGCACTTCCCAACCTGCGGCTTGCAGCGCGGGGGTAATGTATTGACGGCAGGTATCGGCTTCGGACATAGCGCCTCCGGGAGGGTAACGACTACCTTTAGTGTATCCAATTTTGCGAAATGGGCAACAACGTGAAGCATTCTGGTGGTAAGTTTGAGGGGTGAAAACGCTACTTTAGCGGCACGGTAAATCATGTTCCAGGATAGTTCTACTGCTTGCTATCAACAGATCTTCTTCGCCGTTGGCTTTAATCCCCCGTAGGCGGCCCTTTCTTGACAATCCCCCTCGCCGGGCTATACTGCCATTGGAAATATCCTGGCGTCTTTGCGTCCTTGCGCCCTTGCGTTAAAATGCTATCAAACCACAAGGAGGTGCCCCTATGCCCCGCAAAAGCACGAGCGAATCCGTCCCTGCCGCGTTGCAGGAGCGTTTCGATGAGCTCGTCGCCCTCACCGATGCCTTCTGCGCCGAGCATCTCAACGACGAATACGCCCAGCTCTGCCGCCAGATGGCGGCGACCCTGGCGCGCAAGCGACCCTCGCCGCTGCTGGCAGGTAAGGTCAACACCTGGGCCGCCGCCATCGTCCACACCATCGGCAGCGTCAACTTCCTCTTCGATAAGTCCCAAACGCCCCATATCCGTGCTGATGAACTGGCAGCTCTCTTCGGCCTGAGCAAGAGCACCGTCGGCAACAAATCCAAGCAAATCAAAGATATGCTCAACATCGGCATCTTCGATTCCAACTGGACCCTGTCCAGCAAAATGGATAGCAATCCGATGGCCTGGCTGATCACCGTCAATGGCCTCATGATGGACGCGCGCAGCCTGCCGCTTGAGATTCAAGAAGAAGCCTATCGCAAGGGCCTGATTCCCTATGTCCCTGGCGCGCGCGAGTAAGTAGGAAATACCTAGCGTATTAATGACTGTCTTGCAAAAAACATTTATTTACCACCAAGACGCCAAGTTTGCCAAGAAAATTAACTAACAAATGAATACTTTTGATATATTTGCCAATTTTTACAAATCATCTTCATCTGACCATAAAAAACCTTGGCGCTCTTGGCGGTTTTTTCAATTGAGGATTTTATGACAACCCTCCCCCCCTTCGTCCTCCACGGCACATGGAGCGGCGAGGCGTTCTTCCTCTGGGCCGAGTGGGCCGAGCGCGCTCCCAAGCCGCGTGGACGCCAGCCCAAGCTGCCCTCACATCCCCATGCCGCGCCGCCCGACCTGCTCCGCGAGGCGCTGCGCGCGCTCGCGCCGGGCCAGCCCTGGGACGCGCCCGCCGCCGAGCGCGTCTTGCTGCTTCCTGCAACCGCCGCCGGGCCACTGCTCCCGCCCTGGCTCGTCCCCGATGCTGAGGAAGACCAACCCGCCCCCGACTTAACCGCGTGGAAAGTCCCCGGCCTCGCGCTTGACGTGCTGCCCACGCTCGACCTGCTCGCTGCGTTGCCGCTGGGCCGCAGCGACCGTCGCTGGGGTGCTGACCTGCGCTATTGGAGCCTCGTCGCCAAGCTGGGGCTGGAATTACTGGCCCGCCAACAGCTCCTGCCCGGCCTCACGGAGAGCGAGGGCAGCTACCGCGCCGTCTGGCTGCCCGTGCTGGATGCGCCCCAGGATCGTGCCCGCTTGCGTGCGCTGGCCGAAGCCATGCCGCCCGTGTGCCGCGCTGCGTTCCTGCCGCAAGTCACGCCTGATCCAGCGGGCCATCCCCCGCACACCCTGCTCGATGATTTCCTCAAAACGCTGGTGGATTGCGCCGCGCGCGATTGGGGTCGCCCGCACCTGGATAAACGTCGCAAGTTGCCGGAGGGGATCGCGGGCGTGTGGTGGGAGGCGCTCTGGTCAGCCTACGGTGACTTGCTCGTGCCGCCCACGCAACGCCGCGAGCTGGCGCGCTTCTACACCGCCTGGAGCGAGTGGACGGCGCAATTGCGCGGCGCGGGCGAGGCCGATTTCCGCCTGTGCTTCCGCCTGGAGCCGCCCGATCCCGAAGCCCCGACTAAGCGCGGCAAACCGCCGGAATGGGCGTTGCGCTACTTCCTCCAAGCCAATGACGATCCCAGCCTGCTCGTGCCGGTGACGCAGGTGTGGCAGGCGCGCGGCGGCGTGCTGGAATACCTCCAGTACCGCTTCGAGCAGGCGCAAGAGCGCGTGCTGGCCGGGCTGGGCCTGGCGGCGCGGCTCTTCCCGCCCATCCTCGCCAGCCTGCGCGCGGCCCGCCCCGAAGCCGCCCCGCTCACCGTAGACGAGGCCTACGCCTTCTTGCGCGAGGTCGGCCCGCTGCTGGAGGGCAGCGGGTTCGGCGTGCTGGTGCCGCCCTGGTGGACGAAATCCGGCGCGCGGCTCGGCGTGCGCGCGAAGGCGACGCTCAAGGCCGATGCCAACATCATCGGCAAAGGCATCCTCAGCTCCGAGGCGCTGGTGGCTTTCGAATGGGAGCTCGCGCTGGGCGATGAACCGCTCACCCGCGAGGAGTTCGAGCGGCTGGTGGCGCTCAAGATGCCGCTGGTGCAGGTGCGCGGGCAGTGGGTATTGTTGCAAACGGAAGAAATCGAAGCGGCCATCGCTTTCTGGGAGAAGCAACGCCAACAGGAGCTCCCGCTAGGCGAGGCGTTGCCGCTCGCGTTGGGCGGTGCGGGGGAGGTGAGCGGACTGCCGCTGCAAGGCGTGCAGACCAGCGGCGCGCTGGCCGAGCTGCTGGCGCAGCTCCAGGCCGGGGATCAGTTGACCCCGCTCCCGCCGCCGCCGGATTTTGTGGGCGAACTGCGGCCCTATCAGCTGCGGGGGCTGGCGTGGCTGGCTTTCCTGCGCAAGTGGGGCTTTGGCGCGTGCCTGGCGGATGATATGGGGCTGGGCAAGACGATCCAGACGCTCGCGCTGCTGCTCCACGCGCGCGCCAGCAACGGCCATCACCCGGCGCTGCTCGTGTGCCCCACCTCGGTGGTGGGCAACTGGCAACGCGAGGCGGCGCGCTTTGCGCCCGGCCTGCGCGTGCTCCTCCATCACGGCGGCGAGCGCGAGCGGGGCGAGGCGTTCATCGAGGCCGCGCAGCAACACGATCTGGTCATCACCAGCTACGGGCTGGTGCGCCGCGATGCTGAAACGCTGGCGGAAATCCCCTGGAGCGATGTGATTTTGGACGAGGCACAGAACATCAAGAATCCGCACGCCAAACAGACGCAAGCCGTGCGCGGCATCCGCACCGGCCAGCGCATTGCGCTTACCGGCACGCCGGTGGAGAATCGCCTGTCGGAGCTGTGGTCTATCATGCAATTCCTCAACCCCGGCTATCTCGGCTCGCAAAAACGCTTCCGCGAGGATTTCGCGCTGCCCATCGAGCGCTACGGTGATGCAGAAGCCACCGCGCAGCTCAAGAATCTGGTCAGCCCCTTCATTCTGCGCCGCGTCAAGACCGATCCCACCATCATCCAGGATTTGCCGGAGAAGTTCGAGGCGAAAGTCTACTGCCCGCTCACGCCGGAGCAGGTGACGCTGTACCAGGCGGTGGTGGAGGCGTCGCTCAAGAAGGTCGAGGAGGCCGAGGCGGAGGAGAAGCCGGACTTCTCGCGGCGCGGCGCGATATTGGCGGCGCTGCTGCGGCTCAAGCAGGTCTGCAACCACCCGGCGCAATTCCTGGGCGATGGCTCGCCGCTGCCCGACCGTTCCGGCAAGCTGGAGCGGCTCACGGAGCTGCTGGAAGAGGTGCTGGATATGGGCGAGCGGGCGCTGATTTTTACGCAGTTCTCGGAGATGGGCGGGCTGCTCCAGGGCTATCTGCAAGCGCTCTTTGGCGTGGAGACGCTGTACCTGCACGGTGGCACGCCGCAACAGCACCGCGACCGCATGGTGGCCCGTTTTCAGGGTGCGGATGGCCCGCCGTTGTTCATCCTCTCGCTCAAGGCCGGCGGCACAGGGTTGAACCTCACCGCCGCCAACCACGTTTTCCACTTCGACCGCTGGTGGAATCCGGCGGTGGAGAATCAGGCCACAGATCGCGCCTTCCGTATCGGCCAGACCCGCGACGTGCTGGTGCATAAGTTCATCTGCGGCGGCACGTTGGAGGAGCAGATTGACGCGCTCATCGAGAGCAAGCAGGCCCTCGCCGCCAGCGTCATCGGCGCGGGTGAAGATTGGCTCACGGAGCTCTCGACGGATGATCTGCGGGAATTGATTAGCTTGAAGCCGGTTACTTGAAGCTGGTTGCTCGAAGACAATCAGTAACCAGCTTCAAGCAACTAGCAACCAGTAACCAGCAACGAGGACCTATGGCTCGCAAACGCTCAAGTTATTACGAAAATTACTGGCCCACTTATGAGAGCACACGCCCGCGCGAGGCTGACGGCATCAAGGCAAAGAGCCAGCGCGGGAGCTTCACCCAATCCTGGTGGGGGCAGAAGTGGATCTCGGCGCTCACCCACCTGATGGATTCCGGGCGGCTGAGCCGGGGTCGCACCTATGCCCGCAAGGGGCAAGTGCTCAACATTGACCTGGCGGTGGGCCGGGTGGCGGCGCGCGTGCAAGGTTCGCGCCGCACGCCCTACAAGGTCAGCATCAGCCTCAAGCCGCTGAGCGATTTACAATGGAACGCGGTGCTCAATGCGTTGGCGGAGCAGGCCATCTTTTCCGCGCAGCTGCTCAACGGCGAGATGCCCGCCGATATCGAACAGGTCTTCGCGGCGGTCAAGGTGCCGCTGTTCCCCGCTGCGCGCGGCGACCTGACGACCGAGTGCTCCTGCCCCGATTATGCCAACCCCTGCAAGCACATCGCCGCAGTGTATCATCTGCTGGCCGAGCGCTTCGATGAAGACCCGTTCCTGCTCTTCGAGCTGCGCGGGCGCGCGAAGGAATCGTTGTTGACGGCATTGCGCGCCCGGCGAGCGGGCGGCAGCGGTGCTGAGGCCGCGCTCGCGCCTTATGCCGCCCACGAGGTAGAGGCGGTTGCCGCGCCGCCGTTGGCGGAATGTCTCACGCGCTACTGGGCGCCGCAGGCATCGTTGGCGGATGTTGTTATGCGTATCGCCCCGCCGCCGGTGGAGCTGGCCCTGCTCAAACGCATCGGCCTGCCGGACTTTGTGGACGCGGGCTTCTTCCGCGCTCAGCTGGAACGCGCCTACGCGGGCCTCACCGCCCGCGCGCTCGAAGTTGCCTTTGCGGATCGTGAAGCGTGAAGGCGTAAAACGTGATTTCTCTTCACGTTTCACGCAGCCATATTCCGCGCAGACTGGCTTTCTCGCTTCATCGCCTTCTCGCCTTTTCGCCTTTCCGCCTTTTCGCTTTCTCGCTAACCCCAAAACTTGATTCAGGAGACACGCATGGAACCCAACACTCTCTCGCCCAAATGGTGGCAGACCGCTGTTTTCTACCAGATTTACCCGCGTAGCTTTGCCGATGGCAACGGCGACGGTATCGGCGACCTGGAGGGCATCATTCACAAGCTGGACTATTTGCGCGATTTGGGCATTGACGCGTTGTGGCTCTCGCCACATTACCCATCGCCGCTGCTCGATTGTGGCTACGACATCGCCGACTATATTGACGTGGCGTCCGAATACGGGAAGTTAGAGACGTTCGTGGCGCTATTGGAAGCCGCGCACGCGCGCGGTATCCGCATCATCCTCGACCTGGTGCTCAATCATACTTCACACGAACACGCCTGGTTCAAGGCCTCTAGCAGTAGTCGTGATGATCCGAAACGCGATTGGTATATCTGGCGCGATGGGCGCGACGGCGGCCCGCCCAACAACTGGATTTCCACCTTCGGCGGGTCGGCCTGGGAGCTGGATCTGACCACAGGCCAATACTATTACCACTTTTTCCTCAAGGAACAGCCGGATTTGAATTGGCGTAATCCGGAGGTCAAAGCTGCGCTGTTCGATGCGGCGCGTTTTTGGCTCGATCTAGGCGTGGACGGGTTCCGGCTCGATGCGATAGATACCATCTATGAAGACCCTGCCCTGCCCGATCACACCTGTGCTTTTACGCAGGAGGAACTCTGGGTGCAAGGCTACGCGCAGGGGCAGACGCCGGCGTTGCAGGAGGCTTGGGATCGTATTTACGAGTATCAACTACGCCAGCCGGGCATTCACGCGCTCTTCCGTGAGCTGCGTCAGGTGATTGATGAGTACGAAGATCGGGTGCTGGTGGGGGAAACTGACGAGATCAGCTTCTACGGCAATGGCGATGATGAGCTGCATCTGGTCTTCAACTTCCCGTTGATGCGCACGAACCGTTTTACGCCGGCCTGGATCCACGCCAATCAGCGCGCGCTATACGCCGAGTTGCCGGAAGGCGCGTGGCCCTGCAATACATTGGGCAATCACGATACTCCGCGCGTCTTCAGCCGTTATAGCGACGGTGAGCATGATGTGGCGCTGGCCCGGCTCTCGCTCGCGCTCATGCTCACGTTACGGGGCACGCCCATCCTCTACAATGGCGAAGAAATCGGCATGACGGATTATATCCTCACCGATTTGACGCATATCCGCGATACGGTTGCTTTGTGGCATTACGATATGCAGCGGCGGTTGTTGGGCAAGCCGCACGCCGAGGCATTGTTGGAGGCTGCGCGCATCAGCCGCGACAAGTGTCGCACGCCGATGCAATGGGCGAATGCGCCGCATGGTGGCTTCTGCCCGCCGCGCGCCATCCCCTGGCTTCCGGTCAATCCCAACTATGCACACGGGGTAAATGTAGCCGGGCAGGAGCGCGATCCGGCCTCACTGCTCAGCTTTTACCGGCGGATGCTGGTGCTGCGTAAGCGGATTCCGGCCCTCAGCGCGGGCGATTACACACCGCGGTTGGAGGAACACGCGGACTGCTTCTGCTTCCTGCGTGCTGTTGAAGGGCAGACTTGCCTGGTTGTGCTCAACTTCTCCGCTGCGGCCCATACGCTGGCGTTCGAGGGATTGACAACGCAAGCCTTGTTGTACTCGAGTGCAGCGCGCGTGGATGCAGGCGATGTGCAAGCATTGTCGCTTGCCCCGTTTGAGATTTATATCGCAGAACTATACCAAGATTCTTATGAAAGTTAAACCGAAAGGCCCATTTTGTAAAGTTTAGCAGCAAAAATCTCCGTGGTAAGAGAGCTTTTTTAGCAAAGTCGCAGGGTAAATATGTCGAAAGAAACACTTGACGTAGTTATAAAAATTTTCATATTAGTAGTGTGTTGGATCGCACTGATTCAAGGCTTGTTTCGATTCTTATTCATTGATGTTTTCCGGGTGGGGCAGCGTATAGTTGTCACCCTTACGCCTGACGTGATTACATTTGACTCTGGTAAGAAGCAGGTCAGTCTCAAAACTTTTCTTTACTTAAAAATGACGCAACCAACTATGGTGATTAGCATAGGTGAAGAAATAAATGCGATTGAATATGATGGTACCGGCGAGGACTTAGTCCGGGTCGAACTGTTCGCTCCTGAATCTTATCTGCCTTCTTATGCGCCTTCTGTTGATAAATCTCTTATGGCGTTTATAGACCATGGATTTAACAGAGTTTCGGAGCCGGCCTCTGTGATTTTAGCGCATTTTTTCAAACCTCGGGTTATGATTCGAGGTATAAACACGTTGCAACCTATTTTGAATGGCTACCAAAAGTTCGTGTTTGATGCTGTGTTAGCTGGTAGAGTCTCTGTTATCCAATACGAAGATGTCTAAAAGTCTGAGAAGACGATTTTCGCAACCCGGTTGTGCGCCAGGACTACGTCTCCTCGAACCCGCCCCTACTTCGACACGGACAGAGATCTGGCTGGGCATCGGCATGGCGGCGCTGGGGGCGTTGCTCTTCAGCGGCGGCATCATCTTCACACGCGCCATCGTGGGCCTGGCCGCTCCGGTTATCGCTGTAGTGCGCGCTGTGGCCGCGTTCGCGTTCTTCTCGCTGTGGATGGCCCGTCGCCCGGTGCAACGGGCCTGGTTCACCGAGCGTGCCACGCTAGGGCCGCTCATCGGGTTGGGGCTGACGTTGGGGGCAACGGCGATGCTCTACATCTTCGCACTCCAGCATACCACCGCCGCCAACGCGGTGCTGCTCAATAACTCCGCGCCGCTCTATGTGGCCTTGTTGGCACCCTGGTTCTTGCACGAGGCCCGCCCACGTTACACCTGGTTTAGCCTGATTCTGGCTTTCGCAGGCGTGTTGTGCGTCATCAATCTGGCGGAGCTCGATGTGCATTCCGGCTCGGCGCTGGGCGTCGCCGCAGCGATTATCTCCGGGTTCTCGTATGCGATGACGATGCTGGTGAGCCGTCGCTTGCGAGGGCGCGTTCCCAGCCTGGCGCAAGTGTGGCTGGGTATGATTGTGGCTGCGTTCGTGGCGTTGCCCTGGGCGCTGACCCAGTCGTGGGCAACGCTGGCGGCCAACTGGCATCTCTGCGTGGGGTTGGGCATCATCTCGCTGGGGTTGCCGTATATGCTCTTCTTCCAGAGCTTGCAGCGCGTCCCGGCGCAAATCGTGAGCGTGGTGGGGCTGTTGGAACCCGTCAGTGGTGTGTTGATCGGTATTTTGCTCTATGACGAAGTCCACGGGCCGTTAGGACTCTTGGGGATTGCGCTGGTGTTAGCCAGCATCGTGCTGATTTCGCGGTGATGCGTTCGGGAGCGCCTACGTTTCTGCGCTCAGTAGTGGAATGGCTACCTCCCACACGCTTGCCTCAGCGTCCGGGCGTCCGAGGGCCGTGCCGTAAGATTCCAGATACCCCGGCCAGGCAGAACGATAGGAAGATTGCGGCAGCCAGGTGTGGTAGAGGTAATCCAGCGTCAGGCCGAAATCACACGCCGGGCCGTGATGCGCAACACGCACCCAGGTCAATGCTGGCACGGGCTTGTTGACAAGCCCGTGTGGGGTGGTGGGCAGTTCCTCAGCGCACACCGCTGCAAGGTAGGCCACATCAGCAGCGCCGTCACTTGCGCCGCAGGTCAGCCCGTAGAATGGCCCGGATGCGCCTGTCCCCAATGCGCGCTGTAGCCAATCCCACGCGGCGCTGTTGTCGCTGGCCTCGTCCGGCAACCACACCATTGCCCCAATCAAATCAAATGCGGGGCGCGACGCGACAACCGGTTGCCAGGGCGCGCAGCGCTGCCAGTGCCGCAAGTGCGCCAGGGTCAACGGGGGCATCAATTGGCGCGGGGCGCTGCGCTCTTGTTTGCGCCACTGTTGGGGTAGCGCTCCCAACACGCGCTTGAAGGCGCGGGAGAATGTCTCCGGATTGTTGAACTGGTACGTCAAAGCCACATCAATGATTTTGTGATCCGTTTGCCGGAGCGCGCGCGCGGCCTCGGCGATGCGGCGGCGCATCAGGTAGTCGTAAGGGGTGTGGAGCGTCAACCGGCTGAAAGTGCGGCAGAAGTGGTAGAGGGAATACGCGACGGCCTGGGCCATCTCGCTCACGCCGATAGGCTCTTGCAAGTGCGCTTCGATGAACTCGAGCGCGTGCGCTATGTTTTCTACATCCGCCATTGTTTCGCTCTCAGGTCAGCAGCGGGATGTACACATCCAGCTCGGATTCCGCGATGCGATCCATGCCCTTGAAGCGCGCGTCGTACCGCTGGAAGCTGAACGTCATGCGGCGGTGTGCCCCCAGTTCAGGTAGCCACACGTTATCTACTTGCCATTCCCAATCGGAGATGATTTCCTCGCCGCTGAGGGTGAAGATAGCATACCGGGCCGCCGGGAGCAGTTTTGCTACGACTTCGAGCGGCAGACCGTCCGTATAGGCTATCTCCACGCCGGTAAAGACCTCAAACTCCCCGGTCTGAAGGGTTTCCGGGGAATAAACGTGAAACTCATACATCACGCCTGGCTCTGTGGCGGGCAGCAGGGTGGCTCCGTATGCTTGCCAGTACTCGCCCCAGCGTTGCCACAACCGCCCGATTTCATTTTCGGCGCTCCATCCGCCGTGACTGCGGAAGGGATCGCCGAAAAAACTGAACCCGGCCAGCAAGCGCGCCGGTTGTTCGCTGATGGTTGCTTTCATGGGAGTCTCCTGAATTCGCAACTGAATTTGTTGAGAAAAGCCTTTTGGTTGCAGGGTGTGCAAGTGGCTTTGTTCAAGTGTACTCGATTCTACAGGTAACGCAAAACGCCGGTGGGGCAACCACCGGCGTTTGAATCTACGGCTACTGCGCGTGGACGAATTCCGCTTCCCAATCGAAATCGGCGGAATCTTCGTACCATGTCGGCCAGTGCGCGCACCATGCCGGGCGCACCACATCGCGCACACGATCCTCTGAAGGGTGATAGGGCTTGATGTCGAGGATAGGGGTGCCGTCTTCCGCATCAATGTAGGGGATGTGGATGACGCCCTGCTCGTGATTGACCTCCAGCACGGCTACATGGGTGATGGCGATGGGGTTGGGCCGCACCGGGGCGCGGGTAGCGAAGATGCCGAGCTTGTCTGGGCCGTGGGTGTATGGGCGCGGCACTTCTAGCACCTCGCGGTATTCATCGTACAAGTGACACCACCAAAGCACCACCAGATGCCCGAAATCCTCTGCTCCTTGCAGGGCTGCCCGGTACTCTGGCGCAATCTCCAGGCGGAATCCGGTTTCGCCTGCCCGTACATAGCCGATGGGTTTGACCTCAAATGTTTGCGCATCCATTTCTAGCCTCCTGAAAGTGATTTCCGAACCGGTGTAGCGCATCCCGGTTCACGCTTTCAGTATAGCCGATGCAGCCACGCCTGTCTTGATGCTGCTTGCGCTTTTACGCCGCTTTTTAGCGCGAATGCCCCGCTTTATTGACGTTTTTTGCGCAGATAGGTACACCACACGCGCCCCCATCCTTTGGGGGCGCGTGTGATTTTACCTGGGAGAGTTACTGGCTATCCTTCACTCTCTCGCGCGCCGCGCCGGGAGCGCAGGCTGCCGGCTTTTTGCATCAAATCCTGGAAGTAGTCGCTGCTGGTAACTTCGGCCACTTGTTTCTCTTTCTTGGCGTGGTCAATCTCGATGCGGAGCTGCTGAATCTCGCGGCGCAAGCCCTGCTCGCGAATATAGGCTTCGAGAGCCGCGACTGCCAGTGAGGAGAAGGATTCCATCATCTGCTGTAAGTTCTGATCGAAGGGGACGATGGCCTTTGTCTCCGGGTCTTGCGCGTTGAGCAATTGCAGCACGCCCAATGTGTGCCCCTGGGCATTGTTGAGCGGGATGGTCAGCAGCGATTCGACGCGGTAATCCGGGACGATCTTGCTGGGTTGTGCGTGTTCGGCAAGGTTGCTCGGAATTCCACTGCAAGCTACTTCCGCAGCGATCTGCGTCTGCGCGGGCGCATCGCTTACCAGTTCTGCCAGCGAGAGCGGGGCGTAGGGGATATCATTGCCTGTCGTGCCACCCAGGGCCAGTCCTTGCGAATCATTGCGCACAATCACGAATTCTAGCATGTCCTCGGCGTTGCGCAGGTAGAGCGTCCCAGCATCGGCATGGCAGAACTTCTTGGCCTCCACGAGCATGTTTTCGAGCAGTACATTGAAGTCCCGCTCCGTAGTCAGCGCCACACCGATAGGGATGACGACTTCCAGCAGGCCATCTGCACGCTGTTTTTCCTTTTCTACTTGCTGCAAAGTCTCGCGCAGCTTCTTGGTCATGTTGTTGAATGTGCCCGCCAATACCCCGATTTCATCGCTCGCCTCAACCGTGGCCTGGGCGACCAGATCCCCATCCCGGATGCGCTCGGCCACTGCCGTCAACCGCATGATTGGCCCGGCGGTCGCCAGCGTGGTGACGTTCGCCATGATTAGCCCAATCGCCAAAGCCAGCACGCCGCCGCCCAGAATTAAGAGCCGGGTGGAATTGAGCGCGGCTTGGCCTTCGGCCAGCTCATGGTTGAGCCGTTCCTGCTCGCTCGCGGTAATCTCGTTGAGCAAGTCCTGCATTGTCTCGGCCAGCGGCACTGCCTCCATGCGGAACTGGTAGAGGTCTTCGCGGGCGCGCTCGCTTTCGAGGATGGTGAACATCTGTTGCGGCATCTCCAGGAAGGCTGCGCGTTGGGTTACAATTTCTTGGAACAACGCTTGTTGGCTAGGGTCTAGCGTGCTCATGCGACTCCGTAGCCGCTCCCAGATGATGCTATTGGCCGCCAGGTTGACCTCGTACTCCTGCCGGAAGATGCGGTTGTTAGTGGTGACATACCCACGCAACGCGGAGAGCATGGCGGTAAAGCTCCCCTGGAATTTTGCCATCTCTTGCAGGCGTTCCAGGTTATCGGCAGTAGGGTCGCGCCGCCCCTGGATTTCGATCAGACTATTGATGCGGATGAGCACGTTACCGGCGGCCAGCACCCCATCGGTTGCCAGGATGCGGTAGGCCGGCTCGCGCTCGAGTTGATCATCGTGCAGCTCCACCAGCGGTTCAGGCAATGTCATCCATGCCGCGTAGGTGGTTTCTAACTGCACCAGCCGTTGTTGGTTCTCGATGTCGAGATCCGGGGAGAGGGCCTTGAGCTCGGCCAGGTTAGCTTCGAACGCCAAACTGTTTTGATAATAATCATCGAGATATTGCGGATCGCTCAGGGCCAGATAGCCGCGAATATCACCCAACATGCGCAATAGATTGGCTTGCGCGCGCGAAGCGGCTAGCGCCGCCGGGGCGCGCACCTCTACGGTCTGATCAATCTGTAGCATGGCGCGTTGGCTGCCCAGAAAACTTAAGCCTGCGCTCACAAAAATCAACAATACGAGGATGTAGAAACCCAGCGCCAGTTTGGTTCTGATTGTGAGATTTCCAAACCCCCGCAACCATTGCGGGAGGGTGCGTGTCATCGCGCGTTTTTTAGGGATGTGTTGGTTGCTCATGGCGTCACTCGCCTCCAATCTTTGATATTCCAGAACTCGGCGTCCCAAGGGGTCAGATCAACACCCACAATATCGGTTTGCACGGCAGAGACGTTGGCCCGATGCACCAATGGGATCATGACCACATCCTCAATCAACATATCATTCATTTCGATGATGTAGCCCTGGCGCACCGTCGGGTCAATTTCCCGCTGAATCAGGGTATTGAGCCGGTCGTAGGCGGGATCGCACCAGCGCTCGTTGTTCCAGTTGCCCCAGTTATTGGCCTTTTGCGTGCGTTGCGTACATGTCCAGCGACCCAGGTATTCGCCCGGATCGGGTGACTGGTTGGCCGAACTAAAAATTTGCATGTCGGCGTAGAAGTGCCAGCGGGTGCGCGGGTTCTCGGTAGTGGGGTTGGTGCTGAAGAAGGTGCTGGAATCAATCACATCGAGCGTGACCTCTACCCCAATCGCTTCCAGGTTTTGTTTGACGATTTGTTGGGTGGCCTGGCGCACCGGGTTCACCGGCGATTGGAAGCTGACGCTGAGCTTGACGCCGTCGCGCTCGCGGATGCCGTCGCCATCGCTATCTATCCACCCGGCGGCCTCTAGCAAGGCCTGCGCCTGCGCTGGATCGAAGACGTAGCTGGTGTTGGGCGAGCGATAAGTGGGCGGCTCTTCGAGGTTGTTGGTCGCTACCTTACCAGTAGGCCCGTAGAGTACGGCGATGGCCTCGCGGTCAATCGCCAGACTAAACGCCCGGCGCACGTTGCTATTCGTGGGATCGGCCTCATCGCTGAAGAACGGATGCGGGAATTGCAGGCTCGAACGCTCGCCGTCGGCGGTGGCCTGGTTGGGGTCGGTGCGGTTGAGCAGGATGCGCTCCACATAGGGGCCAAAAACTGCTACCAGTTGCCCGATCTCGCTGTTGGCCTCTAATGCTTCCAGTGTCGCCGCATCGAGTTGTGCATTGTAAGCGTAATCATACTCGCCGGTCTCGAAGACGGCGCTGACCGCTGCATCTACTGTACCACCGCCTTTCAGGTCAATGCGGTCGAAGAAGGGCCGCCCCTCGCGGAAAAAGGGGTTGGGCTTGTAGATGATGCGATAGGTAGGGATCAGCTCGCTGCCCAGGAAGAGCACCTCTTCAGGGCGGAAGCGTTCCACATAGTATGGGCCGGTGCCGACCGGTTGCGTGTTGACCGGGGCTTGCAACAGCGCGGCGTCAGTATAACCGGCGAAAGCATGGCGAGGTAAGATCATGCCGCTGATACCAACAAATGGCACATCCCAGGCCGGGTTCACGTCGCTGAAGACAATTTGCACGGTGTAGGGATCGAGCGCGTTGATGGTTTCCACGTTGCCATACGAACGCGCCGTCACTGCATTTGTGGCGGGATTTGTGATGAATGCGTAGGTGAACAGCACATCATCGGCGGTGAACGGCTCGCCATCCGACCAGAACACATCGCGCTTGAGCTTCCAGGTGACAGAGCGCCCATCGGCGGCAATGCCCCCATTCGCCAGCGAAGGGATCTCTGCTGCCAGGAAGGGGATCAGTTGCCCGTCCTTATCGTAGCTGGCGAGCGGTTCGTAGGTGATGCGGCAGGCTTGCCAGTCCTTATCGCCCTGCGCCAGGTGCGGGTTGAGCTGTGTGGGCGCTTGCCAGAGGATGATGCGCAGCACGTTTTGACGGAAGGGTGCCTGGCCTGGCGTGGGGGTAGGCGCGGGTGTGGCTGGTGGCGGCGGTGTCTCGATGCAAGCTGCCAGCAGCCCGCTGATGAACCCTAGCGTTAACAATATCAGTATGATTTTAGGCCGTCTATACATTAAGAGCCTCCCTTGAAAATGGCGAATTGCGAATAGCGAATCGCAAATCAAAGTTAGCGTAGCGCGAAGCGTCTGCTTCGCGTAGCTGCGAACGGCACATTCTCTCCATGTGCTACAGACTTCAGCCTGTGCATCTGCTCCGCGTGCTGCGAACTGACAGTTCGCGCTACATTTTCATTCAACCGCTGGTGAACCACCGGTTAATGAGGAATTTCTCTGCGAGTCAGCGAGAAAGCGGGAGAGCGAAAATCCCCAATCCCTACGGGTTGGGTTCCTGGAAGAACGTCAATTTCCAGGCAGCATTAGATTCGGCGGTGAATACATCCACAATCGCAGCGCGCCAGCGCGCCAGGTCGCCGCCGAAGGTTGCCTGTAAGTCCGTTTCCAGCGCGTGCGCTAAGGGGACGTTGGCGACCCAGAAATGGCTAAAGTGATCCCAGTCATGATCGGTGCGGCGCTCGAAGGTCATGGGAGGGCCTTGATAGAGCCGCGTGGTAGGTGGGATATGCCAGACGTGCTCACTGTGGGCCTCAAAGCCATTTTGCGGTACAGCAATCAGACTGCTCAGATAGGGAATCTCGCGCCAGGCCAGGATGCGTGAGTTGAACTTCGCCAGCACTGGCGACGCGCCTAAGCCTACGGTAACACCCACTAGCAGGTGCGCATCCACATTGAAACGGTCAATGAGCGCTTTACGCAGTTGTTGATAGACGCCCTTGCCGCGCCAATTCGGGTGCGTCCAGGCGGTGGTGCCTTCATAGACATCCACCTGGGGTAATGATACAGCGAGTGACATGCTTAGCTGCTGGCGGGTGCGCCCATGTAAAACCGGTACAAAGCTGATGTGACTGACAATCATGCCTTCGGCCAATGCGATAGCTGTGAATCCTGCGCGCCAGCGTGCAGCAAAAGCCGCTGCCGGGTATCCGACGACAGTAGTTTCCTTCGCCACCGCCGCTGCAAACGCTTCCCAGACACCATCGCCGATATCGGCGATGGGCAAAGCGCGCAGGCTGAGCTTGCCGGGCATGGAAGCGGGTGCAAGGGTAAACGTTAACAGTGTGTGTGATTCCATCGAACCTCCAATATTTTTAATCCTAAGCCGATAAAGATTTGTAACTGTACAGACGTAACGTATTTCCTATGCTTGTCTATAGCTCATTAGTTTGCACTGCAATGTCATTAAGTTTAGGGCATAGACCTGGCAGGTTTCCAGGCCTTAAGTCTACAAAATGGTGTTGTTCACCGGTAAAATATTACCCCACCCAAGTTGTGCGCAACCTGCCAGGTCTTACCTTAATGACATTAGTTTGCACTATCCGCTCTGTGAGTGCGTTAAGGTTTTTGACACACTATTTCCCAAGTCGCCTCATGTTGGTTTGCGCAAGGGTGCGGACTGTCATTTGAGCAACCTACCGGGTTAGTTTTGCGGAACTACCTTCAACGAGTGCAGAGGCCTTCGACAGGCTCAGGCACCGGAGCAGCCCGGTGGCTGAGCCTGCCGAAGCCTCTCCCGGTTGCCCTCCGACATGGCCTT
>CAZDDI010000045.1:0-36718 GCA_964504195.1 uncultured Anaerolineales bacterium
CGGATCGGCAGGACTCGCAGGTGATCCTGGGGCGCAATGGGGCGGAGCAGTTGCCCAAAATCGCGGGGCGGGTGCTCTTCACCTGGCGAGGGCGGCGCATCGAAGCGCAGGGCTACGCCGTGTCCGACGCGCTCCTGGGGGAGATCGTGGGCCGCTTGGAAGCCCAGCAGCCGCCCCTCAGCGGCAGCGCGCCGGGCCAGTTGACGCCGGCAGAACGGCGGTGGGTAACGCTGGCGCTCGAGCAATTCGAGGGCTACTTCCCGGCACGCGAGATTGCCGAGGCGGCCAATAGCAGTCACCGGCAGCTCGCTACAACGGCCAAACGCTGGGAGTTGCAGGGACTATTAGAGCCCGCGGTATATGAGGAAGGTACGGGGCATAAACTACCGCGCCGGATCACGGCTAAACTCACCGCCCTGCTTTAGCCGGTGGTTTAGGCTCAGCGTGGTTTAGGTGGTTTAGGTGTGGTTTAGGCGTGGTTTAGGGGTAGGCAGTGTGGTTTAGGGTGTGGTTTAGGCTCGGCAGTGTGTTTTAGGCAGACCAGACGAACGTTTTTTATCCAGCAAGGAGGCATTCCTATGACTACATTACATTTCGGTCTCGATGAAGGCTCGGGCGCTAAGAAGTTGTGGGGCCCCCACGGCGGCCTCGAGCAACCCGCGCAGGCCGCCAGCGCCGGGCAGGCCCACCTCACCGGCAACATCGCCGGCCTGCGCTCCCAAACGCCCCCGCTGCGCATCACCCTCGAAGGCGGTGTCTTCTATGTGGGCGCAGAGGCCCACCAGTGGGGCCGCCCGGTCGAGAATCTCGCCGATGAACGCTTAAACGGCAGCCCCGAAACCCGCGCGCTCGTCTACGCCACCTTCACCCGCTACCTGCAGCAGTTCGGTGCCCCGGCGGGCCCAGTTCACCTCACCCTCGGCCTCTCCCAACTCCCCCTCGCCGAGAGCCAGGCCGCCGCCACCCTCAAGGGGGTGCGCTGGCTCAAAGGAGCGCACACCTGGCAGGCGGAGGGGCAACCCTACACGCTCGAGGTCAGCGGCGTGACCACCACCACCCAGGCCGCCGGGGCGCTCTTCGATTATCTGTTGGATGATGCGGGTGCCTTCATCCCCGCGCGCAAGCCGCTGTTCCAACAGGAAATTGGCGTGGTTTCAATCGGCATGAACACGCTCGAACTCATGGCAATCCACAACGGCGCACCGGTACCGCGCTTCACCCGCGCCGAGACCGCCGGCGTCCGCCGCCTGCTGGAGTTGCTCGATCCTGCCGCCCAGTATTCCCGCGGCGAGTTAGACTCGCTGCGCCGCGCCGGCAAACTCGATACCCGCGCGGCGCTCCCCATCTGGAGCAGCGAGGTGTTGGGGCATCTCGAGCGCCATTGGGGGACTGCCTTCCGGCGCTTCGGTATCGTGCTGCTGGTCGGCGGCGGTGCGCTCCTGCTCCACACCGCGCTTATGGGACGGTTCAATGGCAAGGGCTACCTGCCCGACGCGCCGGTGCTCAGTATCGCGCGCGGCCTCTACAAGTTGGCGCTCATGCGCGCCCAACGCAAACGGGATTAGGATGGCGGCGCGTGGGCGTCCCTGGCGCACCCCTCGCCCGACGGTGGTCAACGTCAAATTGCTGCTGTATTCAGGCGAGGATGATGACTTGCTGGCGTTTTTCGCCGCGCTGCCCGCCCGCCAGCGCGCCAGCGCGGTCAAATCCGCCCTGCGCGGCGGGCAGCTCATCGGTGCTACCCTACCTGCTGGCCCAGACGATGATGCACTCGCCGATCTACTCAGCGGCTTGCTCTTTGAAGATTGATTTGTTTGCGGCAAACAAATATCCGGGAATTGTTTGCCGCAAGCAATCTCCGGCGTGTGCCGGGTGAAGGGTTAATAGGGTGCAGGCTTATTAATGAAGAATGGCTCACGTTACCGAGGCAGTTACCGGGTGCGTACCGTCGCGCCGCGCCGTACCGTCGGCGGCCGATCCGGGCTGTACCGTCAGCCCCGCGGGTACCGTCCCGCCACTTGCATGTTTAATTTTCAGGAGGACTACTATGCTCGACATTCACGTTGATACGCGCCTATGCTATACGGCGGATGGGTGGGCCGAGCGTACCGAAGTCTATGTGCAGATTTATCAAAGTCTGATCGAGACCGGCCTGCTCGCCCAACTCAACGGCAACCAGTTGAAAGTGTTCTTGGGGCTGACGCTCCAGGCCACGATCCTCACCCCCGGGGACTTCTTCACCCACTTGCGCTCCCAAGGTCTGGCTACCGAGGCCGATCTGGGCCGCATCATCTGCTACCAGTCTCAGCAGACCCTGGGGCAACAATGCGGGCTGCACCCCGAGACGGTCGGCACTTGCCTCGCCGTTCTCGAACACGCGCACCACCTCGTCACCCGCCGCCTCACTCAGGGCCGCGATGGCCGCTACAGCCGCCCGCTCTTTCTCATCCAGGCCACTGCCTTCGTCTCGCCGCCCCGCGCGCAACGCACCGCTCCGCCTGCCGCGGCGCTCACCCCGCCCGGACCCAGCGCCACGACTGGAATTGTCCACCGCGCGGAAAATTCCGCTACGGGCATTCCCCACCCGTCGGAAATTTCCGCAACGGTTGCCGCGCACCGTGCGGAAAAAACCGTAGCGGAGACCTCCTACCGTGACGGGTTTTCCGCTGCGGAAATTCCGCAAGCGGGTTGTAGGGTTGCTGTTGTTGGAAATCCTTTAGCCCTAGAGTCATCAACAACACCATTACAACCCGCTCTCGAAAATTCCGACACGGTCGCCGCCCAGGTCTGCGCTGCTTTTGCCGCCGCCCGCGGCGCACCCTACGCGCTCACCCCCCGCGACCACGCGCTCCTGGCCGAGTTACACGCCGCCGGCTACTCCCTTGCCGCCATCCTGACCGGCGTGCAAACCGCCGTGTCCGGGGCGCTCCAACGCGGCGAGTTCCCCCGCACCCTCGCTTATTGTGCGCCCGCCATCCGCGCCACCAGGCTGCCGCCGGCCCCCACCTCACCGCCCCTCCCCGCCGATCTCTGCCAGGATTTGCAATCACTCGGTTGGCAAGGCAGCACCGCCCTGATCGCGCAGCGCTACGCCGCGCACCCCACGGCCGTTCGCGCCCGCCTGACCCACTGGCTGGAGCAGCCGCCCGCGGGCGTCCGCGAACCCGCCGCGCTCTTCCGGCGCGAGTTGCAGGAGGGCACGCTGTTGCTATCCCCGGCCCCAGCAGCCCCGCCCCCCGCGCCGCCGCCGCTGACCGATGCCCCCGGCGCCGCCGCGCTCTGGCAGCACACGCTGACCCTCCTGCGCCAGCAGATGGCCCGCGCCACGTTCGATACCTGGTTGGGTAACACGCAGGGCTTAGGTTATGCCAAGGGCGACCTGGTCATCGGCGTACCCGATGCCCACACCGGCGATTGGCTCGCACAGCAGTTGCAGCGGCCCATCACCCGCGCGCTCTACCAGGTCGCCGCGCGCGAACTCGCGTTCGTGTGCGCCGTGCCGGAGGTGGCTCATGCCTGATCTGACCCGGAAAACTGTGGCCACCCTGAAAATTATTGCCGTAGATCCTCATATCCTCGGGTTTTCCGGCAGGGGTTTTCCGGGTGGGGGCGGCGCAATCTGATGCCCGTCCGCGTGCGGTTCGGCTATGATGAGCAAGACTTGCTGGCGGCGCAGTGGGCGGTGCTGGAAGCGTTCATCCGCCAACTGCGTCAGGGTTGGGCTGAACCGGCCGCCCGGCAGGCGCTCCGCGCGGTGAGCGACGCGCTACCTCACGATCCCGCCGGCCCCGCGGCGACCGCCGCGACGCTGGCTGAACGCCTGGTCGCCCAGGTAGCGGAACTGCTGGCCGCGCGCGAGCCGGCCGCCTTACAGGCCGCGCAAACCGAATGCGCTTATTTGCAGCGCCAGGTGGCGCGGTATCAGGCCGATCCGCTGGCGGCGCAGGTGGCGCGGCTCACAGCAGAACACGCCGCGGCGCTGCAACACGGCGCACAACTTGCCCAGCAGGTGGCGGATTTGGAAGCCGCCCTGGCGCAAGCCCCGGCCACGCACGCCCGCGTGCAGCAGCACCTCCAGGCCGAGATTGCCCGCTGGCAGGCCGAGAACCGCGCGCTCCAGCGCATCGTGGCAACCCAGCAATTGCAGTTGCTCGGCCCGGATAGCGCGCCGGAAAACCCACCCCGGAAACCCAGAGGGTGAGAGCCTATGTTGTAGTATTTTTCCGGCTCAGCCAGGTTTTCCGGTGGCTGGCGTAGTACATACTGCGCTTTCCCGCCTTTTCGCTGACTCGCTGATTCGTTAAAGGAGTGCTTGCTTATGACGACATTGGACCTCACGGCCTTGAGCGCGGCGCTGACCGCGCGCTGTGGCGATGCGCGCTGGTTGCCCGTTCTGGAGCGGCTGGCGCTTACCGGCGTGGCCGACCGCTCCCAGTTGCTTACGCTGCCCGGCCTCACCGCCGACAAGTTCGAGACGCTCTGCCAGGCCGCGCAAGACCTGGCCCCCGGCCAACTTTTCGCGGCTACGACTGAGCCAATTCCCCGCCCCGGACGCCCCGGGCGACCGCCGACCGTGTATACGCTCGACCCGGTGGGGGCCGCCCTGCTTCGTCGCCACGGGTTCCCTGACGCGCAACCCTGCGGCCTCACCACCGTCACGCAACTGGCCCATGCCCGCGAGATGCTGGCGCTCTATCTGCTGGCGCAGGCGGCGGGACTGCCTGTCGCGCTCGACCGCCCGCTGCCTTACGGCACCGAGCAGACGCTCCGCCCCGATCTGCTGGTGACGCTGCCCGCCGGCCCGCCGGGCATGTTTGAGATTGAGCAGCGCGCCGATGTGACGTTGCTCCGCCGCATCCGCGAGAGTGTCCGCCACAAGGTGGCTTTTTTCCAGACCCCGGCGGGGCCACCGTGCAGCCCCACCGTGCGGGTCCTCATCAACCTGCCCCGCGGCGCGCTCTGGGAGCAGACCTTGGCGGTGTGGCAGCGCGCCGTGGCGGGGGTCGCCGCGGAACACGGCGGCGCGCTGCCGTGCCGCTGGCTGGCGCTGCCGCTGTTGGAGTTCCTCGCGCAACCCGATTGGAGTGCGCCACCGGATGCGGAGCGCTGGACGGACCTGTTCGATCCGGCGCTGTTACCCACCTTTGGCACAGTGCCGGCCCAACCCGGCAACCCGGCGCGCGCTGCCGCCAGCCACCAGCAGCCAGCCACCAGCCTGTCCCTGCCTGCCGCGCTGCACCGCTGGAGTGTCCCCGACACGCACCTGATCCTCTGCGCCTTGTGGCAGCATCTTCAGGAACATGGCCCGGCGTTGCTGGCGACGCCGGAGCGGCCCCTGGCGCACCCCGCGTTCTTCATGACGATGCAGGTCATCTACGCCGCCTCGTATCCGTCGGATGAGTCGCCCTGGGAGGCCGCGCAGCAGCCGCACGCCAGCCTCTATCTGCTGCGCCGTTATCTTGATCTGCATCCGCCGCTGCGGCAGGCGCTCTCGCAGGCGGTGACGCGCGGCAGTAGCAGTATTAAATGGAGTACCCCGCTGGTCACGCACAAAATGCAGGTGGTGGTGGATCTATTCCTGCGTTACCATGGCCTGCACACCTGCGGCAGTCTGACGGTCACGGCCATTGGCCCCTGGCAGCAGCCCGACGACCGGGGCGATTTCGGCGTCCGCGTGCGGCTGCACCCGGAGGTGCTGCTCGGCGCGGCGGCGGAGGCGGTGGTGCCTACCCCGGAAGAGGTCGCAGCGGCGGAGGCGGCGCTGACCTGGGTGCTCACGAGCCTCTTTGCCTACAGCCATGAACTCGGCCTCAAGCAGACACCGTTTTGGTGAGCGAGCAAGCGAGTCAGCGAGAAAGCGAGTCAGCGAGTCAGCGAAAAAGCGCGGCTCAAAGGAGTTGCCATGTTGGTATCCACACCAACGAGAAACGCAAATTGCAGCGGGAGAGCGAACTGCAGTTCGCGGTACGTTTGCCATCCCCATGATTTTGAGATTTGCCGATTTGCAGATTTGCGAAGGAGGAGGAGCAGATGGTGGATTTTGCGGTGACCCGATTACCCTATTTGGCGCGGGTGAGTTGGCAGGAGGTAGGCGACGCCCACCCGCGCGCGCCGCAACTGGCGGTGTATGCGCCGGGGCTGGCCTGCGCCGATCCTGACGCGCATCAGGACGTGGCCGCGCGCCTGCACTACGGCTTTTTGGCGCAGCCTTATGAGCAGTGGGGATTTCTGGGGCCTACCTGTTACGTCGCCTGGCGTCCGGGCGTATCGCTGGCGGCGTGGGAAACGGCGCTCGAGCAGCGGCACTTCCTGGCCGGGACGGGGCTGGCGCTGCCCTGGCGCAGCACTACGCAGCGCCGCTATTGGACGCTCGTCCCGGCGCTGGCGCTGCTGTGGCAAGTGGAGCCGCACAAGGCTTTCTTGCGGGGGTGGCTGAAGCGGCTGACCACCAACAAGCAGCTCCTCACCAAGCAGCAGAAGGCCACACTGCTCACAATGCTGCGCGAGCGGGGCGCCGCGCGGGTCGCGGGACAAGCCTGGCCGGCGGAACTGGCCGCGCACACGCGGATCTTACGCCGCCGGCGCGATCTGGCGTTCCGCCTGGGGCGGCTGGCGGCGTTGGACTTGGCCGCCGAAGATGCGTGGCGGGTGCAGCAGTTGCAGGCGCAGAACACAGCCTGGGAGCGCGGGCGCATGGTGGCGTTGCCAGAGCACACCACGCGGAGGATCGCCGCGCTCGAGGCGCGGTATGTGGACGCGCGCCGCGCCGCGGCGGGGCAACTGGCAAAAGAGATAGTAGAGCAAAAGACTAAGGTGTAACTCGACTTTTGCAGCGTCTTGAACATACAGCCTCAAAGTAGTGATTGCAAATCCACAGTTAAAATTACTTAGGATAGCAATATTAATTTGCTGGGCATTTACAAGAAAATGAGCGATAATAAGGATGTCTTTAGTTGTGGCTTGGGTGTACTAAAGTTTACGCTACCCGTTGAAGATGTTTCGTGAAAGTGTTAAGTGGCATGATTAACGCAGTGTCTATCCCGGATCAAGCAGCTATATTCAGCGGTATAACTGTAGTCGCGGTGTTAATAGTTCATTGCTATCAATCGCTGCTCAAAAAAACCTTTCTATACGCTTCATCGTGAACTCAAGATAGAACTTGAAGGAGTGTTGAGCTCAGCCCCCCCTGCTACAACCGGGTTCACCTTTCACAGGGAGCCATGGTTAGTTTCCGGTTAACCACGGCTGGAGAGGTGCGCCCACGAATAGCCCGTTCTGCTTTCAAATGCCCCTTCAAGCCCCTTATTTTCCTCATTTAGAGGCACTGCAAAAGTCGAGGTGTAACTCCGAAAGAAAACTTTTTAGCAATACCGGAGGAGATGTATCACGCTCGATCAATACCATTACCCAATTATGCCCTATAACTCACTAGAGTCAGTATTCCCATTACCTCCGGCATCTGTTGAGGCTGGCTCACTTTCCGCTACAGCTTCTGAGACAGCCTCCATCACATCCTCTTGCTGCTCGCTCGCCGAAAATTTCACGCCTACGTCATGCACGCCGGCGGCGTCAGAATAAGCCTGGCGGGACTCCGCCGACTCCGGTGGGACGGTAGCAACAATCCAGCCGCGCGCGTCGTCCGGCATTTCCGGGCTGTTGACGTACTCCTGCACTTGTTGCCCGTGTTCGTTACCGTACCGGCGGGCTTCAGCCTCGCCCCAGTCACGCATATCATTGGTTTTGTAGTCAATGATGACCCGCTCATTGATGAATGTATCAATGTACCCCTGGGCTTCGCTGCCGTCAGGCTTGATGATCAGCACAGAGCGATTGCTCTCCACATCATCAAGGCGTTCTTCGGCAGCCCACTCATACCCGCCATGCCCAAAGGTGCCGAAGGTCTGCGGCGTCATAGGTCCTTCATCGTCAATTTCCTGGCGCACTTCCGGTGGCGTCGTACTCTCTTGAATGTCTGTTGGCTTGCCCACATCACTTCTTGTGCCCATGCATTTCTCCTTGTCTGATTATGGTTCTTGATCTGATGTGTCTATTCCAGGTTCACTATCATCGTCTATGGCTTCCCTGATGTTAGAAGGCGTTTCAGTAGGCACCTCACCGGAAGTATCTGATGGCTCGTACATACGCCTGGCAACATCTTTCAGATATGCGTCTTGATCTTGTTCGGCGGCATTATCTGTAATCAGGTCTTCTTCCAGGTTCCAACGCGCAGCTTCTTTATCCCTCGGACCGAAGGGCTCCATACGTGAAGAAGGTTGTCCAGTCGTATCATCAATATCATCCTGCACATTGGGCGGTGTTGTATCGCTGGGTTGATCTGTAGGCTGAATATAGCGAAATTCTCCCGGAGGTTCTTTTTCGATTTCGTCAGGTCTTCGCGGTCCCATACGTTCTGCCATTGCTTTTCTCCTCGCCTTTTATGGTTTGTAGTGTTTTTCAAACTCATACAACATCACGCGATAATTGCCGATCACCCATTTGGCTTGCGGCGTTTTGGCTGCCCCTGACTCAAAGTATGACTGAGCCATGTGAGCCAGGAAACAATAAACGTAATCTTTACCTGTCTCTGTCCCCACCTCGCCCAACCTTTGCTCGATTCTTCTTCCCATGGCCGAAAGCATGTCCCAACGCCGTTTCTGATCTTCTTGCCCCAACGCATCGTTGATTCTATCTATGCACTTCTGACAGAATTCATCACGATGCTCCAAAGATTGTGCCACAGCACGCCGATAGAGACATTTCTGTTGTTGTAACAGAGGTTGACAGTACGCACAAGCCGACATCGGCGCGCGTAGCAAAATAGACGACGTTTCACGCATCACGTCCGATTTCTGTATTGCACTGCTGATGGATCTATCTCCGATTGTAGCCGCTAGTCCTCCCTGCCACGGGAGCACCGGCACATCGGCCAGCTTCATCCTGGCGCGCTGCTGCTCCATATAGGTGTGGATGCCGTCATCGGAGTTGTCCATCGCTGCCGCTTTGTCATAGCCGGGCTGGTCTTCAAGTTCCGGCACTTTCAGATGAACAGGACGACCATAAGGACTGCGCACCAGCGCGTAGCCGGGATTCAGGGTGCGGGCGTACTCGCGTTGTTGCTCATTGAGGTTCATAATGCTGCCGAACAGGTCGAAGCTGGGGACGTCTTCTAGCCAATGCATCATTTTGAGGTGGGTGTTGCCAATTGCCCCTTTGACCAGCAAAGTGGGAATCTGTTCGGCGATGATGATGCCCTCACCGTGGCCGCGCACTTCGGCCAGGATGTTGCCGAAGTCTTCGCCGGCCGCACTTTGCGGATTCCCCATACCGCTCAGGGTTGGGCCAGATTCGGCCATCAGGCGGTGCGCTTCTTCCACCACGGTGATGTGGGGATGCGTCAACGGGCGCGGGTTACGTTCCACTTCTTCGGCAAAGCGCATCAGCAGAAAGCCCATCAACAGTGCGGTATCCTGCGTCGAGCCGACGCGCCCGATTTCCATGACGGTGGGGCGGTTGAGTAAAGTGGTGAACGCCATCGAGTGACGCACGTTGAGAACGTGGCCGGCGTTTTCCAGCAAGTCGCCGATGCGAATGACCGACGCCTGGCGCACGTTGTCCTGCACCTCGCGCCCGTAATTCAGACCATCGGTAATTTGCTGGATGGCCGCGTAGAATTCCGACATCACCGGGTACTGGCGCCCTGGCTCGCCCCGGTCGGAGACAGGGTCCCAACCTTTACCCCGGTAGACCTGGCGCAGTGCCTCACGGTAAATCATCGGCAACGGATCCACGAGAGAGAACGCCGCCATGAAAACGCGCATCAGGCGGCTGAGATGCGTCTTGAGCAACAGCCCTTCAGGGACTTCGAAGGGGTTAAAGCGGAAGGGAGATGTGCGCTCGTCGCCCAGGGTGAAGACGAGCAAATCTTGTGCCAGCCCGCGATACTGGCGCAGGTCGCGGTAGTCGGGTTTGTCAATGGGATACAGCACCAGGAATGGCACCTGGTGTTCCTGCCACAGTTGGGAGAGCAGGTATTTGATGGTAGTGGTCTTCCCGCTGCCGGTGGAGCCGCCGATGAGCGCGTGGCGCGTCAGGCCGGACACCGACGTGGTGAAGTATTGCGGGGTGAGGTTGCCGCGATGGTAAACCTGGCCGAGCTTGATTTTGCGCTCCTGGCGTTTTTCATCCAACGCCGATTGGACGTCGTTTTCATTGGCGCGCGCCTGCCGTTGCAGCTCTAGCTCATCCGCCGGAGCGACGAACGGCTCGTTTTTGACCAGGACGCCGGGGATGTAGCCGCTTTCCGGCGGGACGGGCAGGCGGAACGCGCCGGACGCCTCGCGGGCGCAGGCCAGGTAACGCAGCCGCTGCAACGGCGGCGCGGCCTGCGTTGCGCCCCAGAATTCGTGTTCCAGCCAGCGCAGGTTGTCCAACGCGACGCTCAACTCCGCGCCGTCGGCGGGCTGCGCCGCCACCCATTGCGTAGGATAGGGATTGTTGGCATTGTCCATCAGTTCCGATCCCAGCGCCTCCGCCAGGCCGTAGGGTGTGAATTTCTCCCCCACGACGTGGACGCGCACCAGCATCAGATGCTCGCGCTCGGCCATCAGCTTCTGGTAGATGGCAACGCCGATGGTGGAGCGCGTGCGGATGTATTCCTCGGTCACGTCATCGTCTTCGGTGGCCGTGCGCTTGAATTGCCCGATGGCGAAGCTGACGTTGTGGACTTCCTGCGGGTACATCCGCGTGGGGCGGATGCTGATACCCACGAAGCACCGTTGCGGCTGGAAGGCCAGCGCCTCCAGGAAGCGGCTCATCGGGCTGAAGCTGACACTGGGCGCGAAGGGATGCGCGATGTAATCGCCGACGCGCGCCACCCGCGCCAGAGGTGCGGCGCTGGCGATGGGCATATCCTCAAATTTGCGGATTTCCATAATGTTGCTCAGATCCAGCGCATCCAGGTTGAACGGTTCGTAGTAGCGCAAAAACTCAGCTTCCTCCGTCACCGGTTCCAGGGGATAGTTGTAGGGGTCTTCCATTGGAAAATTACAGATAAACTTATCCCACAACTGCGCGGCCAGTTTTTGGGCTTGCCCTTGCTGTGGCGAAAAAACCTTGCCGAGGAAGATGATATCAATGGTATTGGGCTGGCCCGGCGTGGCGCTGGGCGTGGAGACAAAGCGCAACTCGAAGGTGGCGCGATGCTCGCGGGCGCGGGAGAGATCGTAGATAAAGCGGAACTGGCGGCCCATCACCAGCTTGATACGCTCCTTGCCCCAGCGGGTGAAATCCTCGGAGAGCAGGCTTGGCAGGAACGGTACACGTGCCGCCCACAGCGCGTGCTCCCCGCCGATGTCTTGATACATCACGCCTTCCTGATTGTCGAAGCCGACGGCTTGACGGACGAATTCACGGTTGGATGTGTGGATATATGGTATTTGCATTTATTATCTCCATGGAGCAGTAAGTATCAGTAACACTTCAGTTTTATGAGCAAATCAGGTGTAACGCACTCGAGTTAAGTACAAAGCCCATTCTGACGCAATCCGCACCTATTCTCAGGTGCAAAAGTGCGTTGCACCTCACAAGACTGAAATGTTACCATCATCAGTTATCTAAAAGTCGTCCCAAGCAGGTAACCAGGGAATGCGACGCGAAAAATGGGTTAAACGGCGAAGGTTACCTCCGTCAGCATTCATCAAATATACTTCTGTGTGACCATTGCGATCGGATACAAAAGTGATTTGCCTGCCATCAGGTGACCAGGAGGCAAATTCATCGTTTCCTGAAGCATTAGAGAGGTTGTGTAAACCACTACCGTCCGCATTTACTATGTAAACATCACTCTTACCATCGCGATAAGATGTAAACAAAAGCTGCGCGCCGTTCGGTGACCAATTTCCAAGCATATCGTGACCAGAGTGATTAGATAAATTGCGCAATCCGGTACCATCAATATTCATTACATAAATCTCGAAATTGCCATTACGATCCGACGCAAAAGCAATGTGTGTTCCGTCAGGTGCCCATACACCATAAATATCGGTTGCTGGATGGCTGGTTAAATTATTCCATACATCGTCGTTTAAACTCATGACATAAATTTCCGAATTACCATCTCGCTCAGATTCCAAAGCAAGATGAGTATTATTAGGAGACCAGACTAAATAATTATCTTCTCCTGGATGATTAGTTAAATTAATCAAACCGGTTCCGTTGACATTCATCAAATAGATTTCTGAATTACCATCACGATCTGATACAAATGTGATATGCGTTCCATCGGGAGACCATGAAGGATACCGATCGTTCGCGGTATGGTTGGTTAGATTTCTCAACTCGCCGCTATTTACATCTAGCGTATAAATCTCAAAGTTACCATCGCGATTTGATTCGAAAGCGATCACCCCCCCATCTGGTGACCAGGGGCCAGCCCAATCAAAAGATGGGTGATTAGTTATATTCTGCAACCTCTTTCCATTAGCACTTATCAAATAGATTTCCAGGTCATCCTGACAATCAACTCGAAGAGAAATCCGTTCCCCATCAGGAGACCAAGCAGGCGCACCAATGATGATTTTTGGCTCCGCTATGTTCCAATGCAAGAAAATAACACCAGCAACAATAATGATCAGAATTAACACAATATAACCGAAAGTTTGACGTTTACGCCGCCACTGTTCTCGCTCCTGCGCCTCATGGCGGACACGTTCCTCTGCCTGTCGGCGCGCTTCTTGCTGTTGACGTATAATTAAGGCTTCAGCCTCGCGTCGTTTCTCCTCAATGTAGGCTTCCCCCTCCACCCCACATTCCGGGCAGAAACGGATAGTTTTCTCAATGAGCTTGCCGCACTTGGGGCAGTCGCGGCCCATCTCGTCGCCGCAGTGCCGGCAATAGCGCGTGCCTACGGGGCTGGCAGAATGGCATTTGGGGCACTGCCAGGCATCCAGGCGGGCGGCGGGTGGTGTCACTTGGGGTGTTACTGGTGGGCGTGGAGGTAGCGGCGGCGCGGCCGGACGGGCGGGCTGCGCCTGCGGGTCGGCCAGGCCGCTCACGGTACTGTTTAGGTTGAGTGTGGTGTCGTAAGCGGTGCGTTTGGCCGGGTCGGTCAGCGTAGCGCGGATTTGTTCGATGATGCGCAGAGCGCGAGTGGCCTTGTCCGCCGTCTCCGGGTCATGGTGCGTCACCAGTCGCCGCCAGCGGTTGTATTGCGCTTCGCAGGCGGCTTCGACTTCGGGCGCGGGCGCGTCCGGTTGAATTTGTAAAATTTCGTAATAGTTGGGCATTGTGCTCCCTGATTCAAACCTTATTCACAAGCATACCTGTGTTTCATATAATGGCAATGATCAGCATAATAATAATAACAGGAAAAGCCAAAACACCGCCCAGAACGCCACCCATGACACTGACGATAGTGCTGCTTTCTGTCTTCGAAGGATCTACCAAATTATCCGCTGCCCAGAGATTGGTGGAAATTCCACCAATAGCACCCATCACTATCTGCCCGATAGCGCAAAACCCCACTTCCATCATATCCGGCCAGATGATGGCCCAAGCGATAGGTGCAGCAACAACACCCAGAACTCCACCAATGATAGCCATGCGGGTCCTGCCGTGTTTTAACGCATTTGGCGGCGCGTCGCTTCTTGTTGCTGATGTTGGCGCTCGGCCTCTTCAAATTCCTTTTGCTGAATGGCTTCCGGGATATTGACGCCGCAAGTGGGGCAAAATCTGGAATCGGATGACACCAGCGTGTTACATTGCGGACATGCTATCCCCAACCGGCAACCACACTTTTTGCAGAATAGCGCGCCGGCGGTGTGCTGTGTCTGGCATTTCGGGCAGATCCAGACATTGGCTGATTGTGCAATGGGAGATGGTACAGGTTTGACCATCGGTGGTGCGGGCGGCGGTGGCGCAACCATCGATATCACGGCTTGTGGGTCTACCAGGCCACCGACGCCTGCGCTTAAGCCCAGTTGAGCATCGTAAGCGGCATGCTTCTCTGGATCCAAAAGTGTCATACGGATCTGCTCCAACCAGCGCAAGGCCTGGTTCGCGCGATTTGCCATTTCGGGGTCATGGTGCGTGACCAGTCGCCGCCAGTGGTTGTATTGTGCGTCGTAGGCCATCTGGATTTCGGCGGAGGTGGCGGCAGGAGTGATTTTCAGGACTTCGTAATAGGTGGGCATTCCGGTTGTTCCGTTCTTTAATAGTGGCGTGGGGGGCGAGCCATGCTCGCGAAAATCAGGTCGCTTTCTGACTTCGGCTCTATTTTTGAAATCAGCCCTATAATGGGAACTGTGAGCGCGCCCGGGATAAAGCTCAGGAAGACATACTCAAAGGAAAAGGTGAGTAGAGCATACAGAATTAACCCGCCCATACTCAACCCTAGCGCCACCAGGAGGAGGGTCAGGAGGACGCTGATGACTTTGTTGCCGCTCTGATTCCGTAGTTTCCGAGTGACGTAAGCCTGATCATAGAGGATATACCCGTAGCCATCGCATAGATCGCAGGAGCGGAAAGTTTTTTCGGGCAAGCGTCCGCTCCCGCCACAATTTGAGCATAGTTCGGTGAGCACGGAGTCGCGAGGGCCGTAACTCCTCAAAGTACCGGTGCCGAAACAGGGGGAGCAGTAATCGCTCCACTGCCCTTTGGCTCCCCCGCAATGTGGACAAACTATTTTCGTCAAGCCACGCGCCAGTTGAGATTGTAGCCATTGGTCGGCTTTCTCCTGGCGGGCCTGTTCCTCCAGGGCTTGTTTCTGCGCCTGGACGGCCATATCTGCGCCGCATTGTTGACAATACCGGTGCGTGATGAGGTTGAGATGTCCGCACTTGGGACATTCGTGGCTTAACGCCTGCCCACAGACAAGGCAAAATTTTGCCCCGACCGGGCTGACCGTCTGGCATTGAGGGCAAATCCATTCGTCAGAATGTGCGACTCCCGAAGTTTGCAATGCGTTTATCATAATCTACCTCCCTTGAAGCTGGCGTTCCAGTTGAGTTATATCAGATTGACACTCTTCTATCTTTACCTTAATTTCCTGTTGAGTGTAGAGAAGATAGATGACATAGGAGGCGACGAAACACCCGGCCAACAATCCAATCGTGCCGCCGGTCAGCAATGCGCCAATCTCGGCGCCGTTGGCCGGCCCGCCAAATCCATAACCCTGCGGGTCCAGGAGGCCGCCTATAGCGTAGCCCACTGCCGCGCAGAGTGCAGCAACGATGGCGATAGTGATCAGCAAGACCACAACTTTCGCCGTCCGCGATCGTCCCGGTTCGGTAAAAGCCATGTCCCAGCCCCCCTCCTCTTGAGTTTTAGGGGGTAAGATGAAGTGGTTCAGCCGGCGGTGAAGGAATCTCAGATGGCGGCGTTCCTTCGCCAGGATCTCGCGGAGTTCGCGGCGCTGCTGCTGATGCTCCTCGTCCAGAACATCCACGCCACAATGGCTACAGAACTGCGCCGCTTTCTCCATCAGTTCACCACACTTGGGACATGCGCGCGCCATTTGCGCACCACATTGCGGGCAGTAAGGCATCTTCCGCGTGTTTAGAGCGTGGCATGCAGGGCAGAGCCAGGCATCCGGCGGAACATTGACCGCGCTCGCAGGTGTGGGGGATGGCGGTTTTGGCGGCAGCGGTGCGTCAATTCTGGGCCGGGACTGGGGATCCGCCAACCCGCCGATTATCCCCGTCCGACCGAGGCCAGCATCATACGCGATGCGCTTGGCCGGATTGAGCAAAGTGGCGTGAGAGGCTTCCAGGAGACGCAGCGCTTGCTCGGCCTGGTTCACGATGGTAGGGTCGTGGTGTGTCACCAGTCGCCGCCAGTGGTTGTATTGGTTGGCATAAGCCACCTCGATTTCGGCGGCTGTGGCGCTGGGAGTGATTTTCAGGACTTCGTAATAGGTGGGCATAATAGCTTGCTCTCGCTTATACATAGGCAGAGACGGTGTCGTTTGATTCTCGCCCCTTTGAGTGCAAAATAAGCACGCCGCCTACAGTCGTTGCACTAAATCGCCATGGGAAACCAACCGCGCCCGAACTCTGCCGCTGTGTTTGTAGATCGAAAAATGTGGCCGTTTGTGCAGTACCAAAAATACCTGCTTGACGTGAATCCGTGACCAGGCAGGTATGCTGGCCGAGCATCCGCAAATATATCGCCTCCACATTATTTGTAGATACATAAGTATGCTCTTGATACAGACAAGCATCTGCCTTTACCCATTTGGTGCCCCATTCAGGCCTGGTTGGCTGTCCTCTAAAGATCAGCATATCATAGATGTGATTTTTGTATGCAGATACAACTCGTGCAGTAGTTGAGCCCACAGGCGATACAGCATAACAGACCTTGAATTCGCCCACGTCTTTACCTCTGCCAACCGGGAAAAATGTCTTTTGCATATTGCCTGTATCTGCATCCCACCACCTGAGATGCTGCACATAATGGGAGTCATTTGTGGCATTCCCAGCGGAAAAGAGAGACATATACATCGCTATCAAAATCCCACTAACCTCGACAATTTGTAGTGTGTAATAAGTTCGTTGGTTGAATTCCGCTTTCCACACTTGTTTCCCATTGCTTCTGTCCAATGTCAGGATATTTGAACCATCATACGAATAAACATGACGTTGCCCAATAATGATCTTCTGACAGTAGCCTACTTTAGACTGCCAAAGTGAGCGTTTGCCCTGAGTTGCGATAAGGTGCTTTTTGTCTATACGTACAACAAAATCACCGTCGGATGCTATCTCCGCGGCACTATGAGGCGAAATCCCTCCGTCCCCGGCTGACAAAACCGGAAGGGCTTGCTGGGCATTTTGAGGTTCGCCGGTCAAACAATCCACTGCCAGTTCAGCGTCAAGCGGGTATAGGATTTTCCCTGAAGAGCCAGATGTAATTGTAGAAGAAGAGCATTTTCCTCGTTCAACTTCCCAGAGTGGCAAAAAATGAAACGGTATAGGCTCTATCCAACGAACTTGAGGATCCCAATTCAACCATCCTAAACCGGGAGGTGACGTTTCTGTATTATCCAGGAGCTGCTGTGCGAGACGGTGCCAGCGCTGCGCCAACGCAGTTATCCGGGATGTTGATTTTGTATAAGGGGCAACAACTTCACTGGAATCGGTTTGCAGCTTGGTCAGTGCCCAAACTACATTCGCATACGCGGCGGCGCTTTTGGCAGGATTACCATCTATCGTGGCTTGCCGTGCTTCGCGGATCATACTTTCTACAAAAGCCGTGCCCAAAACTATGGATTCAAGTTGTGCCGGTACCGTAAATTTAAGTTCATCTTTCGCATCCCCGGCGCCGAGGAACTTTTTAACGCCGAACATTACATAATGCTTGATTGTGATGGGATTATCGCCCAAAACCGCGATGGTAATGACGCCAGTATAAAACTGACCGCCTTCCAACCGGCTAGTATCTAATGTAACCTCTGTAGTTAGTTTTCGATTCGCTTCCAGCGTAAGCGAACTCTGGTTCACAGCTAACCACACGTTATCTGATGCAATTTGTACTTTCACTGGTTGTTCGCACTGCAAGGACAACGAAAACTGCGCACTAAAGTTTTTCTTTACCATTCCCAACGAGACAACCAAACCGCGTTGTGACGCAAGGGTTACTTCAGGGGTCATCAAGTTGGTGGAACGCCAGTTTGAGAATGTGGACTGTTCCAACTGCTTGTTGATTTCATCTATCAGTTTACGATCAACAGCAGTAAGCACGGTGTGCAACTTGAGAGGCGGCATATAACCTTTGAGATCGAAGCCACAAACGCTACAAAACGTCGCTGTGGTCTCAACCAATTCATCGCACTGCGGACACTCGCGCGCCAGTGTTTGTCCACAGGCCTTGCAGAAGCGGCTGTCTATTGGGCTGAATGTCTGACACGCAGGACAAACCCAGGCGTCTACAGGGATTTCCACGACGGGCGCGGGGGATGGGGCGACCACCGGTGGCGCAGGCGGAACAGAGGTATTGGATTTGAGTGCAGCCTGTGGATCTGCTAAGCCTGCTATCAATCCGAGGCTGGCATCATAGGCTTTGCGCTTCTCTGTGTCTGACAAGGTGGCGAAGACTTGTTGCAGGAATTGTAGTCCCTGCTGCGCCCGGTTGATAGTCTGCGCATTGGGATGATTAACAAGCCGCTCCAGTTGCGCGCATTGTGCTTTATACGCTGAATGGATTTCGGCTACAGCGGCGGTCGGGGAAACTTTCAAGATTTCGTAGTAGCTTGGCATGATTAGCTCCTTTTCCTCTATCTTTACTTCGCTTGAAAGAAAAAGCGTAAGATATTTAAGGCAATCACCGGAAAAGATCCAATGCCGGCAAGTAGGCCCGCAAAAAAGCCTATCCCATAGGCAATGAAGGGAGGCCACTTTTCAGCGTATTCCACCAGTCGCCGGTTAGACTTGACGCCCCCAATCATTCCCATAATGATCTGAGCAATGATCCCAACCGGGGTTCCCATAACATCAGGCCAAACTGCTGCCCAGAAGAGTGGTGCGACAACTGCACCCAGGATACCGCCCAGGATACTCAGGCCACTTTCGAGTGATTCAATCCGCTTACGGTGGGCCTCGCGGCGCTGCCATTCTTCTTCCCTAAGGCGCGCTTCTTCCTGTTCACGGCGGCGATGTTCGGCTTCTGCCAGTTCCATTTGATATTTGAGTTCCTCGATGTTGCCCCCACACTTGGGACAGAACTTCTCGTAGAACATCACCTGGGTTGCACAACGGGGACACTCTCCGATTAAAGTTTGTCCACAGCTTTTACAGAAACGTACATTTTCGGGGTTTTCGGTATGGCATCGCGGACAGGGCACGCCACTGATTTTTACATTATCAGCGATGGGTAATTGCGTATTGGGGCTGGCTGGGTAACTCAAACCTAATTGTGCATCATAAGCCGCGCGTTTGGCCGGATCGGTCAACGTCGCGCGCATCTGTTCTATCTTGCGTAATGCCTGTGTTGCTTTATCTGCTACCTCTGGTTTGTGGTGCGTGACAAGACGCCGGCACTGATGGTATTGCGTATCCAACACAGCTTCAATTTCGGCGATGCTGGCGGTCGGCGCAACCTTGAGAATATCGTAATAGGTGGGCACTAATTTCTCCTACTTGACCAGGGCATTTAGTCACCTGGCAGAGGTAAACCGACACCGAGATTCTGTATTTGGTGTTCAAGTTGAGCAGTATTTGCTTTGCACAATTCCAAGCGTGTTTTCACTTTTGGCCTAACGCCAATGTTATAGCCAACATAAACACCAACAATTCCACCGATAATTGGACCTGCCAAAAAAGCTCCTAGCACTGCGCCGATTTCTGCACCTGTTGGCGGTTCTCTCCAATCAGCGCCGCGTGGGTCTATGATTCCGCCGATCTGAAAACCAACAATACTACACATAATCATCACGGCAAAAAGTAGGGCGATTACTATTGCCTGTTTAGTATCAAATTTCGTTCCATATTCTGCAAATTCTGACTGCCAACTCCATTCTTCTTGAGTCTTTGGCAACAAAATTACTTTGTTATAGCGACGCTGAAGGTAATCCAGATGCCGTCGTTCCATCTGCAATTGCTCTCGCAGCACCTCGGAGCGTTGTGTAACTTTATGAATTTGCACATCTACCCCGCAGTGACTGCAAAATTGTGCTGCTCTTTCAATCAGTTCGCCGCACTTGGGGCACTGATGCGCCACTTCCTCGCCACATTGCGGGCAATAGGGCATTTTGCGCACATTGGGCGCGTGGCACTTCGGACAAATCCAGGTGTCAGGAGAAGCAGCTGCCGACGCTACGGATGAAGGGGTAGGCAATTTTGGCGGTAACGGCGTGGCTATTTTGGGCTTGGCCTGTGGATTTACCAACCCACCAACCAAGCCTTGCACGCCGAGGCTGGCGTCATACGCGGCACGCCTGGACGGATCAAGCAAAGTGGCTCGCGCGCGTTCCAGAAATCCTAGGGCCTGATTGGCTTTGTTGACGATGTCAGGATCATGGTGTGTTACCAGACTTTGCCATTGATGGTATAGAGCTTCGATAGCCGCTTCAATTTCGCCAGCTGTTGCTGCTGGTGTAAGTTTCAACATCTCGTAATAGGTTGGCATCCGCTTCTCTCCATCAGTATTGGAAATCTTTCACGCCTTCCCCAAACTCTGTAATTCGCGCGTGATCTGCCAGATTTCGCTTTGTAGTTGTTCCACCTGCTGACGCTGCGCCAAGCGCGCGGCGGCGACCTCGTGAGCAAAGTGAAGCGCCAACCACCAGGCGCGCAGCATCAGGATACAGAGCACGAGCATCTGAGCAGCATCCAGGAACAAGGGGAGTTCCACGCTCTGCAAAATCGCTATGCCATCACCTAATACTGGCTGTACGATGGAGAGCACCACAGAAAAGTCATCTTCATTCAAAAATAAAGCTAAGGACACAATCTTGGCCAACAATGCCAGGCGCACCAACAGCCGCGCGCCGCGTTGGTAATCGCGCAAGCGCGCCCCAATGTTTAGCAGCGCTAAACCATACACGCCAAGAACAACTGCGCTGACGGGATCCACCATGTAGAACGCATATATGGGACGATGGTAAACGACATTACCGCCTAGCACAAAGTCTCCGATGAAAAGCAGCCCGGCCAGAAAAGCCGAAAAACTGAAAGCGCGTTGGAAAACCGCCAACCCCACCAGGGCAATCATCTGAAGGCCCAAGATAATGAGCGGATAAGGCTGAGGAATTGGAATACCGCTGGCGTACAGCCAGAACAAGCCGGAGCCGACCCAGATCAGCCACGCGCCGGCGGAAATAGCTGTACGGCGCAAGGTCTTGATCTCCGTCGCCCGATCAGGAAGGGGACGCTCCGCAGTCACCAACGCCTGCTGACGAGTAGCTAACGCCGCTTCCAATTCCTTCTGTCGCGCAGCCGTAGCGACATTGACGCCACAATGAGAACAAAAGGCTACATTGGCTTCAATGATGACCGTACATTTGGGGCAGTGAATGCCAATGGTACGACCGCACTGTTTACAGTAGGCATTGCCGGGCGCGTTCGCTGTTTGGCACTTGGGACAAATCCAGGCATCTACGCGCTCCATTGCTGCTGGCGACGCTGAAACGTTTGCAATCGCCGGGGTGGGGGGTGGAGGCACACTCATGCCGGGGCTTACGGCAACGGCGGGATCACCCAATCCGCCAACTACACCACGCCCGACCTGTAAGCGTGCATCATAAGCCCTTCGCCGCTCCGGATGGGTCAAGGTCGCGCGGATCGTCTCCAAGAGTTGGAGGGTTTGGTTGGCCTGGTTGACCACAGTGGGATCGTGATGCGTGACCAACCGCCGCCAATGGTTGTATTGCGCATCGCAGGCGGCTTCGATTTCTGCTGAAGTCGCTATTGGCGCGAGTTGGAGGATTTCGTAATATGTAGGCATCAGCCCTCCACTAATATTTCACATCCAGCAGTGCCAATTCTTGCGTAAGCTGTTGCAACTCGTGATCAATGCGCTTCAGGGTGCTACAATGCGTCACCACGGCGGTTTCTTCTTCTAGTTTTAGATGTCGTGAGAGGAGCCAGGCGCGCAGGGCAATAATGCTCAGGGATATGATAGACACGACAATCGCAAATAGTATCCAGAATATCGCAGTAGTTAAATTATCAGACCCATGAATGCCATTAATAACCATATTTACACCTACTGCTCCGGAAGCCAGGATTGCTACTGTCAATAGCCACACCCAAGCGCCGTGTTTAGTGAGTTTCCTGCCAAACCAAAGAATTTTTAAGACGAATACAGGCAAGCCACAGACAAACACACCTTCATAGAAGTAATTGTCGTTCCCGGTAATCAGAATTATCAAAGTTATAACACTTACAAAAACTGCCGAGAAAGTCAGCTTTTTGAACACAATAATGCCGATAATCGCCAGCAATAACCCAAATAGACCCGCAATGAGAAAACCGATAAAGTGCTCCGGGCGGTTGTTATGATCTTGCATCTCATACAAGGCTATACTTAACCCCATGGGCAGCCAACCTATCCATGCTATCGCCGACACCGTGATCCCTCTCAGCGATTTAACCTCCTCCTTGTTGTCAGGAATCGCTTGCTGGACTTCTTGCCGTTTTGCGGCTAACTGTTGCTGCGCGTCAATCAACTCAGAGCGGCGTTGTTTCTGTTCGGTGAGTTGCTGGATGTTGCCACCGCACACCGCGCAGAAAGCATTGGTGGCCTCGACCATCGTATTGCACTTCGGGCAATTCACCCCCAGAGTCTGCCCGCATTGTTTACAGAAGCGGCTTTGTACAGGATTGGGTGCGCGGCACTGAGGGCAAATCCATACATCAGTCCGGGTCGGCGTATGGGACGCGGTGGCTGAACCTGGTGGAGCGACTGCACCGGGTCGTGGAGGTGGGGGTGCGGCGGCAGTAGACCTGGCTTGCGGGTCAGCCAGGCCGCCTACCGGGCCTTGTAAGTTCAGTTTCGCGTCGTAAGCCGCCCGTTTGGTCGGGTCAGTCAGCGTCGTGCGGATTTGCTCCAAGGCTTGCAAAGCCTGATTGGCCTTGTTCACTACGGTTGGATCGTGGTGTGTGACCAGATGTCGCCAATGGTGGTATTGAACTTCATAAGCCGATTCGATTTCTGGGGTTATGGCCGTCGGTTGAATTTTCAGAATTTCGTAATAAGTAGGCATATTCAAATCCTATTGGGATAAGTTGTCATTTCGATATCCATGACAGAGCTTATCAAGTAATATAAATGTAAAACGGACACATTATCCATTATCAGATAACATAATAGATTGAAGTTGTCTGGCCTGTTGCTCCAATTCCGCAATACGTGTGTGTAATTCTGTGATCTTTTGTTTAACCTGTGGTTTAACTAGAAATAACATCATGGAATTCGTGAACAGGCTAAACAATATAACACTCATATATATGAAGATCCACACAATAAATTCAGTGATTTCCATGAATACCCCTCCACACAACATAAGCACCGCCAATAAGCCTACTATAGTGGTAATAATAGCCCGCATTGGCCCATATTTTTTATCACAGGTTTCCTTAAAAAGTGTGAAATCTCTATTAAACCAGAATATCATAACACGCTTATGAAGACCTTCGTACTCGGCGATTTCTTTCCGATATTGGGAGATCTGGCTTTGGATATCCTGGAGTTGTTGTTGCCTTTGTTGAGCTAAGGCGGTATACTCCTGCTCTTGACGCGACTTCTGCACGTCAACTCCACAATGGGAGCAGAAGCGAGCCGCCGCGCGTGTAAGCATATTACAACTGGGGCAAGAAACCCCTATTTGACTGCCACAGTTCTCGCAGTACTGGGTATTGACTGGATTCGGTGTCTGGCATTTGGGACATACCCAGGCATCCATGCGAGTAGCAGCGGGGCCAGGAGCAGGCTGCGGCGTTGTTAATGGACGTGAAGCCGTTACAACCGGATGCTCAATGCGTACCTGTGGATCAGCCAGACCTCCTATAGCGCCCCCCAGGTTCATAGCAGAATCGTAGGCGGCACGTTTAGCCGGATTGGTCAATGCGGTACGAGCTTCTTCCAATACTTGCAGCTTCTGATTGGCTTCGTTGACGACATTGGGGTCATGGTGTGTCACCAAACGTCGCCAGTGGTTGTATTGTGTATCCAGCGCAGCCTCAATCTCTGCAATTGTAGCTGTAGACCGTACGTTAAGAATCTCATAATAGGTTGTCATGGTTCCTCCCAAGTTTTCTAAAATTAAAAATCGCGCCATCTTATCAGTTTGAGCACTGTCCACCAATCTTTCTGAAGCATAGCCTCTTCAATCCACCGCGTGTAGACAGTCTTTCGCAGGTTCAAAGCCTGAACGTGGTAGGGGTTATCTTCCAGTAATGTTTCCAATGTCGTCACCGCCCTTTGCCACTGCTGGGCTTGCACATATTGTTCTGCCAAAGCATAGCGGGCTGCATCCAGGGAACTTTGTGCATTGGGATAGTCCGGTTCGGCGCGGAGCAGCGCGTCCAGGTTCTCCAAAGCACACAGATAATCTCCGGTAGTAAGACACGCCGTTGCTTTCTTGTATTGCTCTGCCAACCGCTGTCGCCGGAGCTGCTGTTGACGCGCGTACCAGGCGGTCCCAATGACGACAAAGACCAATAACAACGCGGCAATGAACAGAACTGACCGCAACTGCAATTCCAGAGATTGACGGCCTTTGACGCTCCCATCCGCCACTACCGTAGTGACATCCTCAACCAGGCGGGCCTGATGCGCAGCTGCATGATCATCCTGCAATGCGCGGATCTGGGGCAGCACTTCGGAATAGCGCATCATATCCACGCCGCAGCTCGTACAAATACGGGCAAAAGGCGGGTTCACCGCCCGGCAACTAGGGCAGAGGGTATTATTGGCGGCAAGGGGTTCAGGCATGATTTATCAGTGATAAACCTGTGAGAAATAGTTATACAGGAAAGCTGTAATCAAGGTTAGACCAACACATAACATGATAACGATGAGCCAAAACACAACGCCCAGCCGGGCATTGATCCGGTGAATGGTCTCCAATGCATCCACACGCGCGCTCGAAGTGCGTCGTTCGTCTGTGACTTGTTTTTGTATGATCTCGGCTTCGGCAAAGCGCCGCCGGTCATATTCAGGAATGACGGTATCGCAGCGGGGACATACAGGGTCTGTCAACAAGACAAGTTGACCACAAGCCGGACAGGGGCGCGCCATTTGTTGCCCACAGGTCAGACACATGGTGGCCTGGATGGGATTCAATGCACCACAGTGCGGGCATGGTCGCTGTAATTTGGGCTGCGGTATCTGTGATAACGTCAGATCCCCCCCCGTTTTCTTGAGCGCAAGCACAGTTCCACCAGAAGATTCCGGCTCAGGTGAATGGGTTGCCGTGTTTTGCGCAGCATCTATCAAGACCGAATAAGCCTTGTCAAGCCCTTGTAACTGTGTCTCGCGTTGTGGTTCATCAACCTCACTGGATTGCAATTCAGCGCGCTTGTGCAGGTAGGCCGACTTGATTTCCTCAAGCGTAGCGGTAATGGGTATCCCTAAGTGTTCGTAATAGTCCATTAGTACAGCTCCTATCCAAACCACTGTTTAGCTTCACGAGCAATTTCGACAAGGTATTGCCCCTGCCAACGACGCAATGTCGCTGATTGGAACGGCGTGGCTTGCCCATTGATTTCAGCTTCAACCACAGGCGCTTGTGCAGGATACCCTAACGCACAGATGAAATACAATGCGATTTGTCCCCCCGAACTGCGGGGAAGCGTAACACATAGATTGTAGGAACCGTCTGGCACACCATCGTCATCCACACCTGCGCCCGCTTCCACTTTAGCCCCCGGCAACCCTTTCAGATATCCGATATCTTCTTTGATGCGCGAATGAATATCGCTTGCGCCCTGCCCGCTTTGTCCTCTACCGGGTTGTGCTGTCAGTTGCGGTTGATTCGGTTGTCCACCAGGGAGCATTGTATTGGGCATGCCAAAGGCTCCCATCATATTCATAGGATTCATCTGCGTTGGACCTTCCAATGGCTGGTTCATAAATCCAGCCGGGTCTAGCAGCCCTTTGTCAATCATCTCCTTCGCCATCATCCCGTAAGTTTCGATCATCCGCTGCGCCACTTCTGGCCGATAAGTCAACAACCATGCCCAGTTCACCTGGGATTGCCCGGTGGTTTCCTGCTCTAGTTTCCAATCACGGAGGCGGGTAAACTCTTCCATCTGCCGCGCTGCCAGTGCATCGCTGCCGGCGTCAGTAGCCTTGATGCTGGTGGTCAACACATTAAAAATCTCAATACCGATGACTTTAGGAAGTTGCATCGCTTGCAGTTGTTGGAGCGTGGTTCTGGCAATCCCTTCCCCTTGCGTGCGAATTTCAGTCACCGTCGCATACGATACCGCGCCACGCGCGGCCTGAATTACACGATCATACAACGACGTCAACGGCGTCTTTACTTCTAGCGCCACCCGGCGCGCGTCTGTAATGCGGTATTCCACCGACAAATCCAAATTAATCTCTACTGTTACGGGGTCCTGAATTGTAAACTCCCGCATCGTGGACACAGTGAGCGTTTGCACACGGGTGTCTACTTCAATGATTTTTACATCCCGGAAAAAGCGGTATCGGTTAGCGAAATAGGTCCCTGGTTCCAATATTTCCTTGAATGCGCCTCCTTCGGTAACTACGGCAATCCAACCTTCATCTACAGTGTATTTCCCGCTCAAGCCAGGCAACGGAATGCCTTTTTCAAGCAGTTGTGCGGGGCGGACAATATCAAAATCATTGATAAACGATCTGTTTGTAGGCATTTGTTTACCTCTCTTTATAGAATGGGCTTGGACTGTAACCAACGTTTTTTGGCTGATACTTGCTCTTGCGATTGACCGACTTTGTAACTCACCTGCGTCGTGGTTTGTTGACCCGTTTCAATATCAACGGCAGTGACATTCACCACCCCATTGGTGCCACAGGCCACCGTCACTCGAACTTTACGGCCCGCAGGACGGTCGGGTGGCAGTCCGGTCATCACAAATTCACCCACAGGATTACATAACTCTGGGTCCTGAAATTCCCCCTGATAAATCATCACCTGAATCCCCGTCTGGCCGGACATTGTCGTCACAAATTCTTTCGACACTTCCACGGGAATCGGGCTGTTGCGTGCGATTAGAATCGTATTGATGCGCTGCTGCGTGCCTGGCACAAACGCCTCAATTCCCAGACTGTGCGAGGTAACATCTGTGATTTGTAACCCACCGACTTTATCTACAATCGGCGGCGCGACTCTATCCGCTGCAACATCCACTACTTTCTTGGCTGCCATCAAGGCTGCGCCCAGAGCCACTGCCTCATCAGGGTTTACCGAATTATCCGGTAATTTACCAAAGAAGGTCTCCAGCATATCAGACACTGCGGGAATGCGCGTAGAGCCACCGATAAGCAATACCCGATCTATATCCGTAGGTTGTAATTGTGCCTGACGCAGAACATCGCGGATCAGTGTCAGGGTTGTATCCAGTTTTGGTTTAATCAATCCTGTAAACTGCTCCCGGGTAATCGAAACCCGACAATCCTTTCCTTGAGCGCGAAGAATCAAGAGTGTCTTCATCCGCTTGCTAAGTTCACACTTAGCCTTTTCGGCGCGCTCACGTAACTCCGCTGCAATAGACATATCTGTGGTTGGATCGAATTTGTGTTCTTGAACGAACTGCTCGACAGTAAATTTCATCAATGCGTCGTCGAAATCTTTGCCACCCAATTGATGATCGCCATCGGAAGCAATAATGCGGATATCCTTTCCATCCACGCGCATTACCGTGGCATCAAAAGTTCCCCCGCCCAGATCGTACACCAGAACCGTCTCAGCTTTTGAGCTGCGATCCACACCAAACGCAATCGCGGCGGCAGTTGGTTCATTGATCAGATCGAGCACATGAAACCCAGCAATTTCCCCGGCGGAAATGGTCGCGCGCCGCCGGGCATCGTCAAAATATGCCGGGACGGTGATCACAACATACGGCAAGGGGCGATTCAAATACAACTCTGCATCTTGTTTCAACTTTTTAAGAATAATGGCGGAAACATCTGCTGGCGTGTGCTTTTGCCCATGATACGTGTAATACCAGTGTGGGTTACCCATTTGACGTTTAACAAACAATACCACTTTATCAGGGCTAACCGCCAGGGCATCTTTTGCCATCTGCCCCACTACAATCGTCTCATCATCAAAGAGAATCGCTGAAGCGGTCAAACGCTCACTCTCTGCATTAGGGATTAGCTCTGGTTGCCCAGAACCATTGACGATAGCAATAGAAGAGTATGTCGTTCCCAAATCAATTCCAACGGCCGGTAAATCAGGCATAGCGGAAAACCTCCCGGGTGTTTGCTGCCATTTTGCTAATGACGAATTCTGGTTGTTGTATGTGCAAGCCTGCGTTCAGCGTCAATCAATTTGTTGAAGTTGCTGCTGTAATTGATTGAATTCTTGCTCTAGCCAGATAACATTGTTACGACTTCCACAATTGCTGGATCATGGTGTGTTACTAATCGCCGTCATTGGTGATATTGAGCATCGAGCGAGGCTTCAATCTCTTTGGGCGTGGCTGTGGGAGGCACTTTCAGAATCTCATAATAGGTGGACATATTAAACTACTCCCTCATTACATGATTGCTTTCAAATTTAAAACATTATTACAGATAGAGGCCGCTGCTTTACTGCGTGCGGCCTTGTCGCTAACTTTGTACTACTGGGTGGTTACGTCGTCTTAGGTGCGCCTCGCAACCTTATGCCAATCAAGAGGCACTTTTGTTGGCCCACTTCAAGTATACGGTCAATTGGTCATTTGAGCAACTTTTCTTTCACCGCAATCCCGCGACTGCGGCAGCCTTGTCACTCGCGCTCGGCTGGGTGTAGATCTGCGTGGTGGCGATGCTCGCATGGCCCAGCAGCGCGGCGACTGTCACCAGATCCGTCCCCACCTCGCGCAGGAGCCGGGTGGCGAACGTATGCCGCAGGACGTGCGGCGTCACAGCAAAACCGGGTCGCGCTACGCCCGCCGCCTCTGCCAACGCGGTGATGCGGAACTGGATCCCTCGCGTCCCCAGGCGGCCCCGCTGGCCGAGAAACAAGTAAGGGCCAGGCTCGTCCTGGCCCGGCTTGCCCGCGCCCCTACCATCAGGGCGCACGGCCAGATACGCTTCGAGGGCTTGCCGCGCCGTTTTGTGCAGTGGCACCTCGCGGTACTTCCGGCCCTTCCCGGCGCGAACGATCACCTGGCTGTCTTTCCCGTTGAGCACCACATCGGTCACGCGCAAATCTGCGCATTCCGAGACGCGCAGGCCCGTATAGAGGAGTAGGTTCAGCAACGCTTCATCCCGGAGGGCATCCACCAGCGTCGGGGACGTATCCGCGCCCGCTTTGGCCTGTGCTAACTGGCGCTGCGCCGCCGCCTCCCGCTGCAAGCGATAGACCTCTTGCGAGGTCAGCGCCTTCGGCGTGCGCGCCTCCTGTTTGACGCCCTTGACGCGCTGCACCGGGTTGGCGCTGGCGTGCCCGGCTTCGATGGCCCAGGCAAAGAACACCCGCAGCGCGGCCAGGCGACGGTTCACCCCGGCGGGCTGCCGCCCGGCGTCTTCGAGCGCGTCGCGGTACTTCTGGATGTCGAAGGTGGTGACCTCCATTGGCGTCAGAGGGCGAGGCGTCGCCTCGCCCCTACCCAGTTGCGTTTCCAGCCACGCGAAGAACGCCGCCACGTCATTCCGGTACGCGGCGATGGTGTGGGGGCTGCGGTCTTGCGTCTGTAAATGCGCGATGAAAGCGGTCAGATAGTCGCTCATGGTGCGCCTCCTTTGTTTATGCGTTTAGTTTTAGCGCGAAAAAACCCCATAAAAGGGCCTGTTTAGGCTTATTTTACGGGGTTTTGGGTGAAATGTCAACGTATAACCATAGTTATAAGAAAATAACTGATTCTGATGTTTTTTGTGGTTTGCTCCCCAGAGTGGAGAAAAGCCCGTATTTCCGGCCCGTTTTGAGCGGTTTATGCCCTAAAAAGGGACGTTTGGACGCCCCTGGCGAGGCAAATCTGGGCCAACCACAAATTCCATCAGAATCAGGAAAATAAGCCTTCAATAGTAATGCGGTATAATAGGTGACGTAGACTGCCAGTTACCACATAACAAGGATACGATGATGGCAAAGCGACTGGATGCGATTCTGGTTATTGATGTGGAAGCTACATGTTGGGAAGGCAATCCTCCGCCGGGGCAAAGCAGTGAGATTATCGAAATCGGTCTGTGTGTGCTGGATGTAGCCACGCTGGAACGCCGTGAGCAACGCAGCATCCTCGTGCTTCCAGAACAATCCACCATCAGCCCCTACTGCACGGCACTAACCACGCTGACTCAGGCGCAGGTGGAGAAGGGTGTGCCACTCCGCACTGCTTGTGAAATTCTTAGGGATGCGTACAAAGCCGGGCAGCGGCTGTGGGCCAGTTATGGAGATTATGATCGCGGGCAATTCGAGGCGGAATGTCAGCGCAAGCACATTCCCTATCCCTTTGGAAGGGGGCACCTTAATGTGAAGTCGCTCTTCGCTATTACACACGCCCTGCCGCGCGAGGTTGGCATGGCGCAAGCGCTTGCCCGCCTGGAACTCCCACTTGAAGGCACCCACCATCGTGGCGGCGATGATGCCTGGAACATCGCTGCAATTCTCGCCGCGCTGTTGCGGGGATACCGGGCATTAATCTCAGCGCCGGGTTAGAAATCCTCTACAACAAAGCCGACGGCTTCGAGTAACTCGCCTGCGGTGCGGCGCGTGCCTGCCTCTATCACTGGGGTCTGCCCGGATAAGCCTAGGTGTTGCCGCAGGGCCAGTGATAAGCGCGGCTCATCGTGCGCCAGCCGCAACAAGAAGGCGTCCTTTTCCGCAGCGGGTAACCCGGCGATCGCTTGTTGCAATTGCGCTTCATCCACTGCGACTGGTTTCAAGACGGCGCTGCGCGCTGCGGCAATGCCCAGCAGAGTTTCATCCACGTCGAACAATTCCACAAATGCCTGGAGCGCTGGCGTAAGTTCGTTGAGTCCTGGCGGCACGGGCGGCTCCAACGCCGTGCGATCTGCATCGCAGTCCAGCACAATCCCTTTAAGCCACGCCAGATAGAGCACACGGTCATCGCGTTGCAATAACGCCTCGCGCAGCCCTAGCAAGCGATCCAGCCAACCCTCGCCATCCACCCACCCGAAGCCTTCTTCCTCATCAAGACGAATGCCCAGAACGACATACTCGCCCACTGTCTCAACCGTGATGGCTTCAGAGGGATAGTCGGTGGTTTCGACGCTGTACTGCGCCATTGCCGCCGCATCCACCAGCGCCGCGGGAAAACGGAACAACAAATGTCGGCTGCCCCAGTTTGCCAGATAGAACATGGCGTCATAGTATTTCGCCAGCACCGCCTCGGGATTGCCCCGGAAGTCGCCGCCGTAATGGTAGACGAAAACCGCCCGCCGGGGATGTGGCTCCACCCGGCTAGACAGGCTCGCTACTGCTTCTTACTCGTCGCGCGTTAGCGGACGATCAAGCGCCTGGAATTCGTAATACTGGTATTCGCTCATGTCTACTCCGATATTCTAACGAAACAACTGCCCAGCCCAGGTCTGGAGTTGCTGCGCGAGCGGCTGGAGGCGTAGCAGCATACCGGCCACGCCATCTGCGGTTGCCAAAAGCCCGGCAACATTTGTGATGCGAGAAAGGATGAGCCGGGCATTGGGTTGCGGTTTGCGCGCCTGCATTTCGGCGGCCTGCAAATCTGCTATGATGGCCTCGGCTTCGTCGGGATCAAGTCCGGCCTGCGGGATAGCCTGGCGCAATTCGGCGAGCAGCCGCAGGAACTCATCCACCGTGAGCGTTCCAGCCTGCGGTGCGCCGGTGCGTACATAGTTGTTATTTCCCACTACATTGTTATTGCCGGTCACAGTATTCTGGTCGCCGAAGTGCTGCTTGACCGAACCGCTGGGCTTATACACTGCGCCTTGCGAACCGCGCAAGTCTACCGCCTCGCCGCCACCCATGGCGACCGGGCCATCAAATTGACCGGAGAGCACCGGCCCGGTGACGTTGCCCGCGATGTTGGTCTGTGCGCCTACGATCTGTCCCCGTTGGTCGAAGGTAGTAGACTTATTGCCCGTTACCACATCCCCACCAACACTACCCCCTACTTGCACCGCGCCCGCGCCCAACGCGGTAGCATGATCGCCTTGTGCAAGCGCGCCAGATCCGCTGACTTGCCCTTGCCACGCTCCCGGCTCCGGCTCGATCTCCACCGCTTCCGCCGCGAAGGGCAGGCCTTTAGGCTGCGTATCGCCGCCGGCGTAGTAGGCCAGCACGAAGTTATCGGCGTGCTCGAAGTGCAGTACGGGATGTTGGCGATTCTTGGTGCGCCCCGGCACGACCTGGCGCGTATGGAGCGCCAGATCTGCCACGCGCACAAAGCCATCCTTCTTTGCTACCCCCACGCCCGCCAAAGCCTCAATCAGTGCGAGAGTAAAGGCACTGTAAGGCTTGCCAGCGTAAGAGAGTTCGTCCTCCCGCGACGAGGCGATGAGCACCCGTCCGCGCCCCTCCTGAAGTAGGGCCAACGCCTCCGGCGGCAGCGGTGACTTGCTCAGGGTCTCGATGCCGGGGGCTTTGGCTTCCCCCACACCGCCCGCGTGACAGCAATCCAACAGCACGAGCAATTTCTGCGCGGGGATGGCACGCAGTTTGGCCGCGAACTCCGTCCCTCTGATGGCTGTGGTCTTCAACTGGTTGACATCGTAGCCGTAGGGCATCAGGAAGTAGAGGTCATCTAACGCAGTGGCGACGGTGTAACCGTGACCGGAGAAGTAGACCACGACAGTGGATTCCGCATTCGCGCGTTGCGCCAGGGTATCGAGGGCCGTGAGCACCGCCGCGCGCGTGGCCGCCGGCCCGGTGAGACATTGCACCTGCTCCGGCGGATAAGCGCAGCGTTCCGCGTCCGTGAGCATCGCCGCGAGGCCCTGGGCGTCGTTTATCGTGGTGGGTAAATCTGCGCCAACGCCGATGAGGAGAGCATGGCCGGATTTGAAGATGTCAGTCATTTTCGCTATCTCCTTGCGTGTTGAAGTCTTGCTCAATGTCTTGGGGTTTGTAAACCGGCCCCTGTGCTCCGCGTTGATCTACAGCTTCGCCGCCGCCGATTGTTGTCGCACTTTGGAATTGACCAGAAATCACTGGAGCATTAACAGGACCGTAGAACACATTCTGCACAACATACTTGTCGGAGCTACTATCGGAATCGCTCTCCGCGAAACTAACATCCTGTTGAGAAATTCGGCATTGCACACCATAGCTGGTCAACTCATCAAAGAGTTTATTACCGAGGATCCACAGAATAGTATAGTCTGGATCTGTTTGATAGCCACGTTTTTTTATCTTGATATGAGTTCGATTTGCAAACGTAAAACCCTCAACCCAACCAATAGCTATGCAAGGACAAGCCTCAACACTTAAAGGGTAATATACAATATGAACGTTTTGCTTCGAGATTTGACCAAAACCCAAAGGATCATCTGCAGTCTGTCCCCAAGATTGAGGAGTTACACCTACCATCCAGTATTTGACTATCATAGTCCGTTTAATTGTGTCAGATTCTTTTCCCTTCTTTGCTTCAATATGTGGGTTAGTAAAACGGTCCGACACAATAACAGTATAGTCATACCCTTCGAATTCAACTATTCTGGACCATTCACCGTTACCAATTTCCAAAATCGCTTCAATTTCATCAATTCCGGCAAATACATCGAACTGTTTGATGATAATCGTAGGTGCTCCCATAGAATTCAACCCTCTTCATTTTACTTCGGTGTTCGATTGCATTTCTAAGATCGGTTCACTCCCCCCGCACATCCTCGACCTCAACTCCCTTGACTCGCCCCTGAATCTCCTTGAGCGCCATCTGCACAGAATGGTCATTCACCTCGCCCTTGAGCTCCAGATCCAACGCCAGCGTGATGCTCGATTCCGCGCTCAACCGGCTCAGATTCATCGCGGTCTTCATCACGTTTGCCATCTCCATCGGCGTGATGACGCCCCGCAGGCGGATGATGCGCGTATCCGGTGGGGGCAGCTCCGGCTGGCCCACATACCCTGCCAGCGCGACCGCCGCCACGCCAGGCCGCACCGGCGCATCCAGCGTCTCCGCGTAGCCGCAGCGTCCCTCGCGCAGGATGCGCCGCAGCAGATCGAGCACGCCCTGCTCGGTGACGCGCTCCGCGCCGTAGGTCTGCATCGCCTGCGCGTAGAGCTCTTCCACCGCCAGCCGCCCGCTCGCAGGCAATAGCCGCGCGAGTTCTTCGACGGTGAGCGGGAGCGGTGTGTCCTCGCCGATGAGCCAGCCGGTGAAGGCAACCTCTTCCGGCGTGAGGGCGGCCCCCGCGCCGCGTTGGACCGCGCCATCGGCGCTCGCGGCGTAGCCGAACAAGCCCGCGCGGACGCCCGCGCTCACGGCAGCGAAGAAGGTCGTCGCATCCACCCGGCCTTTGACGGTGGGCAGCCGCCGCGCGGTGTGGAAGACCTCATCCACCGATTGCCGCGCCTTGTGCAGGAGCATAGCGACCTCGTCGGGCGTGATGGGCGGGAAGAGCGCATCCACCTGGCCCGGACGCAGCAACACGCCACGCGGCCCCAGCTCCACCGCGCCCATTTCCGCCGCATCGAAGGGGCCAAAGTAGACCCGCTCGCGCTCGTAAGAGGCGGCCTGGAGCTTGTCGCGGGTGTCATCCACCAACACGCCGTAGCCGAAGACCCCTTGCTCCACCCCGGTGCGGATCATCGCCTGCAACACGGGCAGCCCGGCCAGGATGGGCGCTTCGACGCGCCGGGCGAACTTCTCCCAGAGCGCCTGCGTGGTGATGACGGTGGCGGTCTTGGGCCACAGCGCGGCCCACCGGTCTTCCAGCAGCGCGGGGTTGAATTGCTGGTGGATTTTGTACGCCTTGAGCAGCTCCTCTTCTGCCTGGGCGATGACAGGCTTGCTCGGCGGGATGTAGCCGAGTTCGACCACCTCCCACGCGGGCCGCTGCGGGCCATCGGCGGGCGGCGCGGTGGGCAGGAGCACGGTGTTGTAGGCTTTGCGGACGTGATCCTTGGTGCTGTTCTCGCCGTCAGTCACGCGATCCCGCACCACGTCCTGCTGGGTGGCGGAGAAGCGCGCCATGAGGTCCGCATCGCCCGCCACATTGCGCGCCGCGAGCCAGTCCATCGCTTTGTCTATCGCCGAGGCGACCGGCGCGCCCTCCGGCGCCATGAAGAGCACGCGATTGCGGTTCATCCGCAGGCGTTGCGCGTACTGCTCGGCGATGGCGTGCAGTACGTCGGCGGTGCGCCCGCTCGCCTTGCCGCGCGTGAGCGTGAGGCGCGGCGGCAGGATGACCAGTTGCAGGGCGTCATCATCGGGGACATCGCCCGGCGCCTGCTGGAAGCCGTAGGTGGTCACATTGAACAGCCGCGCCGGGCCGAGCACCTCGGCCACCACGCGCTCCACCTGCGCCCGCGCCTGGTCGGTGGTGACGTTGGCGCGCTCGTCGGCCAGCACCTTGTTGGGATTCGGCTCGGTCTTGAAGAGCAGGCCGCCCTCCTCGTCGTAGTAGTAATAGAGGCGGGCGCGGCAATCGTCGAGGGCCTGGTTGAGATCGGAGAGGGGCAGCGCGGGACGAGCCACGGCCAGGCGGATTTCGGCCTGGGGCGTGGGTTTGCGCTGCTCGCCGCCGTGCGACGCTATGAAGACGCTGGTCGCCAGCCCCTCGTGGAGGCCGTAGCGGGCGTAGAGGCCGCCGCGCTCCCGGTCGAGCCGCTGCGCGATGGCAAGCGCGCCCGCATCAGCGGCGGCTCCGCTGTCCGCAGCGGCAATGTCCGCGCCGATGACGGCTTCCCACGCGCTACCCGCCACGCGGATGGCTTCGGCGCGCACGTCGTCATCGGCCAGATCTACATCCGCCAGCTGGATCAGGGTTTCAGACCTGTCAGGTTTCGGAAAACCTGACAGGTCTTGGCGGTACAGATGCGCCAACAGGTGCGCGAGGAAGCGCAGGGTGCCGCGTGTGAGTTGGAACTGGGGCCGGCTGCCCCAACGCTCGTAGAGCACCTGAATGATGCTCGGATGGAAGGGGTACGCCTGGCGCAGCAGCGCCTCGTAGCCGCCCTCGCGTGTGGCGGGCGGCAGCAGATCGCGCCAGGGTTCGCTGCGATAAAACTGCGCATAAGCCGCCGCCGTCTCCGCTGCTGCGGCCTCATCCACCTGCTCGAAGAGCCGCGCGCGGACGATGTCGTAGATTTCGGCGCTCTCGATGGGCGTGCGGGCGTCCTCCACCCGGCGGAAGATGTCCTCCAGCCGGGCCAGGGTGAGGTGGGCGTCCTCGGTGGAGAGCACCTGCAAATCCTCCATCTTGCTCATCGTGAGCGAGGCCACGAGGATGCTGTGTGGCACGGTGTCCACGGCCTCGGTCAGTTCGCGGGCAAAGGCGAGCGTTTGCGTCGCCAGGTTGGAATCGGTCACCTTGACAGCGGCGGCCTTCTCTATGTAGTGCAAGAACTCGTCAATGAGGATGACGTTGGGGCCGGCGGCTTCCAGCAGCTCGCGCAGTTTGACCACGCCGGGCGCGGTGCGGCGCGCGTCGCTCTCGCGGATGAGGGCGAACAGATCGCGCCCGCCCAGGCGATACGCCAGCTCGCCCCAGAGCGTATTGAGTTGTAGGGGCGATCCCGTTGGGTCGCCCAGCACCCGCCCACCCGCGTCCAGGTCGGCGCAGGGCAGCGCGGCAACGGCGGCTTTGGGGATGTCGGGGCGACCCTCGTGGTCGCCCTGGGCGGACACCAGGCCCGCCCCCACCAGGAATCCCGCCACACGCGGCGTGGCGAGCGCGGCCTCCGGCGCGGTGAGCAGGTGATAGAGCGCGAGTTCGGCGTGGGTCTTGCCGCCGCCGAAGTTGGTCTGGAGGTGGATGACACTGTTCGCCCCCGGCTGCCCGCGCAGCGTGTTGAGCACGTCGCGGATGAGGCTTTGCAGCGTGCGGGTGAGGTGCGTGCGCTCAAAGAACCGGCGCGGATCGCGGTATTCCTCCGGCCCTGTCAGTTTACATGCGATAATGTACCAGGGGTTTACACCCATTATGTCCCAGA
>CAZDDI010000046.1:0-36508 GCA_964504195.1 uncultured Anaerolineales bacterium
CACAAAAAATAAACTACATTTTTTTTTTTTTTTTTTGGGGGGGGGGGGGCCCCCCCCCCCCCCCCCCCCCCCCCCCAAAACACTCTTTTTTTTAGCGGCTTTAGCCGCCAAGTTCGCTTTGAGCGGTGGTACAAACGACAACCGCGTAACTACTGTGGTTAAATGCGATAGCTCTAAAAATGGATTATTTCAAGATGCTTGGAAACTATGGTATAATGCACATGGAGTTAGTGATGAGAACAGTACGGTTTGGTCAATCTAGCCTTTTTCTTCGGCTTGTGCTTGGCTTTGACGCGGCGCACCTCTTTTAGATGCGCCGCTAACCCATACTTTATGTCAAGTTGTTTCTGGGCCGTGGGCGCACTCGCGTTCACGGCTTTTTTTGTTGTCAGGTTTCCTTCCAGAGTCGTGAGAGCGAGGTTCTCACGGTTTTATCTTTTCGGGAGGATGCTATGAGTACGATTATCGTTAATCTGGACAAAATGACCTATGCCTATAACACGTTGCCGGTGCTGGAGAATGTGGTGTGGGAGATTCAAGCCGGGCAGAAGATTGGCCTGGTAGGGCCGAACGGCGCGGGTAAGTCCACGCTGTTGCAGCTCATCATGGGGCGACTAACGCCCGACGCGGGTTTCATCTTCCGGCACAAGGAGCTGCGTATTGGCTATCTGGCGCAGGAGCCGGAGCTCGATCCGGGGCAGACGGTGTGGGAATCCTTGCTGTCAGCCAATGGTGCGCTCCGTGCTGTGGATGTGGAACTCCGCCGCCTCGAAGCGCGCATGGGCGAGCCAAACGTCTACGGCGATGAGGCCGCGCTGGAACGGGTGCTCGCGCTGCACGCTCAAGCGCAGGAGCGCTTCGAGGGGCTCGATGGCTACCGCTACGAGGCGCGCTGTCGCCAGGCGCTCCAGGCGGTGGGGTTGGATGCTGACCTGTCACTTTCTGTCAGCGCGCTCTCTGGCGGCCAGAAAAAACTGCTGGGGCTGGCGCAGCTGTTAGCGGTGGATTGCAACCTACTTTTGCTTGATGAGCCGGACAACCATCTCGATTTAGAGGGCAAGGCCTACCTGGAACGCTTCATCCGCGAATTCCCCGGCACGGTCATCATCATCTCGCACGACCGCTATCTGCTCGATGAGACTGTGACGCACATCGCCGAGATGGAAGACCACCGTTTGACCGTGTATCCCGGCAACTATGCCGCATACGCCACTGAGAAGCAGCTGCGTCTGTTGCGGCAACAGCACCTCTACGCGGCCCAACAGAAAGACATCGCCCGCATCGAGGCCGCCATCAAACGTTTTGAGTATTGGGCCAGCATCGTCATCAACGAGCGGCACATCCGTCAGGCGCGCAGCCGCCAGAAGATGCTGGAGCGGATGGATAAGGTCGAAAAGCCCATTATGGAACGCGAGCGGATGGGGCTGGAACTCAACGGCTGGCGCGGTTCCAAGAAAGTGCTGGAGATCGTAGACCTGGACAAGAGCTTCCCCACTGCCGCTGGGAACGAGCATCTGGTGCTGCTGGGTCTGAACCTGCTGATCTGGCACGGCGAGCGTGTAGGCTTGCTCGGCCCGAACGGTGCGGGCAAGAGTGTACTGTTCCGCTGCCTCCTGGAGCAGGAGCAGCCGACCAACGGCATCATCAAAATCGGGCCGAGCGTGCAAATCGGCTACTACTCGCAGGAGCATCAGACGCTTGATCTCAATCGTACGCTCATCGAAGAGATTTGGGATGCGCGCTCAATGTCCGAGCAGGCGGCGGTCAGCGTGTTGCTGCGCTTCCTGTTCCCCTATCAGCGCGCGCGTGATCGGGTGGCGCAGCTCTCCGGCGGCGAGCGCAGCCGCTTGCAGCTGGCGAAGCTGATGCTCTCCGGCGCGAATTTCCTGGTGCTCGACGAGCCGACCAACAACCTCGACTTGCCCTCCCGCGAGGTGCTGGAGCAGGCGTTGGATGACTTCGAGGGCACAGTGCTGGTAATCTCGCACGATCGCTACTTCCTCAACCGCGTCGTCGAGCGCATCGTGGAGTTGGATGATGGCGCACTTACCGAGTATCCCGGCGATTACACCTACTACGCGGAGAAGAAAGCATTCGCGGGGTGAGGTGTTTATGGCAAGTGGCGTTAGTTGGTTGCGCCACTTGCCAGCTCTGTTTTTTGTATGCGTAGGTGATGCGCGAAAGTGAGAATCTTGAAAGTGGTTCGGCAGATTATAACAGTTTTGAAGGCTGTTTTTATTACTTTATCCGGGACATATCTTTTGGGCGTGCTGCTCTATTTAGGTCTGCGGTTTGTGTTTGGCGGCAGATTCTGGTGGTTAGCCCTGCTCAACGATTTTGCAATGCTCTTGTTTTTGCCGCTGCCGATTGTACTGTTGTTTGGGGGCGTATTTCGCTTGCGCTGGGTGTTAAGGGTTGGATTGGGTTTGGGATTGCTAGGTGGATTGTGGTTTGGGCCGTATTTCCTGCCTCGCAGCAAGGTAGTATCAACTGCCTCAACCTTGCAGATTGTCACCTTCAATGTTTGGGGGCATAACGCGCAGCTGGCGGCAGTTCAGGCATGGTTGCGTGAATTAGACGCTGATGTAGTTTTGCTGCAGGAAGTTCCTGAGCACTATGCAACTGATGGGATACCTGAACTTGTTGACCTATACCCATATCAGGTTACTCAGCCCCCTGCTGAGCGTTGGTGGGGCAATCTCTTGCTTTCACGTTACCCCATTCTCTCAATGGAAAGGTTGCCTGGCGATGGTGTTCCTGCGCAACAACGGTTTGTTATTGACTTTAATGACCAGATAGTGGCGGTGTACAATGTGCATCTAGCTATGCCCGTGCGAGATAGCTCTCGATTTCCGTTCCTCAAAGGCGGTTTTATTTTAGATGTGGCTTTGCGCTATGATGCTTCTGCACGAGATGCCGAAATCCGGCGGTTGCTAGAACTTTTGGAGACAGAAACCTATCCTTTCATTGTCGCTGGCGATTTCAACATGAGTGAACAGGCGGTAATTTATAAAGAAGTTGCAGCTCTGATGAAGGATGCTTTTCGTGAAGCTGCTGTGGGATGGGGCGGAAGTTGGCCGGTTAGCGTGGTTGACGCATTGCCCGAGTTCTTACCACCCTTGTTACGGGTAGATTATATTTGGTATGGTGCGCACTTCCGGGCGATTGAAGCCCATCGCGGCCCCAAGTTGGGGTCTGATCATTTGCCTTTCTTTGCTGTTCTTGAATTACAACAGATAGAGTAGGGGGTAATCAACTGGGGCGCTCTATTGTATCGTCGAGCGCATTGTGGAGTTGGATGCTGGCGCGCTCACTGAGTATCCCGGCGATTACACCTACTACGCGGAGAAGAAAGCCGACGCGCTGTAGAAAATATCTGATGAAGACCTGCCAGGTTTCTTAAACCTGGCAGGTCTTTTTGTTGGTTCGGATGATGGTGCGCTCGTCGAGTTTCCGGTGATTTAATAGCATTTTCCTATATCGGCAACCCGGTTACCTATTGACAGGCGCTTTTTTGGATGTATTATTAAAGTATATTTTCGTCTGCTTTTCTTGTCTCACGCTGCAGGAGGGCGAGATGAATACCCCATTGTTACGCGTAGGAAGATGGTTGTTGATGGCAGTTCTGTTGATAGGAATCCTGGCGCTTCAACCTTTACCCCGTACCGCAATAGCCCAGGAAGACCCCTCGCAAGTGTGGCGAGCGCGTTTGGCGGCGCACACGGGCCTGAATGCGCACGCTTTGACCTCAATCGAGGTTGTCCCATTCACCTTGCTCGATGGGCAGACATTGACGCGGATCAAGGCGGTGGATGCGGCTACGGGCGAGATCGTTGGCGCGACTTTTGCGGGGGCGGTGGTGGTAGATGAAGCCGTCTTGCGCGCGCAAGCCGCCGCTGAGTGGCGGGCTGCGCATGGCGCGATGACGCCGGCGTTGGTGTCGGTGCTGGAAACGTTGCAGCCAGAGGATAAGCTTAACGTGTCGGTATGGTTAGTGCTTGAGGTGACACCGCTGCCGCGCGAGGACTACACGCCGTTTGTGTCAGATCAGGGAACGGCTTTTGCGATGGATACTGTCATTGCTGGAGCAGGTAGCGACGCCATAAACGCAAAAGCCCCCGCGTTACCGCTTGCCCCCGAATTTGTCCCGCCTGCCGTGCTGGTGCAATTGCGCGGGTTCGATGTGTCGGTAATGCCACAGGAGACACTCGCCGAACCCAAATCCCCGGAAGCGGTGATGGCGCAAGAGCAGCTCCCGCTGCCTGCTGATCCGGCGCTCAACGGCCTTGAGACGTTTAAGGCACAGAACGACGCCGCAATTCAGGCGCAGGTGCTTCCGGCGCAACAGGCATTCCTGGCGCGGCTCGATGCTTACGAAATCACTCCTGGCTATGTGGGCGATGGCGTGCCTACCATTTACCTGCCGGGTGTGACGCGGGAGCAGGTGGAGGCGTTGGCGTTTCTGCCAGAGCTGGATGCGATTTATCTTGTCCCCGATCATGCCGGCCCGACGTTGGCTAATGCGCGCCCCACACAGAATGCTGATCTCATCAATACTGCCGGGTATATCGGTACGGGCGTGAACGTGGCGGTTGCGGAGGGTGAGCGTGCTTTTTTTGCCAATCCTAACCTGACCCTGGCCGGTTCGTATGATGGTAGTCAATCGTATGCCAACCATCCCACTGCCGTTGCTGGGATTATCAAAAGCTCCCACGCTACGCAGCGCGGATTGGCTTCCGGGGCGACAGTGTACAGCGCCAATGGCAGTTATAGCGATTGGGGGGTGATGAGTGCCGCGCTGGATTGGGCGCGCACGCAGGCCACAGTCATCAACAACAGCTGGTACTGGGATAGTCCTGACAGCGCCGTCTTTTGGGGGGCGGATCGCCGACTTGATTACTATGTGCGCTACAATTACGATTTCGTCGCTGTAGCTTCGGGCAACTTTGGCAACGGCTGTGGCAGTAATTTCTCTTCCTATGTCGTTTCGCCCGCTAAAGGTTACAATGTGATGAGTGTGGGTAACTACGAAGATCATCAGACGCGCACCTGGACGGGCGACACGATGTCTGTGTGCAGTAGCTTCGGGAACCCCGGTTCGGATACGGCCAGCCCTACCCACGCCAAACCCGAAGTTGTGGCGGTAGGTTCGACCATTAGCAGTACTACTACCAGCTCCCCGTGGATTGGAAGTGTGGGGAGCGGCACCAGTTATGCTTCGCCGATGGTGGCAGCGTTAGCAGCTGATTTGATCCATGCTGATAGTAGCCTGGCTAGTAGACCAGAGTCTTTGCGTGCCATCATCATGGCGACGGCGTTGCACAATATCGAAGGCAGCTCGCGGCTGAGTGATGTGGATGGTACCGGGGGTATCGTTGCCAGCGCGGCCGCTGCCACTGTGGAGCGAGGTAACTGGGCCAGTCAGTTTGTGGATAGCTCCACCACGTTTCCGTTGGCGGATTACACGCAATATGCTCATGCCGGGGAGCGGGTGCGTTTCGTGATTACCTGGCTTTCTAATCCGGCTGCGGATTACACTACAGACCCTTTACCTGCTGATCTCGATCTCCGCGCCTATCGTAGCGACAGCACGACATTGGTTGCTTCTTCTACCAGCAGCGCCAATAGTTTCGAGATCGTGGACTTCATCGCGCCAGCCTCAGAAACCTACCGCTTCCGCATCTCTCGATTTGGCAGCTGGTCGGGCAGTGGCACCTGGCTAGGGCTAGGCTGGTGGCGCGGTACCTACCGTATCAGTCCCAACGTCGGCTATAGCGACCCCCAGGCAACGCCATTAGGTACACATCTTTCGGTCTATCCTAATACCTGGACGCCCTCGACCTACTGGCGCGTGATGGGGATTCGCTCGGTCAGCACTTCCGACCATGATTTACGTTTGTACACGGCCTCCTGGTTTGATGATCCCAGCACCCGTACCCTTCTGAAAGGCTCCACTTACGGAATTGGTCAGGTGGATTACATTGCTGTAGATGGCAATCACCGTTCATCCACGTTGCCTGAGCATTATCAGGTCAAGCATTACAGCGGTACCGGAGGGTACGCGGCAGGCTGGTCCAATCCGGGCATTGCTATCACCAATCGAGGCTTATATGGCCCGTACACCATGAGCACCAGTGAAGTGGTGCAGGTGTTTGATGTGCGCTTTGGCGCGCGTCAGGGACGCCGCATCTCGATCATCCCTACAACGGCGGTGGATCTGGGAGTGGAACTGGTGCGCTCGCAAAATCCCAGTTCTTTGATTTTCAGGCGTGGAGAAGGTGTGCGCTCAGCGGATGCCTACGGAGCCGTCACCACCCCCGAACGGCTCAGTTACTTGCACCCCGCAACTGTGAGCGATTGGTTGGGCCTGGTGGTGTTCAAGAACAGCAATTCCGCAGTGACATTCTACGTTCAGATTGAGGACTTGACCATTTACCTGCCGTTGGTGTTGCGGAATTAACAGCGCAATGTGTGGAACTTGTAGCTGCCCAGCGGTATATCAATGGTAAGAGAAGCAAGGAGGTGTGCAATGAATCGGTCAGTAAAACGATGGTTCTGTAGCGGCTTGTTCTTGATGGTGCTGTTGTCGGGGTGTATCTCAGAGGCAACGCCCGCAGCACAGATAGCGCCAGCGGAGATTGATTTCGAAGTTATCGCCGCGGGCGCGCCGCCGGTGGGTCAGGGTAGCGAGCCGTTGACGTTGGCCGTGCGTGGCGATGATACCACCCGCGCTGTGCCTGCGTCCTTGCCCGACGAAGCGCGCAGCGCGTTTGAGGCGCTGTTGGCGGATGCAGACCCGTCACTTTATCTGGTGATTTATGGCGGAGTACAGCCCAGCAGCGGTTACGCGGTGGTCATCGAAAGTATCACGCGCGTAGAGGGTCGCGTTACCGTGACCTATCGTGTGACCGGTCCTGGCCCTGATGAGGGCGCTGCAACAGTGATGACCCACCCGTATGTGATTATCCGCCTCACTGAGGCGACCTTTGCCCCGGATGCGGTTGTCTTCGAGCGGCAGTAAGTGACCGAGCAGTGAAAGACCTGCCAGGTGTCTGATATCTGGCAGGTCTTTTCTTTGTGGTACAATACCCCTGCAAACAACCTGACCGATTTCTGGCGTGGGCGACCCGCTGCGCCTTTCCTTTGTAGCTCCGTGGAGAAAGTCCCTATGAAAATCGCCGCATATCAATATCAACCGGGCGCGAGCATTCCCCAGAACTGCCGGTCAATCGTTGCGGCGATAGAATCCGCCGCCAGCCAGGGCGCGCGCTTCCTGATGACGCAGGAGTGCGCGTTGTGCGGCTATCCGCCCTTAGAGCTCCAGAGCGTGGCGGCCCTGGATTTCGATGCCATGACCGTCGCCATTGGCGAGATCTGCGCAGCCGCCCGGCGGTGTAACATCTATGTGGGGCTGGGCGTCATCAGACAGGCGGGCGGGAAACACTACAACTCGATCCTGGTCATTGGCCCGGATGGGACGATGCAACAGCCTTACGATAAGCGCGCCTTGTGGGGCTATGACCTCGATAACTTCCATCCCGGCAGCAATAGCGGGCTTTATGCTATTGACGGTCTGAAAATCGGGATCAGGATTTGCTTCGAGGTGCGCTTTCCCGAATACTTCAGAGAATTGTTCAAGGCGCAGGCAGACTTGGCCTGCGTTGCGTTTTGCGATATCAGCGCGCAAGCAAACGCCGCCCGGTTCGAGATCATCCAGGCGCATTTGATCACCCGCGCTGTAGAAAACGCGTTGGTGGTCCTCGCCGTGAATAGCGCATCGCAACACCAGACCGCGCCCACCGCCGTGTTTGGCCCGGATGGCAACGTCTTGAGCATGGCTCCCAGAGACCAGGAGCATTTGTTGCTATACGAGTACGTGCAGCCCGCAGAGAGCTTCGGCAGAACTGGGCGGATCAGTATTTCCAGAGCGTTGACAGGCGGGTGATAATCGCTGAGATGGGTGGCACATCTCAGGGCTATCCGTGTAACGCTCAAAACCCTATCCTTGTGGTAATTGCTCAGCCCTTGTCATTGCGAGCCGTCTGCGGCGAAGCAATCTCGTTCGTGGTTGAGATTGCGCCATTCGCAGACGAATGGACGCCGCGGGGACGCGGCTCGTAATGACAGCTAAAGTTTGAGCCTGAGTAGAGTTACTCCCATGAAAGCCAGATTCAACACAAAGACGCAAGGACGCAAAGTTTTTTATTCGCCATTCACCATTCGTCATCCGCCATTGATGTGCGGCAAGGCTTTCATGGGGTGTGGCTGGTCAGGCGCGGATGAGCATACCCGACTCCTTGTGATGGCTTCAGCCGTTGGGAGAACCGCTAAAGCGGTCACTACAAACAAATTCGTGATCTATTGAGTTGAGGATACAAAAAATGATCACTATGTTGACCACTTATGAAGATTTCATCGCCCGCGTTACATCGCTGGGCTTTATGGCTTTGTCGCGCCTTTTACCCGGCTTGCCCTCTCTGGGCGATGAGACCGCAGAAGACCTTTGGCACACCGGTCTCGATACCGACCCCTGGCGCTGGAAAGATCGCGCCGCTGAGGAGAAACGGCTGGCTTACGGCTGTATTCTGGGCGGGCATAAGGGTTTTGTCGCGCAGCGGATGTACCCGATTTTCTATGCCGCCTGCCATCCCCCGCTCTCCATGCCCGAACGCTGGGCAGGTGGAACTGTCAGCCAAGACACCTGGCAACTTTGGCAACTTTTTGAAGAAAAAGGCGCGCTTACCATGAGCCAGGTGCGGCAAATTTTGGGCGTCAGCCGCAAGCAGGGCGCAGCGGTAGATACTGCCATCCAACAATTGCAGCGCGAGTATTACATTATCGTAGATGGCAATGAGCGCAAAGTGAGCGCCAAAGGTGAATTCTACGGCTGGCCGGTCATCCGTTACCGCCGGGTGCTAGATTGGGCTCCCGCTGGCTGGTTGGACGGTGCCCAAGATTGGCCGGCAGCGGAGGCCAGGGCATTGATCCTGGATGAAGGCGTGGCGCTGGCGCAGGGGGCTATCCAGCGCCAGGATTTGGCGCGGAAATTAGGCTGGCGGTGAAACGTTGTTCAACGCTGGCTCACCGGACGAGCCGGGGCGACCGTGAGTCATTGGGCAACTCAGAGCCGCCGAATATGTTGTTCATAGATAGTGACGGCTTTTAATCTGTCCAAAGCGCGGGATGTGCTATAATTTAGTTACGATCTGGAGAAGCCGGAACTGAGATAGAGATTGTCTAAAGCGTGGATTTTGAGGAAAAGCAATGTCTAAACTGATTGCATTTGGATGGTATGGCGGTAAGTATTCTCATCTTGACTGGTTACTTCCTTTACTGCCTAAAGCAACGCACTATTGCGAACCCTTTGGGGGAAGTGCGGCTGTGTTGCTTAATCGAGAGCCGTCACTTATTGAGACTTATAATGATTTGGATGGTGAAATCGTTAATTTTTTTCGCGTTCTTCGTGAGAGCCAGGAAGACCTTATTAGAGCTATTGGTTTAACGCCTTTTGCGCGGGAAGAACTTAAAATTGCAGTGGAAGAATCGCTCGAAGGGGTGTCTGATGTGGAACGCGCGCGGCGTTTTTTTGTGCGCGCGCGACAAGTTAGAACGGGTTTAGCCCAAACTGCCACTGAAGGTCGCTGGGCGCATTGCAAATTAACGAGTAGGGCGGGCATGGCTGGCGCTGTTTCGCGTTGGCTCGGCAGCGTCGAAGGACTTGCTGAGATTGCGCAACGCTTGTTGCGCGTGCAAATAGAGAACGCTCCTGCGGTAGAAGTGATACAGCGCTATGATAGTGAAGAAACACTTTTCTATTGCGATCCCCCTTATCCCCATGCCTCGCGTTCGGATGCGAATGCTTATGGCTTCGAGATGAAAGACCGTGAGCATCAAGCGCTGGCTGAGGTTTTGCATACTGTAAGGGGTAAAGTCGCCATTTCCGGCTATCATTGCGCGCTTATGGATGAGCTTTACGGAGATTGGCAATGTATCGAATCCGCACCGAAAAAGGCGCATTCAACGAATACCCGTTCGGATAATGTAAAGCAGGATCGGGTAGAGGTTCTCTGGGTCAATTACGCAATCAACACACAGGAGACTGTTACATGCCAGAACCAGCAGAAATTCTTCATGCCGCTCTTCAACGCGCAATTATAGACCTTCAACGCTCGATAGTAACCGATGCTGAGATAGCGCAGCGGGTGGAATATGTTTGCCGAAACCTGAGCAATCGCGCGGGAGTTCGCTTGTTGATGGCTTGCCTTCTGGCAAAGATACATGCCCCGGAAGTTGATGTAAGAAAGCCCTATACAAAAATTGACGGGGATGACGCTTTTTCGGGTCGTACCTATGACGAGCAATACATCACCGCTTTTATCAACGCCCATAATTTGCCTTGCAATAGCACAACGGCTTTTCTCACCCCGGCCCTCAGGAATCGTAACGCGACACTGGTTAAAGGCTTGAATCTTGTAGGCCGTCCGCCTCAGCTGTACGCGGCTGTTCTCGAACTCTTGGATGATGTTCACTATCACCGGGTTCTTGCAGATGCTCTTTTGACTGAGATTGTGCGGCAACTGCTACGCTTCAGAGATGAGCGACAACAGCGTATTGACGCTTTGGTTGGAACGCTAAAAACCACAGCGGACGCACTTCCACTGTCTTCAGAGGCTATTGTTAATCTCGTAGCTCAACATATAAGTTTGAAAGGCACGAGTCGGCTTCCGGTTCTGCTGGTGACAGCCGCTTACCAGGCCGCTTATCAGCATTTGGGCGAGCGTGTTCTGGCGCTGCATGCTCACAATGCCGCCGATATTCAAACCGGCGCTTTGGGAGATATTGAAATCACCCTGGTTGGCGATGATAGGGTTGTTACCAGCTACGAGATGAAGGATAAGCGCGTAACGCGAGAAGATATCGAGCGCGCTTTGCAAAAGTTAATCGCAAGCGAGCAGCGGATTGATAATTACATCTTTGTCACCACAGATGAAATTGACAAAGACGTTCAGGACTATGCTCGCTCACTGTATGCCGATACAGGTGGGATAGAGTTTGTGGTACTCGATTGCATTGGCTTCATTCGGCATTACCTGCATCTGTTCCATCGTTTGCGCGTGAACTTTCTTGAAACGTACCAATCGTTAATTCTGGCTGAGCCAGAAAGTTCCGTGAGCCAGCCGGTTAAGGAAGCCTTTCTTTCAATGCGGCAGGCTTCAGAAGCCGATTGATGTAAAGCTACCCCTCCACTTTGGCAGATAGATTCCTGCTTTTTCTGCCGCGCAATAGCGTGTGCGCACGCCCCCCGCTGCTTCCGAAAGGCGTTTACCCGCACAGGGCGCGGGAATGACGTTGTGAGAAACTCTGTGCATGGGGCAATTCTCATCATTGGAAAAGCATCAGCGCTCCCTGGCCCTTCCAAGGGGCTAGGGAGCGCTGGTATTGTATGGGGGCTACTCCACTTCGAGCAGAATGCGGGCGGAGGAGTGCGCGCGCATGATGGTTACATCTATCACTTCGTCTGTTTCTGGCAGGGCATCCATACGCGCGTAGGGGAAGAGCGCGCCTACCACCACAAACTCATACAGTCCCGGCTCGCTGGGGGCCTGGAATTGTACCGCGACGGGTTGCCAGGTGTGCGTGGGGACTGCTACATACAACGGGATCTGCCACGCGCCGTTCCGGAAAAGCGGGACTTGTTGATAATCCACGAAGGCTGTCACAGCCATATCCATGTCTATATTTAGCCGATTGTTGAGATGCACATACAGATCTACCAATTCGTTGGGCGCGGCGTGTAGATGGGTTTCGATTACAATGCTGCCATATTCGCCAAAAGGGTTTTCTTGGGGGTTGGCATACAGATAATCCAATTCCCGGTAAGCGCGCTGTCCGCTTAGGCGCTCCGTTGCGATAGAGGGTGGAGTGCTATTTTCGCCTACAATCAGGGAGATGCGTTGGCGGTAAGTGGAGAAAAAGACGCGGCTATCGGCTAATGGATCGGCATGATCAGCAAAGGGGTTTAGCCAATAGGTAATGGAGAAATCGTGTGAGCCGCGACGCAACGCGGGAGTTTCCAGACGTAATACAAGCGTCTCGCCAGGTTCCAGAGTGAGATCTTGAAGGAGTGGAACATCTGGTGTACAGGGTATTTGCAAGTGATCGAGCAAGCAAGTCAGTGTGAATGCTACCGCTTCATCATGGAGCAGCTGTAAGTTGAATTGACCCACAAAGGGCATATTTTCATCAACCAGGTAAGTCTCGCCAGCATCCGGGATATGGATAGGGGATGCGCCGCGGACGCTCACTGTTAATCCCGGAGCAGAGCGCAACGCTGGCTGGGGCGTAGCCGGTTGTGTGGCAATGGGCTGGCAGGCCGATAACCCTGATATTAACAACAGGCTGAGCAAGATACAGATAACCGACTTGAACATGGTTTACCCTCCATTTCGCATAGATTATTGTTGGCGACGGTTGTATTATAAGCTATAGCGCACACTTCGACAAGGTGTTGTAAACAGCTGACATCTTCCCCGCCTTGCAAAATACTTGACTTCCATACAAGGTATTCTATACTGATATTGAAATCGGCTCGGCGGGCAAGGGCGTAGCAGGAATGACGATGCGAGAAACCCTGTGCAATGTGAAAGACTTGGTAGTATTTGTAGCGAGACTGTCGAAAGCATGGGTTGTGCTATGATTAGTGGTAAGTAGCAAAAATCAGAATATTTCTGGTAACTTGATTTTTTGGGATTTGCTGATTGGTCTTATGCGAGGAGCAATTGTTATGTCGGATATTTATGAGGGCACAGGAAAAGAAAATCCCTTAGAACTTTTTGAGTGGTACTATAAAGACTCTGATGAAAAATGGGTACATGTGACTTTGCATGATCTCGAAAGATATTTCACAGAGGGGAAAATCTCGCGGGAAACAATGGTGGCATGGAATGGCTTGGCAGGCGAAGGGTTTTCTTTTGGAGATATTGAAGCAGAGTTTTTCTATGAATTTGCTGGAAAAGTACAGTCTGTTTATACTGAGGCTGAATTGCATAATGCTTTTTCGGAAAATAAAATTAATCTTTCTACAACAATTTGGGGAAAGTTACTGCCTTCACAAGGGCTTCCATATAGTTCGTATAAATTTGCAGATGTAGTTTTTGAACCTGATATAAAGCAATTTATTGAGATGCGTAGGGGGCATTTAACTACAGTTTTGTCTGGATCTAATAATTCAGGAAAAACACTGGCTTTGAAGTTTCTTCGTAGAGAGCTTGGCCCTTCAATCAACTATCTTGCTTGTAATAGGTTTTATAACATAGATTACCTCAATCCTGCTACAGAGCAGAAAGGCCAATACGGACAACGTCATACGAGCTTTATCACTCAGCTTTATCAGCAACCTCATAATTTTGAGCAAAACGATTTTCCTTTACAACAAGTGGTTAGTCAATTGAAGGATGAGCAACGAAACACACTTTTTTTTCTATGCACTGAGATGCTTGGTGAGGAATTTGATTTAGCGCAAGTAGATAGTCAAAATAAGCTCAGCCAGTATTTTATTAGCGTTGGTGGACAAAAGCTCGCTATTTCTAGTACAGGTACGCGCTTGTTAATGATGCTAGTTGCAGCATGTATGGATGACCATTACAATACCGTTCTTATTGATGAGCCTGAAATTGGATTGAGTCCTAGTCTGCAAACATCACTCGCAAGATATTTATTTTCAAGTGAGAAAAGGCAAAGCTATTTCCCACACTTGAAGCAGCTAATCATAGCAACGCATTCTCATTTGTTATTGGACAAAAGTGATATTACAAATAATTTTATTTTTTCTAGGAATATGAATAGGATCACTATCAGACAAGTTGACTCAATTTGCACTTATCATAATTTGCAATTCAATATGCTTGGAAACACTCTTGAGTCGCCTTTTTTGCCATCAGTTATTGTTATTGTTGAAGGTGATACTGATCACGATTATATTAAAAAAATCTTTCAAATATATTTTCCTGACAAACGAGTATCGGTAGTGAAATCAGATGGTGATGGTGGTACGAAGAATCAGTTGTATGTTATCAAAAGCACCCTGGGTGATTTGCAGATGAGCCCGTATCGCGAACGGATTTTTATCTTGCTTGATGAAAACCACTCTGTTCGAGTGCGTGATTTTACAAAACATGGTGTTCCATCTAAGAATGTTGTCATTTTTGATGAAAATGGTATAGAAATGTATTACCCTCAACAAATTCTCGCGGAAATCTTTGCTTGTAATCCACAGGAGGTGCTCTCTTTGCTTACAGTTGAAGATAATAAGGTGCGAGTGCGTGATATTGCAATGACGAAAAAGGAACTGTGTCAAAAAGTGCTAGAACGACTAACTTCTGAATCGGAGATTCCATCGGAGATTCGAGAAAAATTGCTAAGCCCTATTGCTGAGATTCTTGGTAGCTGATTAGCAAGTGTGTAACTTTCGCCCTGCCCGGTTCCACGCACCCGGCAGGGCTTCGCTTTGTGGCTCAATATCCCCATGGACAACCCACGCGACTTTCTCACCACCCACTGGCCCCTGATGCAGCAGGCGGAGCTGTTTCTGCCGCGCCTCAATCCTACCGCCGGGAATCCGGCCTGGGAGGCGGCGAATTTCCGCGTGCTGATTGTGCGCCTCTTGCTGAATACTGTGGACGTTTGCCAACCGCGCCATCAAGACACGGGGCGCGTAAGAATGGCCGCCAGATCATCAAATTCTGACCAGGCCAGGAGAAAAGAAGTCAGTGAGGTAACTTGCGGGGCTGTATCTATCGCGGGGTCATTCAGGTACACCAAGTCTTCGGTCATACCCACCAAGACGACTGCATGGTAGGTTTCCGTCGTCCAGTAAGCCAGCGCATCCGTTTGCAGAAAAACGATTGGGGGGAATACGCTGGCGTAGCCAAAGGCGCAACATGGTTTCAGAATATGCGCCAATCGTCGCTTGTACTCCCAATGATTCCAGGCGCATCATGCGCCGAACCGGTGTCCCAAAAGCGCGCGTGCCGAGCAGCCGGGCCAGTCGCGCTTCAGGCATGTCCAGACCCAGATACAACAGCACCATCCGCGCGCAGGCCGGTAGACAGGCACCGTCGTGGCTCTGTTTACAATGCGGAACCGGTAGCCAATCGTTCGGCATGGTCGCCTATCATTTCCAGGTGTTCAGCATCGGTCAGGACTTCGCCGGTTTGGGCATCTACATCTATCTGCCCTACCTGGCCCAGGTAGCCGACGTTGGGCAAGGAGAGTAACACTGGCGCGCGCCAGAGTAGCCGGTCGCTTTCGATAATCAATGCCGGCTCACCGCTTCCCAACCCGGTGCCCACATCTGTTACCAGCAGTCGGTTCACTTTTTGCCGCGCACTAAAGGCAGTGACATTAAACATGGCCGTTACACGCACCGTAATATCCACTTGCGCCTGCGGCAAACGCGGTAACGTGTGTGTCAATTCAATCGTCATGGCGTTTGCCTTTACTTGACTCTCTGTGTTTATTATAAGCTATAGCGCACACTTCGACAAGGTGTTGTAAACAGCTGACATCTTCCCCGCCTTGCAAAATACTTGACTTCCATACGAGGTATTCTATACTGATATTGAAATCGCTTCGGCGGGCAAGGCATAGCCAGGTTCTTGGTGATGGTGAGCGGTTTATCCGCCGCCCCATTGGGCGGCAAGCACTTGTCACTGATGTGCAAAGCACCTATAATTGGAGCAAGATTGGTTTCACCAGCATTTGCTTTTGAATATATGACTACAACAGAAGAATTGAGACAACTTATAATATCTGAACTAGAGAGCCTTGATTTCACCTTTGATGAGGAGGGAAACTTGACCTCCCCTAATTCTAAGGATAAAGAGGCTATTAGACGCTTGCATCAACCTGCGCAGCAAGCGGAATTAGAAAAAAGCCAAAGTTGGATAAAACATGCTCTATCGCGTTATAAACATTTTTTCGCTGAAGGCAGTGAGATTATTCCCGAATCTATCAAACCAAGATTAGTTCAAGTAACACTTCCCTGGCACAGTGATTTGTTCCGGTTGGCTCGTTATTATTGGTCGTTGCCGTATTCTTTTGGTTTTGGCCGGAGACTGCGTTACCTGGTACTTGATGATGTTAATAACAAACTTGTAGGCATCTTTGGTTTGCAGTCCCCGCCAATTCATTTTCCTGCTAGGGATAAGTTATTTGAGTACCCTGAAGGAACCAAAACTGCGTTAGTTAACCAGACAATGGATATTTTTACGCTGGGGGCTATTCCACCCTACAATCGGCTGCTTGGTGGTAAATTGATAGCACTTGCGGTCACTTGTAACGAAGTGCGTCGAGATTATTACACTAAATACTTCGGGCGTAAAACCGAAATGGAGGAACGTGTGTTACCGGCGCATCTAGTTGGGCTTACAACGACCAGTGCATTTGGTAGAAGTTCTATTTATAACAGACTGAAGTACAAAGGGCGACTTGTAGCGGAATCGCTCGGATACACAGAAGGCTACGGTAATTTTCATCTTCAGAGATTGTATCCTGCTTTCAAGGAGTATTTAGAGGCCGAAGGAATATCGACACAGGGTGGATATGGAACAGGCCCTAAGCGAACGTGGCAACTTATACGCAGAGTATTAGATAGTGTGGATATACCAGGTGATCCACTGAAACATGGTGTGAGACGTGAAGTTTTCTTGTTCAGACTGGTTAGCAATCTGGAAGATTATTTGGAAGGCCGCGCACAAACGCCTGACTATTTTGATTATCCATTTAGCGAGTTAGCACAATACTGGAAAGAGCGTTGGTTAATTGCACGTGCTGAGAGGGTGGACGGATGGCATCAATGGGAAAGTCAGAAAATAGTTGAAAGGTTGATCCTCAATGATCCAACCAACGAATAATAATCTGTTCGCTGATTTGCCAGCCTCATTAGTTGATGAGGTTCTTAACCGTACCCAAGAAGATATTAGTCGTGAGTTACTACATGCTTTTGAGGAAATCAGGGACAAACAGACGGAATGGCGACAACAACTAAAAGATGCGGACCTGCTCCGACATGCTGATAATTTACCCAGAGTAGAGATCCCAACATGTTGTGGCGCAGATGGGGCTTATGCAATAGAACGTTTATTGTCTACTGATTTAGTGGTGGCTGGTGCTGTTGCTGTAGAGGGTTTGACGCCCCCTTCAGAGACAAGATATTGGCCTGAGCCTCGCCATTTAGTTTATGCAGATACGGAGATGCATAATGCAGACACAGGTTCTATTTTGCGCGGTGTGATGATAGGAATGGAATTGACTTTGGCGCGAAATGCTCCTCACGATCTCATTTTTTTAGATGGCTCTTTGACTACTCCTACTATTTTCTTTAACCAAGCATTGAGCAAAGCCAAAGAATTGCCTGATTTGAAAATATCTGCTTACTTGAAGAAAAATATCAAACTCTCGTTGGAGAGTTATCTAGCTATTTTGACAACAACGCGCTCCGATCACTTTTGGGTAGCTATGCCCAAATATACAACACGGCGGGAGATAGGCGAACAACTGGAATGGCCAGCTTCTTATGATGATCGAGGTTTGCTTAGCGCCATTTTGAATGTGGGAGAGTATACTAAACCTCAAACCTTAAAACAACCCGACTGGCATATAGCTATTCCTAATGACATACGGGCAGAAATAGCTGATTTGGTTGAAAAAATAACAAATGCATTGAGTGAAATTCGCGTTATCTATTATCGCCCCGATCCCTACTTGCCCGCCCTACGTTTAGAAACAAATCGAGCTACTGCAGAAACTCAAGCAAGACTGGGAACAGTTTTACAGGGAGTCAAGAGCCAATGCTATTCTGCAGGTATTATGGAACCTTATCCGTTGTATATGGCGGATCGAATGGTAAAACATCTTCCCAGAGCCATGCCTGCATTTCGACAGGTTGTTAGTCAAACGTTATCTGAGACTTACCAAGGTAATATCAACGATATATTTACGAGTTTGCATAGTTATAGAACAGAATCAGGACGGTAAAAATGTCAGAGAACAAAATTAGTCAACTTTTCGATCAGGCCGAGAGAATAGGCGTTATTGGTTCCCCATCTTCAACCACCGAACTTGGCCTTGATATTCTTGCCGGAGCTGTTACAAAGAAACTCGTTGGCGAATTGGCTTTATTCCGTTATCTTCAAGATGCTCATTCACATTATGCCTTGGGGCAAATCACAGAGATTACACTTCGTAATGTTTGGCACGAGGATCCAACAATGCGCAGCTTGATACGCCAGCGAGGTAAGGTTGATGCTGTTAGCGAGAGGCAAGATACCCATCAAGGTGAAATGGTAGTAAGCGCGGTTTTTGCTGATGAAAGCGGGGGATATCGCCCAAGCAATCTAGGTACTGTTCCTGCAACGGGCACACCGATTGCATTGGCCGAGGATTCAGTATTGGATGAGTTGTTGTCGCCATACAAAGATCAACTTTTCTATTTGGGGCACGTCTATGGCTCACAGCCTAAATTGCCTTTATGGTTTAAGCATTTTAGCAGTGGGCGTAGTGGGGCAGGCGAAGCCTATCACATTGGCGTCTTCGGTAAAACTGGCTCAGGTAAATCTGTCTTGGCAAAAGCGATTCTATTGGCCTATGCCAAGCATCCTGAAATGGGGTTATTTATCTTTGACCCACAAGGAGAATTCTCTTCGGGACTTACCCGGCCCCCGGCCAAGTTATCAATGGGGCAAATTCTTTGCCCTGATACGTTAAAAGGGTTAGGCAGGAAATTTGAAGTATATGATCTTTCACGCTTCAGACTTGGCACTTGGGAGTTATTCGGGGAGCTTCTTACTGAGTTTGGGTTTTTTCAAGAATTAGGCATCAAGTGGCCTGAATACCAAGAAACTGCCGCCGACTATGTTGTAGATCTATTGAAAAACGACTCCAAGCACAAATTATTAACATTGGATAATACTGCATTCGAAGCCGCAATAGATCATCTTGATAAAAACATTCAACGCATTTACTCTGGCAAAGGAGCAGTTGACAAAATCCGAGCATTCATTGCTGAAGAAAAACGTAGATTGCATGCCGGAGAGACAGCTGTTGTAAAAAGAAAATGGGATCAAACAATAATGTTCTTCTCCGATCAGCAAAATAGAGCCTCAATTGAACAAGTGGTGAGCAAGGCTATTGCAGGATCAAGTACAGGAAGGCCCTTAATCGTTGTTGACTTGTCTACTGGAAAGCCATCTGATATTAGCAGTGCTATCTGGGACAAGAAGATCAAACCGTTGTTGATTGACAGTTTTCTAAGTGTGCTTATTCGCCAAGCTGAAGAAGCTTATCAGAGTGATCAGAGTTTGAATACGCTGGTTGTTCTAGATGAAGCAAGTCGATTTGCGCCAGAAGGGCAAGCAGAAAGTGAACGTAAGCAGCGAATCAAGGGGCGGCTCGTAGATGCAGTAAGGACAACAAGAAAGTATGGGTTGGGATGGATGTTCTTGAGTCAAACCTTATCCAGTCTCGATGCTGAAATCATTCAGCAACTACGTATTTCTTTCTTTGGTTTTGGGTTGAGTATGGGATCCGAATTTAGAAAGCTTCAAGAGCTCGTGGGAGGACAGGGAAAGCATCTTAAACTTTATCAACAGTTCCGCGACCCGCAATCCTCTTTTGATGCAGGTTCTCAAGAATATTCGTTTATGACTATTGGGCCGGTTTCTCCGCTTTCATTCTCTGGCACTCCTTTGTTCTTCAATGCTTTCAACAAGGCAGAGGACTTTATGCAAGCCAATGGTTTGGCAACACAACCAAGACTTATATAGGTTCACTGCCGCCCAACATCGGTTCAAACTGACACGGCTATCACCGCAGCAATCGGCGGGGCGACGCGCACAACCATACTTCTCTTGAAGGTTCTGCGCCGTCTTCCTATGCCGCTGAGCCCTACCATTAACCATTCACAATCCCCCACTCCCCCCGCCCTGCCCAGTCCCTCGAACCCGGCAGGGCTTCGCTTTGTGGTACAATATCCCCATGGACACTCCCACCGATTTTCTCGCCACCCACTGGCCCGTGATGCAGCAGGCGGAGCTGTTTCTGCCGCGCCTCAATCCTACCGCCGGGAATCCGGCTTGGGAGGCGGCGGATTTCCGCGTGCTGATCGTGCGCCTCTCGCCCTACCGCGATGTGGAACGCTCGACGCCGCACCTCTTCCTGGCGCAGGCGGCCCGCCGCGCCGCGCCCGCTGCCTACGTTGATTTCGCCTTCTTCCCCCCACAGCACGACCGTAAACGCCTGGAAGCGGCGGGCGTCCCGCTGCTCACCGGCATCTTCTCCTGGCGCGCGGTGGAGGCGTTCGACGTGATCCTCATCTCCAACGCCTACACGCTCGAACTGCTCAACCTGCCCTATCTGCTGCAACGCTCCGGCGTGCCGCTCTATGCGAGCGCGCGCGATGAACGCTGGCCGCCGCTGATTCTGGGCGGCTCGAATGCGCTGGCGGCGCAGGCGGTGCTCACGCCGGAGGGCGATGCGCTGGTGGATGCGCTCTTCTTCGGCGAGGGGGAGCGCGAGGTGGAGACGCTCCTGCGCGCTCTGACGGAACACGCCGGGCTGCCCAAGCGCGAGCGGTTGCGCCGCGCGGCGGCGGGCATCGCCGGGCTGTGGCTGGCGGGCGAGCCGGGTCAACCGCCGGTGCGCAAGGCATTGTGCGCCAATCCGGGCGTGGATGATCTGCTGCTGGAGTATCCGCTGCTCAACGGCGCGGAGGCCGGGGTGGGCCGAGTGCAGCTCACCTACGGCTGCCCGGCCTTCTGCGCGTTCTGCTTCGAGGGGTACGACCGCAAACCGTACCGCGAGCTGCCGCGCACGGCCATCCTGGAGGCGGCGCGCGCGCTCAAGACGCGGCAGGGCGTGGAGACGCTGGAGCTCTACAGTTTCAACTTCAACACGCACGCGGAGATTTTACCGTTGTTGCTCGATTTGAACCGGCTGTTCCGGCGCGTGAGCTTCAAAAGCCAGCGCGTGGATCTGCTCTACACCACGCCGGGCTTGCTCGCCGCCGAAATCGCCGCCGAGAAGCAGAGCTTCACGCTGGGCATCGAAGGCGTCAGCGCGCGGCAGCGGGCTTTCCTCCACAAGAGCCTGTCCGATGAGGCGCTCTGGGGCGTGCTGGATGCGCTGTTGCGCGAGAAAGTCCGCGAGCTCAAGCTCTTCTACATCCTCACCGGCCACGAGGACGAGCGCGATTGGGCCGAGTTCCGCGAGTTCGTCCGCCGCTTCAAGGGCCTGCGCGAGCGCCACCGCGCCGGGTCGCGGGCGATTTTCAGCTTCGGGATGTTGATTCGGATGCCGTTTACGCCGCTGCGCTACGACCGGCTCTTTCTCGATGAGGCGGAATGGCGGCCCCAGCTCGGCGCGGCCAAGTCGGCCTGTGAGACCAACGGCTTCGAGTTCCGGCTGGCGACGCCCTGGGACGAGTACGCGGTCTCGCAGGTGTTGGCGCTGGGCGGCTACGAGCTCCACGCGGCGTTGGCGGCGCTGGCGGAGGCCGGCCACTGTTACGATATGGCGCTCACGCCGGGCTGTTGGGCGACTTTGCGCGCCTGGCTGGAAGCGCAGGGCTTATGGACGCCCGCGTTTCTGGTCGAAAAAAGCCAAAATTACCCCTTTGCCCTGGAGTTTGTGGTGCAGGCGCCGGGGGCGGAGTTTCTCTGGCGGCAATACCAGCAGGCGCGGGCGGCGGTGGACGAGGGTTACTGCCTGGGCGCGACGTGCCTGGGCTGCGCGGCCTGCGCGCCGGAGCAGCGCGCCGCGCTCACCGGGCACGCGCCGCGCTTGCCGGACGATCCGCGCTATCTGGCGACGCTGCGGGATGTGATGACGACGAAGCGGCGGCTCAAGCCGCTCTACGCGCGGGTGAGCCTGCCGGAAGCGGTCGCCGGGGCGACGCCGGAATGGTTGGATGCTGACTTGCTGCGCCGGTTGCTGGCGCTGGTGCCGGAGCAGGCGGAGAATCTGCTCGCGGCGCGGGAGAGCCTGTTCAATGCGGGGGAAAACGCGGGGCGGTTCCCCGGCTGGTACGGTGAGACGGTCTGCGCGTTGACGGCGTGGGATGCTGCCGCGCTCGCGGAGGCGCTGGCGGCGTTGCCGGAGGGCGGCTTGTATCGCGGCCCGGCGGAGGGCTTCCGTCCCGGCGAGTTCCAGGAGGTGACGCTGGAAGTGCGGTTGCCGCTGGCACATTTCCCGGCGGCGGCGCAACAGTTGCGCGCGTTTTTGCAGGCGGCTTACGTTCCGGTGAACCTCCGGCGCGCGGGGGAGGGCTGGGTTTTCGATGTTCCAGAGAAGGCGCGCAAGAAGAAGGCGCTGCTGCGCGGCGTGTGCCGCGAGGAGGCGGGGACGTGGGTGGCGGAGCTCGTCATCGGGCCGAAGTTTGACCTGCGCGGCTATCTGCGCGCGTTCCCCGGCCCTTCGCGCGCGGCGGCGGCGAGGGTATGGGTACTACGTACTACGTAATGCGTACTGCGTAATCCGGAATTTACGCAGTACGCATTACGCAGTACGCAAAATTTTGATACATCTTTTACGAAAAGTTATTACTTATGACACAATCCCCTGAACGCTATCGCATCCCGGCGCGGGAGACGCGGTTGGAGCTTTTGGTGGTGAACTCGCGGTTCATCGCTACCGCCGCGCCGGTCTTCACGGTTGATGAGGCCAAAGCCTTTGTCGCACGCATCCGCGCGGAGTTTAGCGATGCCACGCACAATGTCCCGGTGTTTTTGGTGGGGCATGGCAGCTCGGTGACGGCGCATTGCAGCGATGATGGCGAGCCGGCAGGCACGGCGGGCCGTCCGGCGCTGGCGGTGTTGCAGGGCAGCGGGTTGGGCGATATTGCCATCGTCATCACGCGCTACTTCGGCGGGACGAAGCTGGGCACGGGCGGGCTGGTGCGGGCGTATAGCGACGCGGTGCGCGCCGTGCTCGACGCACTGCCGCTGGCCGAGCGCGTCCCCACACAGACGCTGATGCTGGCTGTGCCCTACGCGCTCTTCGAGCGGGTGCGGCTGTTGATCGCAGCGCAGCATGGGGAGCTGCTAGATGAGGACTTCGCCGCCGATGTCACTCTCACGGCGCGGTTCGCCGTGGAGTATGTAGCCGGGTTCCAGGCGGCGGTGCAGGAGCTCTCCGCCGGAACGCTCGCGGCGGAAATCGTAGCGAGCGACGACGCGACGATTATGCCGATTGTCTAGACCTGGCAGGTTTTCTGAAACCTGCCAGGTCTTTAAGCCGTTCAGGGATGCGTCAGATGCACCACAGCGTACATATCTTCCAGCCCGCGCAGCCGGGCCTGGAAGTGCCGCGCCGCCCAATGGCTCGCCGCCAGCACGTCTTGCACCGCCGGTTCATCGTGGAAGGAGCGGGTGAGCATAATATCATGCCCCTCGGATAGCCCTTGCACCCGTGATGCAATGTTGACCGTGCGCCCGAAGTAGTCCAACCGGTCGTTAGAGGTGACGGCGATGCACGGCCCGCGATGCGCCCCCACTTTGATGATGATGTCCTCGCGGGGATACTTGCCCTGGTTGAAATCATCGAAGGCAATCTGCATATCCAACATCGCCGCCATCGCATCCGCCGAGACGGTGAAGGTTGCCATGACCGCATCGCCGATGGTTTTCACCACTGCGCCATGATGTTCCTTGACCTTCTGGGTGAGGATGTGGAAGTGCTCCTTGACCAGCCGGTACGCCTGCGAATCGCCCAGCCGCTCGTAGAGTGCCGTGGAGCCTTTGATATCGGTGAACACAATCACCAGGCTGCGAATGGCAAAGGTCTCATCTGCTGAAATCAACTCGCTGGCGAAGAGATCGCGGAAGCTCTGGGTCGAAGCGATTTCCGCCGCCGAAGTCCAGGGGTAGGGGATGCGGTATAGCCAATGCGTGTTGATTTCGCGCGTTGTTTGGTTAATCAGCCGCAGGGTGCAAGGGCCAGGGTGATAGACGGCTTTGTTGGTCCGGTAGATATCATCAGCATTGAAGACGACCTCCAACACTTGCGGCTCAGTAGCGGGAATATCATCCACGCGTACAGCCGGCATGGCGATGTAGTAATTCCCCGGTTGGAATTCTATGGACACTTCTTGCGTTGTGTTTGCCGGGATATAGAGCTGTCCCATAGGCTCTAAATACTTCCAGTAGGTTGCCAGCTCGCCCCAATCCACTTTTTTTACCGGGTGGATGTTGTCGTTGATCTTGAAAGTTACTTCCACCGCTTCATCGAAACTGGCGTGGATGTCAATGCCGCAAAATTCGCAGTGGGTTTGCGGGCGTAGTTCCGCCAGCTGGCTTGTATCCACCACCACGCCGGTGCAATACGGGCAATGGATGCCCCATTCCAGATCGAACAGCCCCAGCCGCGTGCCGTAGAGAAACGCTTCCAAAACGTCGTGGCGTGGCAGATTCCAAGCATCGGCCATCCGGTAGGGTGGGATTTGTTGCAGGCCGCCGTCGGGCGCTTGTTCGATGTGGGCGCGTAAGTGTTCCAAAATCGCCGGCGCCACCCCGGTTTGTTCCAATGCACTCAGTTTTTCTTCCAGCAAAGCATTCATGGATAGTCTCCTTTCGTGCGCTTATCATGGTTGAGATGGGGAATCGTACCTTGATTATAGCCCTAAAGAGAAAACGCGCATTTTGTAGGGAGTTTCCATGGGGTGCTGCCACAGCAGCGATTGGATGAAAATGCAGCTGCGAACTGTCTAGTTCGCAGCTATGCGGAGCAGACGTACAGGCTGAAGCCTGTGGTACAGGGAGAGAATGCGCCGTTCGCGTGCGCAGAGCAGACGCTTTGCGTTACGCTGGTTTTGATTCGCCATTCGCCATTTTCAAGGAAGACCTGGCAGGTTTCAGAAAACCTGCCAGGTCTCATGTCATGTTAGTTGGTAATAGTCACAACCAGGGTGTAGCGGATGCCTACACTTTCTGCCAGTACCCCCAGCGTATAATCTTGCGTGGCGGGTAAGGTTCCGCTCCACTGGGTTTGGCGCAGCGCACTGCGCAACAACGGCGTACCATCCGCGCCGGTGAGGGTGAGGAATGCGCCCGAGGGTGGTTCCAGCAGCGCAAGGGTAAGGGTTTGATCCTGCCGCGCTTGCAGCTCATAACTGTTCCCGTTTACGGTGGCGATATAGCCTTGCACGGTAGCGGAGTCCGCCCCAGGCGCGAAGGCTATCCGGCTGGGGATGGTGATATGGAGCGCGTAGGAGGTGGCAGCGCCCGTGTTAATCACTTGCACGATGTAGTCCTGCGTGGTGGGCAGCGCGCCGTTCCAAAATCGTTGCTGCTCGGCGGCGGTCAATAGCGTGCGATTATCGGCACCCTGGAGAGCGAGGAACACCGTATCGTTGGTCGAAAAGGGGGCCAGGCTAATCCCGGCCTTTTGCCCGGCCTGGGCGTGGATGAGATAAGTAAGGGTGGTGTTCGCGGGAATGGGTTGCTGCTCCAGAGAGGCCGCAGTCGCTCCGCGCGTAAATTCGATGCGGGTGGCGGTGGGACGTGGGGTAGCTGTTGCTACAGGTGGGCTGGTGGGGGTAAAGGATGTCACCTCCAGCGTAGGAGTGGAAATCGTTGTTGGCGTGGCTGTGGGGGTGGGGGCTGCTTGCAACGCGCAACCGATTAACACCAGGTTAATGCTCAGCATGACAAAGTACACTCTAAGTTTCATGGATTTTCACCGACATTTTAGATCGTTTTTCCTTAACAGGGTTGGCTAAGGCTGGTTCTCCGGCCTCCACGCGACCAAAACCTCTTTCATCAATTCTGGGCTAGCATACAGAACGTTGGTGCGTTGAATTACTACGCTATTACCATGGCAATAAGGCAGTGTAGTAATGTATACATGAACTCCCTCTTTGTCCGGTGAGCGGTAGATGACCTCTACTGGGCCGCCAGGCCGCCAAGTGCGAATCTCATCTGGGCAGTTACTGCATTCTTTTTCCCAGTAGGCATACCCATCACATACGGCTACCGAACCGGCACTGGCGACTCCGAGGTTCACGATCTCTCCTGTAGGCCCACGCCCATAGATTGGCACCCGCCAGGGATAAGCAGTTCTGGAGGGCATTTCGGTCCAAGCCACCACTTGCGCATCTCCCGCGCCTTGAAAACCCTCGCATACGGTCACTTCATGCGCCTGCGGCTCTCCGTGAGGTAGCACTAAGGTGTAGGTGGTTCCGCAATTAGCATCGCCCTCCGATATTAGCTGCTGGTAAGTCAACACCGGCCACCGCAGGTAGGGCCGATCTAACACAACGGAATCATCCGGCGCACAGCGGGCCTCGTATTGCCGCCCAGTGGCGTGCTCCCGCACCCGAATGCACGAACGCCCATCCGCCAACGTGGTGCTCCAGGCCAGGTGCTGCGCATCAGGGGCCAGCCACGGTACCTGATGCCGCTGCGGGACCCCGGGCCAGGCCTCTAATAATGCGCGCGTCCCACTGGCTATGGTATATTCCCACAGGTGATAATCGCCATCCTGGAAATTGAATTCTACCAGAAACACTTGCCCCTGGCTGATACGCGCTTCATTAATTCCCCACCCCAGAGGCGCGGTATGGAGTTCCCAGCGCCGCTCGGCCAGTTGCGCCCACAGCACCTCGGGGCGGCGCCATTCTTCCTCCCATACCAATAATTCTCCATCGAAATCGCTGGGAGGTGCCAAGTCTTCGGCAGGGCCGGCTATCACGTTCCATTCCCACAAACTATCCACCACCGCTAGTTCAACAAAAGGTGTGGCCGTGGGACGAGGCGGTAAAGGCGTGCGGGTGGGCGTAGGCGTAGGGGATGGCGACAGCAGGAGTTGCTGATCGTGCGCTGTCAGCCACTCTTGAAGTTCGTTATCCGACAGAGCGAGCGTTAGAGAAGCGGTTGGCGCAGGCAACTGGGCTGGCGGCACCGCACAACCGCGGAGTAGTAATATCCCGCTCAGCAACCACAAGCCAAACCAAAGTAGAGTAAGTGTAATTCGATTCATTATCATCGCCCAAAGTTCTGCTGGGGATGCAGCCGCGTAGCATCCCACACGCCTAAAAACAACATCTTTATTATACTGAAGATACTGGTTGGAAGTGTGAAAGTTTGTGATAAATTGTGAGGAGTTGTGATAGGAGGGCGCTACGGCGGTTTTTAGGGGTTGGTGGTTGCATTCCAGAAGATCAATTCGCCAAAGGGCGTTTGTTGCGCGCCTACAACACAATTTTGATTGACTGCAAAGGTGATCTTGCGGATGAGCAGCGGCTGTATGATGGTTTCTTCGAGTATGATGCGTTGCGCATCCATGATAAGCTGTTCCTGCTGGGTTGCGTCTTCGGTGGCGCGGGTTTGCATAATCAGCTCGTGAATGTCGTTATAAGGGTAATTCAATAAATTGCGTGGGCCAGGGCCAAGGAAGATGCTTAGCGCCGCGTAATCGCTCCAGGCATAATCGAAAAGCAATAGATCAAAATCCTGGCGCGTATTGAGTATATCCGCGCGCGGGATTTCGCGGATACGAACGTGGTGTAAGCCCACCTGTGCCAATTGTTGCTGGATTGTAAGCGCTAACTCTCTGTAGGTGTTGCTTTCGGGAATGAGCACAATAATCTCGGAGTCACTGTCGAACGCACTGTGCATGAACCAGCTGCGGCTGTGTTCCGGATCGAATGTGGAGCCGAAATCTGTGATATGCGGGGTGTAACCGAGCGTGTTCGGGGTGAGTGGGGTATGGGCCACTTCAAACGGCCCATCGGCGGCCAGCGCGGTTTTGTCGATCGCTTGCGCAATGGCCTGGCGTGCGTGACGATCTTGCCAGCGCGCGCGTTGGAAGTTGAACCCCAGATAGGTTAAGCCGCCAGCGGCGGTGTATAGCTTGAATTGTGGTTGGGCGGCTAGGCCGGCTGTCTGCCCGTGACTAAGACTCAATACACAGGTTTGCCCCTTTGCCAATGCGTGTAAGCGCGCTTCGCGGTCAGGCTCAAAGCGGAACGTCAGGCGATGGATGGAAGTTATTCCAGGCTGATGAGCATAAGCTGGGGTATGGTTATAGCGGGGATGGGGGACCAGGGTTATCCTTTTTCCGGGTATGTAAAGCGTGGGCGCGAATTGATAAGGGCCGGTACAGCTCACGAATCCTGGCGACTGCCACCCGCTTTCCGGGGACGCTATGATGCCCGCATACCCATTTGCCAAGGTCAATCGGGTGAATTCGTAATTAGGGTACGGCAGCGTGAAGGTAACGCGCCGCCCATCAGGGTGCGCGGCAATTCTTACGTCGCGCAAATCGTTTAGCAGGGGCGATGTCCCCAGACGTTGCAAGCGCTCGAAGCTTGCCTGGATGGCCTCCGCATCCAGCGGGGTTCCATCATGAAAAGTGATGCCTGGTTTTACGGTAATGGTTATTTGCTGCCCATCTGCGCTGTAAAGGATGGCCTCCTCGGCTAAGATACCGTGCAAGCGTCCCCCCGCATCTACATAGAATAGCGGCTCGCAAACGTGCCGGAATACTTCGCAGGCTATGGGGTGCGAGGTGTGTTGGGGATCATAATCTCCCGGGTCATCTACCCACATAATGGTTAGGGGCCGCCCACCGATCCCCTTGCAATGTAATACTAACCATCCTAAAATCAGTATGACCCACACCGCTGTGAGGACGTATGATTTACGCATCACAGATTACCGTTTCCTCGCGGTAGAATGTATATCCCACCCCATGCGCGGTAAGCAGATATTTAGGCGCTTGTGGATCAGGTTCGATGTGTTGGCGCAGCTGGTAAATCAATCTGCGTAACCGCTCTCTCTGGGATGGGGATAACCCGTAAGGTTCTATACTATCTTCAGGCCAGGCGCACTTGAAGAGTGTTTCGCCTGTTTGCACTGTGCCGACGGTTTCTACCAATTTTCTAATTATGAGCTGCTCTTGCATATTTAGCTTGAAGTCTTGCCATTGCGGTTGTGCGCCATAGTCTGCGGGGTTGGTGCGGGCTACCTGGCCGCGCGGTTGTTCGGTGTGTAGCCGCAAGGTTTGCCCCAATACAATCCAGTTATCAGAAACGGTGATATCTGGAATGCCCGTGGCTGCAATCTCAGCGGGAGCCTCTGTTTTTGCTGAATCCGCACTTGAAGTGACTGTGGCCAGGACGCCCTCCACGTTGTTGGAAATTGTGAGGGGGATGACGAGCAGTACTTCGTTGGCAAGGTCGGTAAGCCTTTCTTGAATGATCCGGCCTTCGATATGGGCCTCCAGTAGTGAATCCATGAACACTGGCGTTGTTTGCAATACTTCCAGGCGCGCAGTTGCCGTCTCATTAAGACATTGTAACCCTTCGCTGTGCGTGAAGAAAAACAAAGCTATCTCTCCCAACAGGGGATTAACTTTAGGCAGCACATTGCTGATGCGCGCTTGTCGCGCGCTACGCACTGTAAGCCACCCTATATAGACCAATGAAATTGCAGTGATGCTTACTATCGCCCATACGGGGGCCTGCCAGTAAATGATCTGTTGCATAGTCCTTCCTTATCTAGTGCGCTGCGCGTAACATCTGCTCCAAATCGGCTAGAATAGCCGGGTGCGTGATGTGTGCGCAGCATAGCGCGAGGTATGGATATCCGTTTGTGGGGGTAATTACGCAGGTACAAACTTGAGTGGGCATTGCGCCGCTCGTCTCCGAACGGCGCAATCTCAACTTGAGGACGTGTGGCTTGTGGACGCTGGTAGCTGTGCCGCGATTTCTTCCGGTAAATCTCGTGTGGCCCACCGCCCTCCGGCATAGGCCGCAGCGCCGCCTACCAGCACGGTCACGGCCATTTTGCTCAAGTACAGTAAAAGCCGTTCGAGAAAGCTTGTCACGTCTCTGGTTTCTCCCGTCGCTATTAAGAACGTGACAAGCATGGTGGTGACAATCTCCGTTCGGGTGACCCGCCCTTGTGATACTCCCCAAAAGATGCCTCCCGCAAAGCCTATCAGCAGACAGAACGCGCCATATCTTCCCCACATTTCAGGGCCACTGTCAGGGCGGAAATAGGCTAAGATAAACAGGCTCATCACAATAACCGGTACCATTATACTCGTCCATGGAATGGCTGTTTTTGCGCCACCTAGCAGGTTATGCAGTAAGCACACCAACGTGATCAGGCCCAGCACCACGCCTAAGCTTACCAGTGCCATCCAGGTGGGAATTATATCTCCTATGCCCAGCTCAGTAGTGTTGAAGGGGAGAATTGCTAACAGGCAGACTGCAATCAGCATAGCCCCTAGCCAGGCTTGGGCAAAGACTTGCCACCCCCTACGCCGCTCTTCCAGCTGGGGATAGACATGCCGCCAATACCATTTCTGATCCACCCACACACTCCATACGATGCGCAGCCATTGTCCCGGCCACCACCAGCGGGCCAGCCCCGCGGCTGCGTCTGGATTCGTGGTTTCTGTAATCATGGTCCCCTCCTGATGAAGCTCAGCCTAGTGACTGTTTTATCAATGTCATTAAGTTTAGTACATAGACCTGGCCGGTTTGAAGATTTTACGCTGTGCCAACCGCTTGTTCACCGGTAAAGTGCTCCTCAACACACTTTGTGCGAAATCTGCCAGGTCTTACCTTAATGACATTGATTGTTTTATACAGCAGATTGTGGGGTTGGCAATTGTGCTGATTTTTGAATGGGGGTACAATGATGAGGGAGATAACGTAGTACATCATGCGCCATTTACTCATCACCCTTGCTCGTTCGAGACTGAGCCGATACATCATCGGATGGATATTTGCACACATGAGTTGGGCCATCCCTGTCACCCGCTTGCGGGAAACCGCCACGCTAATCGCCTTCCCCCATCCCCAACCGAGCCATCGGTTGCATATCCTGCTGGTTCCCAAGCGCCCCTACGCCTCCCTGATGGCATTGCCCGCTGACGAGACCGCGTTCTTGCGCGAGTTGATCGAAACAGTGCAAAGCCTGGTGCGCGAGTTCGATCTGGAGCGCAGCGGCTACCGGCTGATTGCCAACGGCGGCGCGTATCAGGACGTGCCGCAGCTGCATTTCCATCTCGTGGCGGATGTTGAGGTGGGCTGACAGTTAGACCTGGCAGGTTTCAAAAACCTGCCAGGTCTGAGAAGAAACCATTTTCCAAAGGAGTTTCCATGTGGGTATCCACACCAACGAGGACGAAAATCACAGCGAGAGAGCGAACTAAAGTTTGTGGTGCGCTTGCTCGTTGCCGGGTTTTGCTATTCGCAATTTGCCATTTGCTATTTTTGCAGGAGGAGGAATTCGCAATGAAACAAAAATCGTCAGTATGGGGCTATGCGCTTGCGGCGTTGGGTGGGGTGGTTGTTGGCGGCGTGGCGGTGGCGATAGTGGGACGGATTATCCCCAAATTGATGGAGCGGATGATGGCTGAGTTCCCCCGTCGCATGATGGCACAGATGCGCGCCGCAGGTCACGACCCGGCGGAGATGTGTCGCCGCATGATGGCGGAATTTGCCAACGAGACTCCAGCGTAAACCTCACTCGCCGCATCAACAACGATGAAAATGTAGCGCGAACTGTCTAGTTCGCGCGCGAAGCAGACGCTTCGCGTTACGCCGATTTTGATTTGGGTTTTTCAGTTATGGAATGAAGCCTGGAACGGTTCCAAACCTACTAGAGCATGCCGGGGGCGGTCTCCGACCGAGACCTCTTTTAATACAAGGAGTAGAAGATGAATACAGCGGATTTTCTGGAATGTAAAGATAAATCTCTTTTGATTATCGAGAAAAGAACTGTAGAAGAAGTAGTGATAGCAGTGCCCCATCATGCCCCTTTAGGTATTAGAACATTACCTTGTCCAGAGCATAAAGATGCTGATGAAAATGCGGGTTTGCTAGGGCTTTATATAGCTCAATTACTTGATTGTTGCTGTATTATAGCTTGTAATTATTTTATTGATTCCAACAAATATGAGGATAGCGATTATTTTAAGAAATTATTGTCATGGAAACCAATTTTCCTTATAGAAATTCATGGACATGGAGGCCGCAGGGCTAGGTATGATATTGAAATATCCTCTGGAAATGCAGAGCGAGATATGTATTCTCATAAGATGAGCTCGATCCTAGAGGGAAAAATGAAAAAAATTCGCACGCTTGAAAGCTATACAATAAGTGGAAAATATAACGAAATTGCCTTTAAAGCATCAAAGAGTAAAACTATTGTTTCGGATAAGTGGCTTCCCTTTCATATTGAACTCCCGAAATCTTTGAGATCTCAAAGCACACATTATCTTCCATTTTGCGAATTGTTAGCAGATACCGTCCGTGAAATGCTAGAAGAGCACAAGAGAAATCTTTGAACCACAGTGTTTTATGTTGTACTTTATCAGGAAAATCTTTCTAGCGTTGGGAAAATAATTAAAACGCTGGGAAAATCTTTGTATCGTTGGGAAAATAGTTAAAACGCTGGGAGAATCTTTCTATCGTTGGGAAAATAGTTAAAACGCTGGGAGAATCTTTCTATCGTTGGGAAGATAATTAAAACGCTGGGAAAATCTTTGTATCGTTGGGAAAAACCTTGTAACGTTTTTATTTTTTATTTTTTAGCACAAAAATATGCAATTACCCTTCATTAAAAGGAGCACCGGTGATGGCTAATAAATTACCCATTGATACCGAATTGCAAACCCTCGGCGTGACCTTTGCGAACGCGGCGCTGCCGGAAATTGCGCCCGCCTTGCTCCAGGTGGGTTACACGGCGGAACGGCAGGCGGCGGATTATGCGCTGTGGGAGCGTCTTCAAGCGCAGCGATTCGAACAATTATTAGCAATGGGTATGAAAAAGGAACTGACCGATAAAGTCACCGCGCTGCGCGACGAGGTGTTCGAGGATTTACGCTCAGTGCGGAATGTGCTCAAGGGCGTGCAGCGCTTCCACCCGGCACACAACTTACTCGTGCGCACCGGGTTGGAGAAAGCCACCGCGCGCAGCAATCAGGGTCAATTACTCAGCAAAGCCGGGGCCGCCTATCACGCCCTGTTGGAGCAGCCCGAATTGGCGGCGATTGCTGCGGAACATGGTCTCAGCGCGGCGCGCTTGCAGGCGTTGCTGGATAAGGTGGAGGCGTTGCATTTGCTCGATCGGGAGCAGGAGGGTGGCAAGGGGGTGGCGCAAGATGCCACCAGCGATTTCTACGCGCAGCTCAAGCAATTGCGGGCAGCGCGCGCTTCGCTCAAAGCCCTCGCGCTTGTCGCCTTTGGCCCAGATGATGTGCAATACCTGGAAACCCTCGCGCTTGGCCCGGTCAGGATGCGCGTGGGTGTGGCGAAAACCGCTCCTCGCTAACGTACTTTCAGCACCAGCGGCAGATAGAGCGCCTGCCCGTTAGGGAAGACCGTTGCCGAGCGCGCCAACACCCCGCCCGCGCCATCCGCGAGCCAGGCCGTATTGATCAGGGCCTGGCTCGCGCTCGTATCCACCGTAACCGCATAGGTCAGCGTCACCACCCGCGTCGCGCCCAGCGTCCCGGCCCAATACAGCGTGGGCGCAGCACTCGCATCCACCGTCCCCAACGTGGCGTGCAGCGTGCCGGGGCGGTAGCTCAGCCCGGCGGGGAGCGTATCCGTCAGGCGTGCGGTGCCGGTGAGGGGCGCGCCCTGGTTGCGAATGACGAGGGTATAGGTGATAACGCCGCCGGTGGGGGCCACCTGGGGCGCGGCGGATTTGGTCGAAGGGCTGAGATCGGGCACGGGATTTTCGCCGTCGTAAATCAACACCCGCGAGGTGTATGGCGGCAGGGTGAAACTGCCCTTGACCACTATCTGATCGAGCGTGCGATACAGCGCTGTACCTAGCGCAAAGTCCTTATCCTCCGCCGTATCATTGTAGAAGATGCGGGCGCGCGGCGGCTCGCCGGCGGCCTGCGTGTACCAGGCGGCGGTAGAACTGGCATCCTGGCCGCTGTAACTTTGCCACGCGCTGAGCGTCCGGTCGCTGCCCGCGTAGATGTGGTTCGCCCGGTACGGATTGAAGAGCGCGTTCCGGTTGGATGTGCCCAAGCGGGCGAGCGCGTGAATGGCAAACGTGCGTCCCGTCGGCTGCCCGCTCACCAGGATATTATCGGTATGCGCGCCCATGTAGGCGGGTGCGTCGCCCACATAGACCTGTGCGGCATAGTCCCACGCGCGCCCGTTATGGTAGAGCGTGTTGCCGGTCACACTGCCGGTGGAATGTTGAAACAAAATGCCATGTACGGTGGCGCTGATGACTGTATTGCCACTGAGTGCCACATCTTTCGAGTAATTATCAATGTAGAAACCAAACGCGCGCACACCGGTATCCGGTTTGCATCCATCCATATTGCCGATGGGGTTGATGAGCATATTCTGCGTGAAGGTGAGATTGTAAACGGCGGTCTGCGCCAGACTGTCCCGCCCAAACGTGCGCACGCCGCCACAATCGGCTTTGGTGATGCAGACATCCTGTACCACATTGTGCGTGAAGGTGTTGTGATGTCCGAACACATCGAAGCCGTTGTAGGCGATGCGCTCCAGGCGATTGCCGGTGAATGTATTGTAGCAGCCGGTATCGTTGGGCCGATCAATTTTGATACGGATACCGTCGCCATCTTCGGTGCAATGGCCCCCGCCCGCCGTGAAACTGCATCCCAGCCCGGCGGCCCCCAGGTTTTCCACGCGGCCCACATCGCGGATCGTGTTGTTGCTAAAGGTCGAGTTCCGCGAGTAGGTATTGATTCCCATCGCGTTGGCGCGGGTAATCGTGTTGCCATCTACGGTCAGCTCGTAGCCGCCGCGCCAGCCATCGGGCCGTCCATCATCGGCGTCCCACACCCAGGCCCCCAGGTTAATGCCGATCCCGTCCACATCCGTAATCGCGTTGTCGCGCAGCGTGACGTGATGATTTTCGCTGTGCGCGTGGTTGGTGGGGGTCGCAATCCCGTGCCGGAACCAGCGGCGCACCGCCAGATTCTCGATGCCGACATACGCCACCCCGCGCTCGTTCAAATCCACCCCCAGCATAATCCCGCCCCAGGAGCGGTCATCGTTCTTGAGGATGACTGAGGCTTCGATTGCGCCGTTGGCCGGTGCGCCGCCGGTCGTGTAGAGATAAAGCCGGTGGTTGGCGGTATCGTAGTACCACTCGCCTTCCTGGTCGAGCGTCAGCAGATGGTGGTTGAGGAAATAGCCCCAATGGGCGCAGCCGCCCCAGCAATCGGCGCTCGCGTTGAGCGTGAGCGTTTGCCCCGCCCGGCCCGTCACCTGGCGGTTGAGGATGTACCACGTCATGCCCCGGATGTGTGCTACCGCGCCGGTCCAGTCCCCGGCGGGCAGTTGCGCATCGCTGAGCTGCGCGCCGCTGGGTTGTGCGTCCACCGTAGCATACCCGGCGGCGAGATTGGGCCAGCGGCCTAGCAGCAGGCGCGTCTCGCCGTGAAAGAGCTGGTTCACGCCGAACGCGAACTTGCCCGCGTTCGCGCCGGCGGATAGATCGCTCACATAGATGTTGGGCGTGCCGGAGGCGGCCCAGCCGGATACCGGCTGCGCACCGGAGAGGGTGGGGCGATTGGCGCAGCCGGCGGGATAGCTCCCGAACGTAATCGGATTGCCCACTGTGCCCGACCGGCGCACGATCAGCTGCTCCGCGCGCCAAGTATCGCCGCACTTGAACAGCACCCGGTCGCCCGGTTGCAAGTTCAGCGCGTTGACTTTGGCGATAGTCTGGAACGGCGCGCCCTCGGACAGCCCGTTGTTGCCATCCAGGCCGTCGGAGCTGGAGACGTAATAAGTCGTGCCGGCTGCGCGGTGCGTGGCGGCATCCGTAGGGTAGGGGAGCGCGCTGCTCAGCACCAGGAGACTGATAGCGAGCAGTACAACCCGGCTCTTGTGTGAGGTTTTCATAAGCAGGCCTCCTGAAAATGGCGAATTGTGAATGGCGAATTGTGAATGGCGAATGGCGAATGGCTGACCCGTCCTGATATAGGTTTACACCAAATGTGCTATATTCTACATCAGGAGGTAGGTCATGACAGAACCAGAAATCTACAAACGCTACAGTGAAGCCTTCAAACGCCAGGTGGTCGCCGAGTACGAAGCCGGGGCTTCGGCCAATGCGCTTTGCCGCAAGTATGGCATTGGGGCCATTGAAACCGTGCAACGCTGGGTGAAGCAATATGCCCGTGAAGGGTTACGGCATGAAACAGTACATATTCAAACCCCCACCGAAGCCCAGCAAGTGCAGCAGTTACAGCGGGAACTCACCCTACTGCGGCAGGTCGTGGCCGATTTGACGGTCAAGCACCTGCTCTTAGAAGGCACGCTCCAGGTGTATCAAGATACCTACGGCGACAGCGTGCTCAAAAAAAACGCTGTGAATACCTCCAGGCCGCCCATAGCGCCGGCGGGGGGGCGGTGAGTCTGGAAGCCTTATGCCGCGCCGCCGGGATCAGTCGGCAGGCGTATTACCAAGCCCGTCGGCGGCAGGCCCAGCGCGAA
>CAZDDI010000047.1:0-36108 GCA_964504195.1 uncultured Anaerolineales bacterium
AGTCTTTTTCCGGCTTGAACCCGACCTTGTGGATGTTAATGTACGGTAGAAAAATGTACAATTACTCCCCCCTGACAACCGCGCCACCGCCCACGCGGCGGCTTCGCGCACTAAGTCGGAAGGGGAAGTCTGGGACGCATGACACAATGCAGGCAAGGCTGCCGAATCGCCACGATTACCCAAAACAATAGCGGCATTACGCGCCAGGCCCTCTGGGGCCGCACGCCACAGAGCCGTCTGGCGAAAGCGTGCGCGGAACTCTACTGATTCTAAAGTTAACAAAGCGGGCAAATACAAGCTAGCCTCCAATGGTGCCGGTATGGCAGCGCATGTCTGCAAAACTTTGTAATTCCAGGGGCAGGCCTCCTGGCACAAATCACACCCGAAGACCTGTGCCCCCAACGCAGGGCGCAGCGCCGCCGGGATTGCCCCACGCAACTCAACAGTCAGATAAGCCAGGCAACGCCGTGCATCCACGACGCCTGGCGCAACGAGCGCACCTGTAGGGCAAGCATCCAAGCACCGCGTACACGATCCACAAATAGGGAAACAACGTGGCGGCGAAGGTTCCACCTCCACCCCCAGCAAAGCCACGCCCAAGAAAAAATACGAGCCTACCTGCGGGTGGAGCAACAACGCATTCTTACCGATCCACCCTAAACCAGCAGCTTCCGCCCAGGCACGCTCCAAAAGAGGGCCAGTATCCACATAACAGCGCGCCGGGAATGGCCCTACACACGCTTGTAAAGCCCTCACGAGCGCTTTAAGACGCCGCAACAGCCAGCGGTGATAGTCTTCCCCCCAAGCGTAGCGGGAAACACGCCCATGCAACGCCGGTAACAGCTCCGGGGGCATTGCGCGACCATACGCTGCGCCTACGACCAGTACCGCGCGCGCCTCCGGCAGCATCACGCGCGGATCGGCCCGTTGTTTCACAGCAGCAGAATGCGTCAGATAGTCTAATGTACCAGCATAACCCTGCGCCACCCAATCACGGTAAGCAGACCAGCGCGGTGCCGCGCCCACCTGCGCCACACCGACCAGGTCGAAACCGGCTTCTGTTGCCGCTGTCTGCACGATCTCCCAAGACAAAGTCATCATAGCCGTATCATATCCCAATGCAGCACAAGAACAAGTGAAAAACAACAACCGGGCCGCTTTGAGCGGCCCGGTTGTAGAAAATCAAGTTTGAATGACCGGACTATTCGCCCTCAATCGTCATCAAAACACTCGCCCCCCCCGCGTCGGTAGTAGTGATAACAAGTGTCATAGTGCGCGCTTCCTTCGTCCAAGTGAACGTCGCTATATCTCCGAAGCTGTTATCCTCAGAGAGCGTCCACCCATTGGCCGGCAATTGTTGCTCATAAAAAGCTTTGACCGTCGCTACATCATCCGTGACCTCGAACGATATAAAGCCGGGCATACTAAAAAGATTGTTGGAGTCCTCGTACAACGGAATATCGGCAGGGAGACCATCGCCCTCCGCCTCGTCGGGCGGCTCGATGGTGAAAGACTTATTAATATCATAGACTTCATAATCCATCGCCACACGCCCGCTGCCACGCCCTTCCATCTCCCCCGTCCACTCGACACGCCAACGCACAACGATGTCGGGCATATCGCTTTGGTCAGCAATCCAAATTTCTCCATTAAAGTCTGTTATCTCCACCCCGCCAGTCATAGTGGCAGCAAGCGCAGGCGAGAAAAGTAAGCGATAATGACGCGCACGAATGTCGTTAAGCGTTTCACGACCCAGATACTGATACTGATCTTCATCGAGATCGGAAAACTCACTAGAGTCAAAGAAGGCATCCCCGAACATATCTTCGAAATCACCGGAATCATCCTGAGATTGCATCCAGCCAGCACCAAAATTCATCCAGGTTGTCGTGCCGACCTGAATGGTCTCCATCGTGAATGATTCGCCGTTCTCCTCAGCCGAGACAAAGGTGCGTCGGGCAGCAGGATTACGGATTTCTTCTTGCTGCATTGTCATCACTTGCACGGAACCATCATCGCCCGTCCAGTTATAGACAATACGGGAACGGTAGCTCTGCAAGTTCTGCATTCCCATAGCATCAAACTCCAGATGCGCATCATCACTATCGTCGGAACCATCATCCCGTACCTCGCCGCCGCCAGTATCGCCGGATTCATTATCCAGCACCTCGCCCGCATCGCCTAAATTCCCCAATCCAGGCACCGAACAGGCCAGGGAAACCGCCAACAGCAATAGCACCAACATAAGTATCCAGCGTTTCATTAAAAGTTCCTCCCTACTTGAGATTAAAGACGGCCATCGCAAATACCCGCAGGTTATCTGTAAGAATAGCCAGCGGCGCAAATTGCAAGTATGCTATTGTAACACTCTCCAGACGTTAAGCAAGTATATGCGACATAGAGCTATCGCATTTGACCACTTGTTGCAAGAATATGACCTACAGGCCAGGGACAGAAGGTTTTTTATGACGAGGCTTCGCCCCGCCATAAAAAACCTTAAAAACACCACTTTAACGGCACAAGAGGCAGCGTGAGAGGATAAGTTTTCTCAATGGATAGCCCTGATATACAGCGCGTGGACTTCGTGGGCTTCTTGCTCTTTTAAGTTATTGGTGTTATCATGGTACAAGATATGGAAGAACAACTACAATCTGAAGATACCTTGCGGGCACTTCCGGATCGCCCGCCCCGACATTGTCCTGACTGCGGCGCACGCGTAGCCGAGGGCGCTAAAACTTGCCTGATGTGCGGCACCGCGCTAACGGAAGAAGCCAGCCTAGCACCAGTAGCGGAACTTCGTGCGCCCACGCGCCGCATAAAACCCCTACATCTGGTCATTCTGCTGGGGGTTGCGGCGCTAATTCTGGGAGGGGCTGCGGTACTTGGCTGGCTACTCTCACAAGGAGAGGTCGAGATTCCTCTCCCTACGCCCAGTCCCACTCTGGAGATGCCGCTGGTTCCCTCACCTACAGCCACTGCTACCCCTACACCCACACCAACTTTGACGCCTACCCCAGATGTGTCACCCACCCCAATGCCGCCACAGAGTTATGTGGTTAAAGAGGGTGATACTCTGGGCGGCATCGCCTTACAGTTCGATATCACGGTACAAGAACTCAAAGACTTTAACAATTTGACCTCAGACTTGATCGGTCAAGGGCAAACCCTATATATCCCTGGAGCGCCCCCCGATCCCACACCTACTCCGACGCTGGAACCAGGCCAAGCAACACCGACTCTCTCGCCCTACGTCACACATATCGTCCAAAGCGGGGAAGTGCTCTCCACTATTGCTGAAAAATACGACATCAGCGTCGCTGCCATCCGTGCTGCGAACAACATCCCGGCTAACTCAGACACTATCCGTCCAGGTGACGCGCTAGTAATTCCCATGCCGACACCCACGCCGGAAGGTCCAGCGCCGATTGTGGAGGGCTTGGAATCCCCCGCTCCACAACTGGCGTATGCTTCGCCAACGTTGCTCTATCCACCCAGAGGCGCTACATTCGAAGGCGCAGAGGCTATCATTGTCTTGCAATGGGCATCAGTGGGTATTTTAGCACCAGGTGAATATTATCAGGTAGCCTTGACCCTGCCTAGTGCAGAGGGGCCACAAACAACCTGGACCTATGTACGCAGCACGGCTTGGCGCGTGCCGGCAGAACTGTTGCCTCCAGCACAGGTAGAAGACCGCTCCTGTAGCTGGCAGGTTGCCATCGTACGACAGAGCGAAACCGATGCAGAGGACTACACTGTAATAGGGCCACCCGGACTCGAGAGAAATTTCTATTGGACAGTTGCCCGCCCTTAACATCATATCTATAGCTAACACAGGAGGTACTCATTATGGAAAAACAAGGGCAGATCATTGCCGATTTTTTCGCACATGGATATCGCGTATCTGGCAACTTCAGCGCGCGCCAGCGCAGTTTGGGCGATGCTATCTATGATGTAACAACCTCCTACCTTACCGTCACCGAAGCTTATTTTTCTGTGGTCACCAATCCAGCCGATATCGCCTCAAACTATCCTTCAGCCACGATTGTTAAGAAAAATCTTAGTTTTGCTATTACCTCTAATACTGAAGACTCCCTGCGCCGCGATCAACGGTACGGCAGTTATCTCAAGCTTAAACCCACAGGGGTCTTTATTACCCTCCCCAGCTTTGAAATCCGAGGCTACTTACGTATCCCAGGACGCATAGATGTACTCATGCTCCTGGGGACGCAAACAGAAGATTTCCTCACATTGATTGATCCAGTCGCACGCTGCTCGTACAAACCCGAAATCAGCTACCAGGGCGGTGCAGCCATCATCAACAAACGGCACATCAGCTTTTTAGGGCTGGAGTAATGCGTAACGCAGCTACCTACTTTGATTTGCAAATCTAATGATGTTACGAGGAGGTTGGGCATGGCACGCATCCTGATTATTGACGACAATCCCGATATGCTCCAAATGCTGGATATGGTGCTGACCAGCCAGGGCAACTATGAAGTCATCCTTAGCGGCGACGGGCAAGATGGACTGGCAAAGGCACTATCAGAAAACCCCGATCTGGCAATTGTAGATGTGATGATGCCAGAAATGAACGGTTACGAGGTAGTCCGTCGCATCCGTGCTAACTCACGCACCGCTAACATGGGTATTATCATTCTTACCGCACGTGGGCAACCAGTAGACAAGACCGCAGCACTCGAAGCCGGAGCCAATGCGCACATGACCAAGCCAGTCAACATGAAAGAATTGTTGGACTTGGTGCGCAATATCATCAACCCCAAGCGGAAAATGAGCAAACCTGGCATTTTCCCAATTTTCAGCCTGCGCGGAGGCATCGGTGTTTCAACCATAGCCGTGAACCTGGCTTTACTACTGCAACAGGTCGAGCCAACGGTACTGGTGGATCTTTCGCCACGCGGCGGACATGATGCACTCTATCTAGGTCTAAAACCCCAGGTGCATTGGGGAATGTACCTCAAGAACCCTGTTCATGCGGAACAATTGCTTACAGAACATCCCTCCCACTTACGCGTGTTAGCCTCACCGCCCTTCCCCGTGCAAGACGAACTACTCAGTCGCGAACAGGTCACGCAAATCCTCGAAGACCTGCGCGGCATAGCAAAGTTTATCGTCATAGATACGCCCCCAGTCTTTGCTAACAGTTCCCTGTGTATTCTTGATCAGGCGGATCAAATCGTGCTCGTCAGCGGTGAAGACCCGCCCGGAATTCAAACCACGATGATAACACTGCGTGCGCTTAAACCCCAGTTGGAGCAGCTGCGCCTGGTGCTGAACGCAGTAACCCCTGGCCCACGCCCGCCCGCTGAAGCAGTGCAAACAGCACTCAAAGTACCTATCATCAGCCAGCTGCCCTTCGATCCAGCCCAAACAACAGCTTTACGCCGAGGGACACCGATAGTATTAAGTGGCCCAACCGCCCCACTGGCCGCCGGCATCCAGAAAATTGCGCACGCCATATTACAGAGCAACGCTTAGCTCACAATCACCGTGTCCACCCTGGTTCAGAGTGGACACGGTGATAACTACAATCGGCTCGGCTTGGTTTTAGTAACCAAGCCGAGCCGATTAATTTTGCTACTGAGTCACAATTGCAAATTGCTGAATGCCTAAAAAACGATGCGCTCCATCATCACCAACACTAAAAACCCTATAAAGGCAAGGTTTAAATACAACATCAGGGCTAACGCAAAGCGCTGCCCCGGACTGAGTCCCAGTTTCAGAGCATTCTTGCGTCGGGCGCGTTTGACAGCTTGTGATCTAGCCTGGCGCCGGGATTCCGCTTCTTCATCAGCAAGAGCCGTTTGATAGTCCTCTAACAATGCTTCTTCTAACGATGCCGGTTCAGGTTCTGGTTCTGGTTCTGGCAATGGTGCAGCCACCTGCGCGGGGGACGGTCGCCCCAACGTGTTCAAATCATCACCTGGACGTGGTCGCAAATCTTGCAACCAGTCCGGCAGAGCTTCTGCCGGCTGCACCGGTTGCGCCGGTGCTACGGGTTTATCATCGGCATCCTCCAACGGTTGCAAATCGCGCAACCAATCCGGCAATTCACTCATGGCAGCCTCCCCATCCGAAAAAGTTAACCCCTGAAAGATTAGTAACGGCGTGGTGCTGTGTCCCGCACCATACCAGGTTATTACAACACGCACTTGTATTGCCGCTCAGTCTATGCTACAATGAGCATACCCCAAAATTGGAGAAAAGTCAACGTGCCAGGCAAACGATTGAAGCAAGACTTTTACGCGCAAGAGACGCTACGGGTAGCACCGGCACTGTTGGGTAAACGCCTGGTACGTCTATGGCAAGGCAAACGCCTTGCCGGGCGCATTGTAGAAGTGGAAGCATACACGGGCCGGGAAGATCAATCCAGCCATGCGCGCTGCGGCCCGACCGCCCGTAACGCCCCCATGTTCGGCCCTCCCGGTCGCACCTACATCTATCTCATCTATGGCATGTACCATTGCCTGAATCTGGTCACAGAGGACGTAGGTTTTCCGGCTGCGGTGCTGATCCGCGCGTTGGAGCCGCTGGAAGGAATAGAAACACAATCACAGCTACGCCCAACCCACGCGCTCAACGACCTTGCGCGTGGGCCGGGACGGCTCTGTCAGGCGCTAGGAATTGATCGCCAGTTAAACGCGCTAGATGTGTGTACTGCCAACTCACCCCTATGGGTGGAAGAAGATCTCACGCTACCGCCGGAAGCTATCGCTACAGGCCCGCGCATTGGCGTGCGCGGCGATGCAGCCGCACTCCAAGTCCCCTGGCGTTTTGTCATCGCCAAAAGCCCGTGGGTGAGCCGGGGAAAATCCACCCTGGCTCGCAACTCGTGAAACATAAAGAGCTCAGTAGATCACGAGTCTGCTTATAGTGACCACGGTAACGATTCTCCCAACGGCTGAAGCCGTCACTTCTAAGGCCGAAAATTCACAAAGGCACTAAGTTGAACACGCTCAACCCACACCGGTTCTTGGTCGGCCCGCCCTACGGCAACATTTTCGGACAGGTACTAAGCACGAATTAAGGAGGAACCTGCAATGGTGCTACACGGCAAAGGCCTCTGGGCCTACCGAGAGACGGAATTGAATGCCGCGTTACAACAAATGGCGCCCCAAATGAATGTCACGCATATCCTCTACAAAGTGGGGCAAGGCCCGTACCAGAATAAACCACCCTTCTACCTCACCCCGGCCAGCAAAGCCGCTCAACTCGCCACCCGCATCAAGGAGGCCGGCTTCGTTCCTATCGCCTGGAGCTTTACCACGCTGGGCGATCCAAAATATGAAGCAGATATGGTCTCCTGGGCTTTCGACGATGGCTATGAAGGCTTCATCTTCAATGTTGAAGAAGCCTCGTACCACCGCTATGCTCAGGCCACCGAATTAGGGCAACGCCTCAATCAGGCCGGCATTGACTTCACACGCCTCCACCTCTGCTCCTACCCTACCCCGCTCACCTACCACGCCGCAATCCCTTACAATCAAATGGGCCGCTATTGTCAGGGCGGCTTGATGCCGATGGCGTATGGTACTTACAGACAACACCCAGCCATTGTGATAGATAAGTGGACGTATCAGGAAGAGCTACAGTGGATGCAACAGCAAGGCCTGACACTGCCAATACTCCCTGTACTGGGCTTCTATCACAAGGATCCGCCCAGCCAACCCGGCGATTGGTTCACGCTGGCCGAAGCCCAACAGTGGTTCGCGCGCTTGCAGCCCTACGCCCCGCCCTTCATCAGCATCTTCACCACCGCCGTGGTCAAACCCGAATACTATGCACCGTTCCGCACCTTCGTACTGGGCACAAATGCCGCCCCAGGTGGCCCAATGTGGGTCACAGCCCTCAATGGCGCGGTCATCTTCAATGTAGCGGGCAGCGCTGGCACACAACGTACCGCAGTGCCTTATAGATCCACAGTTCAGACCACCGGCATCACTACAACCGTGGATAACATACGGTGGCTCGCAGTCACAGCCGAACAACATAACGGCTGGATCATCGAAAGCGCCCTCGCAGCGCAGGACCCCGGCCCGTGGCCGCCCCTTGCTATACCACCAAGCCCGCCGCCAGGGCATCTCATCACCGTGTGGAGCACAGAGGAGCTCAATGTGCGTCGTCTGCCCCATGTGAGCGCAGAAACGCTCCTGGGGCGCATCCCCAGCGGAACGCGACTGACCATCACCCTAAACACTGACCAGGCCGCTCTCAACCTAGGTAAAGTAGGGCAATGGTTCCGTGTACGCATTGATCCCAACGGCCCTGAAGTCTGGATCGCCGCCTGGTATGCAACCGATCAAGACCCGCATGCCCCGCCACCCGCCACGCTCAAGATCGAAATCTACAGCCCGCAGATGGGCTATCTCAACATCCGCAGCGGGCCGGGCACACACTATGCCCCGCCCCTTTGGCAAGCCCCGCATGGAACAGTATTGGACACGCTAGACCCACCCGCAATCGTACAGGCGCAGGTGGGGCAAGCCGGTAAGTGGATCGCCGTGCGCATCCCCAACGGACGCACTGGCTATGCCGCCGCCTGGTACGTCAGGTTACACGCGCCCGCCGATCCCACACCACCCCCGCCCCCCGTCTGGCGATATATCCAGGTCAATAGTCTGCAATTCGGGCTGAACATCCGCAACGGGGCAGGCACGCAACACACCCCGCCCATAGGTTGGGTACCGCACGGGACAGTATTGGAATCACTGGAAGACCTGGCGAGCACCGCTAACAAGGTAGGAAAACAAAACGCCTGGCTAAAAGTGCGCACCCCCGCACACTTAGAAGGCTATGTAGCAGCCTGGTACCTCACAGCGCCCACAGGAACGGCCACCCGCCCCAGGGTGACGGATACCACCCAACGCTTCGGTGAATCGGCATGGATTTTCGGAATCCACGGGGCAGCACTCAGCGATGATTTAGCCCACGGTGATGAGATTCGCGCGCTCTATGAAGGCAAATCGGCCCAAGGCTGGGTGCTCTTCACCGAGCAGGTAGGACATGTACCGGACGCCATCCAGCCCAACGAAACCTTCCGCCAGCGACTCTGGGATTGGGCGCATCACGCTGGCTACGGGGTGATTATCCGCCTAAACCACGGCTATGAGCCAAACGGCACGTTACCTAGCACCGTACACTATGACGGCTTTGCAGCCGCCTGCGCCCGCTGGGCCGCGCTATTCCTCAAACACCCTGAAATAAGCGCAGAGCAATACACCTGGATTATCCAAATCGGCAACGCACCGAACCACCCCCGTGAGCATCCTGGTGGAGCAGCACAACCCACTGAGCATATCACGCCCGAGCTCTACGCTGACGCCTTCAACAAAGCGTACAGCCTTATCAAGGCGGTACTGCCTAACGCGCTCATCGCGCCAGGCGCGATTGATCCCTACAACGCGGCTCCCATGCCGCTACTGAGCAACCGCCGCTACAGACCGCTCGATTACTTCCAGCAAATGCTCGATAAAATTACCACGCTCGATGCGGTGATTTTGCACGCCTATACACACGGGCCAGCAGTTGCCGCCATCACCCACCGGTTAACCTTCGCCGATCCATTCCTCAAGGATCACTACTTCGATTTCCAGACCTACCGGCAGTTCATGGAGCGCATCCCCGCACGCTGGAAACAGGTCCCCGTCTACATCACCCAGGCCAATCATCTATGCCGTGCAGGGAGCGCGCCCTTATGCGATCAAGAACATGATCAGGGCTGGAGCAACGCCAATACCGGCTGGGTGCGCGCGGCGTATGCCGAAATAGACGCCTGGAACGGTTCACCTTACGCCCAACAAATTCACGCCTTGCTGCTTTACCGCTGGCTAGGGGATGCGTGGACAATGCGCGACAAACCGCACCTACTGGCGGATTTCAAGCAGGCGCTTGAGCACGACTATCGTTGGCGGAAGTAATATGCACATAGACCTGCCAGGTTTTAGAAACCTGGCAGGTCTCCCAATAAAAACGGGGCGGGAGATAACTCCCGCCCCGTCACTGTTAGCAGCAACGCACGTTAGACAATGCGTTCTTTGAGAATGGCCTGCAAGGTAGGTTGACCGATGACCTGCAGCTCGTAACGCACGCGCTCCATCGGATGCTTAACCGAAAGCACCCGACTCAAATCAATGGGCGTACCAACAATCACTAAATCACAAGGTGTGTTGTTGATCGTGACTTCCAGGTCGCGCGTTTGCTCGTAACCGTAGCCCATCGCCGGCAAGATAGGCCCGGTGTCGGGATACTTCTTGTAGGTAGCGATGATCGAAGCCACGGCGTATGGACGCGGATCAATGATTTCTGCCGCGCCAAAGCGCTGCGCCGCCACATAGCCGGCCCCATAGGCCATCTCGCCATGCGTGAGCGTAGGGCCATCCTCCACCACCAGTACGCGCTTGCCGCGAATGTGCTCCGGATGATCCACAAACAACGGTGAAGCAGCTTCCACGACAATCGCCTGCGGATTGGCCGCGAAAATGTTAGCATACACCGTGCGGATATTGGCATAATCCGCTGTATCCATCTTGTTGATGACTACCACATCCGCGCCGCGCAGGTTTGTCTCGCCGGGAAAGTACGAAACTTCGTGACCGGGCCGATGCGGGTCTACCACAACAATCCACAAATCCGGTTTGAAAAAGGGAGTGTCATTGTTACCGCCATCCCACACCACCACATCAGCTTCTTGCTCGGCTTGGCGCAAAATCGTCTCGTAATCCACACCAGCGTATACGACCACGTCCCGATCGATGTGTGGCTCGTATTCCTCACGCTCTTCAATAGTGCATTCGTGCTTGGCGAGATCCTCATAGGTAGCGAACCGCTGCACACGTTGCTTGACCAAATCCCCGTAGGGCATGGGATGCCGCACAGCGACAACCTTCTTGCCCTGTTGTTGCAACATATCGCATACATGACGGGTAGTCTGTGACTTGCCGGAGCCAGTGCGAATCGCGGTAATAGCAACCACCGGCTTGGAGCTCTTGATCATCGTCGTGTCTCCACCCAGTAACCGGAAATCGGCCCCCAGCGCATTCACTAGCGAGGCTTTGTGCATCACATACTCATGCTTCACATCGGAATACGCAAACACCACCTGCTGCACCGCATGCTGTTTGATGAGATCGCTTAATTCTTCCTCAGCATGGATCGGAATACCGGCAGGGTAGAGCTCCCCGGCAAGTTGGGCCGGATACACCCGCCCATCAATGTTGGGGATTTGCGTTGCCGTGAAGGCCACCACTTCGTAGGCGGAGTTGTCCCGAAAGTAGGTATTGAAGTTGTGGAAATCCCGACCCGCAGCGCCCATGATGATAACCCGAATTCGTTCTCCCATATACAGACTCCTTTGAAAAACTAGATTTTTATCCGGCAATCATGAAAAATCACCGGAGAGAAACTGAGAAAAAGAGCGTGCAACACAGTTCGTTAGCACGCTCTTCATAATTATTCACTATCTTTTTCTACCCCCCACTCCTACGACGGATTTGTGGGCGAGGCAGTCTGTTTAATAATCTTGGCGATCGCTTTACGCTGTGCCAACAAGGCGCCTAATACCCCATTGACAAAGCGGGGTGAGCCATCCGCACCAAATGACTTAGCCAATTCTACAGCCTCATTAATTGCCACTTTTACCGGCACTCCTAAAATTGTAAACTCATACAATGCAATGCGCAACACGTTGCGATCCACCACCGCTACCTGCTCCAACGGCCACTCCGGCGCGTGCTCTTGAATGAAACGATCCAATACTTCACGGTGCGCCCAAACCTCAACTACCAACTGTCGGCAATAGTCTACCACACGATCGGTTAAAGCCGGATCATCAGCAAAGCGTTCTTGCAAAACCCCGCCAGCTGCATGACCCACCGCATCTATTTCGTAAAGAGCTTGGAGCGCCAGCTCCCGCGCCAATCGTCGCTCACCTTTCATCGAATCGCCATTCAAGCCGCCTGACACTCTTGCGCATCCGTATACACCACATCTTCAATGTATACGTTCACCATCTCTACCGGCATCCCAATCATCTTCTGAATCGAGCGCGTCACTTCATGTTGAACAGCACGCCCCAACTGCAAGAGACTGATATTCGGACGCGCGACAAGATGCAAGTCTACCAAGACCTGCCCGCCGCGCACTTGCACGTCCACTACCTGAGTACCGAGACCTAGCAAACGGTCAAACTCGTCGCGGTCCGCCAAACCGTGAACACCCGGCACACCTTGTGCCGCAAAACGTGCAATCGTCTCGATCACGTCCGGGGCCACAGTAATTTTACCCGGAATAGTCGCTTCTGTCTCCATGCACTACCTCCTACATACTCAAGCCGCCATCTACCGGCAATACTACACCAGTGATGTACGCCGCCTCGTCCGAAGCCAAAAATGCCACCGCGTGCGCCACATCCGCCACACCGCCGAACCGTCCCAGCGGGATCAGAGCCTGTAATCGCCCACGCCACTCCGCAGCCAACGTCGCATTCAACGCTGTGGGAATAAACCCCGGCGCAACCACATTCGCAGTCACCCCCTTCGGAGCCAACTCACGGGCCAGACTCTTGGTGAAGCCAATCAACCCGGCTTTGGCCGCCGCATAGTTAGCCTGGCCCGCCTGGCCTAACAGACCGGACACCGAAGCAATGTTGATGATCCGCCCGGCACGTTGGCGTAACAAAGGACGCGCTGCCGCCCGGCAGGTGTAGAAGACGCCGGTCAGATTCGTGCGCAACACAGCCTCCCATTCAGCATCGCTCATACGCATCAAAAGCGCGTCGCGAGTGATACCGGCATTGTTGACCAGAATATCCAAGCGTCCCCAACCTTCAACCGCAGCAGCAATCAGTACCGTAGCCGCAGACGGTGTGCCTACATCTGCCTGCACCGCGAGGGCGCGTCGTCCTAGTGCCTCGATCTCAACGACCACGGCAGCTGCCTGCTCCGCACCCTGCACATAATTGACAACGACATCCGCGCCACGCCGCGCCAGTTCGAGCGCAATTGCACGTCCGATGCCGCGCCCTCCGCCGGTCACTACGGCGACTTTACCCTGTAACGCCGGTTGTAGATGCATCACCTACTCCCTAGCGGCGTCCCCACATCGAGTGCCTCAAAGCACGCAACAGACAACATCCGCTACGCAGAAATCACCGATGGCATATATTCAGCCTGGTTAAGGAATCCTGCCGCCGCCCCCAAAAAAGAGCAGAAACCCAGCAAGCACAGCAATCTGAACATACAACCACTACTAATCCTTCTCAACCTGGATAACTTTGCTGCGGCGGTATGTCCCACACTTAAGACAAACATGGTAAGGGCGCACAGGCTCACCGCATTCAGGACACGTTACCAACACAGGCAACAACGGGGCCTTGAAGGTCTGCGCCCGGCGATGGCGCCTCTGACTGACCGAAATTTTTCTCTTTGGTACAGCACCCATCTTAAATTCTCCTTATCATCCTTTATGATCTACTGCGTTGCACGAATAATGCCCGCAAAGGCGTGCAGGCAACGCAGGCCAATTATACGGGTAAGGCGACTTATGTCAACCCGGTTTTGATTGTAGACGCCGCTCGCGGTCGCCTTCCATTTTTTGCAACCCATTCTCTACCACTCGCAATAAGCGCGTGAGCTCCTGTTGTAAGTGACTAAGACTATCGAAGACATATTCATCTGCATCAGCCAGCAACACGGCAGATTCACGCTCAGCGCGCTGGCGCACCGTTGCTGCCTGCTGCTTGGCCTCCTGCATAATACGATGTTCGCCGATGAGCTGCTGTGCCTTTTCTTGCGCCGCCGCAATGCGCTGCTGACCCTCACGATCAGCGGCCGCCAGCAATGCCTCGCGCTCCTGCAATACACGGGCTGCCTCAGCCAATTCGCCCGGCACAGCCTCGCGCAATTGCCCCAACCGCGCGCGCGTCTCTTCTTCATTCACTGCACGGCTACCCGAAAGCGGAACTTTGGGACATTCTTCAAGGATGTATTTCTCTAAACGCTCAATCAAAAATACCAAATCCATACCCAACCTCCCTTGAAAATGGCGAATGGCGAATCGTAAATACTTATCCAATCGCGGATCTAGCGATCCGCTCTGAGCACTCTGGCTCTGAGGGGAACGTCAGTTCCCCGAATTTTCATCCAACCGCTGGTGAACGCCCGTTAATGAGGAATTCCTCTAGAAAATCAGTAAATCGGCACATCTCAAAATCACTCACAGGCTGAAATCCACGTCAATCGCGGATTGAAACTGCCGTAAATGGCCCTGTATCATCCGGCAGCGTGGCCCGCTTGCGCTGAAGTTCCGCAAACACCAACGGCGGTACCAACGAAGTAGAATCCCCCCCCAACCAGAATACCTCTTTGACGATGCTGGCCGTTAAGAAGGCGTACTCGTGCCGGGTCATCAAGCAAATTGTCTCAATATCCGGCGCAAGCTGGTTGTTGGTCAAAGCCATCTGGTACTCCAACTCAAAATCAGAGATCACCCGCAAACCACGCACCAAGACCTGCGCGCCAACAACCTCGGCAAAGGCCACGGTAAGGCTATGGTAAGGACGCACTTCAATGTTAGCGTCCCCCCCCAGCACAGATTGCGCCATCGCCACGCGCTCAGCAGTGGAAAAAAGCAGCTTCTTGCTAGGCCGATCATACACAGCCACGATGAGCCGATCAAAGAGCCGCGCCGCCCGCTGTGCAATATCTACATGTCCATAATGTAACGGATCGAATGAACCAGGATAGATAGCAACCCGCTCCATCAGCTGAGGTCTCCTTGCGTGTTCCAGAATGTAGCTACCTGTTCCGCCAATGTTTCATGCTCAGGCAGCTCCAGCATCGGGTCGTGCGCCAGCAATTCTGTGGCAACTTCGCGAGCGGCGTGCAACAAGCGCGTATCGGCCAACGCCACCATCGGGAGCTCCGGGAAACCGCTCTGGCGCGTTCCCAGAAATTGCCCAGGGCCGCGCAGCTCCAAGTCTTTCTGCGCCAGGATGAAACCATCACGGGTGGATTCCATCACCCGCAGGCGCTCGGTGGCTTCATCGCTGGGCGAGTCGGCCACGAGCAAACAGTAAGAGGCGTACATGCCGCGCCCCACGCGCCCACGAAACTGGTGTAACTGCGAAAGTCCGAAGCGATCGGCGCCCTCAATCAGCATCACCGTAGCGTTGGGGACATCAATGCCCACCTCCACCACTGAGGTCGCCACGAGAATATCGAGCTCGCCGCGCCCGAACGCTGTCATCACCGCGTCTTTTTCGTCAGAGCGTAGTCGTCCATGCAGCAAGCCTAACCTGAATTGCGGGAAAATTACGCTTTGCAATCGTGCGTGTTCCTCCACTGCCGCCGGCGCATCAATCTTCTCGGATTCTTCAACCAACGGGTAAATAATAAACGCCTGCCGTCCCTGTTCTATCTGCCCACGTATGAAGGCATACGCGCGTTCCCGCTCGCGGGGATATAACACCCGTGTCTCAATGGGCTGCCGCCCCGGCGGCAGCTCATCCAGCACAGAAACGTCGAGGTGTCCCCAAACGGTGAGCTCCAAAGAGCGTGGAATGGGCGTAGCAGTCATCGCCAGAAGATGCGGATTGTAACCCTTGCCGCGCAAGGCTCCCCGCTGCTCTACGCCGAAGCGATGTTGCTCATCAATAACTACCAGGGCCAGCGCATTGAATGTGACCGTCTCCTGAATCAGCGCGTGCGTCCCCACAACCGTGTGAATAGTCCCATCGGCCAACCCAGCGTAGATTTCCTCACGCGCAGCGGGAGGCGTACTGCCGGTCAACAAGCGCAACGTAGGACGCGGCTCGGGAAACGCCTCAAACAACCGGGAAAGGCCCTTAAAGTGCTGCTCTGCGAGGATTTCAGTAGGGGCCATGAGCGCGGCCTGGCAGCCCGACTGCGCGGCCACAGCCATTAGCAAAGCCGCAACGACAGTTTTACCAGAGCCTACATCGCCCTGCAATAAACGATTCATCGGCTCGCCAGATTCCAGATCACGCCGCAGCTCTACCAGAGCACGTTCCTGCGCGCCCGTGAGATGATAAGGCAGGGACGCAACCAGCGCCGCCCACTGCTCCGGCGTAACGGCTAATGTGCGCCCTGGCTCAGACTTCCACTGCGCTTTCTGGCGTAGTAGGCCCATCTGTAAATACAGCGCCTCTTGGAAAGCGAACCGCCGCTGAGCAGCAGCCAGATGCTCTTGATTGTCAGGGAAATGAATCCCCCGCAAGGCACGCGACAACGGTAACAAAGCGTGTGCTTCGCGCAACGTGTCGGAGAGCGGCTCTGGCACACGGTACATCCAGGCAGCCAGTGCGCGCTCCACAGTCGTGCGCAACCAGCGCACATTAAGCCCTTCTGTGAGCCGATATACTGGTACAATACGCGCCGTGTTCAAGTCCTTGCGCTCCACAGGCTCCCATTCCGGGGAATTCATCTGCAAACGGCCCAGGTACTCATCCACCTTACCGCTGACCACAATCTGCATCCCTGGACGGATGTGTGCTTCCAAGTATTCCTGATTGAACCAGTTAATCTCTAATGTACCGGTGGCATCAGAAAGGATAGCACGGAACAGCGCGCGCCCCGTGCGCAATTTACGCACACCAGCCTCCCACACCGTCGCAATGACGCTGACGACTTCCCCGTAACGCAAGTGATCAATCGTCTTAAGCTGCGAGTAATCGTCATAGCGCCAGGGGTAGTAGAATAGCAAATCGCGAATGGTACGCACGCCTAACTTGGCGAAGAGCTCCGCCCGTTTGTTGCCGACACCGGACAGCGTCTCGACCGGGGCATCCAGGCCGGCGCCGGCCCGCGCCGGGGCTACACGCCGCGCACGCGGTGCAGGAGCAGGTTCAGATGCAGGTGCAGAAGGAGGGGGAACTGGCGCGGATACCGGCATCTCCACCGGCGCCACAGCCGGCCCGGCGCGCAATTGCGTGCGTAGAGCGACCAACGCCGCCGGGCGCTCCGCCTCTGCAAGTGTGCTGTATGCACGCAACTGTTCCGTCACACCCATAATCCATGCTTCCGCCGCGCTCCCGAAAAGCGCCAACACTTGCTTGTTCCAGGTATCGGCATAGCGCGACAATCCACCCGCCACAGCACGATCTTGAAACTGATAATCGGCTTCCTCTAGTGCGAGGATTTTTTCCAAAGTTTCAACAGGCTTAACCATGATAGCTCCCTATAGGTAAAGTGTGTTCAGGGGCCTGCACGAAGGCCACCCCTAGACCACCTGGCCCGATATGCGCGCCGAAAACAGGTGAAACTTCCACAATGGGCAACGGGGTCTGGGGAGAAAGAGGAACCAACCGCGCAGCAAATTCAGCCAGCACGGCGGCGTCAGCGCGACTATGAATTAGCGCCAAACGCTCGAAAGGCGCAAGGGCGTGCAAACCTTGCTCCAACGCATCCAGAGCGCGCGCATGGGTACGTACTCTGCGTACCAACGTCGCCTCACCATCATAAAAACGGATAAGCGGCTTGATTTTAAGCAGTTCACCCACCCGAATCGTAGTCCAGGGCACCCGCCCACTGTGTTGCAGATGATCCAGCGCATCCAACATACCCAACACACCAGCCCGCGGGCGCAATTGCGTCACATATTCGACAATCTCCGCGCCGGATGCACCCTGTGCAGCAGCTTCGGCGGCCAGAATAGCCAGCCAGCCCTGGCCTAATGTAACCTGGGCGGTATCCACAATTGTGACACATGCGCCGCTAGTTTGCGCCGCCGCCAGGCGTGCATTGGCAACGATACTGCTGAGGCTTTCGGCGATGAAGAGGCCAATGATCTCTTCAGCCCCGGCGGCAACCAATGAGGCGAATAATTCACCAAAGACCTGGGGCGGAGGAGCCGCCGTCTTGAGCTGCCCGGCGCGCGCGCGCAATTGCGCGTAGAACCAGGTACGATCAAGTGTAGCATCATCCCGATAACTCTGATTGCCCAGCAACAGGTAGATGGGCAGCACAGCGATGTTCAGGCGTGCGGCAACCTCTGGCGGCACATCGGCGACACTATCAGTGACGATGCGTACTCGGGGTACCGGCATGCGTTACCGCCACATGCCTTCATAGATAACCATCCCCAGAGCATCCGGGCCAATGTGCGACGCCAGCACTGGATCATACGTGATAATGGGAAAGTCGCCATCCACGATCAGCTGCTCCAGGCGGGTCTTCAGCGTGAGTGAATCATCAGTGGGCGTCTCGCCACTCTGGAAAATAACAGAGCGCCGCACGCGGCTGAATTCAGTGGCAAATTCGATCAACTTATCCACGGCTTTCTCTGGAGAGCGACTTTTCTCCAACGCGATAATATCGCCATCTTCGATAACCAGGAAAGGATTGATCTTAAGCATCGAGCCGAGGATAGCTTGCATGGCACTAAGTTTACGGCTACGATACAGGTAATCCAAGGTGCGGGTAATGATGACAACATACACACGGGGCATCATGCCACGCACTTGGCGCACCACCTCCCCCAACGGGTACTCGCCCGCCTGCAACAATTCGCCAGCACGCTCGACGAGCAGGCCCAACCCTACGGAAATCGTCTGCGAATCCAGAATGGTGATATCGCACCGGCCCATAAAATCGCGGGCTGCGATACGCGCATTCCGCATCACCGGACTAAGATGGCTGGATGAAAGAATCACCAGCATTTTATTGGTGCGGTACAAGGTACGCTGAAACACAGCCCGAAAATCATCGGGCGAAGGGCCGATGATTTTAACCGGCGACCGCCCCTCGGACATCTGCCGTAGCATCTTGTAGTGCCCAAAGGTCTGCTGATCGTAAATGTAATGCTGTCCGTCCACTTCCGCCACAATCGGCAAAGAGATAATGCCCAACTCGCGCAGTTGCGCGGGAGTGAGATATGCCGTGCCGTCGGTAATCAACTGAATGGTGTTATTGTTCACGCGCGCCCCTCATCTACTCAATTGAAATCAAATACGGATAGTGCGGCTGCCCGCCATGGATAATCTCAAATTCCAGGTCGGGATAATCTTCCTGCAATTCACTGGCAAGCGTGTGCGCCTGCTCTGCGACGACACCCTCCCCATAATACAACGTAACCAATTCTTTGTTGCTCAGATCAGCTTCTTCAAGCAGCTGATGAACAACCTCGTCGAAAGCATCAGTAGCAACGACTAACTGCCCGTTCAACAGGCCGATGGCGTTGCCCTCGCACACCACCACCCCGTTGAGCTCCACGTCACGGGTGGCCCAGGTCACTTCAGCAGTGATAACATCATCCGCCACCTGACGCATAGTTTCCGCGTTGGCATCCAGCGATGACTGCATATCCACGGCCAACAGCGCAGCAATCCCCTGAGGCAAGCTCTTGGTCTCAACAACCACAGTTGGTTTCTCACTGACCTCAGCAGCCTGTTGCGCAGCCAACACCACATTCTTATTGTTGGGCAAAATGATGACTTGCTCGGAGCGTAATTTTTCAACCCCTTCAAGGATTTGAGCCGTGCTGGGGTTCATCGTCTGCCCACCTTGGATGATGTAGGTCGCGCCCAAACTACGGAAGACCCTCTCCATCCCTGCCCCCGCGACTACCGCGACGATGCCGATGGGTTGCGGTTCGGTTTCCGCCCAAGTCTCGTGCCCGAGTAAAGCAGGAGCGCCCTGCCTCGCGATAAACTCCTGATACTGCGCCTGCATATCCTCAACAACCACATCACGCAGCGAACCATATTGCACGGCATAGCTCAGCGGCACACCAGGATCAGGCACATGTACATGCACCTTGATTGTCTGGTTATCACCAACGACCAAGGTGCTATCGCCCATCGCATCAATATCAGCACGGATACTTTCGACATTCAAGCCCTGCCCAATGATGATGAACTGCACATCATAGCCATAAGCATCTTCGGGAGGGATATGTTCAGCCTCAGCCTGAAGGGAAACTTCCGCAGCAACAGCGACAGCATCTTCCCCCGACAAACCTTGTAGCTCCCGCCACATACCTTCGAGGATAATCACCAAACCCTCACCACCCGAATCTGTCACGCCGGCCTGCCGCAATACCGGCAACAAGGTCGGTGTACGAGCCACGGAATCCTTTGCCCGCAGGACAACCTGCCCCAGAAGCTCCGCAACATCGTCGGTATACGATGCACGATGTACAGCTTCCTCAGCTGCCTCGCGCACCACAGTCAAAATTGTACCCTCCACGGGCTTGACCACACCCTTGTAGGCAGTCTCAGCGGCACTCTGCATCGCATCCGCAAAATCAGAGACATGCAATAAGGGTTTGTTATCAAGACTTCGCGCAAAACCGCGCCAGATCTGCGAGAGAATGACCCCGGAATTGCCGCGCGCGCCCATCAGCGCACCATGGGCCACACCAGACATCAGTAGCCCCACGCTCGTTTCGTTCGAATCAGCGACCTCATTCCAGGCAGAGGTCATCGTCAAAGTCATATTGGTCCCGGTATCACCATCTGGTACAGGAAACACATTAAGTGCATTGATCATTGCTTGATGCTGGCGCAGCCACACTAACGAGGCCCAGATCATCTGTTTAAAACGCTGTCCATCCAAAGCAGTAAGTGGTTCTTGTGCGTTCATTAAATTACCTTCTCAATCAAAGTCGCTGACCCGCAGCGATTGGATGTGAACATTCACGGCAGCGACCGGCATCTCCAACGCCCGCTCCACCTGATAGCGCACTACATGCTTCACGCTCTCGGCAACTGAAGCAACCCGCGTGCCATATTCAATAACGACATACACATCAATAATGATTTCACCATTGCGCACTTGCACTTCTACGCCACGCTTCCGATCTGACGAAAGCAGGTCGGCCAATCCAGTAGCAAAGTTTTTGGGCACGCTACCCACTACGCCATAACAGGTTTGCACAGCTTCACTAACAATTGAAGCTATTGCGGCTGGAGAAACTTCTATCTTTCCCCGAGGTTCGATTTTCTCGGTCATTGCACTCCTCCTACTAGTTGCGTCTTTTTCCCTTTGTGGTATGATACTTGCGTCCTATTGATAAAGCAGAGGTGAATCAACAATGGCTAAATGTGAAATTTGTAATAAAAGTGTGGCTTTTGGTCATAATGTGAGCCACTCGAACCGCACCACCAACCGGCAATTCCGCCCCAACATACAGCGCAAGCGGTTGATGGTTGATGGTCGGGTGCAACGGCTGCACATTTGTACGCGCTGTTTGCGGACCTTGACCCGCACACCCAAAGTACAAGAGTAGCACTAACTCGCAAATCGGCCCCGACCTTCGGGGCCGATTTGCGTTGGTGCTTCAAATCACGGCCTCCCGCAACGCAGCCAACGCTACCTTCACGCCCTCAGCCGCGCCAAAAATCGCCGAGCCAGCCACCAGCTCGGTTGCCCCAGCCGCCACAACACGCGGCGCAGTGTGCGGATCAATCCCCCCATCTACAGCTAACCGCGCCGCGCTATGGGTCACGGTAAACATTTCCCGCACTGCCCGGATTTTGGGGAGGATTTCGGGTAAGAAGTCCTGTCCGCCAAAACCGGGATTGACTGTCATCACCAACACAACATCCACCAATGGCAACACATACTGCAACACCGTCTCTGGCGTGGAGGGGTTGAGAGCCACACCTGCTTCCACGCCCAGCGCGCGGATTTGCTGCAAGGCCCGGTGCAGATGTGGATCAGCCTCTGGATGCACGGTCAGACTGGTAGCCCCAGCCTCAGCGAAAGCTTGCAAGTAACGTGTCGGCTCGGCGATCATTAAATGCACATCAAGTGGCAATGATGTCACACGACGCAGCGCCGCAACCACCAATGGCCCAATGGTAATGTTGGGCACAAAATGCCCGTCCATCACGTCTACGTGGAGCCGATCAGCTCCGGCCAGTTCTGCCTCGCGCACAGCTTGTCCCAAGGCGGCAAAATCCGCCGAGAGAATTGAAGGCGCAATAAGAATGTTCGTCATCATAACGGGAGTATGATACAACGGATAGCAGAAAAGGCAACCCACGTCTATGCTACGCGAAGGATTAGCAGACATTTTTTGACATTTGCGCCAGTTTATATACAATGACCAATGCTATTAAGTTTAGGCATAGACGTGGCAAGTTTCCAGGCCTTGAGTCTACAAAACGTCGTTATGCACCGGTAAAATACTACCCCACCCAATTTGAGCGAAACCTGCCAGGTCTTAACTTAATGACACTAATACAATGACCACACTAAGAAAGAGCACACAGCTAACCATTACACCATGGCCCAAAAATTCCTCCGCACTGCTGAGATAGCCAAATCAATCGGCGTACATCCCAACACAGTACGGCTCTTTGAAGCTGCCGGCTATCTGCCACCTATTCCCCGCACTGCGAGCGGCTACCGTATGTTCACGGAGTTACATCGTGACCAGATGCTCCTGGCGCACACCCTGTTACAATGGCCCTATCCGGGCGGCAAGGCACACGTTGAAGAGATCGTCATCCACGCAGCTAACGGCGATCTGGGCGGCGCGTTGGAACGCACCTACTTGTATCTGGCACGCGTTCAGGCTGAACAGGCCCACGCCGAGGCCGCTGCAAAGCTACTGGAACGCTGGACAATGGGCATTCCCGCCGAATCGGCCAAAGCACCGCTATCCATCGGCGAGACGGCGCAGCTGCTAGGCGTCACGATAGATATGCTGCGCAACTGGGAACGTAACGGGCTAATTGAGGTTCCCCGTGATCCGCACAATGGCTATCGGCGCTACGGCGCTGCCGAAATCAGCCGCCTGCGCGTCATCCGCACTCTTAGCCGCGCCGGTTATAGCCAGATGGCCCTCTTGCGCACGCTGCTACAAGTAGATCGCGGCGCTGTCTCCGACCTCCGGCACGCCCTTGATACGCCCGGCCCTAACGAAGATATCGTCACCATCACCGACCAATGGCGCACAACCCTGTCCCAAGTTGAGCAGCGCGTGCAGAAGGCTCTCGCACTAGTAGAGCGTATGATCCAAGAGTACACATAATTGGCAACAGGGCTAACATCCCCCAAGTGCAAAAAGCGCCGATATTTGACATTTACCAAAATCTATCCTACAATGAACTTGTTGTTATCAAGCATTTGTTACCCATTCGCCGCCAGTGATGCCTATCGCAATGACTGTTTTGACACGACCTCTTAAGTATAGCTACCTTGTAAGCATCCACAGGCTTACAATCTCTCACTTTGCTTGTCGCATATATTTTCACAGATTACAACCTCTGTCGCTTAGCATAACCACGATTACAAGTCTTCATTAGCGCACTGCATCTGAATCCAGAGCGAGTGCGCTTCTTTGTCTTTATTCGTCAGGGCACAACATAACATTCACTTTGTAACATCCGTGTTCTATTCTCAAAGAGGTAAATATGCTAATTGCACGCGTTGTCGGTTCGGCAGTATCCACTATCAAGGATGAAAATCTCCGAGGTCTCAAGCTATTGGTCGTGCAAGAAGCCACACCGACCGACGAGTTGCACGGTGAGCCGTTTATCGCTGCCGATACGGTGGGCGCAGGCGAAGGGGAACTGGTGGTAATTGTGGTGGGCAGCGCAGCACGTCAAACGAATAAGACGCGCGATTACCCCGTAGATGCAGCCATCATCGGCATTCTGGACTCCCTCGAAGTTGCTAACCAGGTCACGTTCCTTAAGAGTTAATAATCTGTCCAAAAATCCCACCAGCAGTCGAGCCTGCCAAGACCCGGCGCTGGTTTCGACAGCCTCAACCACCGCCTTCACGAATTTGCGGACAGATTCTATTATTGCGCAAGTCCTGAGTCTGTATTTTCCAAGACACAGCTCGTCCTACGCTTAACCAGGAGGTGATAATATCAAGAGCAATTCTGATAAGCTCCCCCCATTGACATTCGATTCGATTTAATTTCACTTTTACATTGTTGTTTCACTTAACCACTTGTAAGGAGGTTTCCCTTGGACATCAACGAAATCATCATCTTCATCATGATGATCTTCATGGTGTTAGGTGCGCTTGATCGCATTTTCGGCAATAAGTTCGGCCTCGGTGAAGAGTTTGAGAACGGCTTCAATGCGATGGGGCCATTAGCTCTGGCTATGATCGGCGTGGTTTCACTGGCACCAGTGCTGGCAAAAGTGCTGGGCGCGGTGATCACCCCCGTCTACCAATTCCTCGGCGCTGACCCAGCCATGTTCGCCACCACCCTGCTGGCAAATGATATGGGTGGCTACCCCCTCGCTCTGGAACTGGCGATTGACCCGCAAGCAGGACTGTTCGCGGGCATCATCCTCGGCGCGATGATGGGCCCTACCATCGTCTTCTCCATCCCCGTAGCGCTAGGTATCATTGAGCCAGCAGATCGCAAGTGGCTGGCGATGGGGATGTTGGCGGGCTTCATCACCATCCCTATTGGCTGTATCGCCGGCGGTCTGGTGGCCGGGTGGGAGCTCCTGTTCATCCTCAGAAACCTGGTACCGGTGGTTATCGTCGCCGGGTTGATTGCCCTGGGACTGTGGCGCATCCCTGACCAAATGACACGCGGTTTCGACATCTTCGGCAAGGGCGTAGTCATTATGATCACCATTGGCCTGGCGGCGATTGTCTGGGAAACGATGACTGGTATCGTTATCATCCCTGGCATGGCGCCTGTGTGGGATGGCGTCAATATTGTTGGTGCGATTGCCATTGTGCTGTGTGGGGCTTACCCGATGGTCAAAGTCATCGTCAAGGTGGCGGAAAAACCGCTCAAAGCGGTAGGGCGCTTGTTGGGCATGAACGACGTAGCAGCTGCCGGTATGGTGGCAACCCTCGCCAACAATATCCCGATGTTTGCGCTGATGAAGGACATGGATAATCGGGGTAAAGTACTCAACGCGGCTTTTGCGGTGAGCGCCGCCTTCACCTTCGGCGACCACCTGGGCTTCACTGCAGGCAATGAACCACAGCTGATCTTTGCGATGGTGGTTGGCAAGCTGGTCGCGGGCATTACCGCCGTCGCCGTTGCGATGCTCGTAGCCCCCAAATCGCAATTAAACGAAGTAGAGACGCCGTTAGCGATGGGCAGTGAGTATACCCCTTCACCTATCTCCTAAATCACTACTCATTGCTCACAGCTCACCCATTTCTATTCTTTTTAAGGAGATACCTATGACCGTACAGATGATTGCTCTCGGTATGATTGAGACCAAAGGGCTGGTAGGCGCGATAGAAGCCGCCGACGCCATGGTCAAGGCCGCCAATGTCGTCCTGATCGGTAAGGAAATCATCGGCGGCGGATACGTCACGGTGATGGTGCGCGGCGATGTGGGCGCGGTCAAGGCCGCCACCGACGCCGGTGCCGCCGCCGCACAGCGTATCGGCGAGCTGGTCAGCGTCCACGTCATTCCCCGCCCGCACGGCGACGTGGAATTCATCCTCCCTAAAGCGAAGGAATAAGCATAAGGACGCGATTCCATGCCATCTACCGGACGCGACCTGCTCAGTGTAGGGATTGACGTCGGCACGACGACAACGCAAATCGTCTTCTCGCGGCTCCAGGTGCAGGATGTAGCGCGCCTGGGCCAGGTGCCGCGCATCCAGGTCAACGCGAAGGCAGTGCTCTACCAAAGCCCGATAGCCTTCACGCCGCTGCTCACCCCTGAAGAGGTGGATGTGCCGGCGCTGACGGCCATCGTGCGCGAGGAGTACCGGCGCGCAGGCTTCACGCCGGAGCAGATCGAGACCGGCGCAGTTATCGTCACTGGCGAGATTGCGCGCGCCAACAACGCCGATGCCATCCTCAAGGCGCTCTCACATCTGGCCGGGGATTTTGTCGTTACTGTCGCCGGCCCCAATGTGGAATCGCAGATCGCCGGGCGGGGCGCAGGCGTCGCCGCCTATTCGGCGGAACGCTATGCCCAGGTCACGAACGTAGACATCGGCGGGGGTACCGCCAACGCCGCGATCTTCCGAGGCGGGGAGCATCTCTCCTCCTCGGCGCTCGCGGTGGGCGGGCGGCAGCTGGTGGTCGAGAAGACCTCCGGCATCGTGCGGCACATCGCCCCATCGGGACGAATCATTGTCGAGAGCCTCAATCTACCCATCCGCGAGGGGCAGCGCGTGGATCTGGAAACGCTAGAGCGCTTCTGCAACTGCATGGCCGATCTCACCGCCGATCTTGTCGAAGGCGAGCTCAGCGAGTTGGGCAAGCGCATCCAGCTCACGCCGCCCCTTCAGGGGGCCAAACAATCGTCCGTCGTCTTCTTCTCCGGCGGCGTGGGGACGTACTACTATGACCCCCTCCCCGTCCATGGCCTGGCCGACGTGCTGCTGCACGACGACATCGGCCCGCTCTTCGCGCAATGCCTGCGCTTGCATCCGCGCATCCGCAAGCGCAACGTACAACGTCCGGCGGAAACGCTGCGCGCCACGGTGATGGGCGCATCTAGCCAGACGATCACCCTCAGTGGCAGCACAATCTGGGTGGCGCGGGACTGGCTCCCGCTGCGCAACCTGCCGGTGGTGCGCCCGCAGCTCACGCCGGATGAAATGCTCCAATCCGACCGGCTCGCGGAGGCGCTGCGCTACGCCGGACAGCGCTGGGACGCTGAGGAAAGCCAGGGCACGCTGGCGCTGGCGCTCGATCTACCGGCGCGCTTGCAACACGCGGGGCTGAGCGCCATCGCGGCGGGCGTGGTGCAGTATGCCCGCGCGCGCCGCGGACGCGCCCACGGCACACCGCTGATCCTGGTACTGGAACGTGATTACGCGCAAGCTCTGGGGCAAACCGTTCACGCCCTACAGCCCGACCTGCCGCTGATTGTGATTGACCAGATTGGGCTAGGTGAAGGCGATTTTATTGACATCGGCCAACCGCTCCTGGGCGGGCGCGTCGTGCCGGTCTCAGTGAAAACGCTCATCTTTTACCATTAGAATGCTCCCGGAGCCTTCGCTCCACACTACGCTCATTTTAATTGCTGATTTGCAAACTTTCAAAGGAGGACTTACATGCTCCTACGCACCAAACTTTTTGGTAAAACTTACGAATTCGGCTGCATCAAGGAATTGCTCGCCAAGGCCAACGAGGAGAAATCCGGCGACCGGCAAGCGGGCATCGCTGCGGCGACGGTGGCCGAGCGGATGGCAGCCAAGCACGTCCTGGCCGAAGTGCCGTTGGAAGTGCTGCGTCAAAACCCCGTCGTCCCTTATGAGGAAGACGAAGTGACCCGCGTGATTCAGGATGCGGTCAACGAGACGGTCTACAACGAGCTCAAGGGCTGGACGGTGGGCGAGTTCCGCGAGTGGATTTTGGCCGATACGACCACGACGGCCATGATCCGCCGGGCGAGCAATGGCCTCACGGCGGAGATGGTGGCTGCCGTAACCAAGCTGATGTCAAACATGGATCTCATGTACGGCGCGAGCAAGATCCGCTTCACCGCACATTGCAACAACACCATCGGGCTGAAGGGCACGCTCGCTTCCCGCAACCAGCCCAACCACCCCACCGATTCGGTGGACGGCATCCGCGCGACGCTCTACGAGGGGCTGGCTTTTGGCTCTGGCGATAGCGTCATCGGCATCAATCCGATGGATGACTCGGTGGATAGTGTCATGCGCCTGCTCGATATGACCTACGAGATCATCCAGAAGTGGCAGATTCCCACGCAGAACTGCGTGTTGGCGCACGTCACCACGCAGATGGAAGCCCTACGACGCGGCGCCCCGATGGGGTTGATGTTCCAGAGTCTCGCCGGGTCGCAGAAGGCCAACGAGGCGTTCGGCGTGACCGTAGCGATGATGGATGAGGCGTATGCGCTGGCGCAGAAGTATTGCGTCTCCGCCGGGCCTAACTATATGTACTTCGAGACCGGGCAAGGCACCGCGCTCTCTGCTGACGCGCACTACGGGGCTGACCAGCTGACGATGGAGGCGCGCATCTACGGTCTGGCGAAGCGTTACCAGCCATTCCAGGTCAACACGGTCGTCGGCTTCATCGGCCCGGAATATCTCTACGATACCGTCCAGATCACCCGCGCCGGACTGGAAGACCACTTCATGGGTAAGCTCACCGGCATCTCGATGGGGTGCGACGCCTGCTACACCAATCACGCCCGCGCCACCCAGAACGACATCGAGAATCTGGCGGTGCTGTTGGCGTCTGCCGGCTGCAACTACTTCATGGGCGTGCCGATGGGCGATGATGCGATGCTGAGCTATCAATGCACCAGCTACCACGATACCGCCGCGTTGCGCCAACTGTTGGGGCTTCGTCCGCTGCCGGAATTCGAAGCGTGGATGGAGAAAATCGGCCTGATGGAGAACGGGATATTAACCGCCAAAGCCGGGGACGCCTCTTTCTTCTTGCAGCGATAAGGAGTTGAACTATGAATCAAGTGACAGTGGATATTGAAACTATCGTGCAAGCCGTAGTGACAGAACTGCGCAAACAGGGCGGCCCTATGACGGCAGCAGCGGCGCGCGCTGCTACGCCCGGCGAGCTTGTCATTGATCTGCCCGATCCGACCTTGCCCGAAGCCCGACGCACTATCGGGGTGGAAAATCCCTACGACATGGAAGGCCTGCGCAACCTGTGCGCTACCACCACCGCCCGCGTGGGCGTGGGGCGAGCCGGCCCACGCCCACGCACCCGCAGCCTGCTGCTCTTCCAATCCGATCACGGCGTCACGCAAGATGCGATCTACGGCGAGGTGACGGAAGCCCTCAAGGAGAAATTCGGCCTGTTCACCGTGCAGACGCAGGTGGCCGACCGGGGCGAGTATCTCTTGCGCCCCGACCTGGGTCGCAAACTCTCCGATGAAGCGAAGAAGACCATCGCGGAACGCTGCGTGAAGAAGCCGCAGGTGCAGATTGTGATCGGCGATGGCCTGAGCGCCGCCGCCGTCAACAACAACGTGCCGGAAATCTACCCCGTCATCGAGCAGGGCCTTAAGAGCGCCGGTATCAGCATCGGCACACCCTTCTTCATCGAGTTTGCTCGCGTAGGCGTGATCAACGATGTCAATGATGTCATCGGCGCAGATATGGTAATCATCCTGCTGGGCGAGCGGCCTGGCCTGGGCGTGGCCGACGCGCTAAGCGCCTACATGGGCTACAAGCCCGCCCCGGGCAAGACCGACGCCGAGCGCGATGTCGTCTGCATGATCACCTATCACGGCGGCACCAATCCATTGGAAGCTGGGGCTTATGTGGTAGAATTGATTAAGAAGACGCTCAAGTACCAGGCCAGCGGCGTGGAACTGAAACTCAAGGCCCCCAGCGGGGAATAACCCATCTAATCCAAAATCAAAAATCCATATAGCCCATAGGAGGGATTTTATGGCTGTTCTCGATCCCGTTAAACCCCATATTCTTTCAGCGCGGATGATTTCCAACGTACATCCCGACTACGCAGAAAAATTGGGACTGCGCCCCGACCAACGGAGTCTCGCGCTCATCACCTGCGATATTGATGACGCGCTCTATGTCGCGCTTGACGAGGCCACGAAGATGGCCGAGGTGGAGGTCGTCTACGCGCAAAGCTTCTACGCTGGCTCGAACTACCCCTCCGGCCCACTCTCCGGTGAGATTATCGGCATCCTGGCCGGGCCGAACCCGGCAGAAGCGCGCGCGGGCCTCAACGCTTGCATCGCCTACGCCGAGGAGCAAGCCTGGTTCTATTCGGCCAACGAAGACGGCACGCAGGTCTTCTTCCCGCACACCATCTCCCGCTCCGGTAGTTACCTGAGCAAGGCAGCAGAAGTGCCAGAAGGAACGCCCCTGGCCTACCTGATCGCGCCGCCCATCGAGGCGACCTTCGCCATTGATGCGGCGCTCAAGGCCGCTGAGGTGACGATGCGCGTTTGGTGGAAGCCACCGTCAGAAACCAACTTCGCGGGCGCGCTGCTTTCCGGCAGCCAAAGCGCCTGTCGCGCGGCGTGCCTGGCCTTCCAGGACGCTGTCCTCGATGTGGCTCGAGATCCACACAAGTTCTAAGCGTGAAACGTGAAACGCGATGACTTCACGAGTCACGTTTCACGCAGCACGCCAAAGGAGGGCTTATGCCTGAAACTTTCGACCTGGATCTGCAATCTATCCAAGAAGCGCGCCATCTAGCAATGACGAGCCGAGAAGCCCAGCGACAATGGGCGCTGGCGGATCAGGCCACCGTAGATCGGGTCTGCGCGGCGATGGCAGAGGCAGCCTTTGCGGAGGCCGCCCGGCTAGGCCAGCTGGCGCACGAGGAGACTGGCTACGGGGTGCCGCTGCACAAGCGCCTCAAAAACGAATTCGCCAGTCGCCAGGTCTGGGAGTCCATCAAAGACATCAAGACGGTGGGCGTCATCGGGCGCGATGACCGCCGCAAAATCATCGAGATTGCCTGGCCGGTGGGCGTGGTCGCCGGATTGACGCCTTCAACCAATCCCACCTCGACCGCTATCTACAAGGTGCTGATCTCGGTCAAGGCGCGCAATGGCATCATCATCGCGCCGCACCCGCTGGCGAAGCAATGCACCTACGAAGCGATACGCATCATGGCGGCGGCGGGCGAGGCTGCCGGGATGCCGCCGGGGCTGATTGGCTGTATGCAGCACATCACGCTCGACGGCACCCAGGCGCTCATGCGGCACTACGCTGTCTCCCTCATCCTGGCGACGGGCGGCGGGCCGATGGTGAAGGCTGCGCACAGCGTCGGCAAGCCGGCGATTGGCGTAGGGCCGGGCAACGTGCCCGTCTATGTGGATCGCAGCGCCGATGTGCCGAAGGCCGCTGCCGACATCGTCAACAGCAAAGCCTTCGACTGTTCCGTCATCTGCGCCACTGAGCAATCGGTGGTAGCGGATAAGCCCATCGCAGCACAGTTGCGCGCAGAAATGGAAAAGCACGGCGCGACCTGGGTCAACGCGGAGCAAAAGGCCGCGTTGGAGCAGGCGCTCTTCTTCTCCGATGGCAGCATCAACCCGCGCAGTGTGGGCAAGACGCCACAGCAGCTGGCGCAGCTGGCCGGAATCACCGTGCCCGGGACGACGCGGGTGCTCGTGGCCGATCTCGAAGGCGTGGGCAAGGAACACCCCCTCAGCCGGGAAAAGCTCACCACCGTGCTCGGTTTCTTCGTGGAGGACGGTTGGCACGCCGGGTGCGAGCGCTGTGTTCAGCTGCTCAAGTTCGGCGGCGATGGGCACTCGCAGGTGATCCACGCGCGCGATGAAGAGATCATCATGGCCTTTGGGCTGGAAAAGCCCGCGTTCCGCATCATCGTCAACTCGTGGGGGACGATGGGCGCTATCGGCGCAAGCACGGGCGTAGCCCCGGCCATGACACTGGCCCCCGGCGGGCTGGGTGGCGCGATTTCGAGCGACAATATCACCGCGACTCACCTGCTCAACACCAAGCGGCTGGCTTATGAGCTGCTCCCGCCCCCCGCACTGGCGCGGACGCCCGCGCCGGATGTCACCGGGCACGCTGCTCCGGCACTCCCGGAAGACGATGCCGCGCTTGAGGAAATCGTCCGCCGCGTGCTGGCCCGGCTGAACATGGAGAAGTAAAGCGATGACCGAAAAACGTCTGTGTAAGGCTACGACGCAGAGTGGCGCGCCCTGCCGCAATCGCGCGTTAGAAGGCTCGGATTACTGCCGCTTACCAGCGCATCAAGCGCGGATGCAGGCGGACGACGCTGAGATTGAAGCCATGCTGCTCACGCCGAAACCCGGCAACGAGCCAGTTGTCAGTCCTGGTGCGGCTGTGGAAGCTGCGCCGAAAACATCACATCCAAAGGAGTTTAGAATGGCAAACGTACAGTTGATTGCATTGGGAATGATCGAGACTAAAGGTCTGGTCGGCGCGATTGAAGCCGCCGACGCAATGGTCAAAGCGGCCAACGTCAAGTTGATCGGCAAGGAATACATCGGCGGCGGCTATGTGACCGTGATGGTGCGCGGCGATGTGGGCGCGGTGAAGGCCGCGACGGACGCCGGCGCGGCTGCGGCGCAGCGCATCGGCGAACTGGTCAGCGTCCATGTGATCCCCCGCCCCCACGGCGACGTAGAGTTCATCCTGCCCAGCACAACGGAAGAATAATCGTCGGTGTGGCTTGGCGCGCAAGAGGCGCACGCTTTGCGCCGCCTCTTGACCGATAGCTCGAAAGGAGCCACACGATGAAAAAACGGTTGATTACTGCGACGGATATTCGCCGCTTCAAAGAGACGGGCGAATTGTGTGTTGTTGTCGCCAAAGGCGATCTGGTGACGCCATTGGCGCTCGATGCCGCGCGCGAGTTGGGGATCGAAATCCGCTACGAGGTTGATGGGACTGGTGACTTGCCGGCCTGGAGCGGGGCGGCGCAACGCGCCCGCCGCGAGGCAGCGAAAGCACAAGCTGCATCCGCAGCCCCGCCAGCCCCGGCACCTGCGCCCGTTGCGCCGCCGGACGCGCTCGAAGCCCGCGTGCGGGAAATCGTCACCGCGATGGTGGCGCAGTGCCATACGCCAGCCCCGGTCACACCGGTGCGCCACATCACCGGGCGCGGCCTCCAACTGCCGCCGTTCCCCTTCGACGTGGGCCGCCCGGAGATGGATGTCCGCTTGCTGGATGTTGTTACCAGCGCGCACGGCTCGCCCATCGCGGGGGGGATCATGTCCTTCCGCCAGGGCAGCTTCCCGTGGACGCTCGATTACGACGAGATTGATTACATCATCGAAGGGGAGCTCCACATCGGCACACCACAAGGCACGGTGATCGGGCTGCCGGGCGATGTGCTCTACATCCCCAAAGGGTCGAGCATCACCTTCGGCACGCCGGAGTGGGCCAAGTTTTTCTATGTGACGTATCCGGCGGAATGGGGCGGGTGACGCGATGGCGATTATGACGGAAACCGAACTGCGGGAGCGTATTCGCCAACCCCAGCCGGGTATGACGCTGCCGGTGCCGCCGGGGACGCGCTTTTCCCCGGCGGCCCAGGACTTCATTAAGCACTGGCAGCTGGAGGTGGTGGTTGCTGAAACCCCGCCGCCAGCAGCGGAGGCGGCAGAGGCCCGGCCCGCGTGGGATCGCGGCGCGGAGTTCCCGATCAACACGACCGGGCCGCTGCCCACCTGCACGACATGCGGGATGCCGGTCACGGCCAAGCCGGAGCATCTCACGCAGTTGGACGCCGAACACTTCGCACCCAAGACCAGCCCGCGCATCCGCTTCCGGGGAAAGATGGACACGCTGCACGCGCTGGTGCTGCTCGTCGGTGCGCAGGCGCGGGAGGCCAAGCGCACCGATCTCGCCGGGCATCTGGACACACTCGCAGCCTACTGCCGGGAGATGATGAGCGCGGAGTATCACGAGCGGCCTGTGGCCCCGCTGACGCTGGCGGGGGTGGATGAAGAAACGCTGCACGAGGCCACCCATCATCCCGATGCGGTCTTGAAGGTGTCGCACATCCTGCCGGGAGCGGGCGATCCGGCGCTGCTGCTCTGGCTCAACTACCTGCGCTGCCAGGCCCGCGAGACGGAAATCGCCGCGCTCGACGCCTTCGCTGCCGGGCCGGAGTATCGCGTCACCCAACCCAGCCTGCTCAAAGCGGTGAACCGTTTGAGCAGTGCGGTCTACTATCTGGAATTGCTCTACAAGGTGGGAACGTGAACCCAGAACTGACTGCTTATCTGGCCGCCGCCGATGAGGCGCTCAAGCGGCCATCCATCAACGAGTATCGCGGCCCGGTGCATGTGGGCGTGGACTTAGGCACGGCGTATACGACGCTGTTTGTGTTGGATGCGGACTACCAACCGCTGATGGGGACCTATCGCTTCGCCCAGGTCGTGCGCGATGGGCTGGTGGTGGATTTTGTCGGCGCGACAAAGCTGCTGCGCGAACTCAAGCGAGAGGTGGAGGAGCGGTTGGGCTTTGAACTGACCTCTGCTGCCACCACCTATCCACCGGGCGTGCCGTTGGCCGAAGTGCGCGCGACGCGCTATGTGGTGGAATCCGCCGGGCTGGAATGCACCGGGCTGGTGGACGAACCGACCGCCGCGAACGCGGTGTTGCAAGTGGAAAACGGCGCAGTGGTGGACATCGGCGGCGGGACGACGGGTATCGCCATCATCAAAGACGGCGAGGTAGTCTACACGGCTGATGAGGCCACCGGCGGGACGCACTTCACGCTGGTGCTGGCAGGCGCGCATCACATCTCTTTTGAAGAGGCCGAGGCCCTCAAGACCGATCTCACCGCGCAGGGGCGACTGTTCCCCATCGTCCGCCCGGTGATGGAGAAGGTGGCAACAATCATCGCCCGGCATATTGCTGAGCATCCGGTGGAGACGCTCTATCTGGTGGGCGGCACCAGCGCCTTCAAGGGCATTGATGAGGTAATCGCCGAAATTACAGGGGTGCATACCTTCGTGCCCACGAATCCACTTTTCGTCACGCCGTTAGGGGTGGCAAGACATAATTGATGATAAGAGGTGGTTATGGCTGATGAATTTCAACTACGCGCCTATTGTTACTTAGACCGAATGCAGCCGCAGTACGCGGCCTTTGTCGGCACTATCACGCAGGGCGATCTACCGATAGAGGGAATGGCAAGCCTCTATGTGGAAATGGCCCCCGGCAACTGGGTCTTCCGCGTGGTGGATATTGCCGTCAAGGCGACCGACGCCAAGCCAGGCGCGCAAATCGTCGAGCGCGAGTTCGGTATGTTCGAGATCCACTCGCTCTCACAAGAGGATGTAATCCAAGCCGGGCAGATGGTGCTGGATCAGTTGGAGCTCAAGGTGACGGATCGCAAGAAACCGGAGATCGCTTCACAGCAAGTGATTACCAATGTCAATCCGTACCAGGCCCAGCTGCTCAACCGTTTCTCGCGGGGCATGATGCTGGTGCCAGGGCAGACGATGCTGGTGCTAGAATGCGCGCCGGCAGCGTATATTAACCTGGCGGCCAATGAGGCGGAGAAAGCCGCAGCGGTCAGCCTGATGCACATCAGCTCGGTGGGACGCTTTGGGCGACTGTGGATGGCTGGCACCGAGGCAGACATTCTCGCCGCGCAAGCTGCAGCTGTGAATGCGCTCAATCAGGTAGAGGGGAAGCCGTAAGGGGGGAAAGCTACTGGTTACTGGTTGCTGGTTACTGGTTACTGGTTACTGGTTACTGGTTGCTGGTTACTGGTTACTGGTTACTGGTTGCTCATTATCCGTTACTCCCTACTGCTTGCTGTCATAACATGAAGAGGTAGACATGCCGAAACGATTCCTGACGGAACGTGACATCAACGAGTATGCAGCCCAGGGGGTGCAGGAGCTGGTGCTTGAACCGGGTACGGTCGTCACCGATCTGGGACAGGAACGGGCGCGCGCCGCCGGCATGAAGCTGGTGCAAGTGCGCACTGGCGCGCATCCGGCAGTCATGCCGCCCCAGCCGGCCCCCGTCGCCGCTGTGGATGATGTGCAGGCCCAAGTACGCACTGCTGTCATTGCGCAGCTGGGCTGCAGCCCCGATGGGCTGGACGCGATTATCACCCGTGTCTGCGGGGAATTTAAGATCTCGTAACTGTCGCCTGAGCCTGCCACAGGCGGTGACTGAGCCTGTCGAAGTCTCCGGCAAAGCGCGTACCCTGTGGCAGGCTCAGGGTACGGCGGTGACTGAGCCTGCCACAGGCGGTGACTGAGCCTGTCGAAGTCTCCGGTAAGCGCGTACCTTTCGGCAAGCTCAGGTACGCTGTTTGCAGAAACCTGACAGTAAACGTACAACCACCGACCTCACAGCTCATCGTTGAGAGGGGTCGGTGGTTTGTCATTAAAAAGTACCTGCTCAGCCTTATCATTGCGTGCCACGTCTCCGTGGCGTTTGCTCGCTCGCGAACGGATGCCACAGACGACTCGCAATGACAGACAAAGCCCGAAACAGTCCTGGCAGGTTTCAAGGCCTTGGGTCTACAAGAGGTCGTGATTCACCGGTAAAATACTACCCAACCCAATTTGGATGAAACCTGCCAGATCTTAATTGCTCGACATGGCTTATCAAATCCAGCGAGAGCAAAAGACCGGATTATTATCTCGAAATAGTCCCCTGTCCCCACAGGTATACGACAAATTATTGGATAAAGAACGATTCTTATCTGAAAAATACCTCTCTAAACTTGCAG
>CAZDDI010000048.1:0-35556 GCA_964504195.1 uncultured Anaerolineales bacterium
CCATTCGCCATTCGCCATTCGCCATTCGCCATTCGCCATTCGCCATTCGCCATTCTCTGAGTATACCACGCTTTGGTTGCCCCACAGCTGCCAAATCTCCTGTCTACCTACGCCAGAAGCGCTTGTCACGATGTCTTTATATGCAATAGCGTAAACCGCGCAAGCAACCACCTGGCACACGATTTTAGAGCAATGGAAAATTACACAGAGCCACACAGAGAAGTCACAAAGATGCACAGAATATCTCAGAATTACCTAACGCCATGAAAACTCCGTGTCTCTCCGTGTCACCTCTGTGTAACTCTGTGTCATGTTAGACACTCTCAGCAAGGCAACTTTTGCGGTATTGCCTTTATGTGATAAAATGACGGCTTGGAGTAATAATGACACACCTCTACCCGCTTTTAATCTATGTAGGACTTCTGGAAAGCTTTGCTCTGCTGGCGTTGGAACTGATTCCACGCCTGCGACCCTGGCGCAAAGTAGCCACTGCATTTTCACTCACACTGCTTACACTATTGTGGCTCGCGCTACCGATGGCTGGGCGCTGGTTGCTTTCCGGCTGGTCCCCCTCCACTATTCTAGGGGGTGTCATCCTTCTGGAAATAACCCCCACCTTGTGGGCGCTGGGCTTCGCGCTCGGAGCGGCCCTCTCCAGCGCGGCATGGTGCGAATTAGTAGACCCTCGCCCGCTCCTGCCGATGTCCGGTAGTCTGACGCTACTGGCGCTGCTGGCAGTCTGGTTTGCGTTGCTAGGCGCATCCCTGCTAACCGTGCTGGCGGCTTGGGCGACCTTCGATTTACTTTGGGCAGCGGTCAGTCTCCTATCCGGCGCAGACGGTGAACGGGTGACATTCGGGCTGGCGGTGCAAGGGCTAAGTTCACTCATCCTATGGAGCGTCTTTCTCTTGTTGGAACGGGCCGGAATCAGTGTTTTTTGGCGGTTGATGTGGCCGACCACACCTGTGCTAACGCTGATTCTCGTCGCTGCGACAATGCGCATCGGGCTATACCCCTTCCACGTTGCCCTCACCCAACCCGCCGACGTGTTGCACACGGTCAGTCTGACGGCCTTGCTTGGCCCGACGCTCGGCATGGGCCTGCTCTACCAGCTGCTCTCCCTGCCCACGGAAGCCACTTTTCCCGCCTGGTGGTTGCCCTGGTGCATCCTCGCGCTCGTCTGGCTAGGACTCCAGGCATGGCTAGCACACGGTAGACGGGCTGTGGTGTGGGCCGGTTACGCCACCCTGGCCCTAACGGCCTTGGGAGGGACATACTTACAGAACCCCAACCTATTGCTGGCCGGTGTAGGCGTGTGGTTCGCGAGTAGCGCCCTGCTCTTGTTGGCCCGCAATCGCTCTGCTGCCGCACCAGTTTGGGCCTGGCCGGCCTGGTTTGCCCTGCTATTCCTACTTGGCGTGCCCCCTTCACCAGTAGGAACACTCTATCGCACCCTGCTGGCTGAACTCACATGGGTCTGGCGGATACCGTTGATTCTGGGCTGGCTGCTGAGCTGCGCGACCTGGCTGCGCGAAACCACGCCCCCGGCATACGCCGACGTGCGCCCGCCGTTCCCCTGGCAACGCGCTGCTCTCTTCACCGGCTGGTTACTACCTTTGTTGGCTCTGCTGGCTCTGATTCCCGGCGCACCCGCGCTATCATTCTCCTGGCTGGGACTGGGGCTGTGGATTGTAACCCTGGCAGCAGCAGCCGGGCTGCGCTTCAAGGCACAGCTCACCCGCCGCTGGTTACGAAAACTCCAACCATTTTGGGACGCCCTCGACGGCACCTGGCTCTACCGGGCTATCTGGCGCGGGATGGAGCATATTCTGGGCGGCATTGGGATGATCGCAGAAATCATTGAGGGGAGCGGCGCGCTTCTCTGGTCACTGTTAGTGCTCTTGATTATCTTTGTGGTGGTGCTAAACCGATGAGTCCGTTGGTACTTTGGCTCAACCAACTGTCTGTATATGCTTCCACACCGGCATTCTGGGGCATCCTTGCTGCCGGCGCTATCATCTACCTGGTAGGGAGCTGGCAGCTACGCCTGTTAGCGCTCATGTTACAATACTTCTTCATTGGCATCCTCTTCACCCAAATTTTTGCCGACCGCCCAGAAATCGCGCTGCTCAAATTGATCATAGGCTGGCTGGTCTGCGGTACGCTCTATCTGAGTGCCCGCATCCGGGAAGAAACCACTGAAGACAAGCGCCGTTTCTTTTGGTCTCCAGACCTCCCCTTCCGCGCACTTTCTATGATTGTGATGACCCTGATGGCCTACCTCGCCGCACAGCGTTACCCCCTGCCCTTCCTTCCCCCTACGCTGGCAATGACCTGCTTCATGCTGATTGTATTCGCCATTCTCTTCATCGGCGCAGAGAATGACGTTGTCGTGGTAGGTGTGGGCATCCTCAACCTGCTAGCCGCACTCGATATCTTCTACTCAGCTCAAGACCCCGGGCTGCTCGTCACCGGCCTGCTGGTGATCATCAACCTATTAGTAGCCCTGGCAATTTCTTATCTCACCGTAGCGGAGGCCCCGGAATGACCTTGCCCGGCCCCCTCATCATCATTGGTGCACCGCTGGCGATGGCAGTCGTGCTGCTCCTGCTCCGCCGCTGGACAACACTTTCAGCATGGCTAGCCGCACTCACAGCAGGACTCATGGGCCTGCTGGTGGCGACCGCGCCGCTGAAAACCGCTATGCAATTGGGCAACTTCCAGTTTGCGCTGGGCCGTCCGCTAATCATATTGGGACGCGAGCTAATCGTGCGCAACGTGGACGCCCCCGCAATCGCGTTCCTGTTCTTCACCACCGCCGGATTGTTCATTTTGGCCTGGCGCTTACTGCCCCACTCCAACTTCTTCCCGGTAGGATTAGCAACCGTTGCCTTGCTCTCCGGGGCATTGATGGTCTCGCAGGTAGTCTATGCCGCCTTGTTCATCGAGATTGCCGCAATCTTCGCCGTCTTCCCCCTCCACGAAGGCAGAACGCGCGCGCAAGGCGGCCTCCGCTTCATGGCCTACACCACCCTCGCTCTACCGGGCCTCATGGTTACCCAGCTCCTACTCGATCTCTTCACCATCTTTCCCAACGACGTAGGCCTCCTCAGTACCTCAGCCGCACTACTGAGCGTGTCCTTTATCATCCTCATGGGCGCAGTCCCCTTCCAGGCCTGGCTATCCGCCGTCACCGACGACGGCTCGCCGCCCGTGGTGACCTTCATCTTCACCGTCAACCAGGGTGCAGTCTGGTTTATGCTGCTCGACTATCTACAAACCTACACCTGGCTGAGCGGGCAGGGCGCCTTCGGGCCGTTCATCACCGCCGCCGGAATCTTGATGATGACACTCGGCGGACTGCTGGCAGCCTCCCAGCGCAAGCTCGGCCGACTGGTAGGGTATGCCACGCTGGTAGATAATGGCGCGCTGCTGCTGGCTCTGGGAACACACCAAACAGCGGGCATTGCCTTAGCGGCGCTCTTACTCATGGCACGGCCCTTTTCACTGGGGTTGATGACGCTGGGCCTGGCCGGGCTACGCCAGCTGGGTAATGGCGCGGATACGCGCGAGGCGCTCGCCGGCGCCGCGTGGCGCGCACCCTGGCGGACAGCGGCCTTCCTGGTGGGCGGCATTGCCCTCGCCGGGTTTCCGCTCTCGCTCGGCTTTGCCGCACGGTGGGGGCTATACCGGCTCGTGGCGGAGATTACCGTCTCCCAGGCCATCGCCGCATTGGCAGGCAGCGCGGGCGTGATGTTGGGATTAGTCTTTACAATGCGGTCTCTCTTTGTTCCTCCCCTGCGTGACGAAGACGCCCCACCACCCCCACCCTTCACCGAAGATCGCGTGGTCATCGTCTTGATTGCCGTGCTAATGGCAATAGTGCTGTCGTTGGGACTCTTCCCACAGCTACTAAGTCGCGTGGCCTTGCAGATGGCCCAAGGATACACCTTCTTCGGCCCTTGAGCCAAGACGGAACGCGCTATGGCCCTGCTATCTATAGATCATCGCATTCGCCAGCGCGACTATTTGCTGAACATTGCCCAGGCGCTTGTCTCACGCCTAAACGTGCGCGCCGCGCTGCGAATGATTTTGCAAGCAGCGGTAGACTTGCTACAAGGTCAGGCCGGGCTAATCGCGCTGCGAGATGAAAACGACACCTTCGCCTTCTGGGCCAGTTACGGCTTGCCGCCTGCGCTGGTGGACGCCTTCAAAATCCTGGTCGAAAATGTACCGGAAGCCGCCAACCGCGCAGACTTTGTCATCCCGCAAGCCGGCGAACGCCTGCGCCGCATCGTGGACGAGACAGGACTACCGCTACACCAATTAGTAGCCTTGCCCATGCTGGCCGAGCAAGAATTGCTAGGGGTCGTGTTCGTATTTCGCTCCCAAAGCCTGCACTTCACCACCGACGAACGCCAAATCCTGGCAAGTTTTGCTGATTATGCAGCTATTGCGGTCAACAACGCGCGCCTTTACGAGCAAGCTGTCCAGGAACGCGGGCGGCTGGATGCACTGCTCGATTCTAGCGCTGATGGCATCTTGATCCTCAAGCCGGATTTGAGCATCGAGCGGATCAACCCGGCGCTAGTGACCCTCATCGGGTGGCCGCAAGATACAGCCGAAGGCCGCCCGCACGATGAGCTCATCGTTTGGATACGTCGTGAAACCAGGCAATCACTCTCCCAAGCATTGGCAAGCGATTGGGCAACCCGCTCGAACCGCCCGCTCTATGTAGAAGGCGACCTACGCCGTCGCAATGGCAGCGTGGTCAGCGTAGGCATCACGTATGCGCCACTGCTCAATGCCGCCGGACGGCTGCTCAACATCATCGCTATCGTGCGCGATATTACCCGGTTCCGCGCAGCAGACGTGCTCAAGGACACTTTTATCTCGGTCGTATCACACGAGCTCAAGACACCGGTCGCTATCATCAAGGGCTACGCCGAAACACTGAGCCGCCCGGAGGCGCGCAACAATCCATTGCTAGTGGATGAGATGCTCACCGCCATCACGGAGGAATCCGACCGCCTGGCCCGATTGGTGGACGATTTGTTAGATGCGTCACGCTTGCAAGCCGGCGGCCTATCGTTCGAGGAGATAGCGGAAGACATTGATCTGCGCGAAATTGCCCGGCGGGTGATAGAGCGGCACACCTCGCGCAGCCCACGGCACCAACTCAGTCTGGATTTCCCAGCGGATTTCCCGACAATTCGCGGCAATGCGCAACGACTCGAACAGGTTCTCGACAACCTGGTCTCTAACGCGCTCAAATATGCACCGCGCGGCGGCCCGGTACACATCCACGGAGCCGCAACACCGGCGGAAGTGCTGCTATCGGTGCGCGATCAAGGTGTAGGCATTCCATTGGAAGAACAAGAACGTATCTTCGACCGCTTCTATCGCGTCGAAGGCCCGGAAACACGCGCGGTTGCCGGGACAGGGCTGGGGCTTTATCTGACACGCGCCATCGTGCGCGCACACGGCGGGCGTATCTGGGTGCAAAGTGCCCCAGGTCAAGGCTCAACTTTCTTCATCGCACTGCCCCGCCAAACAGGGTTAGCATTGCGACCAGTGATTTCACTGGGCGCTGAGAAAAGTACACACTAAAGGAGTTTAAAACTATGTCAATGTATTATGCAGCTGTAGGGTGTCCTGCTTGCGGGAACCGCTTCCAAACCCCTATCGAGCAAATTTTGGATGTGCGGGTGGATCCGCAAGCCAAAGCACGCGCGATGTCGGGACAGGTAAACGTCGCTGTGTGTCCTGCTTGCGGCACGGGCGGCGCACTGAATATCCCCTTTTTGTATCACGATCCTGAGAAAGAAACTGCGTTGCTCTATCTACCGATGGAAGTAGGCAAGACCGAGGTCGAACGACAAAAACACGCCGGCACCCTCACCAAACAATTGATGAACTCCCTGGCCCCAGAAGATCGCAAAGGCTATCTGCTCCAGCCAGAGACTTTCATCAACGCAGAATCGTTCCTGCGCCGCCTGTTGGAAATTGAAGGGGTCACGGAAGACGATTTACAGCGTAACCGCGCACAGCAACAGCTTCTGGAGCAATTGTTACAGAGCACAGAGGAAACCCGGGAAGCCATCCTGAAAGAACATGAGGCTTTGATTGACGAAACGTTCTTCTCTCTACTAGATTATTTGCTGCGGATGACCGCCAGCGCAGGGGAAGAAAGCCCGCAGTTCCAACAGGTGCAAGGCCTGATGAACTACATCATTGAAAACAATCCCACCGGGCAGCGCATCAAGCAGCGCAGCGAAATATTGCGTGTATTCTTGGATGACCCCAACCGCGAAACTCTGTTACAAGCACTCCTCGCTGCCAATGAAGAGAACGCAGTGGCCTATCTGGTACAGGCAGGGTTGCCGGTGATGGATTATGAATTCTTCCAACAACTGCTCAAACACATCGAAACTGCCGAGACCCCCGAAGAAAAGACCCGCTTGACGGACTTGCGCCGCCAGATTTTGGCGATGCGCGAAAAAATCCGCGAGCAGGGCAAAGTGCAAAGCGAGGCGCGTTTCGCGCTCTTGCAGCGACTGCTACAATCCACAGACCCGCTCAAGATGGCCCGTAGCCACCTCTCAGAGCTCGATGATATGTTCTTTATGGTATTGCGCTCCGAGATGCAGCTCGCGCACGAGCAAGCAGAACCGGCCTACGCGCAACAATTGAGCAAACTGATGCAGCTGTTGGAAGAGCTTCAGGAAGAGGGGTTGCCACCGGCGCTCGTATTAATGCGGCGGTTGATGACAGCGGAATCCGAAGAGGACGAGCAAGCATTGCTCCAACAGAATCGCCAATTGCTCTCCCCGGAATTCTTCGAGACACTGCGCGTGATCGAGGATAATGCACAGCAAGAAGGCGATGACGAAGCCGTTGAGCGCCTACACGCCCTGCGCCAACGCGCGCAAGCGTTCGCGCCAACGGATAGCCAGGCCCCCCCCACCGCTCCCACCACCTCACCCTCCGCCAGCGGCGAACAAACCACCGCTTCCGGGTTGATTATCGCCAAACACTAATAGTGAAACGTGCTGCGTGAAATGTGATGCGTGATCAGAAAATCTTCACGCATCACGTTTCACGCCGAATCGCCGATTTGCCGATTTGCTGATTTGCTACGGAGGGTCTATGCCACGCTCCAAACTTGTCCTCATTGACGGCCACTCGCTGGCCTACCGCGCCTATCACGCCCTGCCGCCCGAACTGGCTACCTCGCAGGGCGAGCTGACCAACGCCGTCTTCGGCTTTGCTTCGATGCTGTTCACCGTGCTGCACGAGGAGCACCCCGATTACCTTATCGTCACCTTCGACAAAGGCCCTTCGTTTCGCGCGCGCGAGTACACCGAGTACAAGGCGCACCGCGAGAAGATGCCCGCCGAGATGCGCGAGCAAATGGCGCGCATCCGCCAATTCGTGACGGCGCTCGCCGCCCCCATCGTCGAGCTGGATGACTTCGAGGCCGACGACCTGCTCGGCACGCTGGCGCTCCAGGCCGAGGCCAGTGATGTGGACGTGCTCATCGTCACCGGCGACCGTGACGCGCTGCAACTGGTGAGCGAGCGCGTGACCGTGCTCACCTCCGGGCGGCGCTTCTCCGATACGCTGCGTTACACGCCGGAGGCCGTGCAGGAGAAGTACGGCCTGCCCCCCGAAAAGCTCATTGACCTCAAGGCGCTGGTGGGCGACAAGTCCGACAACATCCCCGGCGTGGCGGGCGTGGGCGAAAAGGGCGCGGTGGGGCTGTTGCAACAACACGGGACGCTCGAAGGCGTCTACGCGCACCTGGACGCGCTCGCCAACCGCTACCAGACCGCGCTCGCCGCCGGGCGCGAGTCGGCCCTCCTGAGCCAGCGGCTCGCCCGCATCGTGCGCGATGCGCCCGTCACGCTCGACCTCGATGCAGCGCGCTGGCAGAGCTATGATCGCGAGGGGTTGCGCGCATGGCTGCAAGAGCTGGAGTTCCGCTCACTGCTCACCCGGCTGCCTGGCGCGCAGCCTGCCGCGCAACCAGCCGCCGCGTTGCCGCGCGGGCAGCTCTCGCTGTTTGGCGATGCCGAACCCGCGCTCGCCCCGCCCCCCGCGCTGGGCGATTATACCCTCGTCGCCGACGAGGACGCGCTCCGGGCACTAACACAGCAGCTCAGCGGACAATCGCCCCTCACGCTCGATACCGAGACCACCGCCACCGATCCGCTGCTGGCCGAGCTGGTGGGCATCGCGCTCACCGACCGGGGCGGCGCGGCCTGGTACATCCCCCTGCGCGCGCCCGCAGAAGACCCCACGTTACCCCTGCAAACCGTGCAGCAACATCTAGGGCCGCTGCTGGCGGATGCGACCACCACCAAGCAAGGGCACAACCTCAAGTACGACCTCGTCATCCTCCAGCGCGCCGGATTCACGGTGAGCGGCCCGCTCTTCGATACCATGCTGGCCGAGTGGGTGCTCAATCCGGCCTCGCCCAACCTGGGGCTGAAGAACCTGGCCTGGGCGCGGCTCGGCGTGCAGATGACCGAGATTAGCACGCTCATCGGGCGCGGCAAAGACCAACAGCGCATGGACGCCATCCCGCTGGCGCAGGTCGTACCATACGCCTGCGCCGATGCCGACCTCACCCAGCAGCTGGCGGCGCAGCTCGCCGCAGAGCTGACCGAGCGCGAGCAGCTGGCGCTCTTCCGCGACCTGGAAATGCCGCTCATCGCCGTGCTGACGGAGATGGAGAGCGCCGGGGTGCGGCTCGATTTGCCGTACCTTGAGCACCTATCCGTCGAACTTGCCGGGCGGCTAGAATCCCTGGAACAGGACATTTACCGCCTGGCCGGCACAACCTTCAACATCAACTCTACCCAGCAGCTCTCGCAAGTGCTGTTTGAGCGGTTGGGGTTGCCCACGCGCGGCCTGAGCAAAACCCAATCGGGCCACTACTCCACCCGCGCCGAGGTGCTGGAGAAGCTGCAAGGCCAACATCCGGTGGTGGATCGCGTGCTGGAGCACCGCTCACTTGCCAAACTCAAATCCACTTATGTAGACGCGCTGCCGCAACTGGTCAACCCGGAGACGGGGCGCGTGCATACCTCCTACAACCAGACCGGCACGGTCACGGGGCGGTTCTCGTCCTCCAACCCCAACTTGCAGAACATCCCCATCCGCACCGAAGAGGGGCGGCGCGTGCGGCGGGCGTTCATCGCCGCCGAGGGCTGCTGGCTGCTGGGCGCGGACTACTCGCAGGTGGAGCTGCGCGTGATGGCGCACGTGTCCGAGGATGCAGGGCTGATCGAGGCGTTCGCGCGCGGGGAAGACATCCACGCGACCACCGCCTCCGCCGTCTACGGCACGCCGCTGGAAGAAGTCACATCGGAGATGCGGCGCGTCGCCAAAGCCGTCAACTTCGGCCTGATCTACGGGCAAGGGGCGTATGGCCTCTCCGGGCAGTTGGGCATCCAGGTGAAAGAGGCCGAGGCGTTTATCCAGCGGTATTTCGAGCGATTCCCGCGTGTGCGCGTTTATATGGACGAGATCGAGCGCATCGCCGCGCAGCAGGGCTTTGTGGAGACGCTGCTGGGCCGCCGCCGCTACTTCCCCGAACTGGCACACGGCGCGACGGTGTCCGCCAATCAGCGGCAGGCCGCGCTGCGCATGGCGATCAACACACCGATTCAAGGCTCGGCGGCGGACATCCTCAAGCAGGCGATGCTCGATCTGCACGCGCGGCTGCGGGCGGCGGGCCTGCGCTCGCGGATGATCCTGCAAGTGCATGATGAGCTCGTGCTCGAAGCGCCCGATGCGGAGCTGGCACAGGTCGCCGCGCTCGTGCGCGAGGCGATGGAGGGCGCGTACTCGCTCGCCGTGCCGCTCAAGGTGGATGTGGAGCGCGGGCGCAATTGGGAAGAGATGCGCGCATTTTGAGATGCAACGCAAAGGCGCAAAGCCGCAAAGCCGCTAAGTTTTTTCTTTGCGTCCCTGCGCCTTTGCGTCCTTGCGTTAAGGAGGAACTATGCCTACAACGCCACACCTGCCGGAACGGCTGAAGGCTGTGGAGGCCCACTTCGAGGTCAATGTGGAGATGGCGGGGGAGATTCGGAGGTTGCTAAAACAGTGTGAAGATATGGCAGTTGATAGCACAGCGCAATTGCAATTTGCAGCGATTTAGCAGCAATGGAAACGTAAGATGAAGTCGCGTTGTTGAAGGCTTCTCGGGGATTTTCGGTATAATACATAGTTGGGCTCACTTATGCACATAGGTGTAATGAACTTGTTACCATTCATACCATCAATTATCTGCGCAATATTAGTTTTCTTTGTTCCTTTCCTGATGTATTTACCTCCGACCAAAATGGAACAGAAATTTTGGCAACGGCTGAATATTAGAATGTTGCGACATTGGGCCACAAAAAGCGGGACAGAAAAGTGGACTCAAAAAGGCACTCTTCAAAATGCTGTAAAACGTTCACGAGACAATATCTCTTGGCATGGGATTATTACACTTACATTTCTTTTTTTAATGATCCGATCTCAATTTATTGATAATATGTTTATACAGTATGGGTCTCACTTGCTGTTGGTGCCTTGTATCGTATACTTTTTGGGAAGTATCGTTCAGCGACAGAAATTAGTTGTCGTTTTGATTCATGCGCAAAAAAGACAAACTGTATAAATTATTACCGCCAACTTTTACCAAACAAAAGTCAGCATTGCACCAGCGACAACCCATTGATGAAGAAACGCCAAGAGAAAGAAGCACGCTCTTGCAAGGCTGATGCGGAAAGAGCGTGAACGTTGAAAAGATAGGTGCGGGCGGTGGCGGTCAAAGCTCTACAAAAGCCGTGCGCGGTCGGCGGAGCATAGCTCTAGCAGCGTGTTGTAGTCGCCTGCTCTTGTGGGCCGCCGCCCAACATCGGTTGCAGCGGACGCGGTTTAGCCGCCGGCTATTGCAGAGGCCACGCGCACGACGGGGTTTGCTATTGAAGGTCCGTCGCCGCAGTCACCGCGCCGCTGAACCCTATCGTCGGGCGTGTTGCTACATTCTAGCCTTTATCACAAAGTGTACATGGAACGGAGATTTAGTCGATGCGAAGATTCTTGCTTGGTTTCTGGGGGCTTTCACTCAACTTAGTTCCTTTAGGAGAGTTGCAAATCTTACCACGTGAGAATGGATACTGGACTGCAACCAAGCTCTGGTTGAAGTTCGTGCTTTCCTGGGTGTTACTGTTTGGTCCTTTTTGGCTGCTCCAATTCGTTTCGGGACACTGGTTCGAATCAGTACTCGAACGAGTTCCGTTGCTTTTTTGCGTCTCACCGCTCTTTTCTGCCTTCGATCTTCTTTTCTTCTATACCTTTCCTGGTATACGATTGGATGAAGATGGAATGCTAGTGAAAAAGCCCGGTTCCGCAACTTACAGTTTCCGTGTTTATCGGGATTTGGTGTGTATACGACAATTGATGGCTACTTACGAGAAGAAGGTGCCGCAGCACTCCCTTGAGCTGGTGTTTCTAGATGGCAGTACGTGGCGTACTGCAGAACGTCCTGAAGCTGGTCTTCCTATGCTGCATGAGCTGACCGATTTAATCCAAGAGTATTGCGCATGCCCTATCTCTCCACTTTTTGCAGTTGAGAGTAGAGAACTGGTACAAGTTTGATAGTGCGGTTACTTGCCGTGGTGGTGTTACAACTCACTCACGCCAACCAGGGCGTCAACCTGACGTGGCTGTCGCGGCTTAAAAACAACGATTCGGTGCCCTTGGAAGGGTGGTTCGTCAAGAAAGTGGCATTCCCCGCCCACCCGCGGGTAACGCTCGCCGGTTAGGCGGACACCCCCTTTACTCCCTTCCATTGATCCTTGGAAGAGGGTGACCTAGGCCCAGTAAGAGCAGATAACTCACGCAGATTTCATCAGCAACGGTGACTATATTGACCACAGCGGGCGCAGAGATTCACTCTGCGCCCGCTGTTTTCTTCGGCGGAACGGATTGTTACGGAGCGCCGAGCATGGCATTCGCTGCATTGATGGCCGGCGTCAACCGCTCAAGACTGCTGTTGATAGCCGCACGGGATACGGTAAAGTTGAAATAGCTGAGTGAACCGCCACCGCGGGTACACATCTCGAAGATGCCGCCGTTGTCTTGCAGAGTGTGCATGACCGCCCAATCATAATCATTGTAAAGCCCTTGCCAATCACCGGCAACATTGGCATAGGTGGGGCTGGCGTATAGTTGCTGATAATAGCCGTTGAATTCTTCGCAACTACCGACATCACCATTGTAAACACGATCCAACACGCCGCCCAACTGCTCGATATTGGTTCGGCTTTGCAGCATCGCATCCCGCAAGCCCACGCCGGAGAAATCCACCGGCGCGGGGCGAGACGGAGGAGCATAAGCGGTCGGAACCGGCGTCGGGGTCGGCATGGGAAGCGCTACCGGGGAGACAGTAAGAGACATATCATCCCAAAAAATCTGATAATCCTGCGCACCCTGTCCCATAGCAACCAGCATCACAGTGATATGATCGGCCTGCGCAACTGCATCCACAGTTATATATTGCCATTCATCAAATCTCTGTGCTTGACCACCACATACACGATTGGTATCACGAAAATTAGTGTGGCCAATGACGTTGATACAAGCATTCCCATAGATATTAGGAGGATTCTGACTAATATTCCGATCACCTGATGGATTTGACCACAAGCGCACCCAAGCTCCCAAGCGATAGGTTGTGCCAGGTGTAGTGTTATGAACAACTTGAATGACATTTTCATATTGATAAGTAAGAAAAGTAGAATAATCACCTGAATGCACAAATGGAGTGAATTGGCTAGCATGGTGAATCCTTAGATAAGGGATTAGATCTGATGAGCTACGCCAATGTGCATCCCGCTCTTCGAAGCCCGGATTAGCAAGCATATTCCCGGCAACCGGAGCTTGTGCTGGCGGCGGGGGAGGGGGCGGCGCGGTCGCGGCTGGCGCGGATGTTGTAGGGTCTGCAGTCGGGCGAGCCGCTACCGGGCGAGATTGCAAACTGACCGTGATGCTCATCATGGTGCTCTCAGCAAGCATGGTAATAGTTTGCTCAAGATAGCCAGCAGCGGTTACGGTAACAGTGTAGGTAGCCAAATCTAGCCCCGTGAAAAGCGCCTGCCCGGTTTCATCAGTGACCGCTTCCTGAGAAATTTCGAGCAGCGGGTTACTGAGAAGAACAGTCGCCGCATCGAGCGGGGTTTCATCAGCCGCAACAACATAAATAGTAACATCCGCCTGGGGAATAGGCGTGGCAGTGGGTATAGCGGTAGGCGTAGGGGTAGGTTGCGACGTGCTGGTAGCCGTCGGCGTGGGCAGCGGGGTTACGGTTGCCGTAGGGGTAAGGGTTGGCGGCTCAGTAGGTGGAGCGGTTGCCGGCTGGCAGGCAGATAGAAGTAAGAATAGGGTTAGTATAAACAACACAATTATTTTGCGTGACATGAATTCCTCCTTAAGCGTATTCAATTTCTATACATTTTTTTAGTTTATTGAAATTCAGATATTGCAATTATTCTGACGGCATTATAATTTTAACCTTGATTTTGTCAATCACACACAATTTGCTTTCTACTGCAACGGGCGCAGAGAAATCTCTGCGCCCGCTGTTTTTCTCTCCCCCACCCGCGTATTACTCCGCCGGCCCCTCCAGCCACACTTCGAGCGTGCGCCCGATAGCCTCCAGGCTCTCCGGCGAGACCTTGTCCACCGTGTCCTCGCCCGTATGCCAATAGGGGTAATCGAAGTCAATCATGTCCACAGCGGGAATGCCGCGTTGCAGGAACGGAATGTGGTCATCGAAAATCGCGTAGCGATACTCCGGGATGATGCGGTCGCCGTAGCCGAGCGCGCCCGCGATGGCCCAGAGCTCCTGGCTGAGCGCCGGGTCGGAGTTGTGCTCGTAGTAGACCTGCTGATCAGCATCACCAATCATGTCCACCACCACCACAGCAGTCAACGGCGGCTCACCGTTCGCGCCCCACGCCTGCGCCATGTACGCCGATCCCACACAGAACGGCCAACCATCGAGATTGCCGTTGTCCTCCGCATCGAAGAACGCCAAATAGACCTGCCGATCCACGCGCTCCCCATCGAGCGCGCGCGCCAGCTCCAGTAGCACCGCGACGCCGCTGGCGCCATCGTTCGCGCCCATCACCGGCTGGGTGGGATCGAGCAGATCCAAATCGGCGCGGCGGCGGGTATCGTAGTGCGCGCCAAGTAGCACCGCCGGCCCTTCCCCGCGCCATGCCAGGATGTTGCGGATAGGCGTATCCTGGAACGTAAACGTCTGCTCCGCCGTCTCCCACCCCAGCGCGCGCAGCTCAGCGATGAACATATCGCCCGCGAGCCGGTTGCCCTCCGTGCCGGTGATGCGCGGGCCGAGCGCGCATTGGCGCTCCACCCAGGCGTGAGCCAGGCCACCATCGAAGGTACGCGGGAGCAGTGCAGGCGTCGGCGGCGGCGATACCGGGGATTGCGTAGGGCGCGGCCCGTTGCAGGCGGCAAGCAAAACCAATAAAAGTAACCAAGCTAGCGTAATGCGCTTCATCTACAAAGAACTCCTTTCACATTTCACTCACAACCCCACTCTCTTCCCGCACCCACGCAAGACATCTACGCATGGTGATTTCATCTAGCGGAATCCACTGTATGATCAAAAATCGTTCATCAGCAGCAAAAGCAACTTTCACAAACTGAAAAGTTAAAGAGTCTGATTCTTCCGGCAAACGCAATACTATAGGTATAGAAATGCCTGCAAACGCTGTCTTAAAACTATCATCAGGAAAGGAATCCCACAATTGCTTGAAAATTGGATACTTTCGTTGCGCAGTCAAGATACGCCTAGCATACCAGGATTCATCCTTGTAGGGCAACAACCCACTTTTTGTCATATAAACATAATTAAGCAAGTACTCCGCCTGATTTTCGATCGTTATGAAACCCTGAGAAAAGTTGAATGTCACATCAAACATGGTTGCGCCTTCAAAACACCGTGTTCTTATATCATTATATCGCAACCCGAGCAATCTGGGTGCATATTTATTCCAATCCAATAAACGCTCACTAAAACCAATTAAATATGCGGGATGCGTGACATGCCCATAATCCACACGCCATTGTTGCTTAGCCCGCTCAATCTCAGTCCCTACAGGTAGCGGGCAGGGCTTTTTATAGCCATAGGCCTCAAATACCGCTTGCCAATCTTCCGTGCTTACCTCCCCACATTGTTCCAACGCCTCTAAAATGGCATTCAAATTTTCTCTGCATGGCTGTTTTGTAATACCCCGCTCAATTTCAGACAAAGTTTTATAGGTGATTTCAGCATCAGTCGCGATATTTTCTATCGTTTCGCCACACCTTTTCCTAATCACTCGTAACCTTTGGCCGCCTGTAAGCATGGAGCACCTCCAAAAATATATACTCAGGTATATGGACTACTGTTAGATAGTATGCTTTAATAAAGAACATAACTTCGAGGTTGCCCACGCTATATCTTGTATAACTTTGGAAACGTACTCTATCTACCTTGTCACGTTATCTATCCTGCCCGGGATCACCCAATTGAAAATCTAATCAACACAATTCAAACCAAGGAGTGCAACTGATGAAACGTAAAACATTTTTGCTAGTTCAACTGACGATAGCTCTCTTGTTGTTAAGCGCCGCATTTACTCCTGCAACTCAAATCATGGCAGCGGCTGATGATGACGCCGAGCTTTGTGCTTTTAATATGGATGCCATGGATACAACTGGTGCTCAAATTCAGTCCCGGTGTCCGCCTGGGCAGGTCTATGTTTGTCACACCTGGCATCACTGCGCTGAATGGTATTGGGGCCTCTGCCCACTCCCTAGTATTTGTTGCAGGAGATGGGAAAGTGGTCACGTGTGCAACTGTTTTCCACAAAACGCTATCCCCAGGAGCAACTTTATACCCTTCTAACGCGCATACACTTATCTATCCCGGGCAAAACTACACATAAGGCAAACTTGAATGGCAATAGAATTAACAAATAGACATTAGCCATCCAGTTACCTCTAATCAAAAGCCGCCTCTTCCGCGTAAAAGCAGGAAAGAGGCGGCTATGGTTTCATTAGCCCACTCCGCAACACTTCCCGGTACGCCGCCACGCGCGCGGCACGCAGCTCGCGGCGACTGCCGAGCAGCCACTTCGTCCCCTCCAGCCCCAGCTGCCAGACGTACTGCCCCAGCAGCCAGAAGCGCAACAGTTCAGCCCACGCCGCGCCGTGATATTTGCGCGTGTAGCGGACTTTGCTAGTCTGGAAGTACACATGCCGGGCAGCGACCACCTGCTCGCTGCTCTTGCCCTCGTGATGGATGATGCGCGCAGCGGGCAGGTACACCACCCGCCAGCCCGCCGCGCCGACCCGCCGGCACCAGTCCAGCTCCTCCGAGTACATGAAGAAGCCCTCATCAAAGCCGCCCACCTGCTCCCAGACCGCCCGGCGCGTCAGCATCGCCGCGCCAGTGATCCAATCCACGGCTTGCTCGATGGTATCGGGCTGATCTGCGACGTAATAGCGGCGCAACCATCCACGCGGGGCCACGTCCTGAAGCCAGGTGCTTTCGAGGAACAGGACAGGCAGTGTGGGCAAGCGCCGCCGCGAGGATTGCACGCTCCCATCGGGATTGAGCAGCTGCGGGCCGAGCATCCCCACCTCTGGGTGTGCTTGCATATAGGCGACCAATGTGTGCAGCGCATCGCCCACAATTTCGATATCCGGGTTGAGGACGAGGAGCAATTCGCCGCTGGCGGCGGCCAAACCCTGGTTGTTGCCGCCGGTGTAGCCGCGATTTTGGGTATTGACGATACACTGCACCTGCGGGAACAGCGCACGCACCAGCTCCGGGCTGCCGTCGCTGGAGGCATTATCTACGACAATCACCTCCAGGCCGGGCTGGTCGCCCCAGGAGGCATAGATCGAATCCAGCGCGCGGTGCAACAGCTCGCGCACGTTCCAACTGACGATGAGGATGGATAAGGTAATGGACATAATTGATCTGGTTGCTACATCCCGCTGCCTGAGCCTGTCGAAGGCGGGCAGTTCTGGTTAGCGTGTCCCCTTCGACAATCTCAGGGTACACTTGCAGCTTGGCGGCTCTTTGCGTGAGAAAATTCAATAGCGGCGCTGCACGGCGAAGTGGGCGATCTCTTCCAGCGCCTCACGGTAAGGCGAAACGGGAAACCGCGCGGCAAGCAACGCCAGGGCTTCATCCACCAGCCCTTGCGCTTCACCCATGGCTTGCTCGGCAGCGGAGGAACTGCGCAAATCGGCCACGAGACCTGGAATGAGCGCGACATCTTTCTCCGCCAGCAATCGCAACACACGATCATCATCCGGGTGCAATTCCAGGTAGCGTAGCACAGGCAGCGTCACCAACCCTTGCCGCAAATCACCGCCCACCGGCTTACCCAGTTGTGCTTCTGTGCCCATAAAATCAAGCACATCATCCGCAATCTGGAAAGCCAACCCCAGCAGCTCCCCAAAGCGCGCCAGAGCGCCGAGCATCTCCTCCGAACATCCGCCCAAGCACGCCCCACTCTCCGTGGCAAACATAAAGAGCGAGGCGGTTTTGGCAAAGATGCGCTCATAATACTCTGCGATGGTGGGGAGACTCCCGCGCCCTACGAACATCTGCCGCAGTTCCCCGCTGCAAATTGCCTCCAACGTCTCCGCGAAACGACGCATAATGCGTGCATCCTCCACCTGCGCCACGAGCAAAGCGGCGCGCGCAAAAGCCAGGTCACCGGCCAGCACCGTCGCGGCAGGCGACCAAGCTGCATTGAGCGTTTCCAATCCGCGCCGAATCCGCGCGCCGTCAATCAGGTCATCATGGATGAGGGTGGCCGTGTGCAACATCTCGATCGCCGCGCCAAGCAAGTGCGCTTGAGCAAGCGGGGCATTGCAAAGGTGCGCGACGAGAATGAGCAGCGCCGGGCGCAGCCGTTTGCCCCCGCTGCCCACCAACGCGCGCACAGCCATAGCGGCGGCTTCAGGTGTCCCTGAAGGGGTCTCCAGGAGCAACGCTTCCAGCTGTTGAAGTGCATCAGCAATCAGGGCGTGGTACAGTAATGAGTTGTTAGACATGGGTTTCTCGTGAAGCGTGATTTCTTCTCAAGTCTTACGCCATCCCGCTGCCTGAGCCTGTCGCAGGTAGCCGGTTCTGGTTAGCGCGCCCCCTTCGACAAGCTCAAGGTGCGCTACTTGCGTAAACCTTACTTCTCCAATCACGTTTGACGTTGCGCATTATACCATAGTCACGCCTGCGGGATGCAGAAGAGCGCGTGAGCGTTAGCAGCGGTAGTAGCATCAACGGATTCGGGTGTACAGTCACGCAGCGCGGCGATTTGCTGCACAACGTAGCGCAGATAGCCAGGCTCGTTGCGCTTACCCCGATAGGGATGCGGGGTAAGGTAAGGCCCATCGGTTTCCAGCAGCAATCGCTCCAGCGGCACCTGCCGGGCGACGGCGTGCAAATCAGTAGCTTTGGGAAACGTGACCGGCCCATCCATACCGATGTAAAAACCCAGGGCCAATGTCTCTTCAAGACGAGTCGGGCCGCCTGCGTAGGCGTGGTACACGCCTGAGCGACCCCCTCCCCCCGCAACCCAGGCGCGCAGAATGCGCAACGTGTCATCCGACGCGTCACGGTCATGGATTGCTACCGGCAGATCCAACTCGGCAGCCAGTTCGAGCTGCCGCTCGAAGGCGGCACGCTGCTGGGCCGGTTCGGCGCACGGCCAGTCGCGCCGGGACTGCTGCGGCCAATAGTAATCCAGGCCTATTTCGCCGATGGCAACCACGCGCGGGTGCTGGGCCAGGGCACGCAGCTCACGCAGCGCATCCGGCGTGAGCAAATGCGCGTTGGTGGGATGGAACCCCACCGCAACATACAACACGCACGGGCCGGCGGCATACCGCTCGCTCAAGGCGATAGCAGCGCGGCTGTCCTCCAGATCTGTCCCCGGCACGATGCAAGCGGACACACCCGCCTCAGCGGCACGCGCTAACACCGCGTCCAGATCGTCCGCATAGATAGGAAATTGTAAATGAATATGAGTATCAAGCATAAACCTTCCTCAGTGATGAGTATCAGAGCTGGCAGGTTTCGCAGAGTCCTGATTTTACCGTGATTTGCGGGCGGACACAGACTCGCCACACCGAAGAGAACTTCAAACCTACCAGGTCTATTAATGAGATTGCGCTCCCAACCCATTATACCCCAAACTGCCCTAGAATTCTTATGGATTTCTAATCAGGACGTGTTATAATTCACAGTAGTTGCGCGGTTACCGTTTGCGCCACCGGCGCAGAACGAACTTGGCGGCTAAAACCGCTAAAAAATCACTTTTTGAGATTTTGCTACCGTACACTTGTAGATTTTTACCATGAATTAACACAAAAACAATAAGAAATTCGTAAAATTCGTGGCTAAAACTGAATGCACTTGGAAAATGTACGGTAGACAATTTGAGATTAAAGATCGTTTGGTGGAACAAACCGCGTAAATATTGTAATTCAGTTGAATCTTGAAGCACCCGCAAACAGGAACTGCCTTGAGCGGGGTGAGGAGAAATAGATGTTACCGTGGTTTAATATGCAGGATAACAACATGAGCGATATGCTCAAACATGTACCTGAAGAGTTACCGGTGTTGCCGCTGCGCAACACTGTGGCTTACCCTTTTATTGTTATGCCCTTAGCAGTGGGAATTCCCCGCTCCATTCAACTGGTAGAAGAAGTCGAGCGCGGAGATCGCATCATCGGCCTGGTCTCCATGAAAGACCCCTCCGTCGAAGTTCCCGGCATCGCCGAAGTGCATGACGTTGGCACAGTAGCAATCATTCACCGCGTCATGCGTGGCTCCGATGGCACGCTCACCGTCTTCATCCAGGGGCTAGAACGCTTTCGCGTCACCCAATGGACCCAGGAATCGCCCTACCTCAAGGCACACGTAGAGCTCATACCGGATCTTGTCGAAAATTCCATCATTGAAGAAGCCTTGCGCCGCAACCTGTTAGATGTAGCCGTGCGGCTGGCCGAGCTCATCCCACAGTTTCCCGAAGAAGCCATTCGCTTCATCCAACAGCTCGAAGACCCGCGCCTGCTCGTCTACTTGCTCTGCTCCAATCTGCGGGTAGAGGTAGAAGACGCACAGAAAATCCTGGAACACACCTCCCTGACCCACAAGATGGAACACCTGGTGCGTGTGCTAACCCACGAGTTGGAAGTGCGCGAGATTGGGCAGCAGATTCAAGAAAAGGCCAAAGAGGAAATTGACAAAAACCAGCGCGAGTATTATCTGCGGCAGCAGATGGAAGCCATTCGCAAGGAGCTGGGGGAAAGCGAAGACGGCAAGCGCGACGCTGAGGAGTACCTGCAAAAGATTGAAGAAAGCGGCATGTCCGAGGAAGCCAAAGAAGAAGCGTTGCGCGAACTCCGCCGCCTGGAGAAGATGCCGCCCCAAGCCGCCGAGTATTGGGTCATCAAGACCTATCTCGATTGGCTCACGGCACTGCCCTGGCAGGCGCTCACTGAGGATAAACTAAACATCCCCGATGCGCGCGTAGTGCTGGATGAAGATCATTACGACCTGGAAGATGTCAAAGAGCGCATTCTGGAATTCCTGGCAGTGCGCAAACTACGCCAGGAGCGCGGTGTGACTGACGCAGACCTGGATTTACAGGGCCGCCGCAACGAGGGCATGGGCGCGATTTTGGCCTTTGTCGGGCCGCCCGGTGTAGGCAAGACCTCGCTGGGGCAATCCATCGCCCGCTCGCTGGGGCGCAAGTTCACCCGCATGAGCCTGGGCGGGATGCGTGATGAGGCCGAGATTCGCGGGCATCGCCGCACTTATATCGGCGCGCTACCGGGTCGCATCATGCAAGCCATGAAGCGCGTAAACGTGAAAAATCCCATCTTCATGCTGGATGAAGTGGATAAAATCGGCAACGACTGGCGGGGCGATCCCTCATCCGCACTGCTCGAAGTGCTCGACCCACAGCAAAACCACGCCTTCCGCGACCATTATCTGGATGTGGATTTCGATCTGAGCCAGGTGCTCTTCATCTGCACAGCCAACACCACCAGCACCATTCCCGCACCACTGCTCGACCGCATGGAGCTGATTTACCTGGACGGGTACACGGAATACGAGAAGCTCCACATCGCCCGACACTATCTGGTACCGCGCCAATTGCGGGCCAACGGCCTGCTGGAACACGAAGTTATCTTTGAAGATGACGGTCTGCGAACAATTATCCGCGACTACACCCGTGAATCAGGCGTGCGGCAGCTGGAGCGGGAAATCGGCAAGGTCTTCCGCAAGATAGCGACAAAAGTAGCCGAACACGCCGCGCTGGAGATCAAGATCGAGGACGAGGCAAACGTAAAACTGGAAGTAGAAGTAGAGGTAGAGACTACACCCACAGAACCCCTTCCGCCAGTAGTGGTAGATGCAGCCCAGGCAAGTGAGTTCCTGGGCAAACCGCGCTTCCGCTTCGAGGCGGCACTGCGCACCGAACGCCCTGGCGTGGCAACCGGCCTCGCCTGGACGCCTTCCGGCGGCGAAGTGCTCTTCGTCGAGGCTGCGACCATGAGCGGTACAGAAGGTACACTCATCCTCACCGGGCAACTGGGCGACGTGATGCGCGAATCCGCACGGATCGGCCTGAGCTATGTGGAATCGCACGCGGAAGAGCTGGGGCTAGCCGAGGATAAGTGCAAGGGCAAAATCCACCTGCACGTCCCCGCTGGCGCAGTGCCGAAAGACGGCCCTTCGGCAGGCGTGACCATGGTCACGGCGCTGGTCTCGCTGCTAACAAAGCGGCCCGTCCGCCCCAACCTGGGCATGACCGGGGAAGTGACATTGCAAGGGCAAGTGTTACCCATCGGCGGCGTCAAGCAAAAAGTGCTGGCGGCCCATCGCGCTGGGCTGAAGACCATCCTGCTCCCCAAACTCAATGAAGTTGACCTGAAAGAAATCCCGGAGCAGGTCTTGGGCGACCTCAACATGGTGCTGGTTGACGATATTGAGGACGTGCTGGCCCACGCGCTAGAACCGGCGGTAGTAGCGGAAGTCATTACCCCACCGCCCGCGCCTGAAACGGGCGAAGCGCTTATCACGCCGTAACGGAAAAACGAAAGACCTGCCAGGTTTTAGAAACCTGGCAGGTCTTATTGTTTAGAACCCAGAAGGCTGGTCGCAAGACTTTCCACCGCGATCAGAAAAAGCGTGATTCCGCCTTCAATCCGCAGCCTTGGCTTGTGCTCGATTAGCGCCCCAGTAAAGCTTGCAACCACGCGAAAATCTGTAACCCGCCCCCTTGCTGCAACGCCAGCATAGCAACGTACAGGGCCAAACTCCACCCAATCAACCCTAACCCCCAGCCCAACAACCGGCTAAAGCGCTGCGCGGTTTCTTTGCGCCGCAGTAAGAACGGCGGGATGATTCCCAGTGCCAGCAGCCACAGCTCGAAAACCCACAGCACATCCCATAGATGCCAACCGTCGTTGAGCGCGGTCAACGCGAGCAATGCACCGTTCCCCAGCAGCAGCACCACCGGAATCAGTAGCCAGATGCACTCTGTCCGCACCATAATGATGCACAGGGCGCAGGCGATGAGCAGAAATTCCAACGGCCAGCCTTGCGTAAACAACGTCCCCTCGTCCAGCACCTCGGCAGTGAGCGCGGTGAGGTTGCAGAAGCCCCACAGGGCCAGAGCTAGCAGAATCGCGCGGCCCACACGCCCCGGCTGGCGCGGCGGCGCGACTGTGGTCGCGGGGGCCGTATCCCCGGCGACAAAGCCACTCGCGGCGAGCTGCGCGCGCGCCGCGCCGGAGTAGACTTGCGCGGCAGCCTCAGTATGCTCCTGGATAGGCGTTGGAGGGCGCGTCCAGTGCAATGTTGCGGGAAGCGGGATGGCGGCATCCGTGACGGCGGCACGCAACGCGCTGGACATCGCCGCCGCGCTTTGATAGCGCGCGGCGGGTTCCTTCGCCAATGCGGTGAGGATTACCTGCTCTAGCGCTTCCGGCGCATCGGGGACGCGCTCACGTAAGGCCGGTGGCGGCGTGTTGACGTGTTCCATCAACACCGCCAGCGGTGTTTCTCCGCTAAAGGGCGGCTCCTGGGCCAGCAGCTCGTACAGCACCACGCCCAGCGCGTAGAGATCGCTGCGTGCGTCGCAGTACCCGCGCAAACCCTGTTCTGGGGCCATATACTCCACCGTACCTAGAAACGCGCCGGAGGCGGTGTACTGCGTTCCGCCAATAATATGCGCGATACCGAAATCACTCAGCACCGCTTGCCCGTTCTGGGTCAGCAGGATGTTGGAGGGTTTGATGTCGCGGTGAATCATGCCCGCGCCGTGGGCATACGCCAGGCCCGCCAGCACATCCAGCGCGACGCGCACCGCCTCGCCCCAGTCCATCCGCTCCCCATGCGCACGGCAATCAGCCAACCGCGCCTTGAGCGTATCCCCGGCAAGCAGCTCCATCACCATGTAGTAACGCTCGTCCTGCACATCGAAATCGAAGACCTGGACGATGTTGGGGTGGCGTAGGGCAGCAACAGCCTGCGCTTCTCGGTGAAAGCGCGCCACGAACTCGGCTTCCTCGGCCAGGTCAGCGCGCATGACTTTGAGCGCAACGTAGCGTTTGAGGTGCGGATGGTAGGCACGGTAGACTTGCGCCATGCCGCCGCGTCCGAGCAGCTCCAGCAGCCGGTACTTGCCGAGCGTTTGGCCTTGCAAATTAGTGGACATGGCGGCTTATTCCTCTGTGCGCGGCGCAAGCAGCTTGTAGCCGCGTCCGAGCACGCTCAAGAGCACCTGCGGCTGGGCCGGGTCGCGCTCGATTTTGGCGCGCAAGCGGCGCACCAGATTTTTGATCTGGTAATCGTAGACATCCGCCTGATACTCCGGCCAGACCGCTGCGCCGATGGCGTCTTTGGCGCAGACTTCGCCGCTATGCGCGTACAGATAGCTCAACAGCTCAAATTCCTTGGGCGAAAGTTCTACCGATTGACGATCCACGCGCACAACGCCTGCGGCGACATCCATTTCCAGGGTGGGAAAGGGGGCGTCGCGGTAAGTGCTGTCTGGATCGTGGTACACCAGCTGCACATCGCCAATCTCGATGCAATCCCGGTCTTGCAGTGCGGTGGGAGAGCGCAGTGGCGCGGCATTAAGGCGCGTGCCGTTGGTGCTGCCGAGGTCTTCCAGCGTGAAGCGCCGCCCCGCGCGGTACAGGCGGGCGTGCTGGCGGGAGGCTTGGGGGTGGGTGATGATAATGTCACACTCCGGGCCGCGCCCCAGCGTGATGGCGTCTGCGGCGAGGAGGTGCTCCTGCCCGGCGGCGTCGGTGAGAAAGGGTGTTAAAGAGGTCATGGTAAAGTCAGACCTGGCAGGTTTTTGAAACCTGCCAGGTCTTGTAATGATTTACAACATCACCTTGGGCTGGTACTCGCCCCAGACGTTGCGGAGCACGCCGCAGATTTCGCCGAGCGTGCAATCCGCCTCCACCGCTGCGACCAGCAAGGGCATGAGCGGGGCATCGGCTGTGCGCGCTGCTGCTTCGATGCGGGCCAGCAGCTCCGCGGCGCGCGCGTTATCGCGCTCGGCGCGCAAGGTCGCCAGCTGCGCACGCTGCGCCTGCTCCAGCGCCGGGTCAACCTTGAGCTGCGGCAACGTGGATGCGCCCTCGCTCACCTCGAACCGGTTCACGCCGACGATGACCTGCTCGCCGCGCTCGATGGCCTGCTGCGCCTGGTATGCGGCGTTGGCAATTTCCGCCTGCATGTAGCCCTGCTCGATGGCCGCCGCCGCCCCGCCCAGCTCATCAATGGTCTGGATGTACTCTTGCGCGCGGCGCTCGATATCGTTGGTGAGCTCTTCGATGAAGTACGCGCCGCCGAGCGGATCGGCGGTATCGGCCACGCCGGACTCATGCGCGATGATCTGCTGCGTGCGCAGCGCGACGCGCACGCTGGCCTCGGTGGGCAGCCAGAGCGCCTCATCCATCGAGTTGGTGTGCAGCGATTGGGTGCCGCCCAGCACCGCCGCCAACGCTTGCAGCGTCACGCGCACCACGTTGTTCACCGGCTGTTGCGCCGTGAGCGTGGAACCGGCGGTCTGCGTGTGGAAGCGCAGCATCCACGATTTGGCATCCTGCGCGCCGAAGCGCTCGCGCATGATGCGCGCCCAGAGGCGGCGGGCCGCGCGGAACTTGGCGATTTCCTCCAGGAAATTGTTATGCGCGTTGAAGAAGAACGAGAGGCGCGGCGCGAAATCGTCCACGCTCAAGCCCGCATCGAGCGCGGCCTGCACATAGGCGATGCCATCGGCCAGGGTGAAGGCGATCTCCTGCGCCGCCGTGCTGCCGGCCTCGCGGATGTGGTAACCGCTGATGCTGATGGTGTTCCACTTGGGCACCTCGGCGGCGGCATAGCGGAAGATGTCGGTGATGAGGCGCATGGAGGGGCGCGGGGGGAAGATGTAGGTGCCGCGCGCGACGTATTCCTTGAGGATGTCGTTCTGAATCGTGCCGTTGAGCTGGCTGGGGGCCACGCCCTGCTCCTTGCCGACGGCGATATACATCGCCCAGAGCACGGCGGCGGGCGCGTTGATGGTCATGGAGGTGCTGACCTTATCCAGCGGAATCTCCTTGAACAGCGTGCGCATATCGCGCAGGCTGCTGATGGAGACGCCCACCTTGCCCACCTCGCCGATAGCCATCTCATCGTCCGCATCGTAGCCCAGCTGCGTGGGCAGGTCGAAGGCGACCGAGAGGCCGGTCTGCCCCTGTTCCAGCAGGTAGCGATAGCGGGCGTTGGACTCTTCGGCGCTGGCGAAGCCCGCGTACTGGCGCATCGTCCAGAAGCGGCCCCGGTACATGGTGGGCTGGATGCCGCGTGTGAAGGGGTACGCACCGGGGAAGCCCAGATCGTTGAGGTAGTCGCCGGCCACATCCGCCGGGGTGAGCAGAGGCGCCACTACCGCGCCGGACGTGGTCTCGAACTGGGGCTGGCGCTCCGGGAAGCGGCTCACAGCCTTGTTGTAATTCTTCTCCAACCAGCGTTGTTTTTCGGTTGCAATGCGTTCGTCTTCAGGATTCATAACAACTCCTTTGGGATAGAAAATCTCAAATCTCAAATGGTGAATGGCGAATCAGCGAAAAGGCGAGAAAGCGAGAAGGCATCTCCTTCTCCCCATCACCCGCTCACCCACTCCCCCCATCACCCGTCTACAGACTCTCCAACTCATCCAGCATTTCGGCGATGAGATCGAAGGCACCCTGCCAGAAAGCGGGGGAGGCCATGTCGAACCCGGCCTCTTGGATGATGGCGTCGGGGCTGGTGGCACCGCCGTGCGCGAGGATGCGGAGGTACTGCGGTTCAAACGCCTCGCGCCCGATCTCCTTGTACTTGCGATAGAGCGCCAACACCAGCAGGTTGCCGAAAGCGTAGGCATAACAATAGAAGGGCCGTTCGTAGATATGCGGGATGGCGAGCCATTCGTATTGGAAATCGTCAGAAACCGCCACCGCATCCCCGAACTGCTCGTGCAGGTTTTCGAGATACGCCGCGTTGAGCGCGTCGGGCGTGGCGCCAGCTTTGACCATCTCGTGCGCGCGCTTCTCGAAGATCACGAAGTATGCCTGCCGCAGGATGGTGGCGAAGCTATCGGCCAGGAAGGAATTGAGGATGGTGCGCCGAACTTCGGGGTCAGTCTCTTCCTTGAGCAGCTTATCGTTGAGCAGCATCTCGCCAAAAACGGAAGCCGTCTCCGCCATCGGCAGCGCGGAGTGGAACGTAGTGACGCAATGGTCCGCGGCCAGCTGCGCGTGGACGGCGTGCCCCAGCTCGTGCGCCAGCGTGGAGACATCGTTGATGGTACCGGCGTAGTTGACCAGCACCCAGGGGGTCAGCCCCGGCAGAACGCCGTAGCAGTAGGCGCCATCGGCTTTGCGCGGGCGGGTTTCCGAATCAATATGCTGCTCGTGGATGATGCGCAGGGCAAGATCGGCCAGGGTGGGCGAGAAGGCGCGATAGCTGGCATCCACCAGCTGCACGGCCTCATCGAAGGTGTAGGTCTTGTCGGCATCGTTGAGCGGGGCGTAGACATCGTAGCGGGTGAGCCGCTCCAGGCCGAGCTGCCGCGCCTTGAAGCGGAAGTAGCGCTGGAAGAGCACGGCGTTTTTGCTGACCACATCGAGCAGCGTGTCTACCACCGCGTCGGGGATGTCGTTCGCCAGATTGCGCACGCTGATGGGGCTGGCGAAGTGGCGCAGCTGCACGTTCTCGGAGTGCCAATCGCGCAGGCGGGTGGCGTAGATTTGTGCCAGCACGTCGGCGCGGTCGGCGTAGTGCTTGAGCAATTCCTGGTAGGCGGCGGCGCGGATAGCGGCATCGGGGTGGTAGACGTAGGCGGAGAGTTGGCCGCGCGTGAGCGTTTTCTCTTCGCCTTCGATGGTGAGGCGATATTCGATTTTGGTGGTGATGATGTCATAGAGGGTGAGCTGTGCTTCGATGCCGTTGACGTTTTTGAGGTTGATGATGCGCTCTTCTGGCTCACTGAGCGTGTGGGGCTTGAAGCTGCGCAGCTGTTGCAGATGATAGCGCATATCGCCGCTGGCTTCAAGCAAGCGGGCGGCGGGTTCATCCTCCAGCTGTTTCCACCAGAGGGTGAAGAACAGCCCACGGTTTTCCGCATCCGCGGCGCGCTGTTGCATCGCGGCGCGGAAGCCCAGCGCGTCCTGATTGGCGGTGTCTTCGGAGAACCAGAGATGGCTGTAGGCTATCAGGCGCGCGATGTCGGCGTAGAGCGCGTCATATTCCTTGAGCAAGGCGGCGAAATCGGCGGTGGGGAGATCGGGCGTGAGTTTCTCGCGCCAGAGCTCGAAGGCCGCCAGGCGCGCCTCGACGGCCTCGATATACGCTGTGTACTCGGCGGTATCGGGGCGAACCATCAAATCATCCAATTGCCAACGTCCGGGGGAATAGGTCATTGTGTGTGCCTCCTGTGAAAATCTGCAAATCAAAAAATCTCGAATCAGCGAATGGCGAATCAGCGAGAAAGCGAGAAAGCGAAAAGGCGAATCGGTAAACGCATCCTAAAAAATCTTTGCGGCCTTGCGGCTTTGCGTTTAATTTTCTGTTCTCATGGGTGGCGATACGCGCCAGTGTAAGGCGGCGACCAGGGCCAGGAAGAGTGCGGTGAGTACGGCATCGCGGCCCCAGAGCGCGCGGGCGTAGCTGGAGCGGTCGGCGAGCAGGCGCAGGAGCCACAGGGCCAGTTGATAGGCCAGGGCCAGCGGCAGCACCGGGCGCAAGATGGAGCGCCGCCATAGCAGCGCGCCGAGTCCGGTAAAGAGCGCGCCCGCCACGATGTAGCCGAGGCCCAGGAGCGGCAGCGGGAGCGCGAGCGGCCAATCCTGCAACGCCGGCTGAACGTAGAACGCCAGCCCGCCGCGCACCAGGTTCGCCAGGCCCACGAGCAGGTAAAGCAGGGATAGCCCACGTCGCGCCGTCTTCACGCTCTGATTGTACACCAGGACGGGGTAAAGGCAATGGGGAGAGGCGTGAAACGTGAGACGTGAGACGTGATGCGTGAAGAGCAGATGGGAGATGTTTCCGTGGCTTGCATACGTAATAGATACAATGCGGCTTGTATTTCATGCCGCTTATGCTATGATGTGTTCTATCATGCAAGTTGCCCCTTGGGTTGAAGGGGGAATTCAGGACACGGATTTTGTGAATCAGACGGATTGTTTTTTCGGTTCCTAGCAGTTTGTCGGAGAGGAAATAGCTACCTGTGAATTTGCCGCTTTTTATGTCTCGAATGGGACGCGAAGGCTGTTTTTCGGTTCGAAACTATGCTCAAATGGGATATTTTTAGCCGTATGATGATCTCTCCGACAGGCTGCTAGAGGTAGCAAATGATAGAGACCTTGATTGTAAAAACCAGAGCAATGTCAACAAAAGAATGGACCGCAATATGCGGATTAGTTGGAGCTGTCATAGCTTTAGGCGCTACAATTGCGATTTATCTTGATTTTCCTCAAGCGATTGTAGAACCTTTGCTGATTTTCATTCTTTTTGCGGTTACTGTTATGTGTGGGATAGGGGCTATCCGTCAGGAGTTTTTCCAATACATAATTGTTCGTGGTCGCACGGCGGTGATCTTGAATATCTTGATGATTATTTTTATGTGGAGTATTGTCATCGCACTACTGATTAGCTGGTTGGCTAAACAATAACCACATCATGTTTGATGTGGTAACATAGTGGTTGAAGCAGTGTTGGATGAACGGGCTGGAACAGTTACGTTTTTAGGTAGGCCCGTATGTCTCAGATTTAACTCATGAAGAGGTGCCGCGATGAAGAAAAAGCCGGTTTTGTTTTGGGGACTGTTAGGGGTGTTAGGCGTACTGGCTTTACTACTCTTGCAAATGTTTATCGGCGGGTTTGTATATCGGCTAGTTGAGCAAGCCCGGCCGACTTTGAGCGCGACCGAAACTTTATTCGCAGAAGCGGCTATTCGGGCGAGTGATCTACCTTTTGGTTGGCGGCAAGGCCGCGTGACCATTATATCTGAACCCAATGCGGAGGGACAGTTATACACTTTTTACGGTACGGCCAATCGTACTGAAACCTGGATCAATGTGAGCGAGCGGCTATTGCTATACCAAGATGCCGTTGCAGCGCAAACAGGGTATCAGGAACAACATGATCTATGCATTCCCCCCACAGCGACCCGCTGGCAGGAAATACCGGAGTTAGCATTTGCGCACCAGGCCGACGCACTGCATGTTGAGTGTCTACCCAGCAGCATCAATGGGGCTTCCAGTCATGCTTGTTGTGCAATTGCGCGGTATGATAATCTGGTGATTGTGCTGCTAGGAAGTGTTTTTGAAGAGCGGTGGCTGAGTATGTCCGAGTTTCGCGCGGTATTAGAAGCTATGGATCGGCGAGCGGCCGCAGCACTGGATAAGCCATAGTTCAGCGGCGCTACTGTGCCGCTGAACGGGGTGGCGCTGGCGCTGACGCGTCCTTGCATTGCGGCGGTGTCTTTCTGCAACGCGCCTTGCATTCCATACCATCCATGCTATGATACGCTCTGTAGCCCTTTAACCGTGCGCCTTTTGATCAACCGTTTGATGCCTGGTGGGTGCTGTTTGGGATGTACCTTTATGAGCAGTACGGCTCTGACTTGGATCGCCTCACCGAAACAACCTTTACACAGACTTTAGAGCAGTTTATACAAGATTATGGGGCTTGCCCCTCATTGGATTAACAAGAAGTAAGCATAAAAGGACAACCCATGTCACCTAAGCGCTATGTACTATGGCTAGTGCTGCTGTTGAGTTTACTGATGCTTGCGTGTGGCTTATATCAACCCAAATCGGCTACGCGCTCTTTTGCAACACAGGAGCTTTTGATCGGTCTGGAGGACATGCCAGATGGTTGGCAAGTGCACTCTGGCCCAGAAGATCTCCGCACGCCAATAACGGTGGGCGATAGCTTATAGATTGTGTTCACAGCTGAGAACACCACCGTGCCGTTTCAGACAGCTTCACATAGGGTTTTTCAATATCGCAATCCCCGTCAGGCTAGGTTGATTTATCAAGATGATGTGCTGCCTGAGCATTGGGGCAGCACACCATTGGAATGGGAATATGAAAGTTCACTGGCGAGTAGCTCTGCCTTTACTTGTTATCGGTACAACGATATCTCACAACCTAATTGTCAATGGTCTGGGGTTTACGAAGAATATATCATCATTTTCGATGCCTGGCTAATCCCAGAAAGGATGACCTTGCAAGACATCGAACATATTGTCGGGGCAATTGAAACGCGCACCGCTCAGTATTTGAGCCTCAATACAAATGAATAAACATCTTACGCTGACTCGTGCTCTCGTTCTGGGGCATTTCTTGCCGGTGGACGCGATTGTGCCACAGCCGGGCAATCCGCAGCGCCTCAATCGCTATGCGACCACGCTCAACAATCCGCTGCGGTATACGGATCCGAGTGGGCATGCCTACTGTCCACCGGAAGCCAATGGGCGGTGTATCGCTGAACATGAGCCGCCGCCAGACCCCTTACCCATCCGCTTTGAAGGGGATTGGCCGGTCGCGCACCGGATGGCGGTACTTCGAGGTGCGCAAGCCGTGGCCGATGCGGTGTTTCAAGTATTTCTTGCTGAACGCTCCCGCATGGGGTCATCTTCGGCTTTGACTGCGGCTATTGCGCCACGGAATATGCCCCTGAATGCTCAAAGCGCTTTTCGGATGGTGTTCGGGACCGTAACGTTTCGCCGAGTTGCCACGAATCACGGCACGGCTTGGGCGTATGTAACCATGCCCAATATTACCGTTTACGCGAACGTATTTGAACCGAGGAATATTTATCCTCGAGATGGGCATCTCAATACCGGGCACGAGTTAGGGCATGCCTTCGCCCAACGCGCCGGCGGTCGGCCATATTCAGATTTGATGGCAGCGCAAATTGGGGTCAATGGGGAGATCATCGCTGGTGGAGGATGGTTGGAAAAACCTGGATATCAGCGGACCGATGCGGGGTATTACCTTAGCAGGAATACTTCTAACCCGCGCTGGCCCTGGCAGCAAAACCATTGCACCAAACCGGGCGACGGGGTACTTCCTCAGAATGAGGACTTTGCGGATATGTTTCTGAACTGGTCCCACAATCACTTTACCGGAGATAGCTATGGAGCCGCGCGTTATCAATGGATGAATGCAAATATGCCTAACTGGATGGCACTAGCTGTAGCCGGTAAGTAAGGGAGGCCGTCAGATGAGTGTACAGCTATCTTCAAAAAGTTTTAAGCAATTTGTGGTGTTGGCCTGCATATTTATGTTATTAACCGGTTGTGGTAACTCTCCCCCGGCATCGGCAATTCCATCAGTGACTGCAACGGCCTGGCCCACAGCGCAGTCTAGCGCTACGGCAATTGGGCAACCCATTATGTCTACACCTTCATTGTCGTCAACCCCCTCTCCTATTCTGCCTGTGTTGACGTCGCGTCCTACACTTACAGCAGATGAGCGCGTCAATTTTGTACGGCAGATGCTGGAGACGAATGCTGGATGTGAACTACCTTGTTGGTGGGGTATTACGCCAGGGGCAACTGCATGGCAAGCTGTACCTGAGATCTTTGGAGCGTATGGAATAGTGGGGGAGCTTTCTGGAGAGACCCGGTCTTACTATTTCAATCCAGCATTTACACAGCAAGCAGTTCACTATTACCTTGGTCTAAATTTCACACAACAGCAAGAGGTGGTGGACTTTATTCAAGTGTACAGTAGTGCTAGAGATTATTCTTCAACCAGCCAATTTGCTCAGGATTGGCGGCGTTACGCGCCAGATCAAGCACTGGCGAGGTATGGAGAGCCAGTGCAAGTGTATCTGCATATTGTGCCGTGGACGCCCGCCTATACGCTGCGGCTCGCTTATGACCACCACGGCTTTGATATAGTCTATGGAGGAACCCCCACATACATTACAAAAGATAAAATTCGTGTTTGCATTGATTTTACAGAAATGAATTTTATATATCTAGGACTACAATCACCGCAAGCAGAGAAAGTGGCACCAGAAGAAGTAGCGCAGCCGCTGGCAGAAGTTACCAGTATGGACTTGGAAACATTCTATATGTTACTCCAAGACCCAAACAGCGAAATCTGTTTTGAGACGCCGGCCAATCTTTGGCCATAACAACTTTCGTAATCGGACATATTGTAAGCACGGCCAGCGCATCGCCATGCGCCAGAACGGTGCCCTCACCTACCTGCACGGCGACCACCTCGGCAGCGCTGCGTTGACCACCAATGCCAGCGGCGGCCGGGTGAGCCTGGAACGCTACTACCCCTACGGCGGCACGCGCGATGGCTCCATGCCCACCGACCGCGCCCCACGCAGACGTGGGGGCATTCACCGGCCAGCGCCACGAGGCCTCCCTGGGCTTCTACGATCCTTCGGCAGGCTCAGGACAGGCTCCAACGCCCGCCAGTACGATCCCGTCCTGGGCCGCTTCCTCCAGGCGGACTCGATTGTGCCCGCGCCGGGGAATCCGCAGAGCCTCAATCGGTATGCGACCACGCTCAACAATCCGCTGCGGTATACGGATCTAACGGGACATGAACCAATACCAATTATTAAGGTTGTTAGCTTCTGCGCCAACTTCTAGTGTAAGTTTAGAGATAGGTATACTTGCAGCTACCGTATGGGAAATCCAAGCAGGTTTTGAGACTACACATCTAAATCACCTTTCATTCGTACATCAGTAGTATGGGAGTAACAAAGTGTTAGCAACTTTTAAGAAAACAATGGTTTCGCTGTTCAGTATTCTCTTAGGGGCATTCTTGGGCGGGGCGTTGGGCTTAGTTATGGGAAGTATCAGCAGTGGCTTAATGGCAAGTATATTTTGGGGTCAGGGGACTTTACTTTCTATTCTCATGGTAGGGTTATGTCTCACTGTAGTAGGTTTATCAATTTATCTTGTTTTTAGAATATTGCAGTGGTGGTACAAACCTCAAAAAAGCAACGGGTCAATTATAAACACGTTAAAAATGGCAATTGGAGTGGCTTTTTTACCCTATTCTCCTTTCAAATTCTAATTATGGGGGTTGCTACTATCGTTTACTTTTTCAATTGACATGGATATTGATTTATAATCAATACGCGGCGATGCAGACAGCGTGTGCCCCAGCCGCGCCAGCCTGAGAGGATAAGCTTTCTAAATACGATCGCCCTGTGAATCAGTCCAGGTGGCAACTTGCGTTATGGTATAATACGCCAGAACTGAGTTTCTGGCGGAGGTACCACCATCAATACATACATCGGCCCGCTCATCGGCGGGCTTTACACATTCGCCCTGGCAGGGCTATCCCTCTACGCCCTGCACATCGCCGCACTAATCGCGCTCTACCTCTGGCACAAAGACGCGCAACTTCCCAGCCCCCCACCCCTTGAGCCAGATACCTACCCCACCGTCACCGTCCAACTGCCGCTGCGCAACGAGCGCCACGTCGCCACACGCATCCTAGACGCCGTCGCCGCCTTCGACTGGCCCTGCGACCGGTTGGAAATACAGGTGCTCGACGATTCCACCGACGGCACCACCGCCCTGCTCCACACCGCCGCCGCCCAACTGCGCCAGCAAGGATTCGAAATCACCGTCCTGCATCGCCCTACACCGCAAGGCTACAAAGCCGGAGCATTGGCTGCCGGCTTACACCAGGCACGCAGCGAATACATCGCCATCTTCGATGCCGACTTCTGCCCCGCGCCCGATTTCCTCCAACAGACCCTCCCCCACCTCGTCCACGACGCCGGCCTGGGCATGGTCCAGGCGCGCTGGGGGCACCTTAACGCCGCTGCCTCCCCCGTCACCCGCGCCCAAGCCTTGGCATTGGATGCCCACTTCGCCGTGGAACATCTGGCGCGCAATCGCGCCGGCCTGCTGATCAACTTCAACGGCACCGCAGGCGTCTGGCGCAAGCGCACCATCGAAGACGCCGGGGGCTGGCAAAGCGATACCCTCACCGAAGACCTCGACTTGAGCTATCGCGCCCAACTGCGCGGCTGGCGTGCGCTCTACCTGCCCGACGTGGTCGCGCCGGCGGAGCTGCCACCGCTGGCCCTGGCCTTCAAACAACAACAATATCGCTGGGCCAAAGGTGCTGCCCAAACCTTGCGCAAGCTGACCGGCCCGCTCCTGCGCTCACCCCACCTCACCCCCGCGCAAAAACTATTTGCCCTCTTGCACCTCAGCGGCTACTTCAGCCAGCCCCTGCTCCTGTTGATGGCACTCTTGACCCTGCCCCTCTCCCTCTACAATCCCCCCTTGCCGCAACTGGTCGCCTTCCTGGGCACCATCACCGCGCTGCCCCCGCTCCTCTACCTGCTGGGGCAAATCGCCCTGCACCGCGATTGGCCGCGCCGCATCCTCTACTACCCCGTGCTCATGCTGCTCGGCGTGGGCCTCTCGTGGAACACCACCCTGGCCCTGTGGGATGGCCTGCGCCACTGGGGCGGCACATTCGTGCGCACACCCAAATACAACACCTCCCGCCCTCCGCGCCGCCGCGAACGGTTGCCACACGACCGCGCCCTGTGGGGCGATGTCCTGATAACCGGCTACGCCCTGCTGGCAATATGGCAAATTACCTCCTTGCGCGAGCGCAACCTGCTGCCCTTCGTCCTGGTCTATGCGACCGGAGAACTGCTCTTCATCAGCTGCGCGTTACAGCAAAGGCTACAAAAACAGGACTGCTCAGAGTAGCCTCTCGAACCGGCCCGGCGTAAAGCGCGCTTCACACGCGCTGCTAGTTGCAGTACGGTTCAGTTAAGACCCTGTCCGAAAATCCCGCCGGCGGTGGGGGTGGGGGGGGGGAAACCCCCCCCCCCCCCACCCCCCCCCCCCCCCAGGTAAATTTTGCCTAACACCCAAAAAAAAACGGTGTTATAGGAAAAAA